>CAIVEI010000051.1 GCA_903904835.1 uncultured Schlesneria sp. | reverse complement strand
GCTACAAGCGGTTTGTCAGGAACTACCGCTCCATGAACCCGAGGAACTTTTTCGACATATAGAACGTCAAGTTCCTCAAGAGCAGACCAGTCTAAGAAACGAAATCGCTTTCCTGATTTTTCTACTCTCAACTTTCTACGTTCTACTCTCTCGGCGCTTCGCCGTTCTACTCTCGACTCACTCATAACTACTTTCTGCCGTTTCGGCGCCCCGCGCCTCGAAGAGAAGCGAGGATTCGAAGCAACGAACGAAGCCCGGGCCATCTTTCGCTTAAGTGTTTACGACACCCGCAGCCCCATGACGCTTGAAGAGATCGGCTGAACGCCGATCCACCTGCGCCGCTGGCTGCGGGTTAAACAACCAGATTACGCCCGGCTGCCCATCTTAACACAAAACGCGACATAAACGTACAATAACTTTTATCGCTCGTCAATAGAAAAAACGAGATACTTTCTTAACGTTTGGAAGGTGCTGATGACATCAATCAAAAACGCGAGTCGATTTTTAAGCCACATCCTGGCGACCGAATAGAGCCTGGGGCGGTTTCCGCCCCAGCGTACGAACCAAATGAAAGAGCAAAGCCCCCTTCGGGGCGACGCCGTGAAGGATTTTTCGTCGAGAAAACAGGGGCAAATTAAAAACAAGTGTGGCGGGGACTCTCAAGTTTTAAGCTCTCCACCGACCCCGTGTCGGTGGAAGCAACGACTGAGAAGCTAACTCGCGGCTAATTGCAAAAAGGCAAGCTCTCCACCGACCCTGAGTCGGTGGGAGCAACGACTGAAGTGCTATTGAACTAACTGAATCGGATAGTTAACGAGAAGAATTAGCTTGAAAGTCGCTGCTCCCACCGACGCGGGGTCGGTGGAGAGCACTTTCCATCACCGTGTTCCGCGATTACCGCTATTTTGCCGATCCAAAATCCTTCACGGCGTTGCCATTCGGGGCGACCGAGAACGGTTTCTTCAACCGACCGTGGTTCGATTCATCACATTGCGACAGGTCCCGAACCGGGTGGGAATGCCACTGCCGATTCAGTCCGACGCTGGCAGCGTCGCCCACGTGGCCGATGCTGCCAGCGTCGGCACGATTACGGAACGTGAGAGCGCCACATGATTTCGAGATCATCAAGAGTGCTGTTCGAAGCAAAGACGCACTCTGTCAACGAGTCTCGCCGAGCTGATCCGCGAAACGGAGTCTGTTTGAACTCGCTGTATGACAAAGCCTTTGATCGAGGATTAGTCACGTTTTCTGACGACCTGAAGGTTGTTATTTCCCCGGTCCTGCGTGCCCAGTCACCGTCTCAATTCCACCAATGGGCGCTGCTGGACATTGAAGGAGCAAGCCTCAACCTGCCCGCTCGATTCGCTCCCGATCCGATCTCACTGGCATTCCATCGCGAGCATGTTTTTCAGAGTGCGTGACGGGACGGACCGAAGTGGATGCCAATCAGGCTCATGCCGACATAGCATGTGCGTTATCCCGATGACTTCGATTTCCTGCGAACTTTACCAGCGCGATTTGGGAACAGCGACTCCATGTGCAAACAGAGGAATTCGAAGGATGACGGCGGAAGGAAGACTGAACGAGTTCTGCTTTCTGCTTTCTCGCTTCGATTGCTTAGGCGTTTCGACTCCCTGTTGACAATCATTCGATTCCAGCACAAGAATCAATGGTGAACACTGAGTTTTTGGATGTGAAAGCGAGGTATGACGTGCCAACCCCTCTTGAGGAGGCCGAAAGACTGCTCCCGGCAATGAGTCGCGCCGAGAAGGCTCAGCTACTACAGGCCGTTGTCTTGGATTTAGGCGATGCATTCGCTGGCATCGAAAGCCGTCCGGGTGTTTGCGGGGGAGAACCCTGTATCGTCCGAACGCGAATACCGGTTTGGCTTCTCGAACAGGCACGCCGTTGCGGAACGACCGAGGCCGAATTGCTTCAATGCTATCCAACTCTCAACGCGGAAGATCTCGTTCACGCCTGGGCGTACGTCCGTTCGTACCGAGCGGAAATTGATCAACAGATCCGTGAAAATGAGGACGCGTAATCGGTGGCACTCATTTATTCAAATGAAAATTTTCCCAGACCGGTCGTTGAGGCGTTGCGCCGATTAGGCCACGACGTGTTGACCGTGGTTGAAGCGGGAAAAGCGGAGCAGGCAATTTCCGATTTGGAAGTTCTGTCGTTTGCGACGGGCACCGGCAGAGCAGTACTAACACTCAATCGAAAGCATTTCATTCGTCTTCACATCGAGCAACCGGCGCATGGCGGTATTATCGTTTGCACTTATGACCCTGATTTTGTTGCCCAGGCAATGAGAATCCACGAAGTCATCTCGTCGTATGAGCAGTTAAACGGTCAACTGATAAGAGTCAATCGCCCAACCTGACACCTTTGTTTTTCCCCGTTCTGCAACGAAAACAGGGGGATGGTGGGCCTCGAAGACTCGACCGCACCCTACGTTGGCGCAATCTTCAGTTCCGGGTCGTCGTTGCGAGACAGACTTAAAACGATGCCGATGGCGAGCAGGCTGACGACGAGATTGCTTCCGCCGGCGCTGATCAGTGGATGCGAAATCCCTTTGGGGGGGACCATGGCTGTCACGACGGCGATGTTTAACATGGCCTGGCCTGTTAATTGTGTCAGTAGCGTAAAACTGGCCAGATACGCAAACCCCTTTCGGTCGAGATGGTTCAGCATTCTTAGACCCGACAGGTATAAGCCACACCACAGGGCGATCAGGCTGAGTGTGCCGATCAGGCCTAATTCTTCGCCGATGACCGCGAAGACAAAGTCGGTGTTTGCTTCGGGTAGAAAGCTCAGCTTTTGCCAGCCGCGTCCTAAACCGACGCCGTGCAGTCCGCCCGCGCCTAACGTGACGAGCGATTGCTTCAGTTGGTAGGGGGCGGCGTCAAAATTGGCCCAGCTTTCCAGAAAGCCGGCGACGCGGCGCTGCTGATACGGCTTCATCGCCAACGTGCCGATGGCGACGGGGACGCAAACACCAATGCCAAGCAGAAAATTTCTTAAAGGCCAGCCACCGAGGAAGAGAACCAGCGTGGCACTGCCGAGCAGAAAAACGGCAGTTCCCAGATCGGGTTCGATCAGGACCAAAGGAACCGCGATCAGGACGGGAATCACGAAAGGAACGGTTCCCACGAACCAGTGGGAGAGTCGATCTCGATTCCAGTCGACCAGCCAGCACATTGTTAATGGGACCGCGATTTTTGCCAATTCTGAGGGTTGAGCGGAAATCCCTGGAATTCGAATCCAGCGCTGTGCCCCTTTCACTCGGACTCCGATCCCTGGAACGAGCACGAGTACCAGCAGCGCGACGGTGATGACGAACAGCCAGGGAGCAAACCGCTTCCAGAATTCCGGGTGCTGAGACGCAGCAAATCGTGCGGCGATCACTCCGATCACCAGAAAGACCAGGTGTCGCGAGAGATGAACCTGTTCAAATTCGGTCGGCCACGAGGTGACGCTGGAGCTGTGCACCATCAGCAACCCGAACCCCAGTAACAGGGCGGCGAAGGCTACGAAGAGCTGCCGACTCAATTCCATGTGATTCCTTCCGACGCTAGGAGCGTCGGTTACGACTTCGATTTTGGTGAAGTGTTGCCGATCAAATTACAGGTCGCTTCGTCCGACGCTGGCAGCGTCGGCCACGATTCCCGAGCCGACAATTCACCCTCTCGTGCGAGCCATCGGCAGATGGAATTGAAAACTTAAGGAAGAAATCGGTGATCGGCGATGCGAATTGGGAACTTTGGCAGAACCATCGGAATAATTGGGATATTTGGTCTGGTTGGCGTGTCGATGGGCGGTTTTTCGGATTTCCGTCAGGGTGGCTTTAATGGAAAAGTTGATGAGCCTCATTTCCTAATTGCATGTCACGAAATAGAATCTACGGCGTGATGTAAGGTTTTTATGGGAACATTCGACTAGGCATTATCCATTAACGCCGTGTCATCCTGAACTGTCGTCCCTGCCGGGACTTTGGAGATTTGGTTTGCCTGGTTTCCCACCGTTAAAACGGTGGGCTATTGTCGGGTGTCCCAAGGGGACAAAATCGAAGAAGAAACGTCTTCTTGATCCAGCGAATCCCTCATTATTACTCGTAAGATTTTCCCCAAAAACAAATGCCGTTTGCCTGGAAGCTGCAGATTCACGAAGAGCTACTGATACTTATCGCGGCGGCTGGAAGCCTCCGCTACGTGAAGAATGGCGGCCTCTCAATCATTGCGGAACAGGACAGAACATGGAACTTCCCGTCATCAACACGAACGCTCCCAGCGAGGTCTATGAAGATCCTCTGGACCTGATGGACGAGATCGAGGTACTTAAAAAAGAACGTGATGCTTCGATCCTGGCGCACTTTTATGTTGACGGAGACTTGCAGGACATCGCTGACTTTACCGGCGACAGTTTGAAGCTGGCCCGCGACGCGACTCAGGTGAAGACATCGACGATCGTGTTCTGCGGGGTCCATTTCATGGGTGAATCGGCCAAGATTCTGAGTCCGGAGAAGCGGGTTTTGATGCCCGATTTGCATGCGGGCTGTTCGCTGGCCGAAAGCTGCCCGGCGGATCGGCTGGCGGCCTACCAGGCAGAACTGCGAGCCAAAGGACACGACTTTCAGACGGTGGCGTACATCAATACGACCGCCGCGGTCAAGTCACTGTGCGATTGGATCGTGACGAGTGGTAACGCTCGCGAGATCATCGACCGGGTTCCTGCCGACAAACAAATCCTGTTCGTTCCCGATCAGCATCTCGGACGGTACTTGAGTTCCGTCACCGGTCGCCCGATGATCCTGTGGCCAGGTTCATGCATGGTTCATGAAGTCTTCAGTGTGCAAGACCTGTTGCGAGCCAAACGCAATCATCCCGGTTCATTGGTAATGGCTCACCCCGAATGTCCTGCAAACATTCTCGAAGTGTCTGACATCATTGGCGGGACCGAAAAGATGCGAAAGTACGTCGCGTCGGTCACGGAGCCGAAAACGTTTCTCGTTGCGACCGAAGCGAACATGATTCATCCGTTAAAGAAGCTGGCCCCTCAGCACGAATACATTCCGGTCCCCGGGATCATGACGTCGACGGGCGAAACATGTGCCTGCAATCGATGTCCGCACATGGCGCTGAACACATTGCAAAAGGTAAGAGACTGCCTGAAGTATTCCCGCCCTGAAATCGTCTGGCAGCCCTATTTTTCGCAGGCTCAAGACGTGTTAAAGAGAAGTCTTCTTCAGTAGTGAATCGCCGGGGCGACAACCGATTTTTCGGACGCAATGATCGAGATGGTAAAGCATGGCTTCCTGGCACAAGTTTGTTCCATGCTCAAAACGCCATCTTTTTTTTAACCGTGGAATTTAGCGAGAAATGAGGCTTCGCCCTTCCGCTGGATCACGGGCGAAGTCTGCACCGGGACGTCACGAATCTTTTCAAACGTACGTTGTAACCCGGAAAACGATCTGGCATCCAACTGGCGACAGGACAAACTCGAAACAGTCGTAACGGGCGATGGACCCGACGCGCCTTATCAGGTTTAACAGGGAAATCGCCATGCTGCGCTGGTCAATGCGAATCACAACGATCGTCGTCACGTTTACGATTGCAGGCGCGCTCAGCGCGGACGACCATCTCTGTCAGGATGACGGTTTTATGTGCAGCGGCGGCAACCCCCAGGAGAGACTTCACCAGCGAATTCAGCAGTACGCTTACGAACAACGAGCGATGTATGTTGAGAACCAGCGAGCGATGGCGTATCAAGCCGCAGCAGAGCAGAAGGCTCTGGAAATGTCCAAAATGGCTCGTCGAGCTCGATTCGAAAAAGAGGCACGCAGACGTGAAGAGGCCATTGCGAAACGAAAAGCAGAAAACGCGACGAAAAGTGTGTCTCTGACAGCGTCGGTACAAACTGCCGGAAAATCACTGGCACCGGGCAAATAATCACGACGTGACAAAGCACAAGTCGTCTGAAATGGATTGAGATGTTTCGCATCACAATCCCGTTGGTCAATTTCCAGGTTTATCGAAATTCGCCGATTTTGCGTCGAGGCCGGGTTCGCTGTGGTGGGTATGATAATCGGAATCGTATTCGTCCATCAGGACTGACGGGCAAGTTTCTTCGTGGTCGCACTGTTTGCAGACGATCCGAATCAAGTCCGCACCACCCAAACGCAACTGGTTCTTTTCGCAAAGCTGATACAGCTCACTCAAATGCTGGCACACCATGGTCATGCTCCTGATTTTCTAGCGAGACGTCGTCCTGCACGTACGATCTTCGAAACACTGTGTATTGATGAGGACTGCCCAGCATAGCGAATGTCGCCTCAAACGCGAAGAATCGCTGCTGACCGTCGGGATCACTTTCGAACACAATACAGCGCATTAACACCGCGAAAATAAATCGTACCATCTCCGACGGCAGGAGTGGACCAGAAAATATCATCCAGTTTGCCCCCTCCGATGACTTCAAATTCAGAGCCGACCTTGATCAGCGTTGAATTGCCCGCTTCGTCAATGAGCAGCAGTTTGTCCCCAATCACGATCGGTGATGCCGCAACCATCGGCGCAGACGGAAGTCGATTCTGGTAAAGCCGGTTTCCCGATTCCGCGTCGTAGCACTTCAAGATATTTTTATCGACGACGTAAACAAAGGCACCCGTTGAAACCGGGGATGGCATGCCCGGACCACCTTTGGCTTCAACCCAACGGCAAGTTTCGAACGATTCATTTTTCTTCTTCGGTGAGATATCCCCTGACGCACCAGCCTGCATGGCAAACAATGGTCCAGTCGAGAATGGATCTGATCCCCCAAAGTAGATCTGGCGATTGTCTGCTGCGATCGAACAAGCAGTCGGAGATTTGACGTTTCCCAATCTCCAGAGTTCGTGACCAGTTTCCGGATCATAGCTGCAAATCAAATCGTTACCTGACGACAAAAGCTCGATCCGCATCTTGTTTTGCCAAATGATGGGGGAGCTCCATGAGCATTCATTCTTTTTGCGGTCAGAGCGCCAGAGCTGATCGCCTGTTTTCGTATCGAAGCAGGCCAGTATCCCGCTTCCGGCGGTAAAGTGCTGAACGAAGACTTTGCCGTTGTGGATTGCCAGGGAGCTACCTGTGCCAAACCCGTTGCTGGTTGAAAAGACACCAAGTTGCTGTCGCCAAAGAATCTGACCCTGGTGACTCAATCCAGCGACGGTCCCTGTGGCTCCGAAAAAAGCATAAACACCGTTCGCATCAGCGACCGGAGATTCTGTTGCATACGTGTTCGATGGGTGGACGGGAAATTTCGGCTTACCTTCAGTAACGGTTTCAACCCAGACTCGCTCGCCCGTCTTCGCATCGTAGCAGTGAACCTGCCATTGAATGACCGTGTTCGGTGCTCTCGTCAATCCTCCAAGACCCATACTTTGCGGCATCTTGACTCCGTCGGAAAAGTCTTTGGGCTTCAGGTTCTTTTCTGACACGGCCGTCGTGAGATAAAGCTTTTCGCCGATCAAGACCGGTTGTGACCAGCCAGAACCTGAGATTTCAATCTTCCACGCAAGGTGATCTGTCATCGACCACGAGAGCGGAATTTCCGTCGATTCAGCCACTCCGATTCCGTTAGCGCCTCGAAACTGCGGAAAATCATTCGCGATTAAAGAGACTGGAAAAAAGAGACAACACGCCGAGAACAGAATTTTCAACATCTCTTGCGATCCTCAGGAGAGTCGTGATTGCTCAATGAGCCCTATTTACCGCTGCCGGCCCCGAGCTATGGGACTGCCAATGATTGGACTTCCAACGATGATTATAGACGAGAACGCTTCAGTCGGCATTTTAAATCACATCTGCCTGGGGGTCGCACAAAAAGAGATACCTGAGTCGCTGATGGTATTCGTTGCATTACGTCCAAAATGGGGTCAGGTTCCCTGAAATTTGCAGTCACTGCTTTTGCCAAAAGCGAAATAATTGGCAGATTAATTATCTGAATCCGATTCCGTCAGTTACTTCAAGTAAGTTTCTTTCACAGATAAGAAGACTGGGAGGTTTGGGATGGCTGACCCAAGCCAACCTCGTCTCGACAGAAATTTGCCAAACCTTTAGACTTTTTTTTATGCCCCCTGACGAAGGGGAAATTTCGGTTCATCTCATTCGAAACAAATCGTCTGTACACATCAAACGCAGATAATTCCGTTGTCGGAACGCCTTGGCAAACAGTCTGTTCAATTCCTCTTTCAACCAGGGACGGTTGAATGTTTAACAACAATTCGCGTCTGATTTTTCTCGGAGCGGCAACATTTGTCGCATTCGTGATTTCCGGCTGTCTGTCGCCTGGTAGCAGGCTGGCAACGACGCCAAACGACGGGTCCAAATCGAAGACGCGGGTCCAGGATCTTGCAGGAACCGACGACGTTCTGGACCGTAGCGACCAAGATCGAAAAGCCGTCCGAAAAATGACTCCGACAAACGGCTCTGGAAAGGAAAAACTGGCGGCTGAATCAACAAAGAAGGCCGCTCAAGTTGACGAACTCGTCAAAGAAGGAGATCTTCTGAGGAAGAACAAGCAATATGAAGATGCACGCGTCGTCTATCATAAAGCGCTGCTGCTTACGCCTGATAGTCCTGTCGTAAATCATCGTCTGGCAATTATTGCGGACAAGCAACGCCTGTTTTCGGCTGCGGACTATCATTACCTTGCTGCCCTGAAAGTGCGTCCGCAAGATGTCAATTTGCTGAGTGATCATGGGTATTCGTATTCGCTACGTGGAAATGAAGAGCAAGCTGAAGAGACCTTGAAAAAGGCGATAAAGATTGACCCGAAGCACAAGGGAGCGATGGCCAATCTCGGAGCATTATATGCTCATCAAAACCGCTATTCAGACGCGCTTGCGATGTTCCGAGCGGGCGCGACGGAAGAAGAAACGCAACGTTACCTGGCCGAGCTTTTTCCAAAAGAGCGATCTGGCGAGGAACAAATCGCGTCAACCGATCGTCGGCCTTCGAACCGGTCAACCGGATCAATGCCGCCTGAGAATAATTCCAATGTCAGCTCAATGAGCATTGAAGATCTTGAAGCAGAGCTGGACCGGCGAAAACAGGATGACGCTGTCCGTCGACAGATCCAAAATCAGATTCAGAGTCTCCCTTCAAACGCTGAACGTGGTCAATCACGCGTTTCAGCAGTCAAAATTCGGGGGCTGAGTGGTTTACAACAGTCCTGGGATCAGGATGAGGTGACCGGTGCCTCGGCAACGATGGATTCGACAAAATCGCAAAATTCTGTCAGTCACTCGAACAACTCGCGAGAGTCAGACTCGCCAGTTCAAACGGCCTGGGGGCAAGACAATGGAATGCCATCCGATACAAATCAACAGGTCAACAAATCAGACCAGACGCGACAGTTAGCAACCCAACTGGCACTTAGTGCCGGGCCTGGCAACATGTTCCCGATTTTGTCTGGTTTCACTTTCAAACGGCCTGACAGTGATAAAATTGTCCCCGTCGGAATGAGTTTCGATTCAACCGGAAATGGACGATCTGAATTCGCTGGCAAAGTAAGAATTGAAAAGGGAAAAGCCGACGGCAGTTCAAGACCATACGATGGGACATGGCCAAATTCGACGGCCCCTTCAGCAAAACAAAACTTGAATGCCACATTCAAAGGGGGGGCGTCCGAGGTGCTTGAAACATCGAGTCTAAATTCGCAAAGCCGCAATGGCGGCTTCAGCACCTTGAATACGGCAACGTCCAACCAGAATAGCGAAATGTCATCGGTTTGGACGTCTAACAGTCCATCGGCCAGACCATCCTCTGGTTCTTCAACGGGTCAGTGGCCGAACAGCAGCTCGTCAGTATCGGCTCCGGCCAGTAATTCGACCCCGCAATGGCCGTTTTCTTCCAATCGATGATTCGAGGTCGATTTGATTCCTATTGGACCTCGACTTCAGCAGGAGCGATTGTCTTCGCGGCAGACTCGCTTCCCGTGAAGGCCGGAAGATCGCAGCGTGTTGCTTCCCATCCGTGATGGCGCAAAGTTCCGCGAAATGGTGCCGAGCCGGTTAACTTTCCCGTCAGTCGATACCTGCCTGCATCGAACCCGGCAGGAATTTCAATGGAAGTTCCTTCGTCGTCGTCGCGGATCGATTTGATGGCAAAGAAACGGTCGAGAACGCTTTTGCTATCACGATGTATCTCGCGTACTGCAGCGCCTACCTGCTCGTCCGAATAGTTACTCAAATCTTCTTTGAGGAAATCGACGAGTCGGGCTTCCCTTTGAAGGGTCGCCAGCAGCGTGATCGCTTCGCTTTGCGCGGGCTTGCGTTCAATCGGACGCGGAATCTGGACGGGCATCGGCGATGGTTGAGTATGAGCCTCTTCCAAAACGAGACCGGGAAGACTGATCGCATCCCGCACCTTAGAGGCGATTTCCCTGTTAAACAGAGTTCCGAAAAATGCTCGAAACGCCGTCAAAATTCTACCCATTCCGTCTCACTCCTGGCTAACGTCCCAAGGGAGTGATTTTCGAATCGCTCCCTTGCCACAGTAGCGCGGGTCAGGCTGAAAATGTCAACCAACGGAGAATGGCGCTTCACGACGGAATTCATTAAAATGCATGTACTCCCAATGCCGGTAGATGGGCGACTGGGCTACAAGTTTTGTATGCGGTCCGAACGCTGCAACTTTTCCTTCGTGAAGGACCAGTATCTGGTCAGTACGACGAACGGTCGACATACGAGCCGGCAGAAAAATGACCGTCCGCTCGCGGCAAATGCGATCATACGCATCAGCAAGCAATGCTTTCGTGTCATCATCCAGGGGAGCCCAGGGCTCTTCAATGATCAGCAGCGCCGGGTTACGAACAATGGCACGGGCCAGCCCAAGTCGAAATCTCTGGCCAACATCCAACGCATCTCCCTCGCCAGCCAGGACCGTTTCATAACCATTGAAAAGCTTGATGATGAAATTATGAGCATGTGAGATTTTCGCGGCTTCAGTCACCTGGTGCAGCGTGAGATCCGCCTGTCCTCCACGAATGTTTTCGAAGACGGTTCCTTCAAATGGGGGATCATCTGCTGCAACAAAGATGGTCTCTGCTCGCAGCGATTCCAATGTCACCCACGCAATATCCTCACCATCGATCATGATGCGGCCTTCGCGCGGTTCGATAAATCGCGGCAGCATTAAAGCGACCGCCTTCGCCTCCAGTGGATCGGCCGAGACGATTGCATAGCATTTATCGACCTCAAATCTGAAATCGACACCATCCAGGATTTTCTGTCCACTTTGCGATTCGTATTTAACGTTTTCAAAGTGTAGCGTCTTAGCCATTGGTTGCAGAAATTTGGCTCCTATGGCCTGACTGACGGTCGGAACGCGATTGAGATAACGCTGGATTTTCTCCGCTGCAAGACTCAGGTCATGATGAAAGGTCGGGAGCAGTTTCAAGGCGAAAATACTTGGGATCGATAACGCAACCGCAGCGAAAAACGTTAGCCCGTCGGCAGCAGTCAGTTGGTCGACGAAGGAAGCGGCCTTTGACGTCAAAACGTTGCTGCAAACGAGAAAAACCAGAAACGCCATTAATCCAGCACAGGCAAAAATGACAAATGGGCCCGGATGATCAACAGCGTCGGACGCAATTTGGAAATCATTTAATCGAGTATGGTAGCGATTCAGATGCTTTTGAAACTGTTCGTGTTCGTCGCGCTCAATGCCCAGTCCGCGAGAGAGCCTGGCGTTCTTAAACGTTGACAACAAAACTTGTCGTTCTTCACGACCACGATCTTCAGCGAGACGACTTTTCTGCAAAGCGGCACGGCGCACACTATTCATTAACAACATGGCAAGCACCAACGCAGCGATCCACTGCAAAGAGAGTTGCCAGTTCAAACTGAGCAATACAAATGACAATCCCAGCAACTCCAGCGGATACCGGGAGATTGTCGAAAATGACTGAAACAGCCCATTTTGCAGGGTATCCACGTCATTAACAAACAGATGGTTCGCCAGTTCGTGCCCGGTCCCGTCCAGGTCCTCTGGACTGATCCTGATGATTTGACGGTGAAGTTGCCGTCGAACTGCGGTGATGCCGTCAAGGGAGGAACGGTGACTGTGGTAACGGATTCGTCCCAGGCAAAAAGATCGAAATACGAACAGCAAAACTCCGATGGATAAAATCCAGGTTAACGCAAGAATGTTCGTTTGCAACCAACTGACCCTGCGATAAAGGGCAGCAACGGCACCTCCCCACCAACGATTGCGTGTTTGCCAGACGGCAGGAAGTATGCCGTGTTCGTCGTAAAAGACGTGGATCGAATCGGGCGCTTCTGGCAATGAAGCTTCGTCAGGTTTCTCGTCGGTTTCATGCACTGCGCCTGTGACTTTCAATCCCGTCAGTTCTTGAAAGGAAGCGACCTCCTTCGGGGAAAGAACGAGATCGACACGCCCTTGATCAACAAGAAGTCCGACAAACAGGCAGAAGTCGAACAGCAATACGACGAGGGCCAGCATCGCGACGAACGACCAGATCGTTGCAATCGGCGCATGGCCGCGCATTAACGTGCGTCGAGACAGAATTCGTTCAAGCGAACTTGGAGGAGAAACGTCCATGATCGATGCCAATCCGCGAGAGAAATTGCCATCCCCTCCGTGCGAAGAAACGACCGCACCGCTGCGGTCTTGTCACGACCCACATCATCACGAGATTTCGGCCAAATTGATACTGATCCGGCGAGAAAACCGCCTCTCAACTAAGCCAAGTCGCGGTCTTCAAACAGAATGAACGCCATTAAGATGGCTGCACAACAGTAGCACGCGCAATAAATGGCTGAGTATCCGAGATAGATCGGAGGTACAATATCCCCCGTCGCAACCGCGGCACTGATATTGAAAAGGTCTAACGACGGCAAAACTGTCGCGATTAAGCGTGCCATAAACTGGACGAACTCCAGCTTCAAGACGCCGGCCTGAACCATCAACCCCGTGAGATGTCCGACGACGAAAATTGCGAAGCAACTCGTCAGATTCACAACCATCGGAAGCCGGGTTGAAATTGCGACACTGACAGCCGTCATGACGGCAATTTCCATCAAGAGCAAACCGATTCCAGGAAGTACCTGATAAACTTCATGGATTCGTTCAGCGTGAGGAGGAACATCCTTGGAACCTTCCCTCGCATCATAACTTACCTTGAAGTAAATCAATACCAGGAAAACAGTTACAACAGGAAGCATATACCAGAGAACGGCTTGAAGAATGCCAATGTACTTTCCAAGTACAAATTGGCGGCGATTGATTGGTTTGGACAAGAGCGTCATCGCCGTCTTTCCTTCGATTTCTTCCGCAACGCTTGTGCTGGCGGTCCACACGGCGATTAACAGTCCCGTGATCAACATGGTTGCCAAACCGCAATCTTTCACCATTTTGACGTCTTCACCGAGTGAAAAGAACGGCAGAAGATAGTTCAGAAGCAGAACCACGATGGCCAGCGCCATACAGAGAAGGAAAACAGGTTGCCGAACGGCCTCTTTCGTTGTGGCCCGCGCAATAATTCCTGCTTTCGTCATGTAGTTAAAAGCGATCAGGGCCAACAATAGAATCAGGCAGACCAGAATTGTCGGAACCCAATTCATGGTCCCTTGTTGTGAGAGATCATCCAAAGCAAGCAGCAACGAAGGAAAAAGCGTCGACGGGAGCATGAACAACCTCGCGATAACAAAAAAACACCAATTCTGCGCCGAATCTGAGTTTCGACGGATCAGACGCGGTCGCGATGCGTACGTCGAGACCCGGCCATCCGTTGGACAGAAGCTATGAATGTACCGCTGTTGACGACCGAAGAAAACCGGTCGCAGCGATTTGTTTGCAATTTCCCGATTCCTGTTAAAAAACCGGAACCTTGACCGCAAAAAAAGAATTTCGCTCTCCGACGTTTTGACCATTCCGTCGGTACACGAAAGAAAACAAGAGAAATGTGCCTCGGCTGCTCAACCCACTTTCGAGCAACCGAGGCCAGAGGCTTTGCAGTCCCCAGCCCAACTACCGCATTCGCATGAAATGTCGATTACGGATCAGAGTTCGTTCACGTAGTAGAACGGTGTTTGAATGAAACGTTGTTGCCGTTCCCGATCACTGAACAACCAGATCCGACCTTTCCAAGTCACCGCCAGCCGAGGGTCACCCTTCCCCGCCGACGCTCCTTCTCGAGAACTGACCAGACACTGACCGTTTGCCACGGGCCAGTACTTTTCCGGGTTAGCCAGGAATTTCTGGCGATGTTCCTCGGATTGGAAGCAGATCGTCTGACCACGATGCACCGCCGAAAATTCCTCTGATCCCCTGCGAACTCGGCTCTCCTCCAAAATGCTGACCAGACAATAGCCATCAAACCCAAAAGTGATGGCATTCGCCGGTTGCAGGGCAGAAGCTGGTTCGCTTGAATCTTTCTGCATGCGAATCGACGTCGATGGATTCGCGAGCGGTGCCATGTTTGCAACCAGGTCCCCAGCCGATTGAAAACCCGACATCCGCTTGAGAATTGTCAGATCCGGAGCGATCACCATTGTCGTTGGAAATGCCTCAACACCAAAACCTGTAACGAGTTCCGGATGCTCATCGGCATCAATCAGATACGGTACAAAGCTTGACTGCACCATATCGATCACACGGGAGTCGGTGAAGGTGAGCTGCTTCAATTGACGGCAAGGACCACACCAGGTCGCAGTCACGCTCACTAATAATGGCTTTCCATCTCGAGCGGCTTCATCCACCGCTCGTCGATACGAAGGCCTCCATTCAATGGACGGAGCTTTTTCAGATCCTCCGTAATCCTGAGCCTCCGATGGGATCACCCCCAAGGCGATCGCCACCAGGCTGCTCGTCAGAGCATTCATCAATCGCAATTTTCGCATACCAACCTCCTGGGCCGAACCGTCGGTTCTCTCAATCATCCGTGTCCTTCGCTTGGGCGGGCTCACGGCCCATTCGTATTGCCCCCAAACTTCAAGGAAGGTCAAAAGGATAGTGGTGAGTAAAGGACCACGCTATCGACTTTCCGAACCCAACCTGTAAGTTTCGAAAGCCCAAAAAAAAGTGACTTGATTTTCTTCGCCAAATTGCTTGCAGATTTTGCCTAAGATCAGCGAAATCCGCTTGCTTGAGTTAATCCGCCGACAGCGATTGGAAACCAGAAAGAGAACCCCTGGAAGATTCCTGTTCCGGCAGAATCTGCCGATCGTAAATTTGCATAAACCATTATTATGTAAGAGTTTGAGGATAAAAATGGCTGTGCGAATTACACCGGAAACTCGCCTTCAAAATTTCTTGCTCGGACAGGCTGCACCGACATTCCGATAGCGACGAAAGACCTGAACTCCTTCACGCGCTCGTCGAGGGGGAATGGATGACAGAAGTGGTGTCGTAAGGAACGCGACTGTTGTTGCCATGCGCAAATGTTGGCAGCCGCAAACTCGGCGGTCGTCGACTGACGAACAACGAGACGACGCTGGGTTCAGTAGCAATAGAAACTCAAGGAGTGACAAATGTTGGGTCTTCGGAAACTTCGATTTGTCGACATCGGGACAGGATTGTCCATGATGCTCGGCACAGCGGGCATGCTAGTCGCGGGAGCTCTTTCCGCAGCTGAACCGCAATGTACGACAACAATGAGCTGCACCCAGGCCCAGCCTGCGTGCTGTGATCAGGTCTTTGCTGACGCCGCTGCTCGTATCAACGGCCTCTACGCAGGTTTGAATTGCGATACCTGTGCCGCTCCTGCGACACCCGCACCAGCCTGTGCTGCAACCGCTGATCCAGCCTGTGGTTCAACGGCCGGTGGCTGTGGTGCTGCTGGTGGCGGCGGAGACAGTTCAGCCCCTTGGGGTTTGACTGATATCTTCGATGACGGCAATGGCGGAAACCATTTGAAGGACAATGGCTATAAACTGGGTGGAAACCTGGTTCAAAGCTATACCTGGAACTGGCAAAACCCCAGCAACCGTTGGAACGGCCCTGTGACATGGCCTGACCGTTCGAACGAATACCAGCTTAACCAGTTCTGGCTGTTCGCCGAAAAAGCGACCGATACCAGCAAGAAAGATTTCGACATCGGTGGTCGCGTCGACTTGCTGTACGGTACGAACGCCCGTTTAACGACCGAATCAGGTTTGGAAACCCCACGCCTGAACGGCCCTGGGATTTACGGCCTGGCAATTCCTCAGTTCTACGGGGAAGTTGCTTATAAGAAGTTGAAAGTCAAGGTCGGTCACTTCATCTCGCCGATCGGGTACTTCACGGTCGACACGACCCAGAACTTCTTCAGTACCATCCCTTACACCTATCAGTGGGGTGAGCCTTTCACTCATACTGGGGCCATGGCGACCTACCAGTTCACCGACAACTTTGTCGCCAGCAGCGGTTTGATCCACGGCTGGGATAACTTCGACGGTCATAACCCACACCTCGGTTACCTCGGTACATGGGGTTATACGTTCCAGGACAAGTCGAACCTGGCTCAGGTTATCGTCCTGTCGCAAGAACCTAACTTCTACAACACCTTTACCCAACGATACTATCAATCGTTAGTTTACACGAAGCCGTTCAATGACAAACTGACCTACGTAGGACAGAGCGATTTCGGTACCCAACGTGATGCAACGGTCAGCGGCCAGCGAGCCAACTGGTACGGTATCAACCAGTACATGTACTATAAGACCAGCGACAAGTGGACCTGGGGTGCGAACTTCGAATGGTGGCGTGATGAAGAAGGCTACCGAGTTCAACAGTTCCTGCCAGGTGCCGCAGCCAGCGGTATCACCGGTAATCCAAACGGCGTGAACAATCTGCCAGGCGGTTACATGGGTAACTTCTACCAAGTGACAGTCGGACCACGTTGGTACCCAACCGGCAAGCCGAACTTCTTCATTCGTCCAAACCTTCGCTTCGACTGGTTCGAAGGGAATATCAACAACACGACCCAACAGGCTGTTTCTGGTGCTACGAACCAGAAGCCTTATGACAATGGTCAGAAGAACCATCAGGGTCTGTTCATCACCGACGTTTGCTGGACGTTCTAAGCTGTTTAAGCCACAGGCTTAATGATTTACCGAGCCGCCCGAGGACTTTGTCTTCGGGCGGTTCATTTTTTTGCTTACCGCTTCGCATAATCCGAATGGGCCGGCTCATAGAAACGAGCGGGCGATGCGTGATTGACCTTTCCCGCAAGTTTCAAAATCCTGGAGAATTCGAAAACAAAAAGGCTGAGAAAAATCGCAATCGCCACGATTCCAATGACCAGCAGTGAATCGATCGATCGGATTGAATTGTTTTGACTGAATGCAGGCAATTCGCGAGAAAAACCGCGACTCGACATATTGCGTTCTGAAAGGGAATTCGTGGACATACTCAAAAAATCCCACTGATAATAAATGTCAGCAACGGACCAAGTCAGTAAAACCAATCTGAAACTCGACCCTCGTCTTATCCGATTGAGATTGCGATGGAAATACTAATCTCGCAGTCGCTTACGCGAATTCAGGGAAGTGAAAAACTTCTTCCATTGTTTGAAAAAATTATGTCATTTTCGGCCGTGTTCGATCGACTTAACAAGAATACTTTTCCCACAGTCCGGATGAATGGCGCATTTCAGACCGACACCGGATTCTTAAGTCAGGACGCCATCAGCCGGCGCAACGAAACCGACATGATCGCACGTCGTTGTCAGATGGACTTCTAAGAGGAGAGATGCCGGAAAGACATTCATTTTCGTTTTACATGCTTGTCAATCATGATCATGATCTCTTCGTCCCTCTCGCGGTGGCGGTGGCGTCTAGCAAGTTGATGAACCACCAGGCACAAAGGCAGCGAGTATCATCTGGTGACCAAACGCGTCTGGATCGCCGTTTTTCTCGATCCGATAACCTCGCTCAATAAAGTCGGACACCGTCCAGAGCGAACGATGACGTTCGAATTCATTGCCGCCGACGGCACCTTGTTCCATAAAAATCGCAGGCGTCCCAACCATCATGCAACCGCGCGGTGAAAGTAGTCTCTTGCAGCGATCGAGCACCCATATTGCTTCGGGACGCTCGAAGTGTTCAACCACGTCAAGAAGCAGAATGAAATCGAACAATGCATGATCGCGAACCAGGAACTCCTGGATGGGATTGATCACAATCAGATTGTAAAGGTCCCAAGTAGGATTTCTGTATGATGCGAAGGCCTCGACCCCTGTAAGGTTTGTCCGCCAAGGGCGTACTCCTTGATCTAACCACTGCCGAACGACGGCACCGTACAAGCCGAAACCGATCCCAAGGTCCAGAACGCGATGGGGTTGGTGCCGAACAAGCGCATGTGCGACATGCGGGACGAGTGCATAGGAACCGATGGGCATGAAGAACAAATCCTGAATCAAACTCTTGATTGAGTCTGTAACCATAACCGCGACAGCAGTTCCTCATAGCGAGCACTCATCTGTCGTGCGTGGCCATAGAGATCAGCGTATCGGCGGCCTTCCCTCGCGACGCCGTTTGCCCACTGAGGATGAGCTTCGACCAGTGAAGCCGCTGCCGCAAAGGATTGAGGATCGCCAGACACGACGAGGCCGTTGACACGATCGTTGATGGCATCTGGGATACAACCGACGGGCCTGGCGATCACGACTCGTTCAGCAAACATGGCTTCGATAACGACCAGTCCAAATCCTTCCCATTCTGAGGGGAGGCAGGCCGCGTCAAGTCCTTGATAATAATCGCCAACGTTGCGATCCCCCTCTACGATTGCATAGCGGCCGGGGATTCGCTGATTAGCCAGTTCAAGCAACTGCTGGCGTTCGTCACCCCAACCTACCAGCAGCGCTTTGAATCGGGGCGGCAGCAAGGCCACCGCTTCAATGATTGTTCGAGGTCGCTTTTCCCAGGAAAAGCGACCGACATAGCCCAATACAAAATCCTCCGGTGCAAAGCCTAATGAATGCCGCACTTCAGCGCGAGACCGGCTCGGAGCGATGTGAGCCACATCGACACCGTTGGGGATCACTGTGCAAGGGAAACCCATACATATCTGATCGCGCACGCCGTTGCTGACGGCAACGACATGGTCCACAATCGGCCCGCAACGCTCAAGCAATGCCCGATAGGGTTGCGCATTTCCATGAGCGACAAAAACCGTGAGTTTCGGGCGACATTCGGCCAGCCATTCGGCAGTTTCGGCGGGCCCCGAACAAAGCAGCACATCACAATCTGCCGCAAGTCGGCGAACGCTGTCGGCGCCGCCGATCTCGACGGCAACGCCTAATTCAGCGGCCACGCGCGGATCCCAATAATGTGATGATGTGGCGACGCAACGGACGAACGTCAGGTGGTCTGGCTGAGTGTGACGAATAAGCCCTTTCAGCCACATTTCAATTCCGCCGCGCATAAGAAATTGCCCGACATGCCCGACTCTTAAAGGGCGATGCGATTCCCTGGCAGTGTTCCGCACATCAACGCAGGGCATTGCGCCTGAACCGGCAAACTGAAGCGTCGAGCCAAAGTTAAGACCGCTCTGACAATCCTCAGAGAAACCGTATGCGGAACATTCCTTGACACTTACTGGGTACGCAGACGGGTCGCAATCGACTTGATTGATTGGCGGCTCTGGAAAATCATAAGGGCTCACAGAGGCACTCCGAATCCGATTGGTGAGGATTGGTAATTCAACGTTGACGACGGTTGTACGAAGGATCTCCGTACCGACCTGGCAGCTCTTTCCCCAACGGCAGAGCATTCCATGAATCTGATGTCGGCTTGAGGTAGTCAACGTGAGTCACATCCTCGGAAGCGAATGTGATTGGGGGAGCCGATTTGGCGACCTGTAAAATCGTCGGATCGTCGGGGGCATCCGATTGCAGCCACCCATTGTCAACGAACCATGAACGGACGGAATCAAGGTTCCTCTGTTCAAGCGTCACTTGTGACGTACGACAAATCAGATTCTTCTGGAATTCGACATCATCCTGTTCCAGCGGCGTGTCGTGAAACACCAGCCAGCACTTGAGCTGATGAAACGTGTTGTGGCTGATATTCACGCTTCGAGCGAGGTGAGGCTGCTTGACAAGAAAACTAACGCCGCAAGCCCCGTTGGCAAAGGTGCAGCGGGTGACGACAACATGCTCTAAAGCGTTGACCAGAATTAGCTGGTAACCGATTCCTGTGTCACGCCCGATGACAGTACATTCTTCCAGACGAATCCATTTTACGGGGACGTAAACGCCATCACGAGGAGCTTCATCACCAATTTGTAGACCGATGCCTCCGCCACGAACATCAACGTTCTTGATGACTATCGGCGAGCCTTCAGTTCCGGCAGCACCATCGTGTAGATAAAGAAAAGACAATGAGTGTCCTTTACGGGTCCCATCCGAATCTCCAATACGTTCGGCTTTAACACTTGCAACGTGTGCTCCGGCACAATCTCCACTGATTTCAATTCCAAATTGATCCGCCGAGGCCCTTATCTTAAAACCACTTAGGACAAATTTTGGCACTCCAGCGATGCGAACCACACTCCGTGAATTGGGTGCGACGAGCGTAGCACCCTCGCTGGATTCGAGGATGACGTCCTGCCATTGTTCCGGCCGATCAATAACCAGCGGTTCGGGATATTCTTCGGCATCCTGAACGATGATTCGCGAGCCTGGTCCCGCGAGTTCTAACGCTTCGCGGATTGACGCAAAGCGGGCGGACCCCGATTTCGAAACGGTTATTTCCCCTCGCAACCAATTCTTTTCAGAGGAAGGAACTTCTGGAATAAGATTTTGAATCACTTTCGTCTGGGTCTGCCGTCCATTTAACCAAGAACTCAGGCCGATACCCAAAGCGAAAACAATCAAGAAAGCTACGGGCCAGACCGCACGCCACGTTCGCATCTCTTTCGGAGGCAAGCTCTTCCGCATGACCCCCTGCAACTCATCGGTTGCCGATTGGTTGATTGTCCTCACGTATCCTGAGAGCACCGTAGCAACCTCTTGGGCCGACTGATATCGGTGATTCGGGTCTTTTTCTAAAAGACGAGTAACGATTTCGGAATAGAACTTTGGAACGTTCCGTGCAACTGCGTCCAGTGGAAGTGGTTTTTCGTCAACCACCTTTCGTGCGCTCTCCAGGGCGGTCCGCCCATGAAATGGTGAATGGCCAGCGAACATTGCGTACATGACGCAACCCAGCGAAAACAAATCACTACGTGCGTCGAGATTGTCCCCCCGGACCTGTTCAGGGGACATGTAAGCGGGAGTCCCAACGGCACTATGGCGAGAAGTCAATTCGACATTGTCGATCGCAACTCGCGCCAAGCCAAAATCTGTAATTTTGACGCGAGACTGGCCATCTTCCAACAGAATATTACCGGGCTTGATATCTCGGTGAATGACCCCGTGCAGGTGGGCTGCTGCTAATCCTGTGGAGATCTGATCGCTGATTCGCAAGGCATCGATTGGGTCGAGCGGTTGCTGGCACAAACGGTCACGCAACGAAATACCAGAAACGAATTCCATCACAATAAATGGCAAGTCATTATGTGTTTCGACGCCGTGGATTGTCACTACATTTGGATGATTGACTGCCGCAGCAGCGCGGGCCTCTCGCACAAATCGCCGGCGCGCTGTCGATGAGGACGAGAGTTCCCGGTTGAGAACCTTCAGAGCAACCGGCCGCCTGAGTTCCTCGTCAAACCCTTTAAAAACCACGCCCATCCCGCCGGTACCCAGGACACTGAGAACGTCGTATTTTCCCAGTTTCCCCATCGCTCCTTGAATCGAAGACGGAGCAAACAGACTTAAGTCGAATCGGCCCTCAAGGGAAATATCCGAGACTATGTCCTCGGAAGCGACCGTCTTCGTATCGGCGTAGTTTTCGTCATGCGGAAACAGATTGGTCTCTGTGTTGGAGCCATCTTTATACTTCGCGAAGCGGTCGCGACATGCCTGACATCCGCGAAGATGTCTGGCAATGATTTCAGCGGCATTGGATTCGAGCCGTTGCTGCGCACACGATTTCAGATCCTCTTCAGAAGGACATTCTCCAGATTCTCCGTTGAATGAAATCCCCATAGGGACACGATCACCAACACTTGAAGTGAATGAAATTAATACAACCCAATGAGCTTACCACTCACATCAGTGCGAGTCAAACGCTTGTTAACACAACGAACACGTCGTCGGTGGGTGTCTTAGGGAAGATCAGATGGCCCAAAATATTTACCACTTTCCAAGTCATTCTACAGAATTTGGTTGGTAATTAATGGTAAAAGAGGTTGGTGTTTGCGGAAAACAACCCAATTTAGACGTCGTTCATTCAACGGGCCATGCTTCTTAAAATGCATGAGACATGCACTCGGCGTACAAACAATTCGCCGAAATAACAGGCTGTCTACGAAAAAACGCTCGGCAAAAAAGTTATTTTGCCGGGCGTTTCTGGATTAAAATCACTGTGTATTAACAGGATTCATTTACTTCAGGATTTGTTTCGCTGTGAACTTCAGCGGTTTTTCCTGATTGGTTCCGTCCTTGATGTTGACGGTGTACTTTTTGTCGAGGTAACCGGCGGATTCCTGCCAGACATTGAATTCGTGCGTTCCGACAGGCAGATCTTTGATCTCGAAGTTACCGTTTGCATCCGTGATGGCAGCGTAGGGGTGATCAAGGATGACCCAATAGGCCACCATCCACGGGTGAATGTCGCAACCGACTTTCGAAGGCAGCTTTTCGGCCAAGGTGAGTGGTTTTACAGAAACTCCGGTCCGATCCTTAGGCGCCACGACGAAATTGTCCTGACGATTCTTGATCGGAAAGGTGTGCGTGTTATGTGCTGCTTCGTCGTCAGACAGCACGAGAACCGTTTGATCGGTTCGGACGAGCAGAACGTGTGGCATGAAACGGCATCCCTTCTGGTCGAACGTGACCTGCGGGACAGCACTCTTTTCAACGGTAGGGGCGATCTTTGCAGGCTTTTTGGCCAGGTAGACGACGACGTTAGCGATCCCTTTGTTTTCGGGATTCACGACCAGCTTTTCATCGGGAACTTCCTGAGCGGCACAAACCGCTGCGTCTTTCGCTGCTGCGTTTCCCTGCTTGACAAGCGGTTCAATCTTCGGGATGTCCCCGTCGAGCAATATCTGGCCCTTAAGAGTACCCCATTGGGCGTTAGCCGAATTGCAGAATCCTGTACCCATCAGGGCGAACGCTGCACATGCAGCCGTCAGTGAAAACAACTTTTGCATCTGTGAACACTTTCAGAAAAGAGTGGCGAGGCAACCTTGCCTGCGGGGCGAGGCATCCAACCTCAATACTTGTGGTTAACCGTATTATCACTGAACGGCAACGGGGAACAAGAACCGAAACTGTTTTTACCATCATCGAGAATCAAGATTTTTCGATGTTTGGGGTAATTGGACCTGCAAATCAGCTTACGGACATGCCGCACGATTGCATTTCGGCGAGTAAAACGTCAAAAATCTCGCTCCCCGTAATAATTTCGCTATTTCAGACGGTCGAGTTTCCCGGCCGTCGATGTCCCTCGACGAATTCGCAAGAAGAAGATTTCCAAGACCATGGCCAACGTCAAACAACTGGCATCCGCCGCACTGACTGAAGGCAAGGGTATTTTCCGACTGGCCCCAACTTGGGTTCCTCGCTCGTTTCTTCAGCCAGGACGTCGTTTGAAACTGCATCCCGCCGATTACTATGCCTTGGGAACTCATCGAGGTGGGATCGATGAACGATGGTTCGCGTCAACAACAGTCGCCGCAAACGAAGGGGCACCAGCAGACGAAGGATTATCGTACTGCGTTCACGCCGGGCAGAAGTTCACACTGCGGGACGCTATCGCCGAGCTCGGCTCTGAAACAATCGGCGATCATATCTGGAATAAGTACAGGCGATGGCCTGTCTATTCAAAGTTCTTCGATAACATGGGTCCGATTCCCCATCACATGCACCTGAATACGGCAAAAGCGAAGCTGGTTGGGCAAGAAGGAAAGCCCGAATCGTACTACTTCCCGCCACAGCTCAATCCCACGGGAAACAAATTCCCTTACACGTTCATGGGACTCGAGCCGGGAACGACGAAGCAGGACGTGATCGACAGTCTGGCTCGCTGGAACGAAGGCGACAATGGAATTCTGGATCTGTCCAAGGCCTATCGTTTGAAGTTGGGAACCGGATGGTTGATTCCTCCTTGCGTCCTGCATGCACCAGGCAGCCTGCTGACTTACGAACCTCAGTGGGGCAGCGACGTATTCGGCATGTACCAGTCAATGGTCGAAGGCCGAGCAGTTCCCCGAACACTTCTGACGAAGGATTTTCCAAAAGACAAACACGACGATCTGCAATATCTGGTTGACGCTCTCGACTGGGAAAAGAACGTCGATCCAAATTTCAAGGACAATAACTACCTGGAACCGATTCCTGTCGCTCACACGGAAAAGGAAGGCTATGTCGATCGCTGGATCGTCTACGGCAAGATCGACGGAGAACAGCTCTTCACCGCCAAAGAATTGACCGTTAATCCTGGCACGAAATTGACACTCAAGGATGGCGGAGCGTATGGATGGGTTACGGTTCAAGGCGAAGGGAAGATCAACGGCATGCGGTTGCAGACGCCTGCCATGATCCGTTTCGGTCAGATGACTGACGACGAAGTTTTCGTCACAGCGAAGGCCGCAGCAGAAGGGGTTATTGTTGAGAACAATGGGTCCGAACCACTGGTCTCACTGCGCTACTTCGGTCCAAACGCTCAGCCAGATGCTCCGAACGTCGGCGATCACAAACGTCGGTAAGTTTCTTTTTTCCGCTCCTTCATTTTCAACTTCGCTCTGAAAGAACTTCGATGAGTAACAAATTCCCACGACTTCATAATGCGATGTGGCCCGGTCTGGTTGGGAAGGGTTCCCCAGGGGCCGAGCCGTTCATTTCGCTGGACCACATGCTGGGCTTTACGAAGAACGCGGTCGTCAATGGCCAGCGGTTTGATGGAGTGGATCTATTCCTGTTTGACCCGCACGTCAACATCGACCTGTCAGACGACGACGTGAAACGGATCGCCGACAAGATTGCTTACGAAGGCCTGGCTGTAGGCTCGCTGGTCGCACCCGTCTGGCCGGGAACGGTTGGCGACAGTTCAATGGGTGGTCCCGAGCAGCGTGCCAAGTTCGTGCTTGCGGTGAAGAAAGCCTGTCGCATCGCAGACATCTTCAATCGACACGGCGTGCGAAAGTATGGCGTGATCCGAATCGATGCCGCCGCTGGTCCGTCACAATGGTTGGAAGACCCCGTTGGCAACACGAAAAAGATCGCTTCCACATTCCGCGAAGCGGGAATTGTTGCTGCCGCCCATGGTGAGCGTTTGGCCGCCGAAGGGGAAATCTGCTGGGGTGGCATGCACTCTTGGAAGAACATGGTTGACCTGCTCGAGCAGGTTGACATGCCAGGGACGGTTGGATTCCAGGCCGATCAGGCACATACCTACTTATACTTGATGGGGTATAACGCCCCCGAGCACGCTTTGTTGAAAGAAGGCTACACTCAAGCCGAGTTTGACGCAGCCTATACGAAAATGACTGACGCGTTGCGACCGTGGACGATTGACTTCCACGTGGCCCAGAACGACGGGACGGTTCACGGTACTGGAACCCATGACAAGACCGGTCGACATTGTCTTGCCGACGACCCGAACGGGAAGCTCGACATTGTCGCGACTGCTGCCTATTGGCTGAAGGGTGCGGCCGATCGTGGTATCAAACACATTTGCTGGGACGGTTGCATGTTCCCGAATTCTACTCTGGAAGATATGAAGACGTGGAACACGATTCTGGGAACAATGATTAAGGTCCGCGACAATTGCGGCTGGAATCTGTGATCTGAATTTATTGACTCGATGAAAACAAACATGGCGAGCCGGGGATTGATTCCCCGTGCTCGCCGTGTTTTTGCAGGCTACTTTAGTCCTCTCAATCGATCTGGCGTCTCAGGGACTTGTTCGATCAGTTCGTTGGGTTGTCCTGCTCGCTTCTTCAGCGTAAATCCGTCATAGGGTTGACCGGTGGCAGTGCGGGCCTGATATCGTAGTTCGTCACCGTCGATCGTAATGATCTGGAACAATTGCGTATCTTCAGCAACTCGCTGAAATTCCGGACGAGGCGGCCTGCCGATGTCGTACATCTTCGGACCGCTGACGGAGACAACGTAAACGGTGCCCGACTCGCCTTTGGCCGCAACGCCAGTGGTGCTGTTGACCAGTTTCGATCTCGCGTAAGTGTGATCATGTCCCTGCAACACGAGATCGACTTTGTACTTGTCGAAAACGGGTTGCCAGTTGTCGCGAACCTCTTTGTTATCGCGATTTTTGGCACTTGAATAGATCGGATGGTGGAATGTCACAACGGTCCAGCCGATTGACGAATCGCGCGAAGCGAGGACCTTTTCAAGCCACGGGACTTGTTCAACAATCTTGACGTTTGAGTCTAATGAAATAATCCGAGTCCCTTGAAAATCCAAGTAAAACGCCGTCTCCAACAGGTCGGCGGGACCGTTTTCCGGCAGAGCAAACTGGGGCTTCCAATGTTTGGAAAGTGTTAAAGTCCGGGTCACTCCGACACTTTCATATTCATGGTTGCCGGGGGTTGAGATGCTTGGCGTCATCGCGTTGATCCAACCGCCCGCCAGATACCATTCGCCCCATTCGGCGTCGCTGTTCGGTTTGTTAATCAAATCTCCGGCGTGCAGCAGAAAGCTGGCTTTCGGTGCATCGGTAAACGCTTCTCGAATCACGCGAGACCACATCGGCTTGATGTCATTCTGGGCGTCGCCGAAATAAACGAACGTAAACGGTTCGGTCCGATCGCTAGCGGTCGTAAAGTGAAACCACTCACTCCAGTTCGCGCCGTCACCCACTCGGTACGCATACTTGGTACGAGGTGACAGGGCGTTAAACTCGACGGTGTGGTAGTGCGATTTCGAGAGATCAGATTCGAGAAGAGTCGTCTTCGCGGCCAATTGTCGGGCTGTTCTTGCGAAACCAGAATTGTCGGTCGCGATTGCGATTTCGGCCAGCCCTTTTGCTACTGCGGTGCTGGTACGCCATGTGACGGCTTGTGTTCGCGAGGGGTCACCGGTCCACGTCAGAATAACTCGATCGGGCAGTGACGTCGGCTTGTAGGCTTCGGCGTCAGCAACCTTGACGGGTTGACGTCCATCGGAACCATCGAGCACGTCAATGGCGTGAGACGAAGAACCGCACCCGATGGAAGACAACAGTAAAGCGAAGGGCGCAACGCTCAAAAGAAAATACTTCGACACAACGAAACTCCATGACATAACGGACGGAAAATCCATTGGAAGCAGGCCGCGCTTACCTGTGGAATCTCTGTTATAGCCCAACGATCGTCAACGATGATGAAGACTTCGCGAATAATGTAAATCACGGAGCATCTTCGATCAGTTCCACGACGACCTCGCGAATTCGACCATTCCGCTCGACTCGGAAGTGAAATGGCGCCCGCTCCGACAACACTCGCTGGCGCATCTCTTCGGAAGTCGCGAATGAACGGCCACCCATGTCGAGAATGACATCTCCCGCTGCGATCCCTGCCCGATCGGCAGGGGACTCTGCAACGACGTGGGTGATGACAACACAATTGGGAAGTGCCGTGTCGTCACGCCAGCTTGCCCCCAGGCGAACCGGGGTCCCGAGAAAATTAATATTCATCTCAATGGGGGTGGCGACTCCGGGTCGTTCCACGCGAATCGGAACCGGATTTTTGACCGTTTGAATGATCATTTTCAAATCGTCGGCGGTCCCGCTATTCCACGGCCCTAGCCTCACAATGTGATCTGCTGCCCGAAGTCCAGCAGTCGCCGCAGGTGAACCGGGAGTCACCTGAGAAACGACGATGAGATTTTTCCGCAATTGTTCCTGGTCCCAATGGACGCCTAGTCGAACTGGCGGGCTGGTGGCGTCTTTGGAGTTAAACCAGGATGGGGTCGGCTCTGACAGAGCTTCCCGTCGAAATCGAGGAAAGTCAGGGCGATTGGCGGCATCGAAGGCCAATCGATATGAATATTCTGTCATCCGACGTAATCCGTCCCAGTTGATTTTGTCGGGATCGTCTGAGGGACGATGATAGTCATCGTGTTTGTCCGTATCGAGATGGATGACGGGAACCCCGGCCGCATAAAACGGGTAGTGATCGCTGTCGGCGATCACTTGAGGTTGATACGCGAGCAACAGGTCGTTCGCGATGTTGTGCGAAGCGAGGAATGGACGGAGTCCTGGTGCCGAACGCCACCCCACCGTGATGACACGACCGTCCCGTAACCGTCCCAGCATGTCAATATTTAAGACAAAGCGCAAATTCTGAACCGGAATCGTGGGATTGGCCACCCAATGTTTTGATCCGAGAAGTCCCGCTTCTTCCGCATCCCAGAACGCAAAAAGAATCGATCGAGCCGGCGGTGTTTCCAGTGAAGCAAATGCTTCTATCAATTCCAGCACCGCCGCCGTACCACTCGCGTTGTCGTCCGCTCCGTTGTGAATGTGCCCGATCGGACCGCGGCTGTTCGACGCTTTACCGAATCCGACGTGATCATAATGAGCCCCAACAACAACGACCTCGTGTTTTAACGTTTCGTCTGAACCGGGGAGAAAGACGAGCAAGTTCTGGTAGTCACGTCCAAACTCTTGAGTTGTTTCGATCGGCAAAGAACGGCTTGTTTCTCGGATGGATTTGAGTACGGATCTCAAGTAAGCGGCAGCCGCTTTTCCGCCGCGTGCCCCCGCTTCTCGACCTTCCAGAGAATCACTGGCAAGTGTTGTCAGGTGGCGTTTTAAGTCGTCGCCATCAATTCGTGACAAACCGGTCCGTATGACGATTGCGTCACTGGAAAGCGAATTAGACGAGGAAACAGCAACTCCCTGAAACAACAAAATTCCGAGAATTAAACCTCGAATATGCGATTCGGACGATCTCTTCATGACTTTTTTCCTCCTGCAATCAACATCAGCCGCGAGTCCATGCGGTCGGAACACGAGAATTAAGTCCGCGCGTGATGCGATAAAGTTTTGATCAGCGACTGCCGCAGATGCGAGGTGAATCTGCCTGTGCATATTCGATCGGAATGGAATCTAGCACAATCCGTATTTCTCGGGATTATCGGTTCGTAACCCGCAAATCGATCGTCATTTCATATCGACCCTTCGGAGAAACGAGGGATTCGTCTGGCACTTTCCGCCGGAGTTGATGTTGACGAGGATTGTCATTTCTGGAAAAACGTGCCGGAACTTGAGGGTCGTCGGTGCGGCTCTGACCTAATTTCCAGTGAGGCAGCTCTGGTGTGCAATGTCCTGCTGAGCGTTTTTGCCCTCTTTTTCGGCGGATTGCCTGAAACAGGCACGACCCGTCCGGATCGGGATATTGTACTTTCCTCAATTTTTCGTGATGACGAACCAGCAATTGCACCGGTTCTACAAAGACCTCGCTGGCTGCAGGTTTCTCGCGATAATGAACCCGTTTTCCGAGGGCAGGGACCCGATTCAACCTATGAATCACCCCCGTCGGCCGCACCGCTTGCAACGCCATACCAACCTTATGATCCATTCCAGATTCAAGCTGGACCTGACCCGGTACTGCCGTTTTTAAATGATCCGGGCCAGACCATTATGTCCGGGATCAACGGCCCGCAACCTCAGCGTTTTGGATTTACGCCGATTTTCGACGGCGTTTTGATCGCTCCCTCGGCAGCGAAGTCACCCGGTCATGGTAATTTCTCGATTCAGCAGTATGACGCCGCATTGAGGCATGTCTCGATGCTCGGACCCGATTGGGTCTTTACGAATACGGCCCAGTTCGGCGCGCGGATTTGGAGTGGCCCCAATCACCCGAACCTCCCAGGTTCTGTTTACCGATTGGGTTGGGACTTCCTCCTTAATTCGCCACAAATGGGAAAATGGAGCGCCCAATTAGACTTCAATCCCTCGATCAACTCGGAATTCAGTACCTCGCTCGGTCGACAATCGTTGCAACTTGATACCTATGGAGCTCTGTTCTATCGGACATCGCCGAAATTGATGTACGTATTGGGGGTCCAATACTGGGAACGTGTTAACAACATTATTATCCCGTATGCGGGGGTTGTCTGGAACCCGAACGAACGACTGGAATTGCGTTTGCTGTTCCCCAAGTCACGAATCAGCTATTTCGTTGGCAACTTTGGAAATGGCTCGCATTGGCTGTACGCGACCGGAGAATACCACGTCGAAGCGTATCAGATTACACAGCCGCACGTTTCAGGGCACGAAGAGATCCAATTGACCGACTGGCGAGTCGCTGTCGGATTGCGAAGCGATCACTCGTGGTACGATAAGTACGTCGAAATCGGCTATGTTTTCGGCCGGCAGAATATTTTTTCCGGCAACCAACCAGGTTTTGACGTCAACAATGGTATTATGGCAAGGTTTGGCGTCAGGTTCTGAGCTTCAACCGAGTTGGTGGCGATTTTCTCAAAAACCTCGGATTTGTGTAAAATATCTCGCAGAATGAAGGCCGGTCATGGCACGATGGCCTGATAATTTCAGATCAAATCTACTCGGGTTCGCAATCGTATTCGTAATATTCCCGCTGCTTTGCTGGCTGGCCTGGTGGTGGCTAAGCTGAATCTGAAATTGTTTATCAAATCAATGCTTGCCGCAAACCTCTAGCAGTTTTATGATTAACGACCCCAGACTCTGAGGGCAGATTTACTGCCCAGGCATTTCCGACAAGGAATTTGTGTTGCGCGCCATCATTAGCGATATTCACGCGAACCTCGAAGCGCTGGAAGCCGTGCTGGCCGACATTCGCCAACAGAGTATCTCCGAAATCTACTGCCTGGGCGATATCATCGGCTACGGTCCGAATCCGTGCGAATGTATCGACCGGGTCATGGGCACATGCAGTTACTGTCTTTTGGGAAACCACGATCAGGCCGCGTTATTCGACCCGGAAGGTTTCAATGCCAGTGCCGAACGCGCCGTTTTCTGGACACGCAAAACGCTGGAATCGGGTTCTGGAGCACAAGCCGACAAACGCTGGGATTTTCTCGGTGAACTTCCGCGAGTCATTCGAGAGCCAAACCTTTTATTCGTGCATGGATCCGCAAGAAACCCGCTCAATGAATACGTCTTCCCGGAAGACATCTACAATCAGCGAAAAATGGAACGAATTTTTTCGCTGGTCGAAAAATACTGTTTTCAGGGTCACACGCATATTCCCGGTGTGTTCACAGAAGACTTGAATTTTCTGGCCCCGGAAGAAATTGACTTTAAATACGAGCTGGGTGCAAAAAAAGTGTTGATCAATGTCGGCTCGGTCGGTCAGCCCAGAAATGGGGACAGCCGATCTTCGTACGTCGTTTTGGACGGTAATACTGTTTATTTCAAGCGAGTCGAGTACGATCTAGCGAAGACGGCGAAGAAAATCTTCGATATCCCCGATCTCGATAATTTTCTTGGCGAGCGTCTCGCGGACGGACGCTGAATCGCGTGAACCGCGATCGGCATTCGTACGTTGTTGTTTGGTCGACAGATCGTAGGGATCGTTCCCACGAAGCTGCGTCGACGTTTTAAGCCCCGCATCGTCGTTCGCGACAGCAGGGCAGGTCTACTCTGGCAAACTGGTATCCGGAATGGAACAGCGGCGTTTTTTTACATTTTTTCTGATCTCGATGGCGGTCTGGATGACGTGGATCAACCTCGTCGTTCCCCGATTCTTTCCAGAACTCAATAAGCCCATCGCCAAACCAACCGTAAAGGTTGATGGCGAACTTGAAGACAAGAATGTTGATGCAGGTGGCGACGCGACTTCAGATAAGTTGCCCGATGCCAATCTTCAGCGAGATCCTGACGCTGGTCCGGCAAATGTCGCGGCTATTGAATTGCCGAAGCACGCGGCGGTGAATTTACAGCTTGGACCCGTCGATCCGGATAAAGAACCTGACGGTGTTCTTAATCAGCAGGTCGACGAATTTTTTCTGGCGGCCAACCTGAACAGCGAAGGGGCAGCAGTCGATTTCGTTGAACTGACGAATAAGAAACGCTATCCCGCGTTCGGACACCGTGGTAACCGAGTTCGTGTGATTGGAAACACGGACGCCGAAAAGCGATCCGGGAGAGAAACGACATTAAAAACGTTCGCGTTGCGATCTCCTCAAATTGATAAGCTTTTAGGAAAATCGTCTCTCGCCACAATCGCCTGGGAATTCATTCCCGAGGCCAGTCCCGAAGCCGCAGCACGTGCCGCAACGTTCCGGTTCAAAACACCGGACGGCCGCTGGGAACTCACCAAGCATTTTGAGCTGAAGCAACTGACTCATGATGAGCTCAAGCAGGATGACATCCAAAAGACATTTATTGAAGGCTACAAACTCGCTCTGACAATCACTGCCAAGAACTTGACCGAACAGGACCAGAAGTTGAGCTACACACTTCAAGGACCTGTCGGCGTCCCGCTTGAAGATGCTGAAAACTCGTATAAGCACCGCGACGTTCGGATGGGTTTCCTTCGTGATGACGGCACGTCACTCGATGAAAACAAGCTTTCCGCCCTCGAGACCGTCAAGAAAGCAAAAGCGGATAAGACCGAAGTCTGGACGCGAAAGCTGAAATACATCGGCGTCGACGTCCTTTACTTTGCTGCATTGGTGATGCCAGATGCGGATCAGGTCAGTGCTTCGAAAGCTGTTGTCGCCAACGAATACCCTTTGAAAAGTGAGTATAGCGACATTTCCGTCGAGCTGAAGTCGGACGTGAAGGTCGCGGGTAATAGCGAAATCTCTCATAAATACACGTTATTTGCCGGACCAAAGCGAAAGGAACTGATGAGTCAGATTCCAGCGATGGCCGTCATGGACTACGGCTGGTTCGATGCCATCTGCCGGGGCATGGTCTGGTTGTTGAATATGTTCCACCATCTCGGCCTGAGCTACGGCATCGCAATTATCTGTCTGACGGCGCTCGTTCGAACTTTGCTGATGCCTATTTCCAAACATCAGGCGGCCAACGCAGCAAAGATGAAAGAGCTGCAGCCAAAGATGCAGGCCAAGCAAAAAGAATTGGAAACCAAGTATGGCAAAGGGACTCCCGAGTACATGAACGCCGCTCAGGAACTGAGCAAAGAACAGCTCGGCCTGATGATGAGTGGCTGTCTTCCCGTATTCCTGCAATTGCCGATTTTCATTGCCCTCTATCGGGCCATTGGCAGTTCAATCGAACTGCGAATGGAACCGTTTCTCTGGTTCGAAAACCTGGCTTCGCCGGATGCACTTTTCCACTTCCCTGCCCCCATTCCCTGGCTGGGATGGACTGACTTCAACCTGTTGCCCTGCATCTCGACCGGCTTAATGTTCATTCATCAAAAGCTGACGATGCCTCCGCCAACGAATGAAGAACAAGCTCAACAACAGAAAATGATGAGCTTCATGATGATCTTCATGGGAGCCATGTTCTTCCGCGTCCCATCAGGTCTATGCCTTTACTTCATCGCGACGAATATCTGGTCGATGACCGAGCGGTGGTTGTTTGAGCATCTCAAGAAGAATAAGCCTGTGGTTGATGATGCTCCGGTCACAAACCTGGCAACTCAACCGAATGTACCCGGTAAGAAAGCAGAAGAAGAAAAACCATCGGTCATCGGCGGAATTTGGGATCGACTTCAGAAATCAGCGGACAATCAGATCACGGCAACGCGGCAACTCGAAAGCAACCGAGACGACAAACGGAAAAAGAAGCGGGACAAATAACGCGAGTTTGAACCCATCTGACAGGAGCGATGACAATGATCGATCCTCTCAGATGGTCTAACTGTCTGATTGAAAGATGATGTCGTGAGGACACCCTGATCCGTGAATGTTATCGACCTTTCTGTCGATCAACCAATCGCCGCCTTGGCGTCGCCACCTGGCGGATCGGCTCGTGGAATTGTGCGGATCTCTGGAAAACAGATCCAAAACGTGTTGGCTGGTTGGTTCAAACCACAAGACGTTGATGCATGGAATTCTGCGAAATCGGCCAGTTCACATCCGGGAATGGTCCATCTCAATGGTCAAACCCGGCAGATGAAAATCCCGGTTCAAGTCTTGTTGTGGCCCAATCGCCGCAGTTACACAGGTCAACCGCTGATCGAGCTTCATTTACCTGGCTCACCCTGTCTGCTTGAAGCAGTACTGAATGAAGCCTACCGTCACGGTGCGAGGCACGCCCGACCCGGTGAATTTACGCTGCGTGCGTTTCTTGCTGGGAAACTAGACTTGTTGCAGGCCGAAGCCGTGCTCGGCGTAATAGATGCCCATGATCAGGCAGAACTGGAAACGGCGCTCGCGCAATTGGCCGGGGGAATCTCGGCAAATCTCAGCAGCCTGCGTCGTGACCTGTTGGAACTTCTTGCAGATCTGGAAGCGGGACTCGATTTCGTCGAAGAGGACATCGAATTTGTCAGTCGAAAGGACGTAATTGATCGATTAACTCAATCTCGACAGTTCGTCGATGGTTTAGTGCGGCAAGCGGTAGAACGGATGCAATCCCGAGTTCGACCTCAAGTCGTGCTCGCCGGCTTGCCGAACGCCGGCAAAAGTACATTGTTCAATAAGCTTGCCGGTTCGAATTCGGCTCTTGTTTCCACAGATCGCGGAACGACACGTGATTTTCTCACCCGCGCCGTGAACTGGAACGGGCTAACGTTCGACCTCATTGATACAGCGGGCTGGGAGGACGACGCTCGTGGCATCGCTGCCGACGCTCAACAACAACGTATCACACAATTAAACAGGGCCGATCTTGTTATCTGGTGCACATCAGCGTCACTCAGCGAAACGGAACGAGCGATTGATGATGAATTGTTGATGACACAGCAAAACAAATCATCCTCGATTATTCGTTTGATCACGAAGTCGGACCTCGTCCCTTTGACTTTGACGTCCAACGAGACGAAAGAGTCGATCAGCTCTCCGCTTGATACAGTTCGCATCAGTGCTGTCTCCGAAGCAGGGCTTATTGGCCTCGAAGACGCATTACGTCAACACTTTGGTAAAAGTCACGGGCGCAGCAGTCAATGGCTTGGAATGACCTCCGCGCGGTGTCGTGAAACCCTGGAATTGCTGACGAATGCTCTTGAGCGTTCTGAACGAGCCGCAAGAGTTCCCACGGTTGGAGACGAATTGATCGCCGTTGATTTAAGAGACGCACTGGATCATCTCGGCGTGATCCTCGGCGTGATCTACACCGACGACATTCTCGACCGAGTCTTCAGCAAGTTCTGTATCGGGAAATAGCCAGTGTCCCGCCAACGCTTAAATGTGCGGTTGTGTGCCACTGGCGTGCGTCTTCGCTCGCCAGTGCTCTTCGTTTTATACGGGAAATTCGATTCGAAGCCACTGGCGGCACAAAGCCGCCGCCAGTGGCACCCAAATTTTTAGCGTTCATGTAGCACTAGTTCACGATTGCCGCTTCACTTCGAACTTCTCGCCTGGATCAAGCAACTGAATGACGTGGCGGACTGAAAATGGCCGATTCACCAGGCCACCGGAACGAGCCGAATTCCACTGCATCATGCAGACATGATTCGACGTTGCCAGGATCACCGGGTCACCTGCCGCCTGATTGAGAAACTCTGATTTACGGGCCAGAATCTCGCGTGAGTTTTCCGGCTTCTGAATGTTGTAGACGCCACCCGAGCCGCAACAGTCGCGAGCTTGAGGTGCCAATTCCCATTGATAGCCGGTCGCATCAAGGACACTCTTGGGAATCCCGGCCACCTTCTGGCCGTGGATCAAATGGCACGGCAGATCGACATACACGCGTGCGTTATCGTGACAATCTGGCCGCGAAACGGGACCGATCTCGCCGAGAAAACTGAGAACATCACGTACCGGAAACTTGCCTTGTAAGGCCTTGCCCAGGGCAAGGCCACATCCGGATGAATTACTGACCACCGCATCGACTTTGAGCGTCCCAAACGCCTGACGGTTCCTCTGTTGCAGATCATCGATGCCGTCGATTCCGGTATGTTCCTGGAACGCGCCACAACAACCCTGGTCCGGCGGGATAACAACCTGAATATTGTTCTCAATGAGTACTCGAACGGTAGCGAAGTTGATTTCGCGGAATAGCGATTCCATCAGGCAGCCAGTCAGGAACGCCACCCGAGGACCGTTTGGCTGATGCCGGCTCATCAGTCGCTGTGCATAATTTGCGGTGGACTGTAATGCCGCAGGACGACCTTGAAACAGAAACCGATGCTTCAATAACCCCATCGTTCGCAGGAGTCGCGCGGGCAGCATCGTCGCATTAAACAGAGTCGGCCGTGCTGCCAGAACCGCCGCCATACGCAGTAAGAAACCCGGCTTCGAGCGATTTGTCGCGACGTGATCGTGCTTGACCTTCTCGAAAATTTCGCCGTACGGGACATTGGCCGGGCAAGCCGATTCGCACGCAAGACAACCGACGCATTCAGACGTGTAAAAATCAGTCCAGGGATCGTAAGCCAGTCGCCCCTCGGATTCCTCGCGCCAAAGACGCAATCGACCGCGAGGCGAATTGTTCTCATCACCCGTCAACTTATAAGTAGGACAGACTTCCAGACAAAATCCGCAATGAACGCAGCTTGCCAGCAGATCCTGGTCTGGTGACGCGCATTCGCCTTTGGGTGCCGTATGAGGGTTCGAAGCGGTCACGATTAATTTATTTCCCGTTCAAAGATCGATATCCAGCCCGCTTCCAATTCGCTCGGTGTCGCAGCAGGTAGATGACGCGACTGCCATTCGCCACCGACGGCTTGCAACTCTTCGGCCTTCTTTGCCACTAATTCCCTGATCCGATCAGCGTTGCCTGAACCGTGATGAAAATAGCCGTGGATCACGCCGTGATAACAAATGGTAACGCAACGGAATTCGCCCGACTGTGAGATCTCGCGAGCCAATTCAATCGCGTTTTCGGGCACTGACTTAAACACGAAATCAGGACAGCCGTCAGTCGGGATCGGAACATCTTTTTCCACGTTCCAGGCCAGTGACTGAGAGTCCGCAAACCCGGACACAAACGCCTCAACCAGCGAATATTCTTCCCCCGGACAATTCACAACCAATCGTAGTCGGCCAGTTTCATTCCCCGGTTCGACGATGAAGTCAATCGCATCAAACCAGTGCATCCAGCAATTCTTCAGCAATTGAGGCACAGCTTGAGCAACAGCCTCGATCGGGCCTGACAAAACATAGAGGCTGGTGACACCACAATCGGGTCGTAGTCGCAAGACATAGTCGATCGGCTGACCAAACCGATTTCCTGTTGAAAGTAAAAATCGAAACAAGTCATATCCGGTCGTCGTCTTCACAACACGTTCACCCAGACGAACAATATTCCCGTTCGGCAGTTTCCAATTCATTCCGACAATATTATCGCAGTACGGTCCGAACCGTGACGAGGCGGGTGCGTAACCTGTTGAATTCACCTGATCACGCAACGATGCCGTCGTGTCGATCAATAAAGGAAAGCGAAGCTTGTGCGGCGCGGCCTTCGCGTGAATATCCGCCGCCGTTGACTCAGCAGGCAAACATACCACCCCATCAATCGGGTCAAGAAAAGGAACAAAACATCGCGAGCCCGTTGTATTCAGCCTATGATCACTCGTCGGCTTCACCTCGGCAGTCTTCGTCCCAATGGTCCCAAAAGTCCTATCAGTCCCATTTCTTCCCAAAAACCGCCGATCCGCAAACACCTTCAACGGGTTCAACTGATGCGCCGCATTAAAAATTCCCGGAATCGACTGCTGGATTCGCGTCATTTCCGGTCCGAAGACCAGCGGCATATACGCCGTCTTATCGTTTCCGATTCCGTGTTCACCGGAAAGCGTTCCTCCAACGTCAACAACCCGCTGCATCAGATGTTTGCCGATCAGTTCGACTTTTTCTAATTCGCCCGGCTTACGCGAATCAAACAGGAAGTTCGGATGCAGGTTTCCATCACCTGCATGGAATACGTTCACGGCCCGGACACCTGCGGCATCCGCTTCGTCGTAAACAAGCTGAAGTAATTCCGCGAGAGCGCGTTTGGGAATCACAGCATCCTGGACCACAAAGTCGGCACTCAACTGCCCCATCAATCCCCCCGCTGCTTTTCTCGCTTTCCAGAGTTTCTTGCGCTGCTCTTCGTCATCGCTGAAGACGACATCTTTCGATCCGGCAGTTCTCAGAATTTCGGCGACCGCTTCGACACGAGCATCGACTAATTCCGGCGGACCGTCGATTTCGGTCAGCAACATGAACGAGTCTTTCGGCAATCCCACCGCCATCGGGCTGTTCTCGACCATGGCCACACAACGCGGGTCCATCAATTCAATGGCCACAGGGAATGACGAATGGGCAACCAACGCATGAATCGCTTTTTCAGCGGTAATCAGATCAGCATACGTGGCCCGAAACGTCCAGACCTTATCGGGTCGAGGCAGCAGTCTCAGCCAGAAACGGGTGAACGCCCCCAGCGTCCCTTCTGAGCCAACCATGCACCGCTTCCAATCTTCGCGCCACTCACCGCGACCACCGGCGGGGCCGCCGAACCGATGCAGGCTACCGTCCAGCAGGATCGCTTCAACCCCCAAAACGTAGTTGCTCGTGACGCCATAGCGAAAGCAGTGAGCACCGCCTGCATTCATCGCGACATTACCCCCAAGCGTGCAAACCGGGCCGCTCGAAGGATCGGGTGGATAAAACAGACCGTACGGTTTCAATGCCTCATCAAGTTGATTTAGCGTGACTCCACATTCGACCTCGCACCAGAAGCCCTCGCGACAAATCTTCCGCACGCTTCGAAGAGCCGACGTATGGACGACGACGCCACCTTGTGCGGCCACGGGGCCACCCGACAGCGACGTCCCAGCCCCCCGAATACAGATCGGCACGCCAAGCCTTTTCGCATCGGCCATCACACGAACCATTTCGTCGGCGTCGGCCGGTATTACAACGGCATCAGGTCGAAACGTTTTATAACCGAGTCCATCAGCATCGTATCCCGCGAGTTGAGCAGGCGAGGTGAGCACTCGCCCACGTTTGATGGATGGCTTTAAGATGGCTTCAAGTTGAGTGGAATTCATAGAATCGTCTTGGAGAGCGCGTTCAATTATTCGTAACCCGCAGACGGCCGATCAGCGTGGCGGCCCTTCATGATTTGTAGGCGTTTTCATCCCGGCGACACAAGTTAGTCCGGTTGTTGATTTGATCGTATGCGACGAAACACCTTTTAAACGCCGATTGCATCCCGCGGCAAGATTTACGGAGTCACCGACGGAATCCAGCGGGGATGATCGGCACCAAGATCGCCAATGCCGCGTGTGATCATGCGTGGTTTTTTTCCATCCCTCTCCATCACCCAGATCGCGGGGGCTTCACCCGTTGCGGCTCTGCAAAATACGATCTGCTTGCCATCCGGTGATTGGCTGGCACGGAAGTCCCAGACGTTTTCGTTTTCAGGCGTCAGTACTGTTACCGAATCAGTTGTTGGATCGAGCCGACAAATCTGAGTTCCGCCACGAGCAAGTTCTGGTTTGAAATCACGATTGAAGTGATCGAGATCGGGCTGATTGACACGATATTCCCACGGAACTTTGGCATCTTTCGTCCTGCGTGGAAACAGGATTTTGCCGTCAATCGTCCACGCGGGAACATTGGAGCCACCCCCACGAGTTTTTTGATCGCCATAGGTAGCAGCAAACCACATTGATTGGCCTGTCGTCAGGACGCGATGTCCTGAGCCGTCGGGACGTCCAATACAGACATCGGCCCAATCGTGGCCAGGGTCCTGCTGATGCAGGCAGTCGACATACAAGACCCATTGACCGTCAGGTGACCACTGAGTTCCAAAATAAAGGTGACCCGGTTGTGCTGCGACTTGAATCCGGTTTGTTCCGTCGACATCGCTGGTCCAGACCTGATATCCCTGCGGGCTGGCAAGATGAAACGCAACCCGCTTGCCATCAGGGCTGAGGCTAAGTCCATACGGCAGCCCCTCGCCCGCTTTTGTAAATTCGCTAGCGTCGCTTCCATCCAGGCGAACGCTATAGATCTGCCCCACCTTGTTTTTGACCACCTGAATCAGCAGTCGATCATCAGAGATCAGCAGAGCAGGGGTCGTGAAGGGGGCGATGCGGTCCTTTGTACAAATTTCTTCGAGCGATCCAGACTCAAGATCATATTGCCACAAATGCGTTGGAGTCTGGGTATAAAATTCTTCGAACGGACGACCAGGCCCGTCACGGCGAGGTTCCATACTTAACACCACCACACGACGCCCATCGCGGAAACAAGAGCCCGGCTGCCACGTCACCTGTCCAGGTTTGTCGAAGTTCAAGTATTTCGGTTCACTTCCATCAATAGTCGCTAATGCCGTTTTTCCTTGCGACGTGAAAAAGAATCGTGTTGATGCGGCTGATGTTGATACCCCATCCGCCCCGAAAATGAAGGGATGATGCACGCCCCACGCAATGACGAGTAATTGAAGAATCGCCGCTCGTCGGCGCAGAACGTTCAATCGTTGAAAACAGAGTTGAAACGGGTTTGACATGATTAGCTAACGGAAAAGTTTGATGTACTGATTCGGTAAGAGTCGGGCGCGACGAGTTATCAGTTCGGCTAATTCGCGAAGATCACTCGAAATACACAGGTCACAAAAGAAGAATATACGAAACAAATAAGATGAACTGAAACGATACCAGAAACCATGCATGTGATTGATTTTCACTCAACGCTACGAACGATGCAGATTGCCAATCGCCTGCGATTAACTCACAATAGCACAATCACGCAGTTTTGTTTATCAAATACCCAAGGACATTTTTGGTTCTTGGATTTACAAAGAGGGAAGTGATGCCGGGCTCGCTTTTTCATGTTTTTCTTTCCCATAACAGCGATGATAAGCCGGCGGTTGAAGAATTGGCTCGGCGTTTGAAAGCCGACGGCTTGGATGGATGGCTTGATAAATGGTACTTGGTTCCCGGTCAACCCTGGCAGCAAGCGATTGAACAGGCACTGGCAGATTCCGGATCGGTCGCAGTCTTCGTTGGACCAGGCGGATTTGGTCCCTGGCAAAACGAAGAAATGCGAGTTGCCCTTTCAAAGCGGGTCAAGGATGGCGACGGGAAATTCCGTGTCATACCCGTATTGCTCCCGGGTGGGACACGTGAAGAGCTAGATCGATTGCCAGCCTTTTTGCTGGAATTGACGTGGGTCGAGTTTCGGGAATCGCTTGATGACGCTGATGCCTATCACCGGTTGAAAAGCGGCATCTTAGGTCTTTCTCCAGGGCTACCACCTGGGCAATCCGTTTTTGAAGGCAAATGCCCATACCGGGGATTGCGCGCATTCCAATCTGAGCATGCGCAGTTCTACTTCGGACGTGAAGCGCGAATCGAATGGTTATTAAATGAACTTCGCCCCTCAAAATATCGAGATAACACTGGAACCCCTTTGGTAAACCGCTTTATTGCCATTGTTGGCGATTCTGGTAGTGGCAAATCGTCATTGGCGCGTGCAGGTCTCGTTCATGCACTGCAACAGGGAAAACTCGAAGGAAGCGAGGATTGGCCAATCATTATCTGCCGACCTGGGCAGAATCCATTGGAAAGTCTGGCAGTTGAACTTTGTAGCCATCCGAAGATCAAATCTTCAATCGGGGATGTCGGCGATCTGATCGCGCACATGGCCGATGACGAGACACGGCTTCATCTCACAATCCGCGTGGCACTCGCAGGAGCCCCGGAATCAAGGCGAGTTGTTTTGCTCATCGATCAGTTCGAAGAAGTCTTCACCTTAAATGCCGATAATTCAACGAATAGTCGGTCGAGTGGCTTTTTCTCAGATATTGAAAAGTCGAAGGGCACAGAGGCTTACAGAGACGCCTTTATCAACAATTTGATTTACGCAGCCGGGATCACCGGGGGGAAAGCGATTGTCATCCTGACGATGCGAGCCGACTTCTACGGCAAGTGTGCTTCCTATCCCCGCCTGGCGGCAGTCATCACAGAACATCAGGAATTGGTCGGCCCGCTCACTCGCACGGAATTGCGTGAGGTGATCGAGCGCCCTGCTCAAATGGTTGGCCTCGAACTGCAACCTGGATTGACCGAAATGCTGTTGACCGAAATGGAGTCACAGCCCGGCGCTTTGCCTCTTTTGCAACATTGCTTGCGGGAACTTTGGCAACGGCGCGACGGTCACCAGTTAACGATCGCCGCTTACAATGCGATTGGCGGGTTGGAAGGGGCACTCGAACAGCAGGCGAACGCAGCATTTGATGCGATGAGTCCGACCCAGCAAGAAACGTGTCGTCGAATTTTTCTGCGGCTCACGCAGCCTGGAGAAGGGACTGAAGACACCAAGCGGCGAGTCCATCTCAATCAACTTGGTGACTCGAAAGCAATCACACCGATCATCAATCAATTGACAGAAGTCAGGCTGATCACGGCCGAAAAAGACTCGTTCGTCGAAGTTGCGCACGAAGCACTGATTCGGTCCTGGACCAAGCTGAGAGGCTGGATTGAATCAGAACGAGAATCCATGCGGACGCAGCATCGCCTGACGGAAGCAGCGGCGGAGTGGAATACCGCAGGTCGCGATTCCGGCTATCTGTATCAGGGGGCACGACTGGCAGAGGCCGAAGAATGGTCGAAGATTCCAGAATCCGATTTGACGCGGGAAGAACGAGAATTTCTCGCCGCGAGTATCGAACAGCGAGATCGCGAAAAACGGGAAGAAATCGATCGTCAAAAACGCGAGATTGAAACCCTGACCAAACTGGCGGGAATCGAGAAACAACGCGCAGGTGAGCAGGCGGCTTCCGCCCGTCGATCGAAATGGCAATCGATCTTTGCGATGACGTTGGCCGTTGCAGCGCTCATCGCCTCTGCATTCGCCTGGAAAGCCCAGAAACAGGCAAAACTCGCCCGGTTACAAGTCGAACAAACGTATGCAAATGACCTTCTGGCAAGAATCAGTGGGCAGCCCGGGGATCTGGAACAAAACGAAATCGACGCTTTTTGGCAGATCGCCAGCTTGAAAGAGAGTCAGCAGGCATTACGAGAAAAGTTGTCGCGACAGTCCTTTGATATTTCCAATGTCGAGCGTTTAATCAATCGAGCTCCATTTGTCGCACGAGCTGTCGTTGGGTTGGATAACAACCGTCGATCTGCTTTGAAACTCACAATTCTGGAGTTACTCAGTCATTCCAAACCATCGAGCCAGGATCAAAGAGATCAGAAGAACTTGAAACTTGCCGCCGCTCGCGTTGGTGTTGCACTGAACATCAATGACGAGGTGTTTACAGAAGCAGCAGTAGAGTCTCTTTCGTTGAACATGGCGGATTGTCAAGACCTCGAAATACTCAAATCACTGAAAGACGACCTCAGCACGGTCATGGCATCGATCTCACAAGATCGTCTACACATGGCGGTTGAACAGGTTATCAAAGCAATCGAGTCCAGCAGTGAAGCCGAAAACGTCACTGCACTTTGCAATGCAATTCTCGAAATAACGAGTTTACAACTCTCGCAAGCAGAGACGAAGCGCATCGGATCGCGACTCGTGCCCCTGATGAATAGAACAACGGGTGACCCTCGTGTCTTTGTGGGACTCGTCAAGTGCATGATTTCGTTGCCCGAACATCTCGCCCAGAACTTCAACGTGAAAAGCGGTGTGAGCTTCATCGTTAACACGATGGCTGAATATCCAAGTCGCGAAATACGAGAGACCCTGTTGGGTGTCTTTGAAAGTGGTGTCAAACGTTCGAATCCTGTTCAATGTGAAATCGCAGCAAATCAAATACTGTCCCGCATGCAACCTTCATGCGACTCGGACGAGATGGGCTTCCTTGCGAAATGTTTGGCTGTCGTTGCTCCGCAAATCCCTTCCAAAGGGATTGATCTTCTCTTGCAGGGAATGAACGCCACGACAGATGCGCAGTCGCTGCAACGTTTGTTTCAGGGTCTTAAGCAGCGACAAGGGAATGTAACCGAAGAGGATTCTCGAAAGGCTCTCTCTCGTTTGATCGATGTAATTGATCAGGAAGAGTTGCCACCGAGTTTAATGGTACTTGCAAAGTGCGTGAAAGAGATTCCATACACAATACCTGAACAAGAAATGACTCTCGTCAAAGAAAAGCTGTTGACTCGGATGAGGACATATGACACGCCTCCTGGGATGGTGGATCTGTCCGAGGGACTGTCGTCGCTCCCTGACAAGCTCTTGAGGCAAGACGTCGAACGAGCCTTTTCCATATTGCTGGACTGGCTTGAACGCGTAACCGAAACAGAGTTGGTGACAATGCTTGGTGACGCGATGAAATCCATCGGAACGAATCTGTCGGACGCCGCCGCAGAGAGGGGCGCGGAAATGATCCTGAATCAAATGGAGAACACTGTCGATACGCGAAAGCTCGTTGCTCTGGCAAACGGCTTTCAGGGAATGAACGAAGTCATCATTTCCAAGGCAATCGACAAGTCCATATCGATTCTGATGACGAAACTACGCAGTAGCAAATTGCCGATCGATGTTGCAAATCTGGTGGAAAGTTTATCTACGATACCGGGAAAACGCTCAGAAGTGATCGCTGATGAAATGTTGGAACGAATGCTCTCGTTTCTTCTCGAAAAAGAAACAGAACAGAGTTTGCAAGTTGCGGTAAGCAGGTTCGAGCGTGCCTGCAGTATCGCGTCGCCGCAAAAACGACAAGAAGCGATCGGCAGGATTCTCAAAAAGTTTCACTCGGTCAATCAAACATGGATGAAGCGAGAACTTTCGCTTGGTCTTGCTCTGGTTTGCACCGCCGTGAAGGCGGACCAGGAATTCGAGGCGACCGAAATATCACCAATCGCCGACTGTCTCGTCAGTGCCATGCAACGAGCGATCAGTCCCGATGAAATAAAACAACTTGCAAAGGGATTGCAAAAAGTCGCTCCATTGCTGTCAGAAAAAAAGGGGCATGCGACGGCTCAGCAAATCATCGATTTCATTCCCTATTGGATTCAGGCGACCAATGACCCCAACGCGGTAGGTCAGATCGCTCAACTTTGGAGTGCCATGGCTAAAAGGATGAAACCGGAGCAAGTTGATGCCGCTTGCAAATACATTCTGGATGTCACCGACCGAGAGGGTAACAAAGAAACTCGTCCGGCCTTGTGTCATGCCGCCATCGCCCTGGCAAATGCAATCCAGGACGATTACGCATTCGAAGGATTGTCCAGCCTGCTTGAGGGACTGCAGAAAGTTCACGAGGACGAGACTCGGAAGATTCTGTTGCAGGGAATCGACCGGCAGGTAGAGAGGATTCCCTTGAAAGACGTCCGTCGCGCAAACAAAAGAATGCTGGCTGCGACAAAAACTCACGTCAACGAACAAGTCTCAATCGGTCTGATCAACGCACTTCAAAAACTTCCAGAGGCTCTGGATACTCTCGAGATGATTGAAATGTTGAAATCACCGTTTTGCACCCGTGCGGCAACCGAAAAGCTGTTGCGAATGATTGAAGTCAAGAACAATCTTCAGCGAGGTGACAATGTCTGGATGCTAATGGACAACACAAAAGGTACGGAAATTAAACCCCAGGAATGGCAAAAACCGCCCGAGCACCCCAACGACCTCGGCGTCGATAGTGCGCCTTAGAAATGCTCGGGCTGAACTTTTTATAAAGCGTTCCGCACACGGCTTTCCAGCTTGACTCACGTCAAACCCAAAGTAGCATACCCGACACTCCGGGTGATCTTTTAGCGAATTTTAGCGGGTGCCTCCCTGCGGAATTCTTTTTTTAAATGAAACACGAGTTCCGTCATGGATCAATTTCTCGCCTCCTGGATGGATAAAACGATTCAGCGGGCTCGGAAACAGAACGAGTCTGGGACCGTTCGACCAAAAGCGCCAGGCGACAAACTGAAGCTCCTTTTTGCTGGGTACAATGGTACGCGCAATACTGGATCAGACGTCCGCGTGGAAGAAATGCTGCGACAGGTCCGGCATATCTTTGGTGCAGATCGTCTGGATCTGACCGTCTTCAGCTTCATCAAGTCATATTCGAAGGGCTATTTCGGCGACGCGCGGCAGGTCACACCAAGTCCCCTGTTTCCCAGATTCCTCAACCAGGAAGTTCCTCGTCATGACGGCGTCATTGCTTGCGAAGGTTCGACATTCAAAAGCGCGTTCACCGATTTGCTGACGATCATGATGGTCGGTGCCATGGGACTGGCGACAGCTCATCGTCGACTATCGGTCGCTTACGGTGCAGAAGCGGGAAAGATGAATCCCTGGCCAAAACGACTGGCAACCGAATACTGCAAAGAGTCACTCGTCATCACGCGCAACGAAGAATCGCGACGAGTACTGGCCGAACTTGAAATCCCTAGTGAGTTCGGGACCGACACGGCATGGACATTCAGTCCACTGGGCCGGGAATATGCGCATAACGAATTGCGTAAAGTGGGCTGGAACGGCGAGCGATTATTGATCGTCTGTCCGATCAATCCTTTCTGGTGGCCGGTAACAGCCTCGTTGTCCAAAACGGCCTTGCGCTTATTCGGCTTTTACCGAAAAAGTCATTACGGACGAATTTTCTTCTTCCAGGACAGTGAAGAAGTCAATCGCAAGTACGAGCAATATCTGTCAGCCGTTGCGGGTGCCGTTCGCCGTTTTCGTGAAAAGACTGGCGTATTTGTCGCCGTCGCAGCGAGCGAAGAACTGGATAATGCCGCCGTCAAAAACCTGTCTAAAAAACTCGGCGGCGTTCCGACATTCAGTTCGACGCATCACAACATGTACCAGTTGGTCAGCATCTTCCGTGCAGCCGACATGATGCTTTCGTCGCGGTATCATGCGATCGTGACGTCAATGGCCACAGGAGTCCCATCAGCGGGGATCACCTTCGACGAGCGAATCGCCAACCTCATGAAAGAGCGTGGACACGAGCATCTGCTGATGCGCGTCGACGATCCCGATCTCGAAGAGAGAGCCGAAGCCGCGCTTTTCGAGCTCAACAATAATCCCGAACCGATTTCGCGGGGAGCGACCCAAACGGTCGCCAGGAATCTGCAAGTCATGTCGACGATGGGCCACAAACTGCTTGATTATGTCATTCAGCGTCACCCTCAATTTGAACCCAAGCGGCAATTCCGCTCATGGGAAGATTACTTGCCCCCAATGGGCCCTGAACTCCACTCGATGCTGGAACAACACGCCTGAATCAGTTAATGGTGCTCAGAATTGGCCGTGAGAAGTCTGGTGATTCCGGTCGACTCCTAGCGGAGTCAAAAATAATTGGCGAAGCGAACTGAAAAGTCTCCGCAGCAATCCCGTTCGATCTGTTTGCTCGCCGGCGAATCCGTTTGTTCTCGTGTAATCCAATAGGAAACACCGAGGTTCTCGACAGAAAGAAACAATGGTGTTCGCCGTGTTGAAGTGCGTTCGTGGTTACTCAAAAGCCTTCAATATGGTCGTCAAGCCCGAGTTCCTTGAGGCCGGACCGCGTTTCTGCGGCTTTGGAATCGGCGTGGTCCTTGTCGATTTTGACTTCGAAACTGACTTCAATTTTCAGACCGGGTGTGTTGGCGAACTTGCTGAGCACTTTCGTGTAAAAGTTCATCCATTTCTGCGATGGGACGATCCCACGCCAGCGAAGATATCGATCTGCCGGTAGTAACGGCGGCGGCGTTATCGGCTCGTTCGCTGTGGTGACGCGGACCTCGGCGAACGCTTCACATGCGCCTGCCTTTGCATTCACATTGAACAGACCGCCGGTGTCTCCAGCAGCGAACAATCCCTGCGCGGTGATGTTGCCCGTCGAGGCGGACCATGCTGTTTGCGTGACGGGAAATGGATCACCGTATTGATCGACGCCCACAACCTGGAACGAAACCTGTTCGCCAACCTTCACCGAAACCTGTTCAGGCTTGACCGTCAAACCAGCCAGACGCGGCGGTTCTTTCAATTTAAGTGCGTCGTCCCCCTTCAAAATGTAAACGTCGTCCGAGATTTCCACGTCTGCCTCGAATAGGCTTTCTTTTAGACGGTCGAGCTTCAACTGCCCCGAAGCGTCTTTGATCGCATATCCGATCATGCCTTGGACAACACCGTCAGCAATCGTTCGCTTGATCTGGTCGGGGATGAGCAAACGCGGCAATAGTGGCGATGAATAGAAGGCATCACGCACGGATTTAGTGGACCATTCGTTGAGCGATGCGGGCCAGAAACCCGCCAGTTTTCGGGCGGGGACTGATTCGACGACCTGGTCTAGTCCGCCGGACCCAAGTCGCTGAAGGTACAGTTCCACAAGGCATTTGGCAGAACTGGAGGTGATGCTTCCCAAGTCAATTGGTACGAGTTTGTTCTGCTTGTCTAAAAGATAAAGATGCTTGTAGGCCCGAAAGATCGCTTCATCGAGGTTGCGTTTTGATGTTTTGAGATTGTCTCGCAAAACGGTTAACTGTGAATCGTCGAACCGCTTTTTTGTTTCCTGATCATCCTGAATGTCCTCCCAAGCCAGGATCTCACGAGCCTGATCGGCGACATTCTCGCCAGGATCGGCAACGGCGAAGATCAGTGCGGACTTGAATGTTCGCGCACTGTTGCCGCAGTCCCGAACGATCGACTCCATCAGGTCAAGCGATTCGCGTTCGCCTGCGTGATATTCGAGAGAAAGTACCACGAGAGTGATTCGCGGGACTTCCCTAACTTCGCTGCTGCGTTTGGGAAAGAACTCGAGTTCGACGTATTTGCCTGTGTCAGTACGATTATCGCGAAACACCGCTTGGGTCTGTTGGCGGATTCGTTCGTCGATACCTTTTTGTTGCACGCTGCCGCGCCGCGTGACTAGTACTTGATTGAGGTTCGGAGTCAATCCGAATCGATAGCGGTTTCTTTCCCATTGCAGATAAAAACAGGTACCTGCCAATCCTTCGATCGCGGTGTCCACATCCGCCGTATTGACGTCAGGCCCGCAGACATTGGTTTTAATTTCCGGCAGCGATGCTTCGGCGCGAGTTTGGCTTTGGCCGCCGTTTGACTCAAAGAAGATGGTCGTTGCCACCTTGCGATGGAGCTGTGTTTTTCGAATCGCTTCGGACGCTTCTTTGTCGAGACGCAGGCTGTGAGATTCACTGGTTTTCCCGGTGATGTCCGCCGTCACAGGAATTTCGAGTTCGGACGAACCGAGCTGTTCGAAAATCGCCGCGCGAAACATGGGGTTGTCCAGCGGAGCGAGACCGAGCGTGATCAATGGTTCCTGACTGTTTTGCCGATGCTCTTCCTGATAGTTATGGGCCACCCAGAGCGCCAACAGTCGTAAGACACCGCGCGTGCGTTGGAATCGAGGAAGGCTTTGCCACTTGCGTTCGAAGACCGAAATCACCGACGGGTGAAACGGATAACATGATTTGAATTGCTCGTAGACCGCATCACGGTCAATGCCAGCCAAATCCTGGGAATGATCAGCAGCCCATTCCGCATAGGCTGAAATTGTCGCGAGCGCGTCCTTGTCCAGTCCTTCCCATTCGAATAATCGGCGGCGAATGATCTCTTGCATCTCGCGGTCAGCCGACATGAGGATCGCCTTTCCCAGCCGATCCAGCATTTTCTTGAATCGCACTTCATCCGAGCTATCCGCTGCCGTGTATTCCAGTTCCGATGCCGGGACCGATACGACCAGAACAACATTGGATTCGCTACGCGCCACCTCGCCGAGACAATCGACGAAATTATAAAGTCGATCGCCGTAACCTCGACCACGATAGGTGCTCATGTAACTGATGATTTCATCCATCAGAATCAAGACGGGTCGATCCTTAGGTAAGAATTTGCGGATCGCGTCCCCTTTCGGTTCGATGAAATCCCGGTCATGTTCTGCAATGACATCGAACGATGCCTTTCCTCCTAACTGCCAGGCGATATCGCCCCAAGGCGTTTTACGTACAGGCTCCCCGTCGCCTCCGCGACCGGTGAGCGAGTCGAAATCCTTCCCATTGAAGACCGCGATTGCCGCCTGGGGAACCGATTTGACCCCGGCCGCCTGCATCAGGTGTTCAACCCCACTCCATTTCGGTGCTGCGGGTCCGCCGCTTCCCAAATGGTAAAGCGCGGTCATCGAGTGCGTCTTTCCGCCGCCGAATTGCGTCGCCATGTTGAACACAGCCGAGGACTCAACACTGATCCCGTTAAGGCGACGAAGCACTTGCGTCGCAAGATCCTTGAGACCTTGGGTGATGAGTGTGCGAGAAAAAAAACGGGCGGGATCAGAATAATCCGAATGGACCTCCGCACGTCGATCATGGATATGCCCCAGGTTCACGGCGAACTCGGACGCATCCAACGGGCGATTATCCCGCAGGTCTTCGCGTGGGGTCACAACTTGATACCAGGGCTTTAGTTTTGCCATTAAATCGTCCTTCGCATATCGGTCTTTACGAAATCTTCTCGAATCGTCCGACGTTGGTGTCGAGCAACCAAACCTTGAAATAGCCCCAGGGAAACGATTCGCCATCCCCGCGATTGCCAATGATGAGGACTGTTTCCCCGGTGATCCCCATGCGTTCGGCGACGGCGAGACTTCCAATCACGTCACGTCCAATGGCATCGACCGACCGGCGGCTTTCCTCCCAATCGCGACGGAATGCAAAGACGACGCGGAGTTCAGTGCGCAAACAGAGCAACTTCCACAACGAGTAGCCGACACGATCGTCGGTGCGTCGGTTTTCGAGTTCGAAAGCCGCAATCGGCAATCGCCAACGACCAGCGATCGGTGCCCCTGAGAATGCCATTACGTCAATGTTGAGGTATTCTTTTCCTGGTTTCGGATGCATGTCGAGCGGGTGCCCTTTGGCCGCAGCGAGCCAACCAAGATGGTGGCACGAAGCAACGACGCCTGACGTTAGACAACTGGTCCAAGTCTTGAGGTCTTGAGTTAATGAGGCTGCTTTCAGGGGCGCGGAAACTGATTGTTCCCGAACCACGTTCTGGAAGGCATCACGCCAAGTCTCGAAACGCGACTTTTTCATTCGAGTTCCTTGGCCTGCAAATACGATTGAAACCACGCAGGACGAATTTGAGGGACGCTACTGCAGACCGTTGGCCAATCGAGAAATTCGAAGTTGGTCTTATCCTTCAAAAGCGCGGCGAATTCGTTCGCCGAGTCACTTACCGATGGCATCCCGACATTAACCACCTTCCATGCCCTGTGGCCCATTGCTTCGGCCAGCAACTTCGTGAATACGACATTGCGAGTCAGCTCGTAATAGCCGGTATCAGCAACCACGTTTGCGTCATCAAACAATTCCGGTGCCGCGTCCGTGTATTCTCGAAATCGACGGTGACGGCGGCTGACTGTATTACGATCTTCACGATATTTTACTTCAATCGTGCATACCGAATCATCGGTAACAAGGACAATGTCGGGTTCCGAGAGACAACTCGATTCGTCACCGATTTGCAATAAAATCGTCGTCAGTATCTGCGTGACATCAGGGGTCGTTGTTACCGGTCTTTCTGGATATTCACGTCCCCAAAATAAGACCCGAGGCCGATCCACGCCGAACAATTTCCCCAGATGAGCAGAATCTTGAAGGTATCGAAACACTGTCCAGGTCACAGCGTCTTCGGAAGACTCAAAAGAGAGTCGTTTCAGCTTTGTCGTCCGATTTCGTTTATTGAGCGCGCTACCGACACATTGCAGCAAGCCGTCATGGACTTCGACGGGAATATTTCTTTCCCATGAGTCATAGATCAGGGTTCGCGAATGCTCGTCCTGCGCATTCGAATAGCCAACGTGACAGTTCGCACATCGATAAAAGCAATCACAGTAGGAATTTGCTTGAATAGCTACGGTTTTCAAAGACGGAATCAGATCGGATTTGCAAAGACGGCACTGCATCGGTCCGAGTTCTGGCATTAGAATCCAAGCCCTTTCTTCCGCGCCAGAACTCCTTCAATCCAGCGGCGTTCATCGGTGCCGGGTGGGTATAGCTTGTTGAGGTTATCCGCCAACTTCCAGAATCGCGGATCTTTGCCGACGTTATCTTCGGTGAGAAATCGCTTCAACAATTCGCCACGGCTCGCCGCGAAAAGAATCATCGCTTGATGCACCCGGTCGAGGACCGTAGCACCGGTTGGTGGGCCTTTCGTCAGTGTCCAGCCGGATTCGACCTCGTCCTCCGCGTCGCCAAGTTCAGCGAACAACGACTTTTGTTGAAGCTTATTTCGTCGGCGGGCAGCGGTCGTTTCGGATTGAGTCTCGTTGCCGAACAAATATTTCGTCCGTTCCGCGACCGGCAAAAGCCTCGCCTTATCCCCTTTAACTTCAACAAGGGACGCACATTGTTCAAGATGGATTCCCAAACCCTGAGAGATTTTTCTCGCCGCGTCGTACTCAAGTAAGAACCCACCTGTCGCTTTGCCTTTGGTACCTCCAGTAGCAACCTTCTCTTCTTCCTCGTCACTACTTTCTTCGTCGCTCTCGTCATCGCCTAGAGCGTTGGCTTTTGTTCCATTGCCGTTCGTGGCGCCACCCCCGCCGATTGTCCATAACCACATGGCCGTGAGTCTCGCATTGGGCTCCAACCCGGCAGCGTTAGCATCTTTGAAGATTAAAGACAGCGCCTCTGTGGAAACAGCAGCCCAGACGTGCTCAAGGTATTCACGAAGGGTCGCAGTGTCACCGTTTGCTTTTTCGACACGACTGTAACGGCTGAAGATTTCCAAGGCGGGGCCGAGGCACGCAAAGATCGCGTCGGCGCCGACAACGCCTTCTAACGCGAGTCGCGGCATCCATTCGTGAATCCGCTTTGGCAAGTCACCCAGAACATCTCGCCATTCGCCAATCGATTCCACTAACAATCCGCTCTCATCCTCCCTTGGGCGACAGACCAAATGAATTGAGGAACCTAGTCGGGCTTGTCCAAGCGCTGCTACTCGTGCTTCTCGCTCCGTATCAATAGGCCACGACCCGGTGATGACGAATCCGGCGTCAACAACCGCCTTCAGAATTGCCTCCCACGAAGCGGTTGTCTTACTCGCAAAAACAATCGTACAAATACCAGATGGGGCCAGAATTCGTCGTGTTTCTGAAAATGCCTTTGTGAGCTCTTTCTCGTAAAAGGCGACCCCCTTCGTCGACTGGCTGAGTTGATGCGGACGATCGACGACAATTTCCGCCTCTTTTGGAACGCCGGGGTTACGAAACAACGTCGGGTGCACGCCGCCGAGGGTGCGGCGCATCCAGACATAAAAGAAATCCGAAAGGTACGCGTAGGGCACCGAGTCGTAATACGGAGGATCTGTGACAACTGCCGCCGCTGCGTCGTCAGGTAATGGGTGTTGCGTAGCGGTCGCTTGTTCCACGTGGCCAACCGTTTGATCCGCAGTCATATTTGCTTCGATTACGCGAATGACCCAGCCCAAAGCGCCCTCGAAATTCCCAGAAGAATCTGAGAACGGCTGGCATTCCGGGAACTCCCAAACCATTGGAATCGCCTGCCGGCCAAATGTGTGTGCGACGAACTCGCCACCACTCGACCAAATGGCCAATGTTGAAACATAGTCAGCCTGTCGCCCAAGAACCATAGATAGACATGTTATCACTGCCTCGGCCAATCCTGTGTAATTTAATTTTTGCAGATCGCCGTCGCCCTCCCCCAACAAAGTTTGCGTTGAAACTGGACGCGAATCTTCGTTCCTCAATCCCGCGATCTCATCACTATGACCTGTCTCACTAATGGCCATCCGCGCTCCGGCATCTCGCACGAGGCGTGCGACCGTCGTCAACGTTAGCGCCTGTCGAGGTGAAAATAAATCGCCCCACCGTGCCATGCCGTAGATGGGCACGCTCACGCGCCTAAGCTCATTCAACGAGATCACTTCGTTAGGAACCAAACTACAACGAGTATCCGCACCCGCGTGACTTGCCTCTAAGCTACGTCGAGCCGCAACTCGACCAGTTGCGGAACGTTCGGTACCATCCACACGCTCACGTCGCTCCAGCTCGTTCGCAGCCGAGTTGAAAGCAATCAAATCAGAATGATTTGGCAGTCGGTAAGTCCGCCCGTGAACGTTTGGAACTTTGGTGACGACAGCGAATAGGCGGGCGTCTGCCGCGCCCCCACGACGTTGTTTCAACTGTGAGCGCACGGAAGCCACTGGAGTCGTGTAACCCGTCACTGGACAAGTCGCGCTTCCACGAGCTACGGTGCCTGGCTCAACTTCCTTTTCATTTTTTGGTTCAAAAATCTCGAGTAATGGCCGACGGACTTGCCTCTTGCTTTTTTGCCCATCTATAACGTAGCAGACGTCAATCAACTCCGACTTAACACCACCCTGCGAATCGCGGACCCAACGCAGAGCGCGTTTCCTACCCATCGACTTCGCAAGCCAAAGAGATCGCATAAGCGGCACCTCAACGGGCGCCTCCGCTTCCCCAGGAGCATCGCTTAAAACTGTTCTCGCCCACAAATATGTGATAGGTATAGCGCCGTCTGCGTCAGCTGGATAAAATTCCTTTAATTCTTTTTCAGCCTCGTTTTTGACCCATGCGCCCCATTTTCTAACTTCGTCAACAAGTTTTTGCCCGTATCTAGGGATGTATTCGAGTACTACCTTGTTTAGAAGAACGGGAATTGGATTCAGATCGCTAGCAAACGCATCCGCTCCCACTCTCAGCGCTTCTAAAGGAATGCTCCCGCCCCCCGCAAACGGATCGACCACCAATGGTCGTGTACCCGGCGCACCACCGAGCGATTCATGCGCTGCCTGCGTCAGCGCTCGACTTGTTTCCAAATACGCAGGAACCGTTGAATTGTCCCAGTTCGCGAAGTCGGCGATGAAATCGAGCAGACAGAGACGGACCATCGGCCCCTCGGACGCATCGTCTGGATCAAGTTTCATCGTCCCTTTCGCCAACGCTTCCCACCGCGCAAGGCTTTCCGGCGAAGCGGACTGTCTCAGCTTTTCCCCTTCTTCGTTAATCTGCTTCGGGAAAAAGCGATTCGCAAATTCAAGCAACAATTTGACCGCAGACTGCCGGAACGCTGGCGGGCACGTGTTCAGTTGAAGTTGCCGACCATCGGCCGCCGCCTTCTCGACATCCGCTTGTGTGACGTCAACGGGATCTGGCCACAAGCTGGCGCAGATCACTGCTCGACATGCCGCCAACGGTCGCCTGGCCCACCAGATATGCAGGGTCGAAATATGACCATGCCGAATCGACTTCTCCCGGCGTGCATGAGCGGAAATTCGGGCGATGGGAAGGTCGACTTCGATCAGACGTTTCGGGTAACCAATTTGTTTCACTGGATTCTCATCAGGTTGCGTAAATGTCGTCGGCTTTGGAATTGTCTCGATCGTGTTTGCCGGAGGCTCGATAAGCATATCGCGGGATTCCGCCACACGAACTTCATCCTTTGTTTCGTTCGCTGGTTCAGCCGCCAACGTCTCAAAAACCTTCGTCAAAATCGGTCGCCCATGCCGATCCCCGCGTAACGGTAGCGCACCCTGACGCAAAAACTGCTGGTTTCCGCCAGCCGATTCGGCTGGCGCCGCGTATTCAACGACGAACAACGGATGCTGCAATTCAAGCGCTGCTTCGGCACAGGCGAATGTCCCGCCAGTCGTTCCCGATTCGACAACGATCATTGCATCACTCAAGCCGATGATCGTCCGATTTCTTTGCATGGCGTTTCGCGCCGCCCAAGGAAGACGCGGCGAGTATTCCGAGATAACAAGATAATTCACATCGTTGAGCAGCGCCTTGATTTCGCGTTTGGCGTTGAAATGCAGAATTCCTTCGGCGAGCACAATCGTCGTCGTGCCACCCGAATCAAGTGCAGCGCAGTGGGCCGTAAGATCAACCCCTTTTGCGTAGCCACTGACAACGTTTATCCCTTTTTCTCCCAGTTGCCGAGCCGATTCGCCCGCAACGTGAATCCCTTTTTCCGAGGCCTGCCGCGAGCCGCAAAAGCCAACAGCCTTAGCCTCCAGCAGCGCGAGATTTCCCTTGGCGAACAAGACCGGTGGCGCGTCTTTGCCGAGTATTCGAATCAGTTTTTGAGGGTAGGGATCGAAGCCACGAACAAGGATTCGAATATTCTGTCGTTCGATTTGTTCCGCAAGCAAATCGGCCTGCTCTTGAACCGAATGTGCATTCGCTTTCAGCTCCTCCCGCCAATGAAGTTCGTCAGCAAGAACGTCGATCCCAGTGTCATCTGGAGAGAGACCGCGCGCGACGAGTTTATCGACAATGTCGGAGAGCGTTTTCGTGCCGACGCCTTTGGCGAGCAACAGGTTCAAAATGGGAGACGCGACTTTGATCATTGGTTATCGGAATCTCCCAACGATTTGACACAGGGAAGCCCAATTACATGGGACGCTCCCTGTTCTTTGAGATATTTGGCAAACATCCACAAGGTTGCTCCAGACTGGTACAGGTCATCAATCACGACGACAAGGCGGTCCTCACCAGACCCGGAAAGTACGACGCAACCATCATCATACAGTTTTCGCCAAATAGGAATCTTCTGGTCAACCGTCACCCCTTTGAGGCTTGGTTTCGGGCAGTTCAAATCGGCGTCAACAAAGTCCACGGCAATTTTTCCCGCAACTGCGGACGCGAGGCGGTATTGGACACTGGCCACGTCGGGCGAGCTCGGAACGCAGGAAATGCAAAAATCGTCCAAACATTCGGCGGGAATCGGAAGGTCGGAAATTGCGTCGACCAGTGCATTTGCCAACACTTGGACATGCTGTCGCGAGTCCTGATACTTCAATTGATATTCGGCCTCTCCATAAATCGTCCGCTTCCCTTCAGAAGGAACATAGTTGAAGTCGAGGGCCATGCAGAAGTCGAGTTCGTTCCCGAAATGTGGTGCGATATTGGGGTTCAATCCCAAGAGAACATATTGCGCGAACTTCTCTCGCCACTCTTTGATTTTTGTGAGATCGTTTTCGTCGAGTGAATTCGGGGGGAACCATAGGTATGCCATGTTCTTGCGGCGCCAACCATGAGGAGCCTTTGCGACGATTTCCGGATACTGTAATGTGAATAAATCCGGGTAAGTATCCGTGGACATGAAAAGTGAGGTCGCGCCATCTTCGTATTCGTTAAAATGCGAACGTAATTGCGACCGGCTGTGTTGAATTCGCGGAATCACTGTTTCGTCGCTCCGATTATCGCATTGGCACCGATTTGAAAATGTTCGACCGACATTACCGGCTGCCAGCCCAATTGCGCCGGGTTTTGGATCGTATGGAGCTGAGGGTTACCTGCACAATTGAAGGCCACATACAGCCAATAATCGTTTTTGATCCGCTGGGCGGTCGTGTATTCATTCGAACTGAGAGCGACAACTCCGACTCCCGCCCGACCTTTGACTTCAATAAACCTGACTTCGATAAACGTTTTCGGGTCTTCCGAATGTGGACGACGTGAAATCAGGTCAAACCCTCGATTTTCAGACTCAACACTCTCTACAACACAGCCACGGGATTCTTCATATTGGATTGCGAGATTGACGGCAATCCGTTCGATTTCGTCGTCCCTGACCATTGGGGCCAGTTGCGGATTCGTCCGGTCAGGATGGGGGACAACCCAGGCTCGGCCAAGATGGGTGATATCGGCCACGGCACAATGACGTTCGAGTTCAAGTTCCTTATGGCGGGATTCCAGCCGATTATTGAGTTCGTCAAGATGTTGCTCGGCCTGGGCGATGATTCCTTCCAAACCTGCAACTGTCTTCCCTTCAACGCGGCGGGTTTCGAGTTCCGCAAACTGCAATTGCTGACGATCGATCAACGACTCCAGGCTGATCTGAACGTGCTTTACGACTCGGGCGACTTCCTGTTCGCGAACGGCGGATTCACGTTCACCCCACGGGGCCAACGAATGTTGATAGAGAAAGCTTTCGACGGATTGTCGACTTGGTGTCGATAATTGCGGGGAAGGTGTCCCAATTGGGGCGGGGATGATGTCGTGAAGTAACGTCGGCTCATGAACCAACATGGCGAAAGACGGCTCGGCGGGAGTTTTTTCGGTAATGCCGTGCGCAATACTGGCCGACCCACTGGGAATACCCGACTCAACGACAAACAGCCGACGATGCAGCGTCTTTCCACGGCCATCGTTGATTGAGGCGGCGAAGACGTCCAGTAAGGCGGGTTGTGAACGATGCAGGTCGTAAAACACGACACCGCGTCGGAGATGGTCATCCACTCGCGTCAGGATGTCGGTTCTCAGTGTCTCGAACAGCGGATGACCGGGTGTGACCCATTCCAACGTGGCATCAGACTTGAGAAACTGTTTGTCGAAGACGATCTTGCCGTATTCGCGGCCAAGTCGCCCGAACCGATCCTCTTGCCGGTCGCCGATCTGAAGTAGATGCCTCGGAACTTTGCCGATCCGGTAGATTCGACACTTTGAATCGGGTTGTGGCTTCGTTTCCATCGGCTTTGAAGAAAGACCCGCTTCCGGTGCGGCGATGATGAAAAACTGCTCGATCACTTCCGGGACCAGACGTCGCTCTTTTGCTTCGGCCGATTTTCCGACGATCGCCGACAGGTTGAGTTCCTTCTTTGCCAGGCCTTCGAGCGTTGATTCGGTGATCGCTCGGAATCGTTCGGGGCTGACATCCCGCACGATTCGGTCTTCGATCTGATGCACATTCAACTGCCGGGCATACATATCGCGGAACAGTTTTTCCAACAGGTTTGACGGAAAGACTTCGCCCACGACGTCAAAAACCTGATCGCTCCCGAGATCGGCTCGAATCTCTTTCAAGCGCTCAATCAACGTTTGGAGAACTCGGCCTTCGCGAGTGTTTCTGGCGACGAAATTGAAGATGAGGCAATCTTTCTCCTGACCGTAACGATGAATTCGCCCGACACGTTGTTCAAGTCGAACGGGATTCCAGGGAATATCGAAGTTGACCATGACCCAGCAGAATTGAAGGTTAATCCCTTCGCCCGCCGCTTCGGTCGCGACAAGGACCTGGGCTGACTCGCGGAATTCACGTTCGGCATAGATGCGGCTACCGGGTGTATCTCGGTCGCCGACTTTCATCCCGCCGTGAATCTGCGTCAGCGTCAGTCCCCATTCTCTCAGCTTTCCCAGCGGTCGATCATCGCGTCCATCGCCGGTCAGGAAATCCAGCGTGTCTTTGTGTTCGGTGAAGACGAGCAATTTCATCGTCGGGTCATCGAAAATCCCTTCTTCCTGCAAGATGGCCCGCAACTTGGTCAGTTTGGTCTGAGTATCACGAGCTTCGATCTGCTTCGCCTGGTCGACCAGTTGCGTCAGACGACCAATCTCTTCCCGTAACGCAGCGGGATCGGCTGACAGGACTTCGTCGGCGAGTTGATCGATGATTCGTTGCTGTTCTTCTTCGGTGAGATCTTCAAAATCGTCGGGTAACTTGCGTTCGATCTGTTCCTGTCGATACGCCTCGGGGTCGTCCAGAATCTTCTGCCGACGAGTCCTCATCCGCTCCAGACTTTTGCGAACGGCATAGACCGAAGACGCCATTCGCCGCTGGAGCATCGCCATCGTAAAGCCGACCGCACGGGCTCGGGCGGTTTCCTGACCCGCCGCGGCCATCGACTGGTCTTCGACGAATCGCGTTAATTCGTCGTAAAAATCAAGTTCGTCGCCGTCGAGATCGAAAGCCGCCGTGCGAACCTCGCGTTTCGTAAACAGTTTGCGTACTTCGCCTGTTTCAGGATGCGGAAACGTTACGAGTGCTTCTTTTGTTCGCCGCAGGTAGAACGGTGCTTCATGTTCTTTCAGGGCACGTTGCAGACTCTCAATGCTGCCGTAGACATCGGGATCGAGCAGAGCCAGGAACCGGCGAAAATGGTCGGGATCACCTTTGTGCGGCGTGGCCGTCATCAACAGGTAATGGTCCGTCATCTTGGAAAGGGATTCGCCGAGCCGATAGGCGTATGTCTTGCGGTCGTCGGCAGGGGCACTCATCTTGTGGGCTTCATCGACGATCACCAGATCCCAACGGGATCGCAGCAGGCTTTCGCGTGCGTCCTCAACCATCGAGACCCACGAAACTGAGGTGACAACCTGGTCCCGTTCCTGCCAGGGGTTCTGCCCATAGTTGGCACGCAAAACGTCGCCGCGAATGACTTCAAATTTTTCGCGAAACTTATCCGCCATTTCGCGTTGCCACTGAAACGTTAAGCTCGCAGGTGTCACGATCAAAACTCGTTTCACAAGACCGCGTGCTTTTAACTCTTTCAGCAGTAACCCTGCCATGATCGTCTTTCCCGCACCGGGGTCGTCGGCGAGCAGGAAACGAATGCGCGGGAGTTTCAGAAAATATTCATAGACCGCTTCCAACTGATGCGGCAACGGATCGACGCGTGCGATCGACAGTGAAAAGAACGGGTCGTACTCGTACGCCAGTCCTAGACGATGTGCTTCGACACCCAGACGAAACAGGCGTGCATCGCCGTCAAACGGTTCTTTTTCCGCAGAAACGGTCAGTTGCGCGATTTGCGACGGGCTGAGCACCGGGTCGTAAGTCATGCCTGTTTTCAGACCGCGACCAATGATTTTGACCGACTCGCCAAACGGAATCAGCGCAAGGACTTCGACGGCCTCTGGCAAGGTCGGTCCCGACACGATGCTTCCGGTTCGAATAGCGTTGTTGCTCAAACGTGGCCCCAGCGTGCAACACGCTCGGTGTTCCGAGTCGCAGGCGATGATGTGGAAATTCTCTGTTGCAAAAGACTACCCAATTTATCGGATCGACGGTATCGAGCGGTCGTTAAAAATTTCATTTGGACAAAGAAGGCTTCATCGGAGAATTACGAATCGAATTTGTTGTCGTAACGATCCCAAAAAACAATTTTTTGACCACATTCCAAACGTTAAGAAAGTACTCCCTTTTTCTATTGACGAACGCTAAAAACTACTGTGTTTTCATGTCGCACTCTTATCGGCAGTGGCGAGGAAGTCCACGAGGTCTTCGTTGCCGCCATGATCGCCATCATTTTTTTTCGACATTGTCGATTTTGGTTTCGGAGTGATTTTGGCCGGCGAAGGCTGTTGTTTGGAACGGGCTGAAGCCCATTCTACGGCTGGTGGATCGCCCTGATTTCTGGAAACCAAAACCGGTCGACGACAATTGATCTTTGACGTCCTGGACTGAATTTCAATTCGGATCGCCCGTTTTCGGTGACACGCCGAAAAACGGGAAAACAATCGCGAAAATCCTACGAATTACGGGGAATGGTCGAAGTCGATCGAACTCGAACAAACTGTGACACCAAATTTCGGATGCGGGATTACAGCAGAACGGAAGAGACGATTTTGAACGAAAGTAAACGAAGCGAGGAAAATAATCGTGTTGACCAACTTCAACTCATCAAAAAGCCTATCAAACAAAGAAGTTGGCCAACTTTGCCAACTTCTTTGAGGGGCTCGATGATTGTATCGATTCGTTTTTTTGGTGGGACTTCGAAGACTTGTCCCACCTTATCCCACCAGAATGATCAACAGTAATACGGCGGTCCCGGCTCGAGCTTTATCTTCGGCCGGCTTTGTACATCCGGCGGGAAAGAAATTCATGAAGCGCGACTTCGAGCGGTAAGTCGGTACGCATCAGCACGTAATCCATATGCAGGTCACGGGCACCGGACTGGATTGTTTTCAAGAACGCTTCGAATTCTCGCTGATAGGCTTTTTTCAACGCTCGAGGCTCGGTCAGTTGCTCACCCAGATTTTCCAGGCCCTTGAACAATGTCGGGTCGACGAATGAAAAATCCTGCTCCACGGGATCGATCACCTGCAACAGGACGACATCGTGTCGACGGTGACGGAAATGCTTCAGACCCATCATGAGGGTTTCAGGATCGTCGAAGAAATCACTGAGGATCACCACGAGGCCTCGACGTTTGATCCGTTCGGCCAGGTCGTGAAAGATGGGACCGATCGCTGATTCGCCTTGGCGAGGACTCTGTTCCAGCGTATGACAAAGTTGCCTTAGCTGAGCGGCGGTACTGCCCGGTCGTAGAAACTGGTTGACCGAGGAATCAAACGTCGCCAAGCCGACGGCGTCTTGCTGATGGATAATCAGGTACGCGAATGCTGCCGCGACGAATTGAGCGTATTCCAGCTTTGAGAACTTGGCCTTTTCGGATTTGTAGGCCATCGATTCGCTGGTATCGACCAGCAAGTGGCAGACGAAATTGGTTTCTTCGTCGTACTGCTTCAAATAGATGCGATCTGACTTACCAAACACTTTCCAGTCGACATAACGCAGATCGTCGCCGGGAACGTATTCGCGATGCTCTGCGAATTCGACCGAAAACCCGTGGTACGGGCTTTTGTGCATCCCGGAAACGTATCCTTCGACAATCAACCGTGCCTTGAGTTCGAGTCCTTTCAGTTTGTTCAAAGTCTCGGCGTCGATGAATCGTTGAAGTGAGTCCATAACGGAAAAGTCTTGTCTAGCGAGAACTGGTTGGCACGATTCTTGATCGTCAGTAATCGTAACCAGCCAATTCAATGCCGTGAAGGATCGTCATGAACGGGAACGCGACTGTTTAGATCGGGCGGGATTTGACGAGAGCACTGAGTTGTTTGAACTCGGATGACTCTGCGGATTCGCACCATTCGAACAGCACGCTTTCGGCCGTCGTAATGACGGCTCCGGAATTTGCCATTCGCTCAAGAGCCACGTCATGATCAAGCGATCGTCGTCCTGCGACAGCGTCGGCGACGACGTACGTCTGGTATCCTGAAGCGAGCAAATCCAGCACCGTTTGCAGCACGCAGACGTGGGTTTCCATTCCGGCGACAATAACCTGAAAGCGGTCGTCATCGGCGGCAGTCGGCAGGCCAGTACATTCGACGGCACTGAACCGCTTTTTTGCGGGACGGGAACCTGCGTATTCGATCAGCGACGAAACGGTCGGTCCCAGGCCTTGCGGATATTGTTCCGTCGCGATGACAGGGATTCCCATAATCCTTGCCCCTTCGCCGAGAAACTGACAGGCCTCAAGAAGTCTCTTTTGGATTACTTCGTCCAACGAGGCGATTAACTTTTCCTGAACGTCAACAAGCAACAGTCGGCTTGAACTTCGGTGTAATAACTCAGGACTGCGCAGGACATTCATTCGGCTGTTTCCTCGGCTCGGCAACCTTCAACCCCAAAGCTTCCACCACTTCGAGGAACTGCTTTCGTTCGTCGACGCTAAATCGTCAAGGTTGATGGGAGCTTCATTTTTGGCTGACGTGATGACTCGCTTCTCGGGCATCAGGACACAACTCAGCTCGCCACTATCGCCCCCCGTCGTATCCACGAGAATTCGTCGGGGACGAATTACTGCTTTATCGACTTTGACGTGCCCTGAAACCACAGTGAAAGGGCAGTCCGCAGGGGGGTCCATGTCGACGAATGATTTTTCACACAGCCATTGAGGTCGATTCAGCAAATAATCTGTTTGCTGAAGAATCCGCAGTTGGACTTTGAACGGCATGTTTGGATCAAGCCCGGCATGAACGAACAGCAACTGCGGATGTTCGACACACCATGGCAGGTCTGACAGAAACTCTCGATGGGTGGCCGGGACTTTTTGGGCAAGATCCTTCAGGTCTCCAGGTTTGGCACCGTAGGACGAAAATGTCTTTTCCGAGTTGTAAAGTTCGACCCAGCGTTCACCCCAGCCGGACGTTGCGGTGGCGGGAAGCCAGCCGAGGGCTGAGCACATTGCAAACTCGTGATTTCCCATCACAGCAGTCGTTCGGGGATGAGTCTTCATGAAATCAAGAACCATTTCGATTCCCGCTTTCGAATCAGGCCCGCGATCAACGAAATCGCCAATAAAGACAACCCAACGTCTATCGAACACGGGAGTCTGACGAAGTCGATCTAAAACAATCGATAACTTTTCAGTCTGACCGTGTGTATCCCCGATCACGGCAATCGGTCCCTGGATTTTCGTTTTCAACTGGAACGTCGACATGAACGGATGACCTGCCATGAAACCGAGACGAATGGGGAGGATCACTGGTCTCGCCAGAGGAAAAGCAGCGGTCAGCGATCTCACACTTGAATACTGTTGTTTATGACCTCTTGTCGGTCAACGTAACCGGCTTTCGATATCGGGGTCCAGAACTAAAGCCTGCTGCAACGTGTCGTTTGCCTTCTCGACATCCCCTTTCGCAGCCAACGCTTTTGCTTTTGCATAATAGGCTTCAGCGACGCTGGGGTCGACGCGTCGCGCATTGGCAAAGTTCTCGATTGCCTTGTCATAATCACCGAGGCTCAAGAATACGTCACCTAAGACAGAAAACGCTTCTTGATTCGGCTCGATCGCCAGTGAGGCGACGGCATCTGCTTTGGCATTCTGCATCGACTTTTTCCGCAGATGAAGGTTGGAACGAGCGGACAGGGCTTCTGCTGACCGAGGGTCTAGAGATACAGCTCGATCGAGATCCTTCAAGGCGTTTTCAATGTCGTTCACATCCAGATAGTGACGTGCGCGTTGCGTCAGTTCGTGGACAGGGCGAGGTGATGATGCGATTTTGGCCCCGAATTCATGTAATTGGATCAACCAGACGATTTTTCTCTCATCAGCGATTGATTTGTCTGAAGCACCCTGCCGAAGGTAGACCTCGGCTCGGTGCTCGTAGTACTTGGGGTTGAGCGGATCGAGCATCATCGCTTGGGTGAAGTCGATGACAGCGTTCTCGAAGTCACCCGCTTGTGCTCGTAGCAGGCCACGATTGTTGTACGCGTTGACATACTTTGGATTGAGTTGAATGGCCACATTGAAATCATCGAGGGCTCGTTCGATCTGACCTGATTCCAGTTCTGCGAACCCACGGTTGTTGTAAGCATCAATGTATTGCGGGTCGATTTCGATTGCGCGATTGAATTGGACAATAGCATCGTCGTAACGCTGCTGAGCAATGTAAAGCAGCCCACGATTGTTGTAGGCGTTGGTAAATTTGCTCGCGAGCTCCGTTGCCTTGTCGAAGTCTGCATTGGCAGCTTGAAACTGTTCCATCCCTAGTCGGACAAAGCCGCGGTTGTTGAAGAGTCTGGCATCTCGACCATCTAATGTAATGGCATGATCGAGGTCTGCGAGAGCCTGATCGTTATTTCCCATGCGGTGGTGTGCCGTCGCTCGTAGTGAATAAAGAGTGACGTCCTGAGGCTGCTTGCTGATCATGCCGTTCAATGCTTCGACAGCCTGAGCAAGCTCGCCCCGCTCAAAAAATGGGGCCACTTCGGCCGGTACCGTGATCTCTTGAACCGGCGCATCCTGAACGGTAGACGGGGCAGTCGTCACCCCACCACAACCGATGATCCAACCTAGAACCATCATACATACGAAGCGTCGCATATCTGGCACTCCTTGCCACAATCAAAAATCCGAATTTGACGCTATTCCTTTTAGTCACGAGCCGCAAATCGGTCAATCCCGGCTTCGTGCGTAACTTATCTGCGAGTGAGATCTTGTGAGTAAAATCAATCACTCTTGCGACATGAAGACGGGAACCAGCAGGTTATCAACCGGGGCGAAATCATCGGTCAGGATCTGGCCTTCGGCCAGTGCGAGCACGGCGCTCATCTGGCCGCTCAGCGTCGGTTCTGATCGACCTGGTTCCGTTTGTAACGACGCGAAAGGTCCGCCGGTCCAGTCCCCTGTGTCGTCGAGGGATTTCAGATCAATGGGCTGACGCGAACAAACCATCACGAAGGTGTCTCGATTCGCGTTGGGTTGTTGGTACGATGTGCTGAACAGGTAAATGTTGGGAAAAACCTTTGCAGCAGTTGCGACATAACGGCCCATAAAGCGACCCCCGCCACTGACACGCGATCGCCTTGCCGAAGTCAACACGGCTTCAGACCAAGCCTTATTTTGTGGATCAAGTTGAATCAGCTTTTGCGCAGCGTTATCGGATACGATCCCGCGGAAGCCAAGAAGGTGCCTGTCTCCACCAATCCGATAAACCTCAACAAACTCAAACGGGGGTGTTGCCTGAACCCAGCCTTCAAGTTTCCCACCTGCCGCTTCGAGTTGTGCTGGAATTTCTCCGACATACGGCATTCTCTTTTGGGACTGTTTCGCTAGTTCCGAGATCGCATTTGCCCAACCCGCTTTCTCGTCAGTGACGTTGATCACGGGCTGAAACCCTTTTGAAACATCAAATTCGGTCGGCTTCTTAATCGGTGTCCAGGTGACTTTCAGTAACTTCTGTTCTTCAGCAGACGTCAGTGTTCGCGGAACCCGCAATCGGTATCGGTTGGTCACCAGCTCCATGACTTCCAGCGGTGCGAAAGGCTTCGCTGCGGGTACAAGCTTGTCCCTCCGAACGTCGTCCAACAGGACTCCGATGGGAAGTCGACCGGAATATTCCGCTTCAGCGATGCCGACAAGTGTGCCGGGATATTCGGTCCGAGGATAAATATCGATAATATTGGCCTGAAACACCCCTTTATCGCTCATCAGGTCATATGTTTTCTGCAGAAACTCCCGTGTCGTGAGGTGCCATGGAATACTGAAGTCATTGAAGGCATCAGCGTAGATAAAGTCATAAGTTATCGGTGTCTCGCGTCGGCTGCGGCGCTGTCCGTTTGCTCGCAGTTGGTCATCGACGAAATTTCGTGCATCACCGATCGTCGTATGAATCCGCGTTTCTAATTCGGCGGTCAGGCCCATTTCTTCCTGGACCGCACGATGAACAGCCGGGTCCAATTCCGCGACATCGATCCGCGAGCTGCCTGGAAATTCCTGAAGAAACCATCGGGGAAAGATGAATCCGCCACCTCCAAAAAAGCAGGCGGTTGATCGTCGTGATTCTCGCGAAAGAGTGGTAATCGACTGATGCCAAGCCGCCGAAGGAGTGTTTGCGATCAGTCGGTCCCGATCGTTTTTGGAAAGTGGTTGGTAGGCAATTAAAACTTGCAACGTTTCGTCATGCCGAAGGGTTGAGCCAAAGTCGTCGGGGATCACGACTCCGTCTGGTAAAGCTGTCAGGCTGACAGATGAGAACCCGCCCCAGAAAGACTTGTTCGTTTCCAAGTACAATTGCTCGACTGCTTTCCAATAACTTGCCTCCGGAGCTAACGCGAGCAGGCGGGTAAAAACTTCGTTTGACGGTCGCTCGATTCGTAGAGACTGACTCGTTTCATCAAAGACGACTCCCTCGGGTAATTCCTGACTCGTCACCGTCGCGTCGGACAGACCGTTTAATGGCAAAACCAAAGGTTCGAGATTTGATGGTGTGGCCACTTTCTTGGTCACAGCGGCATAGACTTTTTCATAATCATAATGCAGCGACGTAGGATCGTCTGGATCGTAATAGCTGTGGATCAACTTATCGAGCCGCAGCATTTTAAGTGTTTTACCATCGAGCGGTGTATCACTGACAAGAATATCGGAATAGTTACTTTCATCATGGTATTTATGCAGCGGATCATCGCGTAATCTCAAAATCAGGCCGATCTCATGAAACTTGTCCCCAATCAGGCCACCGTAGGTCATCCACTTTTCTTGAGTCATCGCGGCATCTTGTTCCGATTGCGCTAGTGAAAGGCACTTACCTAGCGCGTTTCCCGCAGACGCAAGGGCATTGGTTTGCGATGTTGCGAGCAGCAACATCCAGCCGAGCAGTTGCAGCCAACCCAGGACGACCGCTGTCCGAAAAACCTGCCGTGTTCCCACGACAATCACGGACATGATTGCCAGCGTCGTGGCAGTCAGGCCGATGATCGAACGTGTTCCCCAGACATCGATCAAATAAAAGCCGGTGAGGAATGTTCCGACAATCGATCCAAGCGCCCCCCAAGCATAGACATTACCGACGGTCGAGCCGGTTTTTGAACCTCGATCAAGCGCCATGCTTGCTACCAGCGGAGAAGTCGCTCCTAACGCCAACGCAGGAAGCAAAAAGATCAGGGCTACTACAGTCAGCACCCAAGCCGGCCAACTTAGTGACTCGGGTCGCGGGATCGAGCCGACCAACTGGTCCAGCCACAACACACTCCCGCACGATAAGCTGGCAAGAAGATACATCCACCCGAGTGAACGACCTCGATCAAATCGATCAGCCAACCAACCTCCTAACCAGTTCCCTAACGTGATCCCTGCAAGCACGACGCCGATGACTGACGTCCAGGTATAAAGGGATGAACCAACATGCTTACCAATCAGACGTGAAGCGGTTAACTCAAGCGTCATCACGCAGACACTGGTCAGGAAAACCAATACATTAAAGCCGATCAGAGCAACAAAATTGGATGTTTTTGGCTTCGGCGCTTTTTTTGAGACATACTTTTTTACAGGAGGCGGAGGCTGTATCCCCTCAGGCGCTATCGGCGACTCCTGAGAGAGTCGATAGGTTTGCTCCGGTTCCTCCGGTGGTATCAGACCTTCAGATGTCGATGTCGAACTCATGAGGTGAACTTCCAGGACGTGTGGCCTTGAGGCAGAAAATCCGCCGCCATCATAGGCATACGACACAGGAACTCGCAAAGGGGCTGACACTGGCGCGAAAAGAAACGTATTTACTTCAACGGTTCTTTTACCAACCGGATATCAACTTCGCGTTCGATATATTGCCATTCGATTGAAGAACGAAGCGCCCCGGCTAAATCATCGAAAATCGATTGATCACGGCTTGAGTACTCGAACCATGTCACCATATCGAATGGTTCGCCCAAGTCTCTTCCGTACAAGATTCGACGCGCAATCGCCGGAAGAAATCGCATTCCTCGGCCTAGTTGCCTGGATCGAGCCTCGATAATCTCTTGTCGTTGGTCATGTTCGAGATTCCACCAGGCGGCAGACTTTCGAATTGGGATTAATGCCGCACAGGTGGATTCAACGGGTCCCATCTTGAGACACCGAAGTTCCAGAGCCGGACGTTCTTCTCGCGTCACAAACCTTGTGTTTCTTACGACGCCACGCAGAACCCACGACGATCCCAACGGGGCACGGCAAGTCTTACCTTTCACGATCTCAACATGGGTCGCCAGCTTCAGAGGTGCCCCTGAAAGCGTCGTCACATTGTTCACCCGCCATGAACCGGTCGATCCGCCAATGTAGTTCAACACCACTTCCTCAGGTTGCCCCACTAAGAAACTTTGGGATTCGCGAGTAAAATGGGACCGACACGTGATGATGCTCATGAATGTTCCTACGACCTGCTAAGTCGCTTTTCAGCGAAGAAAAATTTCACTGCAACCTTAGTGCCGCTGGCGGATTTCTTGGACAGGCATTGGCGAACTTTTCATGCTGGAGCGTCGAAAGGTGGAAAAACCTCACTTTTCATTGGTTATCTCGGCATGGACAGGCCAAACTCGAAGCAAATCTTGAAATTGAGAAAGGCTTTTGTCGCGAAAAGAACGGGCTACGAGCATGTTTCTCGGGCGTCACTGTTTGATCATTGGGCGATTGACCTGAAATTTTTTCCCTGTCGGCGGCAAGCAATCGTATTAACCGATCTTGCAGGAAAAACGTGGTCTCGATAGCCTCCGCGCGGCACGTGGCACTTTCACTGCCCTTTTTCGTTTTCTTTTCATCTCCGAATTAACCTTGCGGAATTGACCGATGTGGTGCTCTTCGTGCCGGGCTGATGTCGCGGCCGAGTTGTCCACGGACAACCGACGGATGCTCTGCGCCCGTTGTCAATCGGAACTTGGCATTGCCGCTTTTGAAACCCCGCGTGCTGTTAACGCCCCGCGTACAGTTGAAACGGAGCGAGACGCTCGAGAATTACTGGCTCGCTGGTCTGCTCAAAATCTTCTCGACGTTGCTTCATCATCGCCGACCGTCGCCCGGACTTCGCCAGCAGTCACACAAGAAAATATCGCCACGAGGCAGGAACATCGGATCGATCCGCCTCGACTGGAAATCCCGGCACCATCGGCACCGTTCGCGGCTGCAATTAACGACGTTCCCGTGTCATCACCAGAGATCCCATTGAATTCTCAACCAACGAAATCGGCGGAAAAAAAGCAATCTTTCAAACAAAAACAGCAAATTCGTCCACAACTGGCCAGCGGGACTGAAGGTCAATTTTCTTCAAATGCGGAGTCATCAAATCACCCGCCCGACAATACCCAACCGAATTTGGACCACGATCACGTCGTTCGAGATGCCCTTCAAAAACAATTGGCTCGCCGAACAAGCTGGTCCACCGCAGCAGGACAACTTTGTGCGTACGCTGGAGTCGGCTTGCTCACTTGCGGCACCGTGCTGGTCATGTGGAGTTACTTTGGCGGGCCCGCTGAATACATGCCCAAAGGCTGGCTGACCGCTGCAGTTGGTCAGATGCTGTTATTCCTGGGTGTTGTGACACTCATCTCCGCTGGGATGGAACAGACCGTTCACGAAGTTTCGTGGCGGATCGACCACCTTGCGGAAGAGGTTTACCACATGGGACTGGCGCTTGATGACCTGGAAAAGGAACATCGGCGCAGCCGACGACGCGCGTCGGTAACACGGAACCGGCCTGCAGGAGACGGCAGGGCTCGCGATGTTGCTTGAGAGAACATCACAGGTTATTCAGGCACCTTTGACTCTTCCAGCATTTTCAATACGGCGGCCTCGTCCCAGATATCGTCGTCCATTCGCAACAAGATAAAGGTCTCGCCTGAAGGCAAACTGATATCCAAGTCAGCCGTGTGAACCGCTTTGCCAGTTGTGCGATCTGTTGCTTCGCCAATCGCAACTGACGCTTTCTGACCGTTGACCATAATCTCGCGAGATTCAGTCTTTTTGATGTCCAGATTGTTTCGTACTTCCATTTCAAATGGGCCGCGCATTTGTCCTGACTGAAGTTTCGCCTGATTAGGATCGCCCATCTTCAGCTTCATCGTACCCATTAAAAGTTGGCCTTTTCCTTCTTTATGCCGGAATTTCGCTGTCCGATTCGTAAATATCATGTTGTCCATCGTGACGGCGTTATCACCAATGAAATCGTCTGAAATCTTGACGTTCAATATCTTTTGACCGGCGGCAAGAACTTCTGCTGGAACATTGGTGATCGTTGGTTTCATTGTGTAACCGACCCAGGCAAGCGCACCGCAGCAGACCATCAGGCAAACCATCCCAAGTCCGCCGACGATCAAGCTGGCGAGAAGGCAGCCGTTCATCGGCTTCTTAGTCGGCGCGATGGGAGCGTCATTTTTCGAGTCGATCCAGGGTTGGTCGTTAGACATCGATGCGGTTCCTTTTTCGGCGGAGAATTCTCAGTCTTGTTACAACAGAACTGTCAGTCAGCAGGGTTGCGTTCCAGTATCTTGCTGACATTACAAATCGATTACACCGCTACGATTGGAATTTCAGTGGTTTTGACACACAATTCTTAACGTTCGTAGGGCTCGAACGGATCATAAGTCATCGACGGAATTTTTGGCCGTCACATCATTTTACGTCAGTATGGTAATCTCCTTTCGTCAAAAACTCGATCTACAGAAAGACCAACGAGATGAATGCTGCCGCGAATGATGAGCCTGTAACCGCAGCAGATGCCACTGCACGCGAACGGGAAATGGCTGCCATTCGTGGCCTTGCGAGTGCTTACTCTCGATTACGAGTTGAAATCGGCAAGGTCATCATTGGTCAGAACGACGTGGTCGATCAACTCTTGATCGCCATGTTTTGTCGTTCTCACTGTCTGTTGATGGGTGTTCCCGGTTTAGCCAAAACGTTGCTTGTCAGCACGGTCGCTAAAGTCCTGCAATTATCATTTCGCCGAATCCAGTTCACACCCGACCTGATGCCATCCGACATTACGGGCACCGACGTCTTGCAGGAAGACCCTGAATCAGGCCGTCGGTTATTCCAGTTCATGCAAGGACCGATCTTCACGAACGTTCTGCTTGCCGATGAAATTAACCGAACCCCGCCCAAGACTCAGGCCGCACTTCTTGAAGCGATGCAGGAAAGGCACGTCACCGTCGGTTCTAACACCTACCGATTGCCGGTTCCTTTCTTCGTTCTTGCAACTCAGAACCCGATCGAGCAAGAGGGAACCTATCCGCTGCCTGAAGCCCAACTCGACCGCTTCATGTTTAATATCGTCGTCAAATACCCGAGTGCGGCTGAAGAATTGCGAATCCTGAAACAAACGACCGGTGGCGAAGAACCGCAACTTTCTGTCACTCTGACCGGACGACAGATCCTGGCATTGCAAGAGGTCGTAAGAAAGGTTCCCGTGGCCGAACATGTCTTCGTTTATGCCCGAGACTTAGTTCGGGCCACGCGGCCGAAAGAAGCTGATGCTCCCAAATTCGTCAAGGAATATTTGTCGTGGGGCGCCGGACCGCGTGCCGGGCAAAATTTAATTCTTGGTGCCAAAGCCAGAGCTCTGCTGCAGGGTCGGTTTCATGTGACGACCGAGGACATCAAGGCGATCGCACATCCTGTTTTACGCCATCGTCTCGTCACAACATTCGCCGCTCAAAGCGAAGGAATCAACGCTGATAGCGTAGTTGATATGCTGATCGAAAAGATCCCGGTCGAGCTAAACCAGCGGGCAGAAAAACTTGCTCGAGGTTGATTGTATTCCATCGGGAGTGCGCGGCTTCCGCCGAGCCGCGAAGCAGGTACACGCATCGACTTTGTAGCTCAGGAGGAGCTTCGCTCTCCCCGTAAATCGACTGTAAATTGTAAAAACTCAAATTGCCAAAAGAAGAAGGTGGGCCTCGAAGATCGACCCACCCTACATCAACAACTCCGCATGTTGCAGGTTATTACTTTTCGTCGCCGGCACAGGTCCAAGGGTCGAGCGACGAGGAATAGCCGATCAATTCTTCCGGCTTGAAATAAATTCCCAGTTCGCGCGCGGCCGCGTCCGGGCCGTCGCTGCCATGCACCAGATTCATCTGGCGACTAAGACCAAAGTCGCCACGGATCGTGCCCAAAGGTGCTTCACGTCCGTTAGTCGAACCGAGCATCGATCGAATGACGGAAATTGCCTGTGGGCCTTCAACAGCGAGTGCCACAACCGGGCCGGAATTAATGAACTCTTCAAGCATCGGATAAAATGGTTTGTGAACATGTTCGGCATAGTGCTGCTTGGAGAGCTCCGCAGTCACCTTCAACATCTTCATTCCAACGATTTTTAAGCCCTTCGACTCGAACCGACCAAGAATTTCTCCGACCAGCCGACGAGCCACGGCATCTGGTTTCAGCAAAACAAAACTACGTTCGACCGCCATCGACAATTCCTTCTCTAACTCATCAGTTGATTAAACGCTTGAAACAGATAACTGCTATCGTGCGGCCCGGAAGACGCTTCCGGATGATACTGCACACAGAACGCGGGAAAATCCCTGTGACGAAGCCCTTCGATCGTTTGATCATTCAAATTCACGTGCGTCACTTCCAGAGTCTTCGGCAGTGAATCACCAGAAATTGCAAAACCGTGATTCTGTGACGTGATTTCGACGCGGCCACTTTCTTTGTTCAGGACCGGTTGGTTCGCCCCTCGATGACCAAACTTTAATTTGTAGATCTCGGCACCGCACGCCAGTCCCAGCAATTGATGACCAAGGCAAATTCCAAACACGGGGACTTTGCCCAGCAGATTTCGGATCGTGTCAATGGCATACGCCAGAGGACGCGGATCGCCTGGTCCATTCGAAAGAAATACGCCGTCGGGCCTTAAGGCCATAATCTGCTCGGCGGTCGAAGTGCCGGGAACAACAGTGACCTGACAACCCATCGACTTCAGGTGCCTGAGGATGTTCCACTTCATTCCGTAATCGATCGCGACCACATGCCGTTCGCCACCTGTCGGCGCGGTCAAGATTGTTCCACTGCTGCCGAGTTCGGAAAGTCCTTCGGCCCATTCGAAAGAGGCTTTCGGCATGACTTCCTGCACCAGATCCTGCCCCACCAGTGCTGGGCTCTGCTCGGCTTTTCTCACGAGTGAAGCATCGTCCAGATCGGTCGTCGAAAGGACTCCTGTCATCGCGCCACGAATCCTGAGGTGACGAACAAGCGATCGTGTGTCAATCCCCTCGATTCCGATCACGTTGTTTTTACGCAGGTACGCGTCAAGCGTGTCGTTGGAGCGGAAATTGCTTGGCTGTCGACACAACTCGCGAACGACAAAGCCACGAAGAAACAGACCCCGACTTTCAGTGTCTTCGGTGTTGACACCGTAATTTCCGATTAAGGGGTAGGTCATTGCGACGATCTGGCCGCAGTACGAAGGATCGGTCAGAATTTCCTGATACCCGGTCATGCTCGTATTGAAGCAAACCTCACCGAAAACCTCGCCAGTCGCACCAAATGCTGTCCCTGCGTAGACCGTACCATCAGCGAGAGCAAGTTTTGCAGATGCGAGCAGACTCATGATTTTCCGTGTCCAAAGTTCATTTTTTGAGCACATTCTTGTAACACACAGAAAGACGAAAATGAAGTGCTCGCCCGTTTGGGCTGTCGAGATTTCGTGTTCATCCCCGAACAGACTTTCACAAAAGCGTTTTTGTCTGTGGAATGTAAATCCGTAGTTGACCGCATACAATCAAAATGGCCCAGCCAAAGCCTGTCGAGAAGGCCTCGATTGAAACTTTCCGATTCCCAACGAGTGATGAGCCACCCATGATTCGCGTCGAAGGTTATGAAAAATCATACCGTAACACGGTGGCTGTTCGCGGATTAACTTTTGATGTGGCTGCTGGTTCCGTGCTCGGTGTGGTCGGACCCAATGGTGCCGGAAAAACCACGACGATGCGGGCACTGGCCGGGATTATCCCTCCATCTCAAGGGAGACTGTCCGTTGAAGGCTTCGACATCGTCGATGATCCGATCGCCGCCAAAAGCCGATTGGCGTTTATTCCCGATGAGCCTCAACTCTTCGACGTCCTGACTGTTTGGGAACACCTTGAATTCACCGCTTCGGTGTATCGGATGACCAATTTCTCGGACGAAGCAGAACGGTTATTGGAAAAATTTGAATTGACCGAAAAGCGAAACACGATCGCTCAGGAACTGTCGCGAGGGATGCGTCAAAAGGTCGCGATCTGCTGTGCCTACCTCCACAATCCAGTCGCCATCATCTTCGACGAACCGCTGACCGGACTCGATCCACGTGGGATTCGAACATTAAAATCCTCAATTCGCGAACGGGCTGCTGCGGGAGCGGCTGTCATGGTCAGTTCGCACCTGCTTGACCTGATCGATGATCTTTGCAGCCATCTGCTGATCCTGCATCGAGGCGAATGCCTGTTTCAGGGAACAATCGCCGAAGCCAAAAGTCGAATGGAAACGGCCGGAACAGATACCTCGCTGGAAGACATTTTTTTCCAGTTTACCGAACCCGGTACCGAGGTCGTGTCAGACGCTACGAAAGAATAAAGTCGGCCCCTTTCTACCAGGCTTAAATCCATGTTTCATCCCGCGTTGTGGAAGCTGATACGACTCCAGTGGCGAGGTGGTTTTCGCCAGTTGGGCCGCAGCCTGAGGACGTGGCGAGGGCTTTTTTTCGTCGGATTTATCGTGGTGATGGCCCTCTATGGATTGGGATCTCTTTACATCGCCAGTCGAATTGGGTCTCAGTCTCCGCAGGTCTCTGATGCCCTCATCAAAATGCAAAACGACTTCCTGCCTCTGGGACTGTTTGCTTTCACGTTCTATACACTGGTGTTTTCCACGGGTGAGGCGACGGTCTATTTCACTGCGAGCGAAGCGGCATTTCTGTTTCCGGCGCCGATTACACGCAAGCAGCTTCTGGCCTATTTGCTTTTGAAAAGCCTGCTCGGTATCGCGGGGATTTCACTGTTTTTCGGCGTCTTTATGAGCCCCCAATTTGCCATGGCAATCCCACGCTGGCTGGCAGTCGTCATGACGCTGTCGTTCTTGCAGTTGCTCACCATGAACGTGTCGTTCTTAAGGCAGATTCTGGAAGAAAAACTCAGTCTCGTGATCCGACGATTACTCGGTCTGATCTTCACCATTCTCGTTTTCGTGGCAGTCGCCCAAACCATGCAGTCGGTCAATGGCAATGATTTTGACGCCTATCTGAAATTCTTTCAGCAATCGACAGCCGGGAAACTGATGCTCGCCCCGTTCCATGTTTTTGTTCGCGCGCTCACCGCCCCCGATTGGCAAACCTTTTTTCCTTACGCCGCCATCCTGTTCTCTGTGGATCTGGCTTTGCTGTTACTGGCATTTCGGCTGGATGCCTTGTCGTTAGAAGCGGCTTTGGCGATCAGCGAAAAAATGACGGAGCGACTTAAGATGATCCAGTCAAAGGGAGCCTGGCAGGCGTTTGAATCAAAGCGAGATTCCTCGATCGCACAACGAAAAATTGCTCAACTTCCCTACTGGGGTGGGATCGGTCCAGTGTTGTGGCAACGGATGACAACGACCTTTCGGTCCTCAACCAGACTTTTGTGGGTGCTTGTGGGGGCCGTCGCATTCGCTGCGGGGTTAGTTTTCATGATTGCACGCTCGGGGCCAGATTCTGCTCGCACCGTTGTCGCCCCCTTCGTCGGCATGGGGGCAATGGCCTACATGAGCTTCCTCATCTGTTTGACTTTGCAAAACGAAATCGAACGGGTTGGGTATCTGAAATCACTCCCCATCCGCCCCATTTCAGTCGTCATCGGAGACATGATTGGTTTTCCAATCCTGCTTTCAGTTATCCAATCATTATTTATCGTTGTCTTAGCCTGTTGCTTTACAAGGATTGCCCCTTGGTTGCTTTGCGGGGCTTTACTGACATTACCCCTGAATCTATTGCTTTTCGGAATCGACAAGCTGGTCTTCTATATTTATCCCACTCGAATGGCCAAGGGTGCACCTGGCGACTTTCAGAACTCGGGAAAGCAAATGATCTTCATGACCCTCAAGATGCTGATGCTGGGTGCTGCTGCGTTCTTCGTCATCATGGCGGCATTACCGGGAGCGCTGGCACTTCAGTCACCCGTCGTGGCGGTCGCCTGTGCTGGCTTTGTACTGGTGATCGAGTGCGGAGCACTTGTGCCGTTGTTGATGATCGCCTACGACCGTTTTGATCCGAGCACGACAATAGTTCAGTGAAAGTGGACGATGACTGACGACAGCATTGAATTTCAGGCCGTATGCAAAACCGACTCTATCCCCGAAGGTGAAGGACGCGCGTTTCCGTTGAATGGGACATTGGTCGCCGTCTTCCGACGTGATGGTCAATACTTCGCCATTAATGATTCGTGCCCACACATGGGTGCGTCGCTCGCTTCGGGTTATCTCGAAGGTTGCGATGTGATCTGTCCCTGGCATGCATGGAAGTTCTGCGTCAAAGACGGGATCTGGATGGACAACCCCAAATCAAAAGTGCGAACCGAATCGTATGCCGTCCGTATTATGGATGACGAAATTCAGGTCGAAGTTCCAAAACCAAAGTCGTGAGCTCAACAAATTCGCAAGAAGCACCCCGCAACCTTAGCCCGACACGCAAGCGAGGGACCCTCAACGCCAGCCCGAAGTGCAAGCGAGGGATCTGAATTCCCTTTGAGGCGAGCAAGGCCAGATTGGCTTTCCGACACAATCAATTGTATCCCCTTGGGTAATAAGTAAAAAATGCGAAAGAACGAAGACCATCTGTTCCGAGCGTCGAGCCCCACTCAAGAGCATGCGTTCCGAAACGGACCGCGAATCACGGCGATCGAGACCCTGATTCCCCACGATATCATGGGGGGATTATTGCTGCTGCGTCTGCATACGGATGCGGGGACCGCAGGTGGCGAACCGGTTATCGGACACGGCGAAACCTATTACGTTCCGCAAGCTGTTGCCGCGACATTACACGACTGGATGTCACGCAGGTTGCTCGGCGCCGACGCCACGGCGATCGAAAGCCATTGGCGGTTTCTGTACGAACGAGGAACAGCGTTTGGCGTTCGTGGTTGCGAATTGCGAGCGATCAGTGCGATCGACCTGGCCTTGTGGGATATCCTTGGCCAGTTAACTCAGCAGCCCGTCTGGAAACTGCTCGGTGGTGCGGTCAGGGACTCCATTCCGGTTTACAACAGTTGTGGAGGCCCCAGTTATGGACGACGTCCCTACTCAGACGGCAATCAGGACCCGCCATCGTCAGGCTGGCCCGGCCACGGTGACTTAGGCCGACCTGGTCCTTTGGAAGATAATTACAACAGTGTGCACAATCCGGGGGACCTGGCCGAGGAACTATTGGCCGAAGGCTATTCCGCGATGAAACTGTGGTCACTCGACCGCATTTACAAGCAAAGCGGTGGTCATCGAGTCAGTTGGGCCGATCTGGAAGAGGGCTTGCAGCCCTTCCGGGCGATACGCGAACGAGTTGGCCTCAAGATGGAAGTGATGCTCGACGGTCACGGCTTTTTCACGCTTCCCGCAGCACTTCGCATTGCAGAAGCGATGAGAGAACTGAAACCCCTCTGGCTGGAAGACGTGATTCGACCCGACAGTGTCGACACGATCGCTGATTTTCGAGACCGGGCAGGCGTTCCAATTGCCGTCAGCGAAATGCTGGTCAGCCGCGAAGAATACCGCCAGGTGCTTCAACGGCGCGCTGCCGATTACGCGATGATCGACCCCACATGGGTCGGTGGAATTAGTGAAACCCGCCGTGCAGCGGAACTGGCTCAGGCGTTTAACGTCCCGGTCCTCATGCACGACTGCACCGGCCCCTTAACCCTGTTTGCCGGACTGAATGTGACAATGTCCTGCGCCAACGTCACCTATCAGGAGACTGTCCGAGCCCACATCAAAACGATCTATCCAATGCTGATCGATGAACCCCCGACAGTCGTCAAGGGACACATCGCACCACCGACTCGCGCAGGGTTAGGCGTCCGTTTACTGGACGAACTTTTCAACCCCGATCATCCCGGCTATCGGATCACAAGGCTTTAACGCCATTTGATTCATTAGCTCGACGCGCAAGCGAGGGATATTCTCTTCCATTCTGCCATCATCGCGCACCCGTAATTTGGTGTCAGAGCTTTTCGACCCTTGGTGCGGTCGAAGATGAATAAGAAACTATCGCGGCTTGGAGCGAGGATATTCTCGCTCGGTCAGACGCCTGTCGTAATGGTCGCGTACAGACGCTCGACGCTGCGGGGACAGTCGACCGACTTCGCCAGCGTCTGGCAACGCGGAACTCACAATGATTGTTCGCATCCATCCCGATGCGGAAGAGTAACTAAATCAAGCGGCAGTCTCGTACGAAGACCGAAAATCCGGCGTTGGACTACGGCTTCTCGCAACATTCGACATTGCTTGAAAGCGAATCGCTGAACGAGCGGATCGCCTTCCGCTTCTCGAACGACTGCCGTCCGATCGAGATATTGGAAGGACGTTTCTGAAACGTTTTCCGTTCATGGTTGTGTGTGAACTGCTTGCCAATGAGGTCGTGATCCTCGCCGTGGCTCATGGAAATCAAAAGCCTTACGGTTGGTCGGACCGCGTTCCTTGATCGCCGTTGACCGCCACGTGTCAGAAGTTCATTTTGAGAGAATCTCCCCCCCCCGTAATAGCCCTATCCCGCTGTTTTTCGCTGGGCTGAATGCGGGTGGTCAGACAGTCCTTTGTGCGAATCCAGGCCGCGAATGAGAAGCTTGCGGTGCTTTTGTTCAAAGTCCATTTCAAGCTCGTGCAGCTTTTCCATTACGGTGTGGTCGACGAGACGTGTCTCCGACAGATCCAGGACGACAGATCGGTTTGGGTTGATCGCCAGAAGCTTTCTGCGAAGTCCGATCCATGTGCTGAAGACGGCTGAGTTCTTGACGCGAACCAGTGTCGTTGTGCTGTCGGGCTCGGTGGTTTCGATGTTTGGAGTGAACAACGATCCGATCGGTGCTCCGTTCCAGATGTGGAACGCGGCTTTGACGGCGATGCCGATGCCGACACCGATCAAGAGGTCGGTGGCCAGGACACCCAGGATCGTAGCGACGAAAATAGCCAATTGCTCGCGGCCGACCTTGTACATGTGAATGAACTCGTTCGGCGATGCCAGTCGATATCCCGTAAAGACCAGCATCGCCGCCAGAGATGCATTCGGAATCATCTTGATCAGGCCGGGAAGCATGGAAACGAACAGCAGCAGAAACAAGCCGTGAAACAGGTTGGCAAAACGACTGCGAGCACCGTTATCGATGTTCGCCTTGCTGCGGACAATCTCGGAAATCATGGGAAGTCCGCCGACGCACGAAGTAAGCGTGTTGGCCAGGCCGATACCGAGCAGGTCGCGGTTATAGTCGGTCTTCCGGCGATAGGGGTCGAGCAAGTCAACCGCCTTCGCGCTAAGCAGCGATTCCAGTGTGCCGATCAACGAGAACATGACGACATACTGCAGCGCGTGATAAAGATGGTCCTGGCTGAACGCACCAGGAAAGTTGGGGAATGCGAATCCCTCACGAATGTTATTGGGAACATCGACGAATGCGGTTGGTTCTAATTTGGATGCGAAGACAATCCCAAGCAGAATTCCCATGCCGACAACGATCAATTGAGCAGGAATTTTTTTGAGCCACGCCATCTTTTCGGGAATTACTGCCCAAATAACCATGATACCAAGACAAGTCAGTCCAATCGTGGCGATTTCCGGCTTCAGATGCTGGATCGCTTCTGGAATCGCTTCGATCACCTTCAGAGGTTCTTTTTCTTTCGTTGGACTACCGATCATGGCATGGAATTGCTTGGAGGCAATCATGATTCCAATTGAAGCGAGCATTCCATGTACAGCGGCCGTGGGAAAAAATTCGCTGAGGATTCCCGATCGAACGATTGCCAGACCAATCTGAACCAGCCCGGCAACGACACCAACTGCCAATGCCATCTGATACGCACGGTAATCAGCAACCTTATCTTCGCCACCTGTAAACCCAAATCCATCGACACATCCCAGCACGATGACAATCAGGCCGGCTGCCGGACCTTTGATCGTGAGTTCTGAATTACTGAACCAGGGGACGAAAAGACCACCGATAATGGCAGTGAAAATTCCCGCGATCGGTGGATATCCGCTTGCTTTGGCAATACCCAGACAAAGTGGCATCGCGATCAGGAAGACCAGGAACCCGGATTTGATATCGGCCGAAAAGTTTTCGCCAAATCCAGAAAGGCCGGGTTTGGGAATGGGTTTACTGGCGTGCGACATGGTTGCTGTTCTTTCCGTTCGGACGAGGCCATCGATAAGAATCGAGTCCTGTTGAACTCACACCAAGGTGCAAATCAATTGTCGCGTGTTCCTGAGATGACGTAAGCCCACAATTGGCTGAAAAGCTCTTAAGTATCGATAGGAGAATTAGTTCAGAGTACCCATCCATGCACGGGATGGGAACGAAGTCCAATCCTTGTGGGGTCGAGAAATCGAGAAAAGGTTGAGAATCCTAGGGAAAAGTTGTCCGTTTTTGTCGTGTGCGGCTTCGCCAGAAAAAACGCTTTGGTGCACGAGCTAAAGCCCATGCATGCTGCGGATTGCACTATCGCCAATTTCCATTGGAACGTGCTAAATTCCCAAGAGGTTTCGAACCGCTTCGAAGGGCCAACCTGACCAGATTCCCCAGGCGATAATCACCAGGTGGACGAACACGGTGAACCAGAACACCAGACGAAAGCTGATTTTCAGCGTTTTATGTCGAAACAGTCGCTGTGCGAGGTGTGCCCCTGGCCAGCCGCCGAGAATGCTTAAAACATGAAGTGTTCGTTCGGAAATTCGTGGCTGCTTTTTGACAGCCCGTTGTTTATCGATTCCATACATCACGAAAGCGATTGCACTGCATGCAACAGTCAACAAGAGGTAAATTGCAAAAAACGCAGAAACTTTTGCGCTTTCACGGGCCAGTGCAAGAATCAGAAGCGCCGTCGTTCCCATAAGCCAGAAAAAGGCTGCGGTCGTAAACCAGCGCTGGATCCATGCAAATGGGTTCAGTCGATTTGTCCACGATCGTGCCACGGGAATCTTCCTTTCGCAGTCTCAACTTTCTTAACCGTCTCACAACAAAAAATCAGCGTGATACGTGCGATTGCGTTGAGCCAACCATGTCATTAAACGTTTTCCGCCGAGAAAAGGATCACAGATCAGCGAAGTCGCATGCCATCATTCCCCAAACTTTAGTCAAAGCGAGAAAGTTCGTTCACAATTCTTAAGCATCGCGACGAATTTCACGGCGCACATTTGAATCTCACTGTCACTGCACCTTGATTATCGGCAATTTCACACCATTCGTCCCGACAACGAAGAAACAAATTCCCATCCATTTTTGCTTCGTACTCGCCAACGGCCCCAAGATCGAACGGTTCAGAGAGCCGATAGTCGGTAAACAGCACACCTTCAAGTCGGCCGCGACCATTATCGTTACCATCTGGCCCGACTTTCGGATCGCCTTTACGAAGTTCCCATTCGCCGATCGCCGTGTACGAGATCTTATCCCCTTCTTTGACCATGACTCGCGACGCTTGCCAGCCCCGGTTTGCAACGACCTTAACCTGAGGGGTCGCGCTTCCCCTGGGTCGTTGAAATTTTGTCTTCCAATCCCACGCACACAGGTCACTGCGATACCCCTGATTCATGTGCTTGAGAAAGAACAGATATTCAAAAGAGATTTCTTTTGCCATCGGACCGTAGACATCTTCAAAACTTGTCCGATGGTCGTTCATTAATGCCATGCCGAGTGGCTTGAACCGGGGGGCATAGTTCGGGTTGGTCGATAACAATTGGCAGAGTGCCCATCGCCATGCATAATTCTGCCAATTGTCGCCGGTCTTCTGTCCGGGTGCCGTGATCTCAAGTAAATCTTTTGGTTGCGATTTCTTAAGGTATTTCATGACTTCATCGTGAATCTGAATACTGTCATCCTTTTCCCGCCAGTATTGACCGATTTCAGCCATCCCTTCGGCGTACCAGGTCGGACCGGTTCGCCCAAAGTTCTGATGACAATAGGCATGAATCGCTTCATGCTGCGGGACACCACGCTCAGAAACCGCCCATACGATCGATTTTGCCGCTGCAATCTGCTTTTCGCCGAGACCATTACGTTGTGTCAGAGTGGAACTAATTGTGATTCCGCCCTCCTGCAATATGCTGTTCATCGCTTCTTGAGGAATCGAACTGGCGGGCCATTTCTTGATATCGCGAACAACGTTCATCTCGATGATTTGTGAGTTCGGCTTCCCGTAATACTTTGAAACACGAGTCAGCATCTTTTCGAGACGATCAAGCAGTTCATTCGCAGAGTCGGGGGGAAGGTCTGTCCGCAGCGCAAAGTTATTTGACGCGTATTCTTTAATCCCGCCGGGCAATGCATCGCCAGAGGCCTTTGGTTTCGTGTTCAGCTTGCCTGCATTCATGTTCTTAGAAGATTGAGAAAGTGACTCAGCGGTGCCGATCATTAAAAAACAACAGACGCCTAAACAGACCACCAATGCTCGATGCAAGCCGCTCATGGAATGTTTCCTTTGATTACGAAAGTTTCAGCATGCGATTGTACCGATGTCATGATGAAATTGCCCGCATTTGTTTCATAACCTGATGAATGCGCAAGCATCGAAGCTGAAGTAAATCTGAATTCCTCATTAAGTCTCGGCGATTCAATCTTCGCTTCATGTTGGGGTACTACAATTGCGGTGACAACTTGAATGTTGACGAAAACGGGTACTAGAAACGTGTTCGATACTTTTTCCAAAATCAAGGGTTGATCTGATTAGCGGATGGCCATTGATCGAGAGAATGTTCTGTGAAAGAATTAGATTTTCGAAAGGATTTAAAATGAATTTAATGCTCGCGTACTTTGATCCGACTGCTGGAAGTTTGTTGCTGCAAGCGTTGGTTGGTGGTTTCGGCGGAATTATGGTTGTTGGGCGATACCTATGGATGCAATTACGCGGCCACGAACAAACTCAAGTGGTTCTTTCGCAATCGCAGGAAATTCCGATTCCATCACAGTACCGGTCGCGGTGAACTTTGATTCCGGTTCGTTTCGTGATCGCTCAGCCCGCGTCTTCACGTCAGGCGAGCAGGTTTACCGCGCGTTGTCTACCCAGGCCTATGCAAACTGGCAACAGGTCTCGAACCAGTCGTTCTTTCGCAAAAGAAGTCTGAACGGCCAGATTGTCGGGACTGAAGAACTCTCCGCAGACGAGCGACAAAAGTTTTTGCTTCCGGGTAGTGTCGCAGCGGTATTAAGGCATGAGCGGGTACCGTTCATTTCTTATCCCTACGAATGGTCGTTCGCAATGCTGCGTCAGGCGGCGTTGGTCCACCTGGAAATTCTGACGGATGCTGTCTCTTCCGGACTGATTCTGAAAGATGCTTCCCCCTACAACGTGCAGTTTCGTGGGTCTCAACCGGTATTTATCGATATCGGTTCGTTCACTCCGTTGATCCCTGGCGAGCCGTGGCTGGCTTATCGTCAGTTCTGTGAATTGATGCTGTTTCCACTGTTGCTTCAGGCGTATCGGGGGGTCGACTTTCAAACGATCTTGCGATCGCAACTGGAAGGGATTCCGGCGCGTCAATTTCTTCAGTGGATGCGGTGGACTGATCTGTTTCGACCCGGCGTCTTCACAAATGGCTGGCTGCAAGCCACATTGGAAAAAAAGACTCAGGCGACACCAACCAGTACGGTCCGTGATCTTCAGTCGAGCGGATTCAATTCGCAATTTATCGAGCGGATGTTGAAGAATCTCAAGGGAATCATCGAACGACTTAATTGGGTTCCCCGACAGACTCAATGGACTTCGTATAACGATACGCTTTCTCACGTGGCCGATGACGGCCAGGCCAAATCCGCGTTCGTTCATCAGGTTTGTCAGGCGAAGCACCGTCGGCTGGTTTGGGACCTCGGTTGCAATGATGGCCGGTACTCGAAGATCGCAAGCGAACATGCATCGACAGTCATTGCGATGGATCAGGATCACGCCTGCGTTGACCGCTTGTTTAACACGTCATTCGAATCGCGATCGAATATTTTGCCTCTTTGCGTTGACCTGGCAAACACGTCGCCCGCGCAAGGTTGGCGCGGCCATGAACGAAAACGACTCGAAGACCGAGGTCGTCCGGATCTCGTGATTTGTCTTGGAATCATTCATCACATGGTGCTGGCAGCAAATATACCGCTCCCTGACGTGGTCGATTGGCTGGCGAGCTTGGGTGGTGAACTGATCCTGGAATTCCCGTCTAAGCAGGACGCGATGGTCCAGGCACTGTTGAGGAATAAACACGACCAATACGACGATTATTCGCTCGAACATCTGGAGTCCGAACTGCAAAAGCATTTCCGCATCCAACAGCGGCAGTCACTTCCATCGGGGGAACGAACGCTGTTACACGGCATCCCTCGTCATTCTGTGTAAATGGAATCGTTTTCAATGCCGCAAATCTCGGCAAAATCTCACCCCACGACGAAAGCGAGCGAAAAGGAACGTACGTTACATCTCTTTACGCTTTGCGCTTTTGCCGTCACACAGCCACTGTTGGAGGCGCTTTCTAACCAGAAGGTTTACCTTCACGATCAGCAGTTTGGCTGGATTGAAATCGGCGTGCTTCTCTTTGTGCTGATGATTTTTGTTCCGCTGGCGTTTGTCGGTGCTGACACGGTTTTCCGACGATTATCAATCAGGTTTCAAGGCCGGGGTCACAACACGGTGATGATTGGTCTTATGAGCCTCGTGATATTATCTCTTATTCGTCCGTACATCCCGGACAATCGGCTTACCTGGATCGGTTTCACGGGGGTTATTGCACCTGCGACAGCACTGGGCTGCTCATGTCTTCTCGCGTCGGTTTATGATCGACGACAGTGGCTGAGGTCCTGGCTGACGCTGACATCGATTGGCATTGTTCTTTCTCCTGCTCTCTTTCTGATGAATTACCAACGAAGTCGCTTAAAAGAGACTTCGATCGAAGCCACGGTCACTGTGAAAAACCCAGTTCCGATTGTTCTCATCATATTCGACGAACTCAGCGGGAACACTCTGGTGAATGAACAGTTGGAGATTGATTCCCAGCGATTTCCCCAATTTGCACGACTTGCCAGCATTTCGACATGGTATCGCAACGCGACGACGGTCAGCCCTCGAACGGAATTTGCGGTTCCAGCAATCTTGTCTGGTAGATTTCCTGCCCACGAGTCGCCGGCGCTGGCGGCTGACTATCCAGGAAATCTGTTTCAAGTGATTGAAGCGACAAAATCTTTTGAAATGGTCGTGTTTGAACCGGTCACGCGACTTTGTTCGCTTTCGGTCAAACACACGCCAACGCCTGAGCATTCCCACAAGACGAAATGCTGGAACCTTTTTGCTGCTCTTGTGACGGTTTATCCCCGTTTGATCTTTTCGAGTGACACACCTGTCTGGTTTCCGGAAATGCCCCGACAGTGGTTTGGTATTCCGACCGAGGAGGTTCTTTTAGCCTCTGTTGATGAAAGCAAAACGGGATTGATCCGCTATCCCGGCACCGAAGATCGTGATCATCAGCAAAAACATTTTTTAAACTTTTTATGTCCGTCCGAAACACCAAGATTTTGCTTTTTTCATACCGTTTTACCGCACTACCCCTGGACCTTTCTTGCCTCCGGCGAACAATATCAATCTGAATTGGCAATCTCACACACCCCTGCCGGTGCTCGCGGTGAATTAGGTGAGAATTGGGATAACGATCCGCCAACGGTGATTCGAAATGAATTACGGTATCGTCAGCAGGTTGGATATGTTGACCGATTTATTGGTAAGGTCCTGGATCGATTGAAAGAAACAGATTTATTAGATCGTTGTCTGTTGATTGTGACTGCCGATCACGGTGTTTCCTTTCACCCTGGCCATTCACGGCGTCTTCCCGACGCAGTGAATCTTTCTGATATCATGAACGTCCCTTTATTTGTGAAGCTGCCGGGACAGTTAAGCGGAACAACGGACGACCGAAATATTGAATCGGTTGATCTACTGCCAACCATCGCGGAAGTGATCGGTGCTCCGCTTCCCGAGCCGATTGACGGCACTTCTGTATCGGACGAAGTTCGTCGTCCCCGAAAGACGCTTTATTACCATGGTTCAATGACCGTCTGCGAACCCGATGTACCTGGGCGGTTAAATTCGATACGACGTCAACAAATTCTTTATGAAAATAAGGGACTCGACTGGATGCCCACTATAGCCGTAAGTCATCCTGATTGGCACGGTCGTTCGATCAAAGATTTCATCATTGATGAGCGAACGATCCCGGTCGAATTAGACGATGTGCAAAGCCGAAACACTAATAACGAGTCTTCAGCCGACTTAACCATCGTGCCCCGTTTTATCAGCGGAATTCTCGATGCTGATGATCTTTCTACTGTCCCCGTCGAAATGGTTCTCGCCATTGACGGGATTATCCGCGACACAAGCAAGAGTTCTCTGACCAGGTATCACGAACAAGCATTCGAGTTTTTGATCACTGAATCAATGGCACCCGGTTCCGTAGGAAAAGTTGAATTGTTTGTGGTGGATACAAAACAATCAAACGTCAGGCTTCGGCGGTTGAGGCTTGAGGATCCGCTTCCCGAGAATTAAAAGCACGAGATATTTGTCAGAATCTCATTCGGATCAATCGTCTTTATTGGCATCGAGCACAGACAAGAATGCCTTTTGCGGAATTTCGACCTGGCCGAACTGCTTCATCCGCTTCTTGCCTTCTTTTTGCTTTTCCAGCAATTTGCGTTTTCGGCTGATGTCGCCGCCGTAGCACTTGGCAGTCACGTCTTTTCGTACAGCAGAAATCGTTTCGCGAGCGATGATTCGTGCACTGAGTGCCGCCTGGATCGGGATTTCGAACTGATGTCGCGAAATCTCTTCTTTCAGCTTCTTGCAAAGAGCTCGCCCTCGACGTTCAGCCTGCGCCCGGTGGACAATGCAGGCCAATGCGTCGACTTTTTCGCCTTTGACCAGAATGTCCATTTTGACGAGATCTGCCGGACGATAGCCGATCACTTCGTAATTCATGGTGCCATAACCGGCCGTAATACTTTTCAACTTGTCGTACATATCGAAAACGATTTCAGCGAGCGGCAGTTCATAGATGACTTGAGCTCGTTTAGGCCCCAGGAATTCGGTGGTCTTGTAGACACCTCGCCGATCGGCACAAAGTTGCATGATCGGACCAATCCGGTCTGACGGGAGAATGAACACAACCTTGGCGATCGGTTCACCGAATTCTTCGATATTGCCGCCTTCGGGGACTTGTTGAGGATTGTCGACGAACTGGGTTTCACCGTTTCGCAACTTCAATTGATATGTCACGTTTGGTGCCGTCTGGATCAGATCGACATTGGCTTCTTCTTCCAGTCGCTGCTGGATGATCTCCATATGCAGCATTCCGAGGAACCCGCAGCGGAAGCCGAAGCCGAGCGCCTCAGACGTGTCTGGAGCAAACGAGAAGCTGGCATCATTGAGACTCATCTTCTGCAGTTCTTCGCGCAGCCGTTCAAAGTCGGTCGCGTCGATGGGATACATCCCGCAAAAGACCATTTGCTGCGGGATTTCGTAACCGGGCAGAGGGGTCGGAGTTCGGTTGTGGAAATCAGTGACCGTATCACCCACATGCACATTACCCAGCACCTTGATGCCCGTAACGATGTAACCAACTTGTCCGGGGCCAAGTTCTTCGCAAGCCACCATATCGGGGCGGAACTGGCCGAGTTCCAGAACTTCGTGCGAAGTCCCGGCCTTCATGAAATAGACTTTCTGACCTTTGCAGATTGAGCCTTCTTTAATTCGGACGTAAGTGACCACGCCGCGATAGTGATCGTACTTGCTGTCGAAGACCAAAGCACGAAGCGGATCGGTCGGGCTCCCTTTCGGCGCGGGAATCCGATCGATAATGGCTTTAAAGACACTTTCAATACCGATACCGGCTTTACCACTGACGCGTAGACATCCTTCCGTGTCGAGACCGACCACGGATTCGATTTCATCAAGGACTTCGTCAACGCGAGTAACGGGAAGATCGATCTTGTTCAGAACCGGAATAATTTCCAGGTTGGATTCGATCGCAGCATAAGCATTGGCGACCGTTTGGGCTTGCACCCCCTGAAAGGCGTCAACCAGTAACAATGCCCCCTCGCAAGCGGCCAGGCTGCGCGAGACTTCATAATGGAAGTCGACGTGTCCCGGCGTATCGATCAGATTCAACTCGTACTTCTGGCCATCGAGAGTGTAGTTAATCGCGACCGCTCTCGCCTTCACCGTGATGCCTCGTTCACGCTCGACCTTCAGGTCGTCGAGAATTTGTTCACGGAATTCACGTTGCGTAATTGCCCCGCTCTTCAGCAGCAACTGGTCTGCAAGAGTGCTTTTGCCGTGGTCAATATGGGCAATGATCGAAAAATTACGAATAAACCGCTGGTCAAACATGGGCAATCAAAACAGGAAGGAGGAGTCTGGCAGGAAACGCTCGCGATCGTCAAAAATACGTTCGATCGGTTAAACGGACGAGCAACCTGATTCTATAGTGAAACCGGCCCAGCCGGAATAGAGACCCGATTCACCGAATGAAAAACAGTCTTATATTTGGATTGATGCGTCAGGAGTTTTCGCCAGGCCGAGTCTGTTTTTCCGTATTTCTTGACATTTCACGACGAAAACCCGGTCATTATGTTGACCAGAGTTCCGCGACCGGAGCGTGAGGGACAAGCGGAATCGTTTCTTGCTCGTAGATGATTGATTGTGCCGCCCCGTCGATGCCACACCAATTGAGCAACGTTGCCGTCAGTTCACCCGGTTCGACTGGCCTTTCCAGCGGTTCAGCAGCAGAAGTATCGCTGGCACCGATCACTTTTCCACCGGCGACTTTTCCGCCGGCAACAATTGCAGACCAGCATAAAGGCCAATGATCTCGCCCCATATTTTCATTGACATGAGGAGTTCGCCCGAATTCACTTGTCGCGATAACCAGAGTGTCGTCAAGAACTCCTCGCTGGGACAAGTCATCCAGCAAGCCCGACATCGCGTGATCGAATTCGGGGCAAAGCTTTGCCTGGTAATCAAATAATGTCGCCGCCCCACAATTTTTATCGCCGTGACAATCCCACGTGATCCGATCTTTCAAGGAATCGAATAAATTGACGGTGACGCAGCGCGTTCCGTGTTCAACAAGCTGTCTGGCCTTCAACAGCAATCGACCGAAGTCGGTGTCGCCGTACATTCGTCGGATATATTCGGGTTCGTCTGCGAGGTCCTTTGTCGCAAGCTGAGGCTGCCATTCATCCCCCAGGACTCCTGACTGCTGCCCTTGATAGGTGGCAACACCGGTATCACCGAGCAGTTGTGGAAGAATCACGTTGGAGGCAAAACCATTTTTTGAGGGGAGATTACTGGCGACCAGACTGCCCCAATTTGGAAACTTGATTCCGTTAATCGACAATCGGCCCGTCTGCAACAACTGAAGGCCGGTCTCGTGGATAGGAGCGGCGGAATGGTTCAGTGAGCGAATAACTGAAATACGATTGGATCGTTGTGCCAAACCTGGCAGTGATTCTCCAAACCGCACCCCCGGCACAGCCGTTTCGATTGACTTGAACGGACCGCGAATTGACGCAGGCGCATCGGGCTTGGGGTCAAATGTTTCCAGTTGGCTGACGCCACCGGTCATCAGAATGAGAATGGCCCGCCGATTTGAATTCGCCATGATTGACGAGGCACGCGAGGCACCGGATAGTCCGACCACAGTCAGGCCCCCTGCGCGCAGGAAGTCACGACGCGAAACACCGTCGGCATCGGTGATATTTTCGGCCGCTAACATTCGAGATTCCCTTTTCCGACCCCAGTGCCAAATTGCCATTACAATGTACCGTCACGAGATGAAGATGAAAACCACACTGTTGACATCGGCAGGGAACAGGCCGGTCATGCCTCTGATCGGGCACCTCGCCGGAGTATTGGGGCTGACTGGGCAAACCTGCGCGGCGTGCTTATCCTGCGGATCACAACGACTGCATCGAATTCACCTTTGGCGAAGCAAACAGAAAAATCGGTAAAGTCAAGAATTGCAGTGGAAGCCAACACGCGGTCGCCCGAAAAACATAGGCAGCGCCGAACGTTGAATGTCTTGCAACAGAATTAGCAACAAGGTCACAGAACCAAGATGATCCTCGATTTATTTAAACTTGATGGTCGCGTCGCGCTGGTGACGGGAGCCAGCCGGGGGCTTGGTCAGGCAATGGCGGTCGGGCTTGCGGAAGCGGGTGCTGACGTTGTCGGTATCAGTCGCACGGGTGACTGGGCCGAACTTGAACAACTGGTTCGCGCATCAGGTCGTCAGTTCTGGGGCTTTTCCGCCGATCTTGGCCAACCAGCAGACCGAATCGGATTGGTGGATCGAATTGTTGCTCGGGCAGGGCGGCTGGATATTCTCGTCAACAATGCGGGAATCTCGCACCGGCATCCGCCAGAAGAATATCCACTCTCTGAATGGCATCAATTGTTTGAGGTGCATCTTCATGCGTCGTTCGACCTGTCTCAGCAAGCCGCTCAACACATGCTGGTTCGAGGCCGAGGAAAGATTATTAATATCGGGTCGGTAATGACGTTTGAAGGAGGGCTCAATATTCCGGCATATGCCGCAGCCAAACATGGTTTGGCTGGACTGACGAAATCCCTGGCCAACTCCTGGGGACGACAAGGAATCAACGTCAACTGCATCTGTCCTGGCTACTTTGAAACGTCAATGTCACACGTACTTCAAGACGATCCCGTCCGTGGTCCACAAATCCTGGATCGAATTCCCGTCGGTCGGTGGGGACAACCGGACGAGCTTGCAGGACTTTGTGTTTTTCTCGCGTCCGATGCATCGAACTATATGCATGGAAGTACCGTCGCGATTGACGGTGGATGGCTGTCGCGATAAGTAGAAAACTTCAGTCAACCCAACCGAGACGTCGAGCGACGGAGATTTTCGATGAATGCCCGAATTCCATTTCAAGCCGGTCAGTTCCCGCAGACGCGGATGCGCCGGACTCGGCAATTCGACTGGTCTCGTCGTTTAATGCGCGAGAACCAGCTCACCGTGAACGACTTGATCTGGCCCGTCTTCGTGCAATCCGGGACAGGACAAAGAACCCCAATTGCTTCCATGCCGGGGGTTTTTCGATTGTCAATTGATCTGCTAGTCGAAGCGGTGACGCGTGCGGCAGACCTGGGGATTCCAGCTATTGCTGTTTTTCCCGCAACCGAACCGGCGCTAAAGAATGAATCAGCGACCGAGGCGATCAATCCTGACAACCTTGTCTGTCGTGCGGTTCGCGCAATCAAGGCTCAGAACCGAGATCTGGGGATCATCTGCGATGTCGCACTGGACCCTTATACGTCGCATGGACAAGACGGTCTCGTGCGAAACGGCTATGTCGTGAATGATGAGACACTTGAAATGCTTTGTCAGCAAGCGGTCGTTCAGGCTCAGGCAGGCTGCGACGTGATTGCTCCCTCTGACATGATGGATGGACGGATCGGCGCAATCCGGGCAGCTCTTGATGGGGCGGGCTTCGAACATGTTCAATTGCTGGCCTATGCAGCCAAGTATGCATCGGCTTTTTACGGTCCATTCCGTGACGCCGTTGGTTCAGCAAACAGTCTCGGCCAGGGAGATAAGCGGACGTATCAGATGGATCCGGCCAATGGAGACGAGGCGTTACGCGAAGTAGCCCTCGACATTGCCGAAGGGGCCGATATGGTGATGGTCAAACCGGGTATGCCCTACCTGGATATTGTCCGCCGCGTCAAAGAGACGTTCGGGTTGCCGACGTTTGCATATCAGGTGAGTGGTGAATACGCGATGATTGCCGCAGCAGCGCAAAACGGATGGCTTGATCGATCGAAGGCGATGCTTGAAAGCCTGCTATCGTTCAAGCGAGCTGGAGCGGATGGCGTTCTGACATACTTTGCGATTGAAGCGGCAGAGGCCTTGCAATCTACTGCAATGCCTCATTAGACCTGACGTCAAAGACGAAATTCCGGTCTTGTCTGTGTGTTCTTTTTCTGTCTTGTTTTTGATGGCTTCCGAATTTTACAGAGTTTTTTGACAGGAGTTGAACAAAATGATGCGAGTGGCCGTCATCGGCGCGAAGGGGCAATTGGGTAGTGATCTTGTTGCTCGTTTGGGAGCGCAAGCGATTCCCCTTGGGCACAGCGAGATCGATATTTCAGACGCAACAAGTGTCGCGACTGCCCTTGATCGAGAGCGGCCGAATGCCGTCATCAACTGCGCGGCTTACAATTTTGTCGACAAGGCCGAATCCGAGCGAGATGCGGCGATGATGACGAATCGTCGCGGGCCCGGACTGCTTGCCGACTATTGCCGGGAACACGACTTGAAACTGGTCCATGTTGGTACCGATTACGTTTACGACGGTCGGACGGGCAAGACCCCCTGGACAGAACAAGACGAACCCCTTCCGATCAGTACGTATGCCTTAAGCAAATACTCGGGAGAGCAACTTGTTCGAGCACATTGCCCACGACATTTCGTGGTAAGAACGTGTGGACTATACGGTCGAAATGCGATGCACGGGAAAGGAAACTTCGTCGAAACGATGCTGCGACTGGGGCGTGAACGACCGGAATTACGAGTTGTCGGGGATCAAAGGTGTACCCCAACTTCCACGGCGAATCTCGCGTCGGCCATTCTCGATCTCGTCAAGACCGATGAATATGGCCTCTATCACGCGACAAATTCAGGTAGCTGTTCCTGGTTCGAATTTGCCTCGGAAATCATGAAAATCGCCAGCCTCCGGGCCACGGTCAGCTCGATTACGACAGCGGAATACGGGGCGAGAGCCCGTCGTCCAAGCTATAGCGTGCTGGATTGTTCCAAGTTAGAACGAGTTCTTGGTTGGAAAATGCCCTCCTGGCAGGAGGCCTTGGGCCGTTATCTGACCGAACGCAATCAATAGACTTCGGATTGATAAAGACTGGTTTATTCCGTAGGGTCGTGTTGAATAAAGCAGTCAGTCAGGCTGAACGGAATGTTCGGAACAAGCTGCGCAAAGTCTTCGCACGCGGCAGATCTTGCCTATGTGATTCAAGCTTCGCACCCGTTAACGTCGATGGCAGTGGGCATCTTGAAATGTACTCACTTTCTGATCAACCAACCGGGAGCGTTAGCCGATGTTCGTTCCGACCGAATCCCAGGGTCCCTCGTTTTCGAAGATTCGCCTGATCGATCAAGCGATCAAGCGCATGAAGCAAAATCTCGTGGCTCATCTTGAGCAGGAATCACGACTGCATCGTTTGTTTGCAGTCGGTCAGGAAAAATGGTTGTCTCAGTGCGAACAGTTGCGAAACCGGATCGATTTGCTGGAAGCTCGAATTTCGCCGTGGATGACCGAACCCGCAGATCGACCGCGACTTGCTGTGATTCCACAACAAGAAGAATCCGCATGAAAGGCGATCGCTGGTCATCCTTCGCGTGACGGCTACACTACAGAGTAGTGTCGTGCGTAACGAGTTTACCAAATTTGCGGCCTGTGGCGGCCGTCGGCTCGTTTGCGTCATCCGTCCCGCGTGGAGTTGCTCCAATGAGACTGTTCGCTGCGTCCTTGTTTGCTGGTGTCGTTGTCGCCATGGCTTCGGTGTCGGCTGTTGCTCAAGAAAAGAGTTCCAAAGTGCTCGATCACAAGATGAAGGCGATTGACGGCAAAGAAGTGAATCTTGCCGAAAAGTACAAGGGAAAAGTTCTGCTCGTGGTGAACGTTGCCAGCCAATGCGGAGCGACACCTCAGTATAAACAACTTGAAGGTTTGCAGGACACGTATCACGAAAAGGGTCTGGAAGTCGTCGGTTTTCCTTGCAATCAATTCGGTGGTCAGGAACCGGGCAGCGAAGAAGAGATCGTCAAATTCTGCAAAACAAAATACGATGTCTCGTTTGATCTTTTTACCAAAATTGATGTGAATGGCGAAAAGGCCGCTCCGATCTACAAGCAGTTGACGGCAAAAGATGGTCCGATTAAGTGGAACTTCGAAAAGTTCGTCATCGGACGCAACGGCGAAGTTGTCGCCCGATTCCCCACTGCGACAAAGCCAGATGCGCCTGAAGTCGTCAAAGTGATCGAAGCAGAGCTCGCAAAATCAGCGAAGTGATCCTGGCCGAAAGAGATGCGATTTTGGAAACTCGAGCTTGAGCTTGATTCCAGACTAAACACTTCAGAACCCCTCTCGTATGATACGAGAGGGGTTCTGACATTTTAGTCGGCAAGAAGGCGACAGCCTCGGAGTACTCGAGAATGGACTCAGTTCAAACGATCTTAGCGCGAATCGGCCTCCGGAATGAGTTGCACGCCGTTTGGATCGGCGATCAGGAACGTCCCGGCTCCGGTATCACATTGCACAGTCGATCACCAATCGACGGAGCGCGCCTGGCGACAATGGTGTCTGCCTCGGCACATGACGTGAGCCAGGTCATCTCTTCCGCTAGCGAATGCTTCATCAACTGGCGTGTCATGCCTGCCCCGAAACGAGGCGAGTTTGTCAGGCGCGTTGGAAATCGATTTCGGGAATTGAAATCAGACCTTGCTGCCATCATCTCATGGGAAGCAGGTAAGATCACCCAGGAAGCTTTAGGTGAAGTTCAGGAAGTCATCGACATTTGCGATTTTGCGGTTGGACTCAGTCGTCAGCTTCACGGCCTGACAATTGCCAGCGAACGGCCCTTCCATCGACTGGCAGAACAGTGGCATCCGCTGGGAACCGTTGGAGTCATCACTGCCTTTAATTTTCCAATGGCGGTTTGGGCCTGGAACGCCGCATTGGCCTGGGTCTGTGGTGACCCAGTCATCTGGAAACCGTCCGAAAAAACGCCGCTGTGCGCCTTGGCCTGCCAGGCGGTCGTCGCATCTGTGCTCCGCGAAATGCCCGAGATTCCCAAGGCAGTGTCGTCAGTGATCATCGGGCTGAAAGACGTTGGCGAGAGCTTGTCTGAAGCCCCGGCTGTACCGCTTGTTTCCGCGACAGGATCGACCGCTATGGGTCGCTCTGTTGCTCAGCGTGTCGCTTCGAGACTGGGACGATCGCTGCTGGAGCTGGGTGGCAATAACGGGATGATCGTGACTCCGTCCGCAGATCTCGAATTAACTATTCGAGCGATCGTGTTCTCGGCTGTTGGTACATGCGGACAACGTTGCACAACTCTTCGACGATTGATTGTTCACGAAAGTCTGGTGAAAGAAGTCATCAACAGGCTGATCCCGATCTATGAGCGGCTTCCGATTGGCAATCCAACAGAATCGCGGACTTTGATTGGTCCCTTGATCGACGAGGCGGCATGGAAAGCGATGGACGGTGCATTGAAGAGAGCCGTGGCGGAAGGTGGGATCGTCCATGGTGGTCAGCGTTTCAATAAAGGTGTTCCTGATGGAGGATTTTACGTCCGGCCTGCGATTGTCGATTTTTCTGCATTCAATTCCGATTCGGCGACCCCGTCGACAATGCCTCAGCAAAGCGTCGTGCGGGACGAAACGTTTGCTCCGATATTGTACGTTCAAAGTTACAAGACATTCGAAGAAGCGATCGCGATCCACAATGACGTGCCTCAAGGACTGGCATCGTCGATCATGACGAGCGACATGAGCGATGCTGAACGATTCTGTTCAGCCGCCGGATCGGATTGCGGAATTGTCAATGTGAACGTCGGCCCCAGCGGAGCAGAAATTGGTGGCGCTTTCGGTGGAGAAAAGGGGACGGGAGGAGGACGCGAATCGGGATCGGACAGTTGGAAGGCGTACATGCGGCGAACCACAAACACGATCAACTATTCCAAAGAATTGCCGCTCGCTCAAGGAATCCGTTTTGATTTATGATGAGCTGCAAATTCAGCTCGCTGCCAACGCGCTAACCAAACGATCAATTTCGTCTTTTGTCCGCGATTCCGTGACTGCAACCAGGACGCTTTGATCCCGGTCTTCCTGTGAGAGCCAATCCAACCCGGGGAAATGATTGAGGGCAGGCCCGATATCAATATTGGCCGCAGCAGCCCGCCGAATCGCCACATCAGCACCGTAGCGATACTTCAACACGAACTCTTTGAAGAATGGCTGCGCAAACGACAATTCGCAACCGTCGATCACCTTCAGCCGATCAGCCGCATAGTGCGCTTTACGACAACTCAAATTGGCAACTTCTTTCAGTCCCTGCGGACCGAGCAGCGACAAATAGACTGTTGCTCGCAGCGCCATCAATCCCTGATTCGTGCAGATGTTGCTCATGGCACCTGCACGGCGAATATGTTGTTCACGCGCCTGCAAATTTAGAAAAAAGCAGCGTTTGCCATTTCGGTCTACGGTCTGACCAATCAGCCTACCCGGCATCTTTCGGACATACTGCTGGCGACAAGCAAGAAGACCCAGGTACGGCCCGCCGAACTGCAGCGGTGTACCGAGAGACTGTCCTTCTGCGACTGCTATGTCCGCCCCAAGATCCCCAGGACGCTTGAGAATCCCCAAGCTCAGCGGATCAAAGCTGACGACCAGCAGTGCCCCCGATTGACGTGCCAGTTTGCCGATGGCTTCGACGTCCTCAAGACACCCAAAGAAATTCGGCTGCTGGACGATAATGCAGGCCGTCTGGTCGTCGGCAAGCTTCTCCAATGCGGCAACATCGCAAGTACCCGTTGACGTGGGAACCACCTCAAGTTTTGTCGTCTTGTTTGTCAGATAGGTTTTTAGTGTTGCGACATATTCAGGATTGACCGAACCCAGGCACACGACCCGACCAACTCGATCGGTACAACGCATGGCCATCAGGGTGGCTTCTGCGACTCCGCTTCCACCTTCGTAAAGACTTGAATTGGCGACATCCAGACCAGTGAGTTCGGCGATCATTGATTGAAATTCAAAAAACGCTTGAAGCGTCCCTTGGCTGGCTTCCGCCTGGTAGGGGGTGTACGCAGTATAGAACTCGCCGCGTGACGTCACTTCATCGACAACACTGGGAATATAGTGATCGTACGCCCCACCTCCCATAAAGCAGGCGCGCGCTGACGCGCCAATGTTATTTGATGCCAATTCCCTTAAGTGCTGTTCAAGCTCAAGCTCAGTCAGCGCCACCGGAAGATCCAGTGGGCGATTGAGTTGAAGCTCTTTAGGGATCTCGTCGATCAGCGTCTGAAGTGAATCAACCCCGATGCGCTCAAGCATCTGCTGCTGTTCATCGGGCGTACAAAACAAATAGGCCACTTGAGAATCCTTTGTCAGAACGAAGGGCTTTTTCCGGCCGATCGATTCTCATTCTTGCCGCGAAAATATTCGATCTTGAGGGTTAGTGATCCGAGGCTTCGCAATGAGACTTGTATTGTGATTGATCGAGCAAGTTCGCCAGCTCAGCAGGATTCGAAACTTTGGCTTTGATCATCCAGCCATCGGCGAATGGGCTGGTTGTGAGCAGTTCCAGCTCTGCCGGGATTGTTTTTCCATCGGGGCCGCGGCGTTCCGTCAGTCGATCGTTTTTTTCAATGACTTCGCCGCTGACCGGGGCATACAGATCGCTAACTGCTTTGACGCTTTCCACTTCTCCGAACGGCTGACCTTGAACTAACTTTTGCCCAACAGCGGGAAGTTCGGCAAACACGAGGTCGGTCAGCAAATGGACAGCAAAATCGGTGATCCCGATTGTTGCGATATTTCCTTCGATGGCCACCCATTCGTGAGTTTTCGAGTATTTGAGTTGGTCGGGACCCATTGGAAGACGACTCCGTTCGCGGTTTTGACTTCAGTTAGATAGATGTTGAAGGCATGGTAGTCACCGATTTAAAACCAACAACTGCGGGATCGACTGCAGGACCTTTTGAATTCGGTTCCGCTGACAAGATCATTCGCAAGTGGCGCAGTCGGTCGGGTGGCATTCCACCTGATGTTCCATATCGGCGATCTTACCAATTCGACGTGCGTGGCGACCACCCTCGAAAGATGTTCCGAGCCAGATTTCGATCATCCGTGACGTAAGTCGTTCTCCCAGAAGGTCAGCAGAAAGGCAAAGCACGTTGGCATCGTTGTGGCGTCGACTCATTTCCGCCGTTAATTCATCGTGGCAAAGCGCGGCCCGAACGCCGGGAAACTTATTGGCGACGATACTCATCCCAATTCCGCTTCCGCAAATCAGAATTGCTCGATCCGCCTTTCCTTCGGAAACAGAGCGAGCCCCTTTAGCCCCGAAGTCCGGATAATCGACAATTTCCGCGTTCATTGGCCCCATATCAATTGTTTCATGGCCGAGTTCGGCGGCTTGGGCGAGAATTCGACCCTTCACCTGAAAGCCGCGATGATCACTGGCGACAACAATTTTCATATAAGGCGACTCAAATCTCTTAATGGGTCGTGAAGTAAATCAATTGGGTGGTGCGAATTGTAACAAAAATCCCTCAACTCGAAGAGCTTACGAGTTAGCAGGAATAAGTTGGGATATCAAAGTTTTAAGGTTTTGTGCGATGGCATCCTTGCATTCGGCATACTCGGAAGGACCTCCTCCGTATGGATCAGAAATATCGATGTGATCTGAAGACAATAGGCTGACACGACTTACCAAATCGGGATACGCATTCAAGATCGACTGTCGATGTCCGCGAGTCATTGTCAAAACATGATCCGCGTGTAGCAGAAGCCGTTCCGTCAATGGTTGGCTTTCGTGATTTCGAAGGTCAATCCCGTCCTGTGCAAGCGCATTAACAGCTTCCCGGCTCGCTGGCGCACCGTTTCCGGCTGACACACCGGCAGAAACGACATTAAACCCTCGATCCATTAATTCTTCGTCGTGACAATTCAGTCGGTTAGCAAGCAATCTTCGAAATAAGGCTTCCGCCATAGGGCTACGGCACGTGTTTCCAGTACAAATGAAGAGGTAAACCTCACCGCATAATCTTTTCAGAGTGCACTCGGAAACGACACCTGGCTGAGCGACTTGCCAACGATCCGAATCAACTTTGACCACCGTCGACGGCTCTCCATAACGACATGGTCCGTCGTCGAAGATCATTGTCAGTTGATCGCCAAAACGTGAAGCAACCTCTGCCGCGCTGCGCGGCATCATTTCCCCAGATGAGAACTCCGCACACGCGATTAACGGCGCTGGGCACAATTTCAATGTTTCCAAGAGGAGCGGTTGAGCCGGCGATCGAAAGCGGACCGTACCGTCACTGCCAGTTAACGCTTTCTGTACGTTTTCATCGAAGTCATCAAAGACCCCCTTAATCAACGAGCGATTCATCGCAATCGTCAGCGGCCCCGGCCAACCTCGACGAGAGAGTTTGTCGGCAAAATTCGGCAGTTTGGGTGCGTAATCCCAGAGTTCAAAGCACGACTTCAACAAGAGGGTTCGCCGACCTTCCGGCTGAAGTGCAACCAGTTTTTCGATTCCGTGCGAACTTAATGGATTGGCAACGACCAGATAAACCGTTTCCGTAGGAAATGCAACAAGATCGCCTTCCGCCAGTCGATGACACGCGCGATGGATTGCATCGCGCGGATCGTTACTATTGCGAATTTCGACAATCTGCGTCATTACGAAGATTCCAAACGATGGAATGGAGCGTGTATTACGAAGGAATGGGTCTGGATTTGTGGTCAGTCGACCACGAATCAGCGGAAGGTCTTTTCAATCCAAGGGCTATTGTCGAATGTAAAAGACTCTTCCCCAACGGAGTTAGTGTATCCAACAAATCCAGTCGGATCAACCAATACGGCGATTGTCATTGAGACAAGTTCTTTTCTGGAATACGCTTACGAAAATGTGATGAGATCCGGATTGACCGTGAACTCAAACCGTTAGGATAGAGGACAGGATTTCTCGACCAGGCGAATTTGAAAATCGAAAAAGAAACCAATCGATCAATGGATACCAATAATTACCGGTCGGTGCATCTTGTCGGAGTCTGCGGGTCAGGGATGCGAGCCTTGGCTGAAGTCCTCTTGGACCACGGATGCTCGTTATCGGGCTCTGATTTGATGTCTCCGAACGCTTCAATCAAGGGACTGATTGAGCGCGGACTTATTTTCCATCAAGGCCATTCTGAAGCCAACGTTTCTGATGCAACTCAACATCTGATTTACAGCCCCGCAATACCGGCAGAAAACGTGGAACGAAAATTGGCACTACGCCGCTCATTGCCACAACAATCCTACAGCCAAGCTGTAGGGCAGTTGATGAAGCAATCAACTGGCGTCTGCGTTGCCGGGACTCACGGAAAAAGCACGACGACCGCGATGGTTGCGACCATTTTAGCGGAATGCGGTCGATTATCGTCCGTGGTCATGGGAGCAGAATTGTGCGATGGAGGGCGAAGCGGATGGAGCGAAGCCGGGGATTTATTTGTCGCCGAAAGTTGCGAATTTCAGCAGAGCTTTCTTGACCTGAGCCCAAAATACTCGGCCATTTTAACGGTAGAACCAGACCATTTTGACTGCTATGCCGACGTTGAATCACTTCAAACAGCGTTTTGTCACTTTGCCAGCAGGACCGCTTCCGACGGCGTGCTGTTAATCAATTCCGACTGTGCTATTTCCCGAGAAGTGTCGGTTAAGGCTCAAACAAACGCTAAGCGAGTATCGTTTGGTATGTCTCCTGTTGCCGATTGGCAGGCCGGCAACCTGCAACAAACGAAAAACGGAACTCGATTTTGGCTCGAACATCAAGGAAAGACTGTCGTTGAAATCGACTTGGCGATTCATGGTCAACACAATGTCTGGAATGGACTTGCGGCTGCGGCCTTGTGTGCTGAAATCGGTATCTCACCCGAGTCCATTCGTCATAGCCTTTCCAATTTCCACGGGATTCGCCGTCGTTTCGAATTCGCAGGCGAATTAAACGGCGTGACGTTCATCGACGACTACGCACATCATCCTACGGCAGTGAGGATTACATTAAAAACCTTGCGACAAGTCATGGGGACACGTCGAATCCGATGCGTTTTCCAGCCGCATCAAATCCGCCGGACTTTGGAGTTAATGACAGATTTCGCATCGAGCTTCGTTCATGCCGATGAGGTTTTATTGGCACCGGTCTTCGCCGCGCGCGAGTCGGTGACTGATGAACCAGCAGTGGTTTCGCGTGAACTGGCGGATCGAATCTCATCACAAGGTATTCCTGCCCAGTTTTTTTCGTCGCTTGACCAGATCGTGGACACATTAGAGGATGCAATGCGCCCCGGAGACGTCATTGTGACCATGGGGGCTGGCGACATCGACCGGATATATCATGAGTTCACTCGACGCATTCAATGAGATTCTTCAACGAGACGAGCCAATGGCTCCCTACACCTGGTTGCGGCTGGGAGGGCCAGCTCAGTACCTGGCAACTCCGCGCTCGGTCGAAGAACTGACCGGACTGGTCGCTGTCTGTCATGACGAGCAGCTTCCGATCCATATTTTGGGGGGCGGTTCCAATTTACTCGTCAAAGACGAAGGTGTCAGTGGCGTCGTCATTCGCTTGACGGCACCGGTGTTTGGGAAGGTCGAAATCGACGGAAATCGGGCGCGAGCCGGTGCCGGTGCCTTATTATCTCATGTGATTTCTGAAACGGTCCGAGTTGGACTGGCTGGGTTCGAAAATCTGGCTGGAATTCCTGGAACAATCGGCGGCGCCCTCTGCGGGAACAGCGGTGGTCGACTGGGAGAAATTTCACAACTCGTTTCCAGTGTGACCGGACTGACGTCACTGGGCGAACGAGTTGTGCGAGGTAAAGACGAACTCACATTCGATTACCGCCAAAGTAATCTGAATGAATTGATCATGATCGAAGCAGAATTCGAACTTCGACGGGATGATCCCGAAGCAATCGCTCAGATGCTAAAAATGAATTGGATCGCCAAAAAATCCGTGCAACCGCTCAGCTCACAATCCGCAGGTTGTGTCTTCAAAAATCCGCGTGGTCAACGAGCGGGATTACTGATCGAACAAGCCGGGCTGAAGGGAACTCGCGTGGGTGGTGCCGAAATCAGCGACCGGCACGCCAATTTCATCGTCACGCATCCTGGTGCCAAATCCAGCGACGTCATGAGGCTGATCGATCTGACCCGCTCCAAGATCTCCGAACAATTCGGAGTCCACCTAGAGCCCGAAATCAAATTCTGGTAGTTTTTACGCGCGTCGAGAGATGGGTTTAGAATAGGTTTTTCGCTTGTGCGTTGGGGCCATTTTTGTTTGCAGAATGTGTGGGCGGGACATTGTTCAGGATACGAGATATCGATTCATCGCAATGAGAGAGTTTTGACTTCTAAAGCCAAGACGTTTCTCACAACGCGCGAAGGATTCGCGCTTCATAACCCGTCAAGCGACACTCACTATTAAACGCAAGGAAGCGAATTATGGTAGAAGATAGATTGTCGTTGCGCGTTGCCGTTCTTGCTGGGGGAGATTCGGACGAACGTTCCGTCAGCTTGAAAAGTGGGATGGCCGTGGCTGAGGCACTCGCCCAGGCCAGACATCGTGTCCTGCATCTCGATCCGGCAATTGTGGAATTGTCAGGAATCGATTGGTCTCAATTCGACGTTGCGTTTGTCGCATTGCACGGTCGATTCGGAGAAGACGGACAGGTTCAGCAGCTACTCGACGAAGCTGGCGTACCTTATACGGGAAGCAGCGCGCTTGCCTCGCGACTTGCGTTCAGCAAATCAGCTGCGAAGGAACGCTTCGAACAGTTTGGAGTCCCTAGCCCGAGGTATTCGTTAATCCATTACAGTGATGACCTGCAAAACATCTCAAGAAAAGCAGATGAAATTGGTTATCCGCTCGTCGTCAAGCCTGATACACAGGGATCAAGCCTTGGAGTGAGTATGGTTCGGACCCCGGATCAACTTCCAAACGCGTTGAAACTTTGTTTCCAATACGATGTATTCGGTGTCGTCGAAACAATGATCGAAGGGACGGAATGGACTGTTGGGCTGATCGACTTGCAGACGTTACCTGCCATTAAAATTGAAACGGATCGAGAGTTTTTCGATTGGCAGGCAAAGTACGAAGACGACGAAACTCGCTACGTCTTTGATGCGGATGTTCCGCCTGATGTCATCTCGCACATGGAACTTGTTGCTCAAAATGCTTGTTCGGCACTGGGGACAAGCGGACTGGCTCGTGTTGACCTCAGACTTGATGCTCAGAATCAGCCTTGGGTTCTTGAGATCAACACCGTTCCCGGCTTCACGGATCACAGCCTGCTCCCAAAAGCCGCAGCACGGCAGGGAACCGATTTCGTCACATTGTGCGACCGGATTGTTAGAGCAAGTTACGAGAAGCCGATCTCCGGTGGACGCCACAGTCACTTACTCCGTCCACATGCTTTCGGCACGAAACGTGACCGATTTTTTCGAGATTCAGTAAGTGGCGATCAAAGTCAGTAGCTGAAGAGTGTTGATTGTTTCTGGGGGCCGTTGCTCAACACCCAGGGACCGCTTTTCGATTCGAGGATCTCATATTCGATCGCGGTAATCTTGATTGTTGGCATGTTGCTTCCCTTCCTTCCGGGCTTCCTGTCAGCCACATTTATGCTTCGGTGTTGGCCCTGTTTTGCATAGTGCTTTGGCTGATCATCGGCTGGTGGGATTCCTCCAATGCCGCTTGTTAAGCGTCAGATACGGAGTGCCTGAAACGGGTTCGATCTGCGGATTACAAATCCTCGCTCCACCGCCGACTTTTTTTCAAGCAGCAGTGGTTCGTCGCATTTCTGAAAATTGTGGAACATTCTCATCGCCTGACTTGCGGTTTTCTAAATCAGCCGTCCTTATGTCTTGAACTAATCGGTGAATCAGATACCCGGTGACTCCGACGCAAACCAGCGGTGAAATCCAGATTGCTTTGGGCCTTGGTGTCACCAATACGGCCAATTCGTAATTTGCCACAGTCAGGACCACGGCTGCGATCATCCACGCCGTGGATGTCCGGTTCTTCAACCGAAATGCGGCCTCTGCCAATAACGCACCATAAACTGGTCCGATCATTGTGTACGTGTTTCCTTCAGTTCGCGAGTTAAACAACATCAGATAACAGCTCGCGAATGAGAACAGATAGAAGGCGCTGCGTTCTGGTGACAGAGTCCGTGAGGCCTTCCAACAGGCGAACAAGGTTGTCACCGCAGCCAACAATCGAATCGCAGTTCGCACACCTGAAGGAAATTCGATTCCCACGACTTGTAACATACCAAAGAATTGAGCCCAAAGTCCGGTTTCACCGACTTCGAACGTGATTTCAAGATTCTGGACACAAGCACGATATTGCGAAATCACATAGTCAGGTCGCTGCGTCATAAAGGGAACAAGTGCGACAAACAACAGTCCGATCGCCAGTCGCCATGACATTCGCTGATAGACCACGGCAACAAGCAGAATCATGACAATTACCAATGGCTTGAACGCGAAGGCGAGTGAAAGAAGGATCGTTGCTCTCCACCATCGGGCTTCGCTGAGGTCTGCGGCAGCCAGAATCATAAGTCCCGTAATCAGCAGCGTCGACTGACCATTTCTTGCACATCCCCATGCCAGTACGACGGACGATACCGAAATCGCGAAAAACCAGCGATCATCGCCGCCCAAGAGCCGCGTCAACCTGATGCAACTCGCCGCAAACACGCCGATCATGCACCAGCGCCAGACAAGTTCGCTTGCCGTATGAGGCAACACGGCCCATGGCGCAAACGTCAAAGCGGCCTGAGGAAGGTACAGAAACCCGTGACCTTCCATGCTGTACAGTGGTTCGCCGGCAAACCAATGGACTACTGCGGACTGATAGGCAGGCGTCACAGACCGTTCTTGCCCCACAATGATCGACATCAGAACCGCAAAGGTGACGACACCAGTCAACGCGAGCCAAGACCACCAGCTGGACTGACGGTAACCTGAAAACAATTGTACATCGACTGACATTCGATCCTCCCTGAAATTTGACTGGCGCATCCGATTCGCCAAGTCGGCACTGAACTCTTCAGTTCAGTCCGCGAGAAGAATATGTCGTCGATTCCAAGTCGGTCAATGTCATTCAACCGACAGTCGGTTCGGAACAAGACGTTTCGCTCTATTTTCTGCACCACTTTGAGATTGCGCGGATTCTTCAATATTGTCAGGCGGAAGTCGCGTGAATCAAAACCGTTGAGTTGTTAACTTGTGGTTTAGCCGAGACACCAAGCCGACCGTTCGAGTGATCCGAAAGAACTCGATGCCAAAATTCGAATTACCGATCGAAACGCCTCCGCCAACGCGTTATCGTGGATTTGAGCGTCTTATTTCGATCGGCGCAATCGTTTTTTGCGGCCTTTTTTTCGTCTGTGCAGGCTGTTGTTTTATCTCGTTTTTTCTGCTCCGACCTCAAGTCACTGATACCACTGAAGGTGCCGAGGCGGCAGCCTCAATGATCACTGATTGGAAGATTCCCGAAACCTTCGAGGGAAAATCGGGCGTCACGATGGATAACATGGTGATGCGAATTGACATTGCGAGATTTGTTCATCGCGAAGGTCGCGGAATCCTGATCGTCGGGCAAATGCATTTAAAGACGTTTCCGTATTCTCAACAACAGTCCCAACTGCAGGACTTCATGGAAAAGATCTCGCCAGAGTTGAAGATGATTGACCTGAATGAGCACGTAACACGTACTCTCGTAATTCGTGGAGTTCCATCCCAATTTGATATCGGACTTGGTGAAGACCGTGCGTCGACTACGAAGTATCGACAAGTCACCGGAAAATTTCGCGGAAAACTGGATGACTCGGTGTTGATCCTTCAATGCGAAGAAGGATTTTTCACCGAGCAGGAAATCGACGATTTTCTGAATTCCATCAAGTGATCGAATGCTTGCTTCGTGCCTCAACGCGAGTTCGTGTTCATGAATAATCGCGCGGGGCTATTTTCTGGAATACAGTCTCGAATGACGTAGTATGGCACTCCAACGGTGAAGACTCCGTCTGCATAACTGCCTACATGATAGGGCGAGAAGTAAAACCTCAGCCCAGCCGGTGACAGAGTGAAAGAGGTCAAATCATCGATCGAGAATTGTTTCAAATCACAAAAACTGTCAGGCGAAATCGTTGCTGATTCAGGGTTCTGTACCAATGCATCTGTAATTAATGATGCTTCCTGGCACCGAAGATCGCTCACACAATAGTCAACCAATCGCTTTTCCCAGTCACTGTTCCGTTCGAACAAGTCTTCGAGCGTCAATCGGCGAACCGATCCCTGATCATCGACAAAACACTGGCCGTCAAGCCCGCCATTTCCGTGTGCCCCGCCGGTGTATTCCCAATAAAATTGGACCAGACTGACTGCTTTTGGCGTCACATAAGCGAAGTCGACACTGATCGACCCTTCCCAATTTCTCAACGAGTACCCTGGCTCGCGAAAACCATTCAGAACTAAGGACCAATCGACGGTGGTGAAGTCGACTGCACGTTGCCTGTAGTCAGCACTAAGCTGTTGACTCAGCTTTTTCAAGAACGGCGAATCAATCAAGAATTCAGGCAGTTCGGCTTCGAACGACATGTTATGGCCACGGTCGAAAAAATTCAGGCCAGCTCGCCGAATCAGAACGGTTTTCTTTGCCACAGGAATAGAGAATTCTGGACCAATGAATTTTTTTCGTTCAGGATCACCAGAAGTGTAAGTCTTGTGCTGCACGGACAATTGATCATCCGTGATCAGCAGGAAATCATCTTTGCGAGTGACGGTCGAGTAATTCTGCAATTCGAAAACGACGGCCAACGTTGCAACCAAGACAAGTGGAATAGCCGAGGGCAAAAATCGTTTAAATAGAATTAATGCCCTTTTCATGACTTCGAGCCTTTCCGTGGCTACGCCTTTTACCTGTTCGTCTCAATCTGCAGAGCGAATCAAACGGTGATCTCCTTAGTGGCACTTCATTCATTATCTGCCGCTTATCGCGATCGGACAAATTTCCGATGGTTAATACGCTCGCGGCCTGACCCGGCCCTGAACGCGGCCAGGCAGCCCCATCAGGCGTAAAAACCCTTCGGCATCGGTCTGGTTGTATGAACCACCCGCTTCCATGCTGGCGATCTTGTCGTCGTACAGGCTGTTGGGGCTGGTCCGGCTGCAGACCGTGATATTTCCTTTGTACAGACGTAATGCGATCTCGCCGGTGACGACCGCTTGAGCCTGCTTGTTGAAGGCCATCAGTGCGTCCATTTTCGCGGTGTACCAGAAGCCGTAATAGACCATCTCGGCAATCTCTGGCGACAGGCGATCTCGCAGATGCAACAGATCGCGGTCAAGTGTCAGTTGCTCAACATAGCGATGAGCCTCGTACAGCAGCGTCATACCGGGCGCTTCGTAAACACCACGACTTTTCATTCCGACGAATCGGTTTTCGATCATATCCAATCGACCGATCCCGTTTCGTCCACCGATTTTGTTCAGCTCTAAGACCATTGTCAGCGGGCTGGCCGCCTTGCCGTTCAATGTGACGGGGACACCATGCTCAAAACCGATGGTGACCTGTTCGCTTTGGTCTGGCGCCTGTTGCGGCGAGACAGTCATTCCATAATCAGGAACGTCGACACCGGTGACTTTGGGGTCTTCGAGGACTCCCGCTTCATAACTGATATGCAAGCAGTTTTCGTCCGAACTGTACGGCTTGGCAACCGAAGCCTTAACGGGGATTCCCTTTTCGTGACAAAACGCGATCATTTCCGTCCGGCCAGGGAACTTTGCTCGGTACTTTTCAATTCGCCAGGGAGCGATGATCTTAACTCCAGGCTCCAAGGCTTCGGCGGCAAGCTGGAATCGACACTGGTCGTTTCCTTTGCCTGTCGCGCCGTGTGCGTAGGCGTCCGCTCCGACTTCTCGCGCAACCTGCAAGCAGATTTTCGAGATCAACGGTCGGGCGATCGAAGTACCAAGCAGGTACACACCTTCGTATTTCGCCTGCCATTGCATAACGGGAAACGCAAAATCGCGACAGAGTTCTTCCTGGGCGTCGACAATTCGAGCCGACTTGGCTCCGCAGGCATAAGCCTTCTTCAGAACCGCCTCACGGTCCTCACCCGGCTGTCCGAGGTCGACGTAGACACAGTGAACGTCGTATCCTTCGTCCTGTAACCAACCGAGAATGACCGACGTATCCAGACCGCCCGAATAGGCGAGCACGCAACTCGACATGACCAATGTTCCAAAAGCAAAGTGATATAGCGACCGAATAAAACACCAAAGTCGGATGATTTCAGTTCACCGATGCTCGCCTAAGTATAACCGAGAATCTGCCTTATTGGCAGCGTGTTATCCAACCAAAGGAATGATTTCCATGACAACGGTTCGAGACGTTTGCGACCATTTGAAAATGTTGGCTCCTTTAAATCTGGCAGAAGATTGGGACAACGTTGGATTATTGCTCGGCGACGACAGCGCCGAAGTAAAGAAAGTGATAACCTGCTTGACGCTGACAACAGTTGTTGCGGCTGAGGCGGCAAATTTCGGAGCACAACTTGTTGTCGCGCATCACCCAGTGATGTTCAAGCCGATCAAGCAAATTACCGCGGCCACTGCTGAGGGGCGAATGTTGCTGACTCTGCTTCGCAGCGGAATTGCCGTCTACAGTCCGCACACAGCCTGGGATAATTCAGCCACAGGTATCAACCAGCAGTTAGCTGAATTGCTTGAATTGAAAGAGATTGCACCCTTGAGGCAGCGAGCGGTCACTGATCAAGTCAAACTGGTCACATTTGTTCCGGAATCGCATCTGCAAGTCGTTCGCAAAGCCTTGTGGGACGCTGGCGCGGGAGTGATCGGAAATTATCGACAATGCAGCTTCAATCTGCACGGCACAGGAACTTTCTTCGGGTCCGATTTGACAAACCCCGCGGTCGGCAAATCAGGTCAGCTTGAGCAGGTTGACGAGGTCCGTGTCGAAGTTGTTTGTCCGTCAAAGCGACTTGATCAAGCTCTTGCACTGTTAAGAATGGCTCACCCTTACGAAGAACCCGCAGTCGATGTCTTTTCTGTCAAAGCCGTGGCTAATGGTGCAGGCACCGGGAGATTCGGAATCCTTCCTAAGCCAATCACGCTTAACGAGTTAAACCACATTATCTCCGATCGATTACGCCTCTCAAACGTCCAATTTGTTGGAGAACCATCGCAAGTGATTTATCGGCTTGGCATTGCGTGCGGCGCTGCTTCCGAATTTCTGCGGGACGCGCAACGCTGTGGCTGCCAGGCTTTGCTGACAGGTGAAGCACGTTTTCATGCATGCCTTGAAGCTACGGATCTCGGTCTCGGAATGATCTTGCCAGGTCACTATGCCACCGAAAGATTTTCGATGGAAACCCTCGCAAAACGACTTGGTGAACAGTTTCCAGATCTGATTGTCAGTGCAAGTGAGAAAGAGCGTGATCCGATTCAGACCATCGTTTCAAAGCCGTAATTCGTTCAGTCGGAGATGAGAAACTGCCGAACACTTCAACCCGACTTTTCTGGACGCAATCCTCTTATTTAAAAAGGCTTACGCTCGTCATAACCTTTTTCGTCCGCCTTTTTTTTACGCCCTTAAACTGACAACTGCTGAGCGGTGGAGACGGGGTTTTTGGCGGAACTCCATTCAAGTCCCTCCAGCAAGCTGACGATAGCATTGATGAGCGATCCACAAGTGGTTCGTCCGTAGCGGATTTTATTCCGCATGGTATTCGAATTACGATTGTCGCCATCCCTGACGGTTGTTCTTTTCCATAAACAAGGATGAGATGATGGACGCCGGTCAAACAGCAAAGGCTATCCGCGAAACTCAACCGTCCAAAACAAATGGACCAAAGCGGAGTGCGTCAGTCAAACAGATAGGGATGAAGATGATTCCTCCCTTAACCTATATCATCGTCGGCCTTTTGATTGTGAGCGTTGGTTTGGGGGCGTGGAGCTATTTTGGTTCACGTCGGCAAGCCGATGATGGGGATTCGATTTCGGAACTGGAAGGCCTTGATTTTCCGGCCCCTGCGTTTGATTCACCCAAACAGACGAAACAAGGTTCTCGCATGCCGATTCGAACGTCTCCTGCCAAAGGGGTCGCAAGCGACCGATCAAATTCGGGCGGAAAGAACGACCAGGCTTCGGTAAATGGGCACGACCGATTCTCGGTAGTCTGGTTGACTGGCACAATCGAAGAAATTGATCGCAAAGATACCACAGATTCGGTTCGCCGAATTTCTGGTGGTCGGGGCGAATCAACAAATCTGAGATAAGTTACGTCGGTCAATAAAACGGCAAGGAGGCCGAAATGTACGAGCGACATTGGCAATTGGAGCGAGCGCCGTTCGATCACGATCGTCGATCTGATTCTTTCTACTCCGGTCGACTGCATCAAGAAGCGATCGTGAAACTAAATTATCTGATCGAACACGGCAAAGGGGCCGCAGCCCTGGTTGGGGCAAGTGGAACAGGTAAGACGCACGTCCTGGAAATGGTCCGCCAGCGAGTCTCACACGGATGCCCCGTCGTACAACTCGTCTATCCTCAGCTTTCGCCGCATGAGTTGGTTGCGTACCTAACCCAGGAATTGGGTGGCTGTCCGCATGATTTCAATTCTGCAAATCTGGGACTCGATGTCCTGTTGCGATCTTTCGAAACTCGCTTAAATGAGTTGACTGAAGCTGGTCACGAGCCGGTCATCATTCTCGACGACGCACATTTGATTGAAGACCGACGAGTCTTCCAAACGCTGCATCAGTTGATGAATTTTCAACGTCCGGGGCGTTCCAACTTTGCCTTGATTCTTGCAGGGCAACCTGAACTGATCGGTACCCTGCAAACCACCGCTCAAATTGCCGATCGAATGGCTTTTCACTGTTTTCTGCAGTCGCTCGAGGAAGTGGAAACAGCGGAATACATTGTCCACCGATTGCAGACTGCCGGCCGTTCAATGCCGATCTTCGATTCATCTGCAATGCGAGTCCTTTACGAACTGTCTGGGGGCATCCCACGACGGATCAATCGACTTTGCGATTTTGCACTTCTGGTCGGTTACGCGAACCAGTTACAGCGGATTTCCGCCGATCAAATCGAAGGTGTTCATACGGAAATTACGCGTTCGAATGTCGCCGCGTGAAGCAATAAAGTGAACCTTTTAGCCGATTCCCGTGTCCCCAGCGCGGTATCGTCATCGCATTTGAACTAACATGCAACCATCATGTTTCCCGACGAATCGGAAATTCTGAATGTCACTCATCGAATTCGCGTCCCATGTCGCGAGTTCTCGTGGTCGACTGCGCGCAGCTCGGGACCGGGCGGACAAAACGTCAACAAAGTGAATTCCAAGGTGATCCTGAGGTGGAGCCTTGTCGAATCAGAATCACTTCCTGTCGATGTGCGAGACCGATTCATTGCAGCCTATCGACGGCGCATGACCGGTGAGGGGGAACTGGTTCTCAGCAGCGAGCGGTTTCGAGACCAGCCGAAGAACGTTGCTGACTGTCTCGAAAAGTTGCAAGCACTACTTCAATCGGTCGCCACCGAACCGAAACCACGGCGTGCCGTGAAACCAACCCATGCTTCCAAGCGACGCCGAGTTGAGGCCAAGCGCGAACGGACCGAAACCAAAGATCGACGTCGCCCCCCAAAAGTCGAAGAGTGACTTTGGCAACGTGCATGTTTCCCGAAAACCAACTGTTGAACGAGGAGCCAAGTGTACTGCACGATGTCCCGGCCAAAAAGTCTATGTTTCCTGACCGTTGCGTTGCTGTATAATCGGAGCAGAGGGACAAATCATGGTCACGGCACAGAAGGTTTATCGGATGCTCGGCAACGAGTGACTTTGGAACGTGGCAGAGCGATGTCATGCACTCTTGTCCGACGAAGCGATCCCCTATTCGATTTGCGGCGGAGTGGCCGTTTGCTTGCACGGATATCAAAGGAATACCGTCGACCTCGATCTTGTGATTCGTTCAAGTGATACAGACGCCGTTCGGAAAACTTTGGAAGATGGTGGACTGGTCTGGAATCAGGCGCAAGTCGAATTCCGGTCGCCCGCTGGTATTGCCGTTCAATTCCTGATCGCGGGCCAGACTGCGGGCAAAGGAAGCGAAGTAGTGATTCCCGAGCCGACTGGCGAAGTGAATGTCGAACAGCGAGAGGGACTCGTCGTCGTGCGACTTTCGCGATTGATCGAAATGAAAATCGCTTGTGGTACGAGCAATCTGCGCCGAACGCACAAAGACTTTGCGGACGTCGTTGAACTGATCGCGGCTGGAAACCTCGACAGTTCTTTCGCTCGCTTCTTGCACCCTTCGTTGCGCCCAACGTTTCGAGAGTTGGTTCACGCAACTAACGCAACAGATCACGAGTGATTGCCTTCATGTGGCATGTTTTGGTCTGCGCCGTCATCAAAAGGTCGGCAGCGATCAATTGGTGCGACGGTCGTATTTACATTGAATTCAGTTCATCGCGTCGTCGTTGGAGGCATGCTCGGCCACCGAGTTCGTAGTCACGACAGATCTGCGGTCGAAACTCGTAATGGCGACAGGCTCGGACGACAGGGTCAAACCAGAGGCAGCGGTCCTGTGATTCCTGACCACGCGTTAAGCCTGAAAAGTGGATATCGATTTCTTCGATCAGGTCCTGCGGTAACTCCGCAGGCCGGAAAGGGTGCGGCGTCGGTAATCCCGTCCGTGATGCATACAACACGACCGGCGATCCGATCCCTTCACAGCACAGTCCACATCCGTCACAGGATTCTGGTGGCAGGAGTAAAAGTGATTTCTTCAGCGAGCCATCCATTGCGGGAAACGTTTCATTTTTCGTATGCGAAAATAGGGACATTTGTTCTTGTTCACGATCGGATTGGTCATCGTCGTCGATGATCAAAAACATCCTCTGTTTCTCAACATCCAAGATAACTTCTCGATAGTCGCTTGACCAACCTGCTCGTTGAATGAATAATCCGCCCCACGGATGGACCCGTGTTGACTGGCAAGGAGGCCGTTGAATGTCACAGGCAGATTTGCAGGAGGTTGGTTTCCGTTGGACGAAGCCAACATGGGAGCGAGCCGGGGACAGAACTTGGGTTTTAATCGTCCCAAGTCGATTCGCTGGAACGGACGAAGAAGGTGGGACAACGGACCCGCGCTTTGATCAGTCGCAGCGAATGTACGAAGTCTTCGAGTTTGACGGAACATGGTTCGACCAGCTTCATGAACTGCAAATCGAGCGAATTCTCGTCAGCCCTCAGTGGCGTCGAGCTTTGCGGTCGCCTTGATCTGATATGAGGAAAACAGGAAAGAGAATCAATCATGATTCTCTCTTCCCGTTTTCCGTCTCGTTCGAAGGGACGAATCGTTAGATGCAGGCTGTCATCGTCTCTTTCGATTCGCTCGCCACAAATTCTCTCGGCTGCTACGGCAATGAGTGGATCGAGACACCCAGCTTTGATCAGCTTGCCGCCACAGGTGCTGTCTTTGACCGACATTTCCTTGATACGCTGGGGCCGATGGCCGGGATGGCCTGGTCGACTGGTCAACATTCCTTGCTGCCAGCGAATTCTCCGCCGATTTCCATCGGAAGCCTGTTACGTACCGGCAATGTCGAATCGCAATTGATTGCTGCAGGTGACCTTCAATGCTGGCAACAGAGCTTTGAATTCGACAACGTGATTCGTGTTCACGGGCGTGAAGGAATCGGAACCAAGCCGGACGAAATTCCGTTCGCCGAGGTGGTCAAGGCTGCGATTTCGGAACGGAAACAATCAACAACCACTAAACAGGCAAAGTTATTGTGGGTTCACGCACCTGGGCCAGGGATTCCACCTGAGGGTTTTGACGCTCTTTATTTTGAAGATTTTGAAGAACGAGGTCAGGATCTTTCCGATTTATCCGATGAAGAACGATCACGACATCCTGCTGTTTATGCAGGATCGGTGTCGTTATTGGACCACTGGCTAGGCGAACTTCTCGCTCAGGGAGCGACGGACGTTGTTGAGGAGCCTCTACTGGTGATTGTGACGGCGGCGACGGGCTTTGGCTGGCAGCAAATCAAACAATCAAAGTTGAACCCCGCTTCGAGTAAAGCGCTGACCCTTGGCGATCAACTGACGCGAATCCCTCTCGTGTTAAGCGTAACCCGAGACGCGAGATTTCCGAATCTCAACTCCCTTCGATCAGATCGACTGGTCCAAACATGTGATCTGGCCCCCACGTTAATTGACTGGTTTGATCTGGCTCATTTTACTGACCAAGGGCCATACCCAGGTAGAAGTTGGCTGCGAGAATTGACAGAAGACGTTCCAGCGCGGTCGGCGGTCTGGTACGGCGATGGCCTCCAGACAAAAGCAATTCGAACAAACGACTGGCTCTGTATTCAAGCGAACGCGATCGATTCGCAAGTCGACCTTTCGCAATCGAATCAGACAAATCAAACCGCCCTGTTTTTCAAACCGGAAGACATTTGGGACGTTAATGATATTGCTTCTCAACAGCCCGAAGTCGTTGCCGAGCTGTTGAGTCAAATCCCAGGCAAATCACGGTGATATTGAAGAATTACAGCTTCTTATCGACTCCCAATTGATGGAAATAGTGTGTCACGTCCTTTTGGTTTTCGAGTAACCAATCGATTCCCGGTTCATTGTGCATGGCTTTGTGAATAGCCTTCGCTGTCGCTTTCCGGTTAGTTTCGAACAGGATGTTGTGATCCACTTCCACCTTGGTCACACTGGGATCAAGCCATACAGAAACAATAATCCCGAGATCGTTGGCCTTTTCCTTGGGAATGTCACCCGCTCGAACAGCGTCGAGAACTCCATTCGCAATACCTGCCTGGACTGAGCCCATCAAGATATTTGTGTATTTTGTGTTTTTTACCGTGACTTTGCTGACCATCAGGGTGACCGGACGAACTTGAACATCACAATTCAAGATGGCAAACACGCGGGAGTGTCCTTTGGTCTGGTCCCCGATTAAATTGGCAATCGCATAACCAACTGGGCCGTCCAACTCGCCAATCACAACTTCTGGTTCCGCCGCCGAATACGCCGGTTCGGCTTCGACCAATGCTTCACCAGTTCGCATGACAATCCGTTGAGATGCGACCGAATCGTCTTTGGCCAAAGTCTTTTTCGCGGCTTTTTTCTTAGGCATGAGCGGAATCCTGGTATTTAAGCGGTTATGATTAAACATCGAATCCGTATGGTGACACGCCGGGGTATAAATCGTCAAATCATGGTCGTCGAATTTGGTGATGCGCGGTGTAAGGCAAATTAGGAAATTGACGCCCCGTGCCGCTTCCAACGTGGCTGCATTTCTCGATAATGTCGCCATCGATTTTCGAGTCAATGCCCCCTGTTCTGCATGAATTGAGCTGTTGTGTTATCCATTTTAAACAGTGACGAACTTCCATCTTTTCCAGAAGGCAAGAAATTGCCGCGTGGAAAGACAATTGCCGTTATGCCCGCTTACAACGCGGCACGGACGCTTGAACGGACGGTCGCCGACATTCCGGCAGGATCGGTTGATGAAATTATTCTCGTTGATGATTGCAGCAGCGACAATACTGTTGAAATTGCCGAACGAATCGGCCTGACGGTGATTCGTCATGAAAAGAATCTTGGTTATGGCGGTAATCAGAAGACTTGTTATCGTCGGGCATTGGAAAATGGGGCGGACTACGTCGTGATGATCCATCCCGACTATCAATATGACAGTCGGGTGATTCCAGCAGCGATTGATATCATTCGTCTGGGCATCTGCGATTTCATTATGGGGTCGCGGATTCGGACACGGCGCGAGGCCCTCTCCGGTGGGATGCCTCCGTGGAAATACGTTGCCAATCGTTGCTTGACATTCACCGAAAACATTGCCCTCGGGCAAAATCTCGGCGACTTTCATAGTGGATTTCGCGCCTATCGCCGTGAAGTGCTGGAAACGATCCCTTATTTGAAAAACTCGAACGATTTCGTATTCGATAGCGAATTTTTAGCACAGGCAGTCTACTTCGGCTTCAAACTTGGCGATATTCCTGTACCTGTCCGCTACTTTGATGAAATGTCCAGCATCAACTTTCGGCGAAGTGTCACGTACGGATTTTCCACGCTGAATGTCCTGGCAAAATTCTGGGCTCGAAAACTTGGGGTCTGGCGATCACCGTTGTTTGACCCAGCCCGAGGTGAATTGAAAACTGAGAGCCTGGTAAAATGATGCGACTGGCGACTGTTTTAACTCCGATGTCAGACGAGAACCTCACCCTCGCCGCACAATGCGGAGTGACTGATGTCGTCGGAAGATATCCTGGTCCGAAGCTTGAAGATCTCATTCGTTTGCGAGTTCGGATTGAGTCATTCGGTATGAAGCTGTCGGTAATTGAAGGCTATCTTCCGATCGAACGGTCAAAATTTGGCCTGGACGATGGAAGCGAATTGACCGTAATGAAGTCGCTTCTACAGAACATGGGAACGGCCGGAATTCCGCTGCTTTGCTACAACTTTATGGCAGGTACTGATTGGGTCCGAACGCGTCTCGATGCTCCAGAGCGAGGTAGAGCAAAGGTGACCGCATTTGATCTGGCTGACGCCCACCGAGCAATGTCACTCAGTGCAAACACATCAGAAATGTCACGGGAAACGATTTCATCGGACAGGCTTTGGCAGAACTTGAAACGTTTTCTCAGCGCCCTCATTCCGGTTGCTGAATCGGTAAACGTGACGATGTGCATGCACCCGGATGATCCGCCCCTTCCCGAATTTCAGGGAAAGGCTCGCATCATGAACTCGGTTGAGAATTTTGAACAACTGATCAACCTTGTCCCCAGCCCATCCAACGCAATCTGTTTCTGTCAGGGGACGTTCGCCTCAATGGGGGTCGATATCCCCACCTCGATTCGCCGCCTGGGAAAGCACATAAAGTACGTGCATTTCCGCGACGTTCGTGGGACGCGCGAGTCATTCGTCGAGACATTTCATGATAACGGAGAGACCAACATGCCTGCTGCCATGCGCGCTTACCATCAGATCGGTTTTAACGGTCCAATCCGACCGGATCACGTTCCACAAATGTACGGCGAGGACGATGGCGAACCAGGATATACGATGCTCGGCCGCTTATTTGCTTATGGGTATATCCGCGGTTTGATACAAGCAACGGAAACATGAAAGACCAAAATGAATGATCCAAACCCGCTTTCGTTACGAGATTTACAATCATTGATAAAACAGATGTATGGCCCCAAGGATGTTGCAAGGGGTGTTGACGGAACGTTCATGTGGCTAATGGAAGAGGTTGGAGAATTGGCTGCCGCATTGCGGGAAGGCAGTCCCGAAGAGTTGGCGCTTGAATTTGCTGACGTACTCGCCTGGCTGGCTACGATTGCAAACGTCGCTGGTGTTGATCTTGACGCGGCAGTCCGCAAAAAATATGGCTCAGGATGCCCAGGATGCGGTCAATTTTCATGTCAATGTGATCTCAGCGAAAAACCCTGAGGTCCGCAGGTTTTATCGGCTAGATTTCCCGAGAAACAAATGATGTTGAGAACAATTGAAGTTTCAGGTGTCCGCTTCCGCGTCGCTGATGAAGGGTCAGGCCCCGTAATATTGCTTGTTCATGGTTTTCCGCTCGATCACACAATGTGGTCATCGCAAATCGAAGAGTTTTCCAAAACAAATCGTGTGATTGCCCCTGATTTGCGAGGATTTGGTGGAACTGATGGCGCTCTCTACTCCGTTTCGATGGAGCAATATGCCGACGATTTAGTAGCGCTATTGGAAGCGCTTCATGCCGATAAGCCAATTACGTTTTGCGGACTTTCAATGGGAGGATACGTCGGTTGGCAATTCGCATTAAGACACCCCAAGTGGCTCGGTCGCTTGATTCTCTGCGATACCCGATCCGTCGCAGATTCTGCCGAGGCTGCGTCAAACCGTCTTAAGATGGCCGAGATCGTGACGAAAGAGGGCCCGGAACCGATCGCATGGACCATGATGCCGAAGCTGTTCGCACCAACAACCAGCGAGCGTCGACCGGAGTTGACGGAGCAAATTCGAAGAACAGTGTTAGCAACGAACCCAATCGCGATTGCGGCCGCCCATCGGGGAATGGCCGTCCGGCCCGATGTTTCGTCATTTCTGCCAACCCTTCACGTTCCCACGTTAGTTATTGTCGGAGAATACGATGTGATTTCTCCCCCTGCGGAAATGAAGGCATTTTCCGATGCGATGCCAAATGCACGATTCGCCGTGATTTCGAATGCGGGACACATGGCGCCGATCGAAAATCCCAGCGAGGTCAATCAAGTCATTCATGAGTTTCTTGGTCGTTAACACAGATCTTCATGATTTGTAACGGGTTAAAGTTCGGTCGGATGATTAATCTCGTTTCATTTCATTTATTTGCGGTAGGCATATACTTCATGTGTCGACGCAGACTGCTTTTGCCACTTTCGCTTTTTCGGGCAGGCTTGACGTTCGAATCGCACTTGTGGCAATTCAAACCGGATAAGCGGCCTTGCCACTCGACATGAGGAGTCCCTGTTGTGCTCGTTCAGATGGAATTGGCCCGAATTATCATCAGTGAGATTAATGACCAGCAAGTGATTTTCCTGCGCGAAGTCGAAGGCGAACGGGAATTTCCAATTCTCATTGGCCTGTTTGAAGCGACGAGTATTGACCGTTGCGTTCAGGGCGAAGAACCGCCTCGACCCTTAACTCACGATTTACTTAAATCGACAATCGAGGCACTTGGGGGTGAATTGCAGGACGTGATCATTCACAAACTGGAAGAACACACCTATTTCGCGTCGATCCGAATCCGGAGGGACGGAGAATTGATCGAGGTCGACAGCCGTCCCAGCGATGCCGTGGCGTTGGCTGTCCATTATGATCCCCATCTTCCGATCTATGTCGCTGAAGAGGTTTTAGAGCAAGCGGCCGGATGAAAATTGTATCGTCGTGTCGTTAAACTTCCGCTGCCGGACAAGAATTTGACTGTCGATTACTCGACCAGAAAAATCTGTCTTCGCGCATTTTTGTTTTCCTGCTATGACCCAGCCCTCCCCACTATTTTTTGTTGATCATATCAAGGGCTGCGCAATGAAGGCCGTATACGGTCACACTGTCTGTGTTTTGTGCTTAATGTCGATTTTCAGCGGCATTTTGAGCGGCTGCACGATTGGTGGTAAGAGCTTCTCGATCGACAGCAATTCTCGAGTTCCGTTTTTTGGTCTAGAATTGAAAGAGCGGAAACCAAAAAGTACTGCCCCCTCTTATCAATCCATTTCGCAAACAAATCGTGATTCGCCAGAAGTGAAAATCGCCCTTCAAGTCGGTTCTGGAAGTCCTGTATCGAGATTCAAAAAACGCGAAAATCGACTTGTTGCCAAGTCTTTGTCAGATCGTGATCCGTCGTATTCGATAACACCGAAAGGTGTCACGAGTACTGCTAGAGACTTGCAGACGACCTCGATTCCGCTTCCGAAAACTGACCTGGAACACGCGCAGCATGTCGACCAGCGAACAAATTCGTCAGGCGTCGACTTTCAATAAATTGACGCGATGAAAAGATGAAGAGTTCGACGACCCGTTTTTACTCACAGTCAACTCGTTAAATTCTCGAGACGATTTCGCACGAGCGGAGCGTTGAAAACTGCGGATATCTTGTTTTTTCGCTGGTAAAGTTCCGGTTGTGCGTTATTTGGTTTTCCTTATCCCGCCGAGGTGTTACACTTTGTGCGCGGGGAGGATTTATTCTTATTTTTGCGGGATCCGAATGACCCCGCAGTACTGGTCGGCCGTAAATCAAATCTCAATCATGAAGGGGACTTGTGTCTCACGTGATTGACGGACGATTCCTGCGGAATACAATCGAAGCATCGATTTCCCCGGGGGCGTTGTCCTCGGGGTTATTTTGTCAGAGGCAAAATCGTAATTTGAGTTCATTAAGAAAGAGTAGGTTTCGGTGCAAGTCGCCATTACCAGCAGACACGGTACCTTAAGTCCCAGCGCACATGAACACATTGCTCGTAAGGCGGAAAAACTGTTGACGTACTTTGATCGGGTGACCGCGATCAATGTAACGGTCGATTTTTCCAATGATCGAATCAATGTCGAAATTCTGGTTGATGCCGAACATCGCCATGATTTTGTGGCGAGCGAATCAGGGGACAACGTAATCCCCGTCTTCGATGCGGCGCTTCACAAAATGGAACAGCAAGTCCGGAAATATAAAGAGAAGATTCAAGACCACCGTGGCGACCCGACGCTGGGTGAAATTGCGGAAGCTGCGGAAAAACGAAGCCCAGAAGCAAAGCCGTAATCGCTACGCTGCTGCGAAAGATAGAGATTTCGAATAATAATGTCGAAGGCGAGTGTTTGATCAACAATTCAGTATGGTCTTGAGAATCGTCAATAAGTAGTCATAAACGGCGATAAGCCGAAAGGGGAGATCTATGAAGTTGTGTGACTTCGTTGTTCCAGGAGCGATCGTTCCGGAACTTCCAGCCGGGACCAAAGAATCAGCAATTCGCGCCATGGTGGCCAGCCTTCAGAAGGCGGGAAGCATCAAGGCTGAGGACGAGGAAAATATTGTTGCTGCAATTCTGAAACGAGAAGAGCTTGGTTCGACAGGAATCGGACGCGGTGTTGCGGTTCCGCATACAAAACATGCCTCAACTGACAAGTTAATTGCGGCAATTGCACTCTCCAAAGAGGGTGTTGATTTTGCCAGCTTAGACGGCGAGCCGGTCTACATCATCTTTTTGCTCGTTTCACCACCGGATCGACCTGGTGATCATCTGAGGGGCCTTGAAAACATTTCACGGCATTTGAGAAATGATCACTTCTGCAAATTTCTACGCCAATCGAAGACCAGCGAAGATATTTGGGAGCTTTTGACTGAAGCTGATAATAACGAAATTTAGTGGTTTTTCCCGATGTGGTTGATCATCGGGAAACTGCAGACTTACTCCGGATTCAAAGCAGGGTTTCCAAGGGAAGCGTCGCTATTCATTATCGTCTTTCGACACTTCTCTGTTGTTTTGCCAGCATATCCGTAAACCGTGTCACTTGGTTTGAAACATCCACGTGATGAACGATTCATCATGTCTGAGGCCGTAATTCATCGACGAACGGTTACAGTAATCAATGAACAAGGGCTTCATTTTCGCCCCTGTCAATTGATCGCGCTCGCCGCACAACAGCATCAAAGTTCCGTGATACTTTCTCGAGGTACGACGCGAGCCGATGCGAAGAGCTTATTGGAGTTGCTTACGTTGGCTGCGGAACAAGGGACGAACCTGGAGCTTGAGGTCGTTGGACCCGATGCGATTGATGCCTTAAACGAAGTGACTGACCTTTTCTCGTGTGGTTTTCAATCGCCGCCTCGGCCTGTTTAATTCATTATTACAAACTGTGGCGGTGTTCCCTGTAGATTGTTGTCATTTATGCAGATCAAACGCGGCATCGCAGTTTCGCCCGGCGTGGCGATTGGTCCAGCGATGGTCCTCGGTTCAGAGAATTTTCGAATCCCGCACCGATATCTATCGGCTAGTGCCATCGGGTTTGAACTGAACCGCTTTCACACCGCACTTGATGCCGTGTGCCGAGAAATCTCGCTTAATGAAAAACTTGCCCGTGAGCGCTTAGGCGAACAGTATGCGGCGATTTTCTCGGCTCATTTGATGCTTGTCCGGGACCCGCAACTGATCGAGCAGGTCGAAACGCGAATCCAGCAGAAGCAGTCACCAGAATATGCAGTCAGCCAGGTCCTCGGCCAGTATGCAAAGCAACTTCAAAACCTTGGTGGACATTACCTTGCGGAGCGTTCCGTCGATATTTTTGACCTCGAAAAACGGATCCTGCGCCATTTACTAGGCGAGCGACGTGAAGAGTTGGGAAATCTTACCGAACCAGTCCTCGTTTTGGCGAGCAATCTGACCCCAAGCGAGACGGCCAATTTAGATCGCAAATTTGTGCTTGGTTTTGCGACGGAAGTCGGTGGTCACACAAGCCATACAGCGATCCTCGCTGGGGCTATGGAAATCCCGGCGGTCGTGGGGATTGGGAAGTTTCTGTCGGATGTTACCGGTTCTGAAACGATTATTATTGACGGCAGTCATGGCGTGGTCATCATCGACCCCGATGAAGAGACACTCGTCAAGTATCGCGATTCTGAAGAGCGATTCCGAAGCCACGAACGGCGGTTAAGGTCACTAAGCAAGCTCCCCTGTGAGACTCAAGACGGGGTTGCCATCAGTCTCCTGGGTAACATTGAATTTCCTCAGGAAGCGGGACCTTGCAAAGAGAAGGGTGCCGCTGGAATCGGTCTTTATCGAACTGAGTTTCTTTACCTCGAGTCAAATCGTGAGCCAACCGAAGAGGATCACTACCAGGCCTACTGTCAGGTCTTGAAAGCGTTTCCAAATCAGCCGGTTACCATTCGAACGCTGGATCTTGGTTCCGACAAAATGCCGGGCGCGTTGCGCGCAAAGTATCCTGAGAGCGTCAATCCCGCGTTAAGTGTACGGAGCATTCGATTGAGCCTGCAGCATCTTCAGCTGTTTAAAACACAGCTGAGGGCGGCGCTGCGAGCTGCCGAGTTCGGAGATCTTCGGATCATGTTTCCGTTGATTTCGACGTTGCTCGAGTACCGTCAGGCAAAAATGGTCTTAAGTGACGTTGTAGAAGATTTAGAAGAACAGGGAATTCCTTTTCGAAGAGATGTTCCTATTGGAATGATGGTTGAGGTCCCGTCTGCTGCGATTATGGCAGAAGAATTTGCTCAAGAAGTCGGTTTCTTCTCGCTTGGGACTAACGACCTGATCCAGTACACTCTCGCAGTGGATAGGGCAGACCAGGCCGTTGCGAATCTTTATCGATCGGGAGATCCTTCGATTCTGCGAATGATCCGTAACGTCGTCAACGCAGCAAGGAAGCATAACATCCCCGTTTCTGTTTGCGGCCAAATGAGTTCCGACGCTGTATTCCTGCCGCTGCTGATTGGAATGGGAATTCGCCAATTTAGTGTAACACCCCATGCAATACCTGAACTGAAGGAGGTTATTCGAAATCTGACGATCTCAAAGGCGGAAAAAATCGCCGCGCGGGCCGAGACTCTGGAAGTGGCTCGTGATGTTGAGAACTATCTCGGAGGGGAATTGAGGCGACTCTGCCCTGATTTAATGCAGATGGACTGAACCGCGAATGCTTTTCTTCGAATAGCTCGCTACGATGCAGTCGCCTGCAAAACCGTAAGGTTGCCGCGGTTATGTGACCGCGACGAAACATATTGGATTGGATTCATTTCGAGTGCGCAATTGCGACCCAGGTGCCGACGAACGATTGCCGAGTGATCGAGCATCGCGATGTTGGAATGATGACCTTGTTTTTCGCTGCCAAGAGCAGTTGAAAGGTCTGTGCGCGCCGAGTTGGCAGATCGTGTCCACACACGAACGTAATCGAAGACCGCCACAATTTGGTGGAGTTGAACGACGATTGGTAATCGCGTCTGCGGTCACCATCGAAACTGGAAAAGACTGCCCGAAAGTGGACAGCACTACCCACCGTCGACGTTTTCAATGGTCATCTGCGTATCTTTCTGTTGATTCGGGGCTTCCCGACGTCGAGCGATTAACCTCATCGTTCGAATCGGTCAGTGCACCTCAGCGCATCGCGTCGTTTTACGATTTTTTAAGGCCATTCTTTTCTTGGAATGCCCGTTTGCGAAACCCGACGCGCGATGTCGAAATCTCGCTTGGATTTTGTCGTCGGAAACGGTTAAGGGTGGCCCAGACATTATTGCAAAACGCTCCGCGCACTCATTCTTTGTTAAGGGTGAGTAATGAAAAAAGAAATGTTGATGAATGTCCTCCAACCGGAGGAAAGTCGAATTGCCATCGTTGAAGATGGAATACTTCAAGAGCTTTATGTCGAGCGAAACAGTCTCGAAAATTACGTCGGCAACATTTACAAGGGTCGGGTCGTTAATATCGAACCCAGTATCCAGGCGGCGTTCGTCGATTTTGGGGTTGGACGTAACGGATTTCTGCACGTAAGTGATGTTGAATTTCAGTATTACAAGCATCTGGTTGACGGCCGAGAAGCCGATGACCTGGACGCCGATGATGATGACGATAGCAGGCCTTCACGTTCTCCAAAGGGCAAGTTCAACGAGCGAAGCACTCGAAACAAGCCGCCGATTCAAGATATTCTGAAACGGGGCAGCGAAGTTCTTGTCCAGGTGATTAAAGGGGCAATCGGTTCTAAAGGACCGACGCTTTCGACGTACGTCTCTATTCCCGGGCGTTATCTGGTCTTGATGCCGGGACTGCAGCGAGTTGGAGTCAGTCGCAAAATTGCCGATGATGATGCCCGTAAACGACTCAAACGGATTCTTCGCGACCTCAGTCCCCCTGAAGGCTTGGGCTTCATCATTCGGACGGCCGGTGTTGATCGATCTCAGGCAGATCTGCAACGGGATTTGAACTATCTCTTGCGGCTCTGGAAGGTGATTGTCAGCCGTGTCAAAAAATTCCCGGCACCCGTGGATATTTACGAAGAAAGCGACATGATTACGCGGACAATCCGCGACATCTACACATCGGAAATCGATACGATCTGGATCGATGAACCACGCGCTTTTGAGCGCGCGTGCGAATTCATGAAGATAGTACTTCCGCGCCACGTGGATCGGGTAAAGCTTTACGACGGTAAAGAACCCATTTTCCAACAACACGACATCGAACAAGAAATTACCCGGATACAAAGTCGGCATGTGCCACTTAAAGGCGGCGGTTCGATTGTCATTGATCAGACCGAAGCGCTGGTGGCGATCGACGTCAATAGTGGTAATTTTCGGATGGATGACGATGCTGAAGAAAATGCATACCAAGTCAACTTACGAGCGGCTGAGGAAATCAGCCGACAGATTCGCTTGCGTGACCTCGGAGGCGTGATTGTCAACGATTTTATTGATATGCGAGACGAGCGACATCGCCGCGGAGTTGAAAGAGCCCTCCATAATGCCGTTAAACGGGATCGTGCTCGAACAAAAATCCTTCATATCAGCCCGTTCGGACTGATTGAGATGACCCGCCAAAGGATTCGTCCATCGCTGAGACGCTCGGTTTATGAAGATTGCCCTTGTTGTTCAGGGACCGCTCAGGTCAAAACCGGGGAAAGCATGGCGATTGACGTGATGCGACTACTCATGTCGCACGCCAATCGGGACGATGTTTCAAAAATTACAGTCGAAGTTCACGAACGCGTAGCAGCCTTCCTTAATAATCGAAAACGAAAAGACATTACGCAACTTGAAGAGACATATGATGTTTCCGTGACGGTTGACTCGAAGGTTGGGGTTGGTCCAGAGCATTTAAAATTCCACTGTTCCAACGCAACTGGAACGGAAGTCAGAATTTTGGCCCCAGTAGACTCGAAATCAAAGAGCTAAATCGGTATTCTTTCTCTCCCCCTCTGGGTCGCCAGAGTTGGTACGTCAATAGGTTGCTCTGGAAAACGGGGCAAGCGCTTTCAAGGTCGATGTAATGTTCGCAGTATTTGAAGACGGTGGTCGACAATTTCGAGTCCAAATGGACGATGTTCTAGCCATTGATTATCGCAATGATGTTGAAGACGGTCAGGTAATAACGTTTGACAAAGTCCTTCTTGCAAATGGCGGCGGCCCAAGTATCGTTGGGCAACCTGTTATTTCAGGGGCGACAGTCACTGCAGAGGTCGTGACGGCGTTATTAAAAGGATTGAAGCTGGAAATTCAGACTTTTCATCGCCGGAACGCATCGAAGCGTCACACCGGACATCGTCAGAAATACACCCGCGTGAAGATTACAGGAATTTCGATTCCAAATCTTCAAGTAGTCGAGCGGCCAAAAGCGGCAGAAGCCACTTCTTCGGAAGCCCCTGCTGTGGCCACCGCTGCCACCTGATTTTGGTTTTCGGTCGCTATTAAACGAAAATTTTTTGAGCGTGGGACGACATGTCGTCCCACGTTTTTTGTTTTTTCACGGTCAATGATTCGTCAGGTCGCTTTCTGCTTGAATCGAAATTCCAACAACTGTGCAGATACGGATGAATTTACTCGGCTAAGCGCAAACTTGGACGGTCGGGGTCGGCGGCAATAGTGATTTATTTTAAAACACATGACCGTTTCTGAAGCCTCATAATTCTGACCAATTAAGATCGTTGTGGGATTCGGTCAAATGGGCAACGTGAACGTTTTTTGGGATTCATTCAAATCGCCCACCATGAAGATAGTGTTAACCAATTCGCATCAAAAAGAAACAACAGAAAAAGTCCTATTCGCTTAAATGCATGAAAACATGGGGTTTTATAAACTTTAGGAAAAATCGTTCTTAATTCCTAAATAATCTCTTGCCGTTTCGAATCGATCGACTACCATCTCGGCGTCGGACGATTTGAACGATTTGAACGATTTAAATTTCTTCTGGTTGGGCAGTGGACGATTATGAAGTTGGCAGCATCATCAACGACGGAATCCGAACTCATCAAGAACCAATTACGATTAGAACGCATCTTGAAGCTTGAGATCGAATTCATCGAAAGCAGCGAGTTTGAGTCCATGCTTACCGCACAGACTCGACCCGGCATCTTCGAGACAGTGCCTCTGAACCCTTCACTGAAGGTTCAAGAAGACGTTCAAGCCGAGAATCTTCCCTGCCTCGCACTTGCATTGGGTGAACCACTGCTTTCGTTCGCCGAAGAGCAACATGAGTTTCGTCGGATGAACTTCTTGAAGTTCCAGGCCGCCCGATTGCAGTTGACGCTCGACGCTGATCGACCGGACGCAAAAACCTTGAAACAAATCGAGCAATTGCTTTCCGAAGCTAAAGACGTACGAGATCATATCATTCGGTCGAATATGCGACTTGTCGTTTCCAACGCCGGGAAGTACTGCACGTCTAGCTACGGTTTTGAAGACCTGGTTAGCGACGGATCGTTGTCCTTGATGGAAGCCGTTGAAAAATTCAATTATCAACTTGGTTTCCGATTCAGCACGTACGCCACGCACGCCATTCGACGGAGCTTTTTCCGAAGAATTGAACGGAAGCAGAAAGACCGCAAGCGATTTTCCGTAACCGATCCTGAGATCATGACGTCGACCCCCGATCAACAAGAAGTTGACTACGATGCTCCAGCCGAAAATCGCCTGATGGCGCATATGGTCGAAGTCATGTCAGACCACCTCACCGAACGAGAACGCCAAATCATCGAAGGGCGATTCGGCTTGAACGGTCGAAGCGAACCCTTGACGCTTATGCAACTTTCCGCCGAACTTGGGATCTGTAAAGAACGAGTCCGTCAGGTTGAAGGAACGGCATTGAAGAAGTTGCACGCCGTTGCGGTTGAATATTCAAAGCGACAGTTGGCTTCGTCAAAGTTATGAGCCTGAATCCTGCTTCACAGCTTGTTTTGGCTTTGTTTTTTGCCACTTTGCTTATGTTCCTGCTTTGGTGTATCCAGTGGCAAACTCGAGATGCAGGGATTGTCGATGTTGGTTGGTCAGGTTGTCTCGGATGTCTCGCAATATTCTACGGGACGACAAATCCTTATTGCACATGGCGAACCTGGGCGGTCGTAACGATCGCAAGCGTCTGGTCATTGCGTCTTGCTCTCTATCTGCTGCGTGATCGCGTTCTAGGAAAACCAGAGGACCGTCGTTATCAAAAGCTGCGAGTTGGCTTTGGATCGCAAGCAAATCTGTTCTTTTTCGGATTCTTTCAGTTGCAGGCGTTTTTGGCCTGGTTTTTCTCGCTTGCATTCTGGCTGGCAATGCGTAGAAGTGGCCCAATGGATGCATGGGATCTCATCGGCATTTCGATCTGGACGATTTCCGTAACCGGTGAAACTATTGCCGATTCACAATTGGCACGCTTTCGAGCGAATGCGTCCAACCGAGGCACGACTTGTCGAAGCGGGCTGTGGAAGTATTCGCGACATCCCAATTATTTCTTTGAATGGCTGCACTGGTGGACTTACGTCGTGATCGCTTGGGCGTCTCCGTTGGGTTGGATGACCTTGTCTGCCCCAGCGCTGATGTGGTTGTTTTTGTTTAAAGTGACTGGAATCCCTGCGACAGAAGCTCAAGCGTTGATCAGTCGCGGCGACGACTACCGAAAATATCAGCAGACGACTAGCATGTTCGTTCCTTGGTTCCGGAAGAAATCTCCAGATTAATTGAACACGGGTATCGAATGCTGTCGGGTTTAGAGCTTGCAGAGCAAGGATGGTTGCCTGATCAACTGATCCGTTTCGGGATCCGTCGACTACTAGCGGCACGGCTCGTCGAGGAATCTCGGCTCGGATGTGAAGGACTGAGCGAACTCAATCGCTCCTTTGTGGCGGAATTGCGTAAAAGTCCCATCGCGCTCTATACCGCCTCTGCGAATGAGCAACATTACGAAGTTCCAGCAGCATATTTCGAGTTGGTCCTTGGTCCGCACCGAAAATACAGTTCTTGTTTCTGGCCCGAAGGAGTCGTCGACCTCAGCGATGCCGAACAGAAAATGCTCGAACTGACCTGTGATCGAGCGGACCTGCATGATGGAATGGAGATTCTGGAGCTTGGTTGCGGTTGGGGTTCGCTGTCGCTTTTTATGGCCGAACGATATCCCGGCAGCCGGCTTCTCGCTGTCTCGAATTCAGCGTCTCAGCGAAAATTCATTCTCCAACAAGCGGCCATTCGAGGCATTTCGAATCTCGACGTCGAAACGCGAGATATGAATGACTTTCAAACCGAACGAACCTTTGATCGGGTCGTTTCGGTCGAAATGTTCGAACATATGCGTAACTATGAAGAATTATTTGCACGAATCTCCCGCTGGCTTAAGCCACAAGGAAAACTTTTTACCCACGTTTTCTATCACCGTCGTTGCGCCTATCCGTTTGAGACTGATGGAAACAACGACTGGATGGCACGCCATTTTTTTACGGGCGGACTGATGCCGTCAGCCGATTTGTTTCTGGAATTCCAACGTGACTTGTTATTCGAAGATCGTTGGCTCATCAACGGCCAGCACTATCAAAAAACACTCGAGGCCTGGCTGAAACGGCACGATGCATCGCGCAAGCAAATCCTGCCGCTGTTCCGTAACACGTATGGTCATGAACTGTCAAAAGTGATGTTTCAGCGATGGAGGATGTTCTACCTCGCATGTGCCGAGTTGTTTGGCTATCGCGGGGGAGAGGAGTGGGGTGTCGCTCATTTCCTATTCTCCAGACGTAAGAGAATGTGAACGATTCATTGATTTTTCAAAATGAAAAGATTTCATTCACTCCCATTGGCTTAGATCCATTCGATCGTTGCATCCCATTAATCGTCGGCGACGAACGCGACAAGGCAAAATCATGAAGATTGCGATCATCGGGACGGGAATCTCGGGCATGGTTGCTGCATGGCACCTCCACCGTGAGCACTCGATCACGGTGTTCGAAGCAAACAACTATATCGGCGGACACACTCACACCGTTCCTGTCGAAATAGAGGGCCGTTCTTACTCAATTGACACGGGATTTATTGTTTTTAACAAGCGAACTTACCCAAATTTCTGCACGTTGCTCGATCGTCTTGGTGTTGAATCACAAGAAAGCGAAATGAGCTTCAGCGTTAAATGTGAGCGAACGGGACTGGAATATTGCGGAACGTCGCTTAATACTCTGTTTGCCCAGAGGGCGAATCTTTTCCGGCCATCATTTCTGCAAATGCTGCTGGAAATCCTGCGGTTCAATCGCCAATCACCCCAATTATTATCGGAGGATTCCGACGAAATTTCGCTGGGTGATTATCTCGATAAAGGTCGCTATTCGCAGACGTTTCGCGAAAACTATCTGATCCCGATGGGAGCAGCGATCTGGTCAACATCTCCTTCGAAAATGTTAGAGTTTCCAGCTCGTTACTTTATTCAGTTCCTCGTTAATCACGGACTCGTCACCCTGACGGATCGTCCAATCTGGCGTACGATCGTCGGCGGCTCTTGGAAATACATTGACAGGCTGACGGCTTCGTTTCGTGATCAAATTCGGTTGAATTGTCCGGTGATTTCGGTGCGTCGCACCGAAGATGACGTTGAAGTCACTTCAACAGTCGGGTCTGAACGATTCGATCAGGTCGTGTTTGCCACTCACGGTGACCAGGCGCTGCGATTGCTCAGCGACTCGAGTTCTGTCGAACGCGAGGTCTTGGCCCCGTTTGTCTGTTCGAAAAATGTCGCCGTGCTCCATACTGACGCATCCTTAATGCCAAAGCGGCGTCGTGCATGGGCCAGTTGGAATTACCACCTGTCGAACAGCCCGCTGGACGCACCATCGGTGACTTACCAAATGAATATTCTTCAGCGATTGAATTCGACGGAAACATTCTGTGTGACGCTGAACAGGGAAGATGCCATTAGGCCCGAAAAAATTCTGGGACGATTTGTGTATGAACATCCTATCTATTCCCCTGGAGCTGTCTTGTCGCAACGCCGCCATTCTGAGATCAGTGGTATCTGCCATCGAACGCACTATTGCGGTGCTTACTGGGGTTTTGGGTTTCATGAAGACGGCGTGAAAAGCGCTCTGGTCGTAGCGAAGGCGTTCGGTATCGAATAGAAGTTGGCAGTAGCAACTCGAAAAGCGCTGATCGTTAGGGCTGGATCATGCAGAGTGGCATTTATGAAGGGACGGTTCGGCACCGACGATTCGAGCCCGTTCGGCACGAATTTCGCGCGACGCTATTTATGATGTATCTCGATCTGAGCGAACTTCCTAACTTGTTTCAAGGTCGGTGGTTCTGGTCGAATGAATATTGGAATGTCGCCACGTTTCGTCGGCGCGATCATTTCGGCGACACGACCCAGCCGCTGGACGAAACAGTCCGAAATCTTGTCGAAACTCAAACTGGTATCCGCCCCCGCGGACCCATTCGACTACTGACACATTTGAGTTATTTTGGATACTGCTTCAATCCATTGAGCGTGTTCTTTTGTTTCGACGAACGTGGAGATCACATTCAAAGCATCGTCGCAGAAGTCACGAATACTCCGTGGAAGGAACGACATTGCTATGTATTGCCGGTAGTTGATTCAAAGCAGAATTATCCGGTCGGGTCACAAAGTGAACCCGAAAAACATAAGTTTCGGTTTGCTAAATCGTTTCACGTTTCGCCTTTTATGACGATGGACTACGAATATCGCTGGAATCTCGTTGGTCCGAGTGATCAAATCGTACTGCAGACTGAAAACTGGCAGAGTGAGCACGCGTGTTTTGATGCGACATTAAATCTCAAGCGAAAGGAAATCACGACATGGGCGCTCGCAAGAATTCTTGCATTGTATCCATTGATGACAGCACGAGTTATGGCCAATATTTATTGGCAGGCATTACGGCTGTGGTGGAAACGCGTTCCGTACGTCCCACATCCTGAAAGTAGCCGATTGGACGAATCAGATAAGATTCCTCAAACGGAAACTCCGAAACAAGATTCCATCGAGAACTGACGACATGAGCAGCATCACCGAATCGCAATCAACACTCTCCTTGGAAAGTTATTGCAGCGAGCGCGATGTCTCACCCCGTTGTCTCCGCGAAAAATTTGCCAGAAGCGCGGTCATCTCGCGTCTGAAAGGGATCCAACAAGGGAAAATCACGCTCGTTGAAGGATCTTCCCACCAGACCTTTGGGCAGACAACATTGAATTGTCTATTGCATGTGGTTTTGACTGTTCATCGATCGCGGTTTTATCCTCGAGCGGCATTCGGAGCAGACCTCGGTGCTGCTGAATCATTTATGGACGGCGACTGGACCTGCGACAATTTGACGGATCTTGTCCGGATCCTGGTGATCAATTCGCAAACACAAGCGGCTAAACCTGGATGGCTCGCCTTAATGTTCGAGCCACTTTATCAGATTGCTCATCGGCTGAATCGAAATTCCCGGCGAGGAAGCCGTAAAAACATTGCAGCCCATTACGATTTGGGGAACGATTTTTTCAAACTGTTTCTTGATGAAACAATGATGTACTCCTGCGGCATCTACGAAAAACCTGACAGCACGCTATTTGATGCGTCGACGGCGAAGAATGAACGGATTTGCGAGAAACTCCGACTCTCGCCGCAGGATCATCTCCTTGAAATCGGAACCGGCTGGGGTGGCTTTGCTCTGCATGCGGCGAGGAATTTTGGCTGCCGAGTGACAACGACGACGATTTCACAAGAACAATTTGAATTGGCAACTCATCGAATCGCCGACGCGGGACTTAGTGATCGCGTGACGGTCGTGATGCAGGATTATCGCGATCTCAAAGGCCAGTACGACAAACTTGTCTCGATTGAAATGATCGAGGCGGTCGGCCATGAATTCTTCGACACCTATTTTCAATGCTGCAGTCGATTGTTGAAGCCGGATGGTCTGTTCGTTCTGCAGGGAATCACGATCGCCGACCAACTGTATCAGGGCTATATTCGCAACGTCGATTTTATTCAGCGATACATCTTTCCCGGTGGGTGCCTTCCTTCGGTGACCCACGTCTGCAGCGTATTAACTCGCTCGACCGATTTACGTGTAACCCATCTGGAAGACTTCGCCGTGCACTACGCCAAGACGCTTCGCGACTGGCGGACTCGGTTCTTCGAACAGATCACCGAAGTCAGACGACTTGGATTTGACGATCGCTTTATTCGGATGTGGGACTATTATCTTTGCTACTGTGAAGGGGCTTTTCTCGAACGAAACTGCGGACTTGTGCAGATGGTTCTGGCAAAGCCCGCCTGCCGCTCCAGCACGTTTGACGTTAAATAAAGAGTCGCAAGAACAGCTCTTCCCTCTTTATTTCTTCCCCATCAGCTTGTCGATCATACTGTGATAGCTTGGCATCAGATGGGCTTCGACCGTTTGTGTTACTGCTTTCCAGACATCGTCGACCAAGGTCCCTTGAATGACTCCGTTGGCCGATCGGCTCAAGAAATCAGTGAACAGTGCTGCTGACGAAGATGCACCGGGCCCGACTCCAGTCGACATCTCTTTTTGAACGTGTCCATAGTCGTTCGCAATCAAGCTCACCGTGGGAAGCTTCGGGACTGGATCGGGGCCATTCACATACCGAAAAATCTTACCGGCAAGTTCTCGATCAAAGGCCTTGGATGCCTCGACGTTTCCAATCATCGGGCCGCCAAAAGTGTAAACCTGATGGACGTTCACGAATTTTCGCGTGAACAGCCAAGTACTCAACACGGCCAATGCGCCCCCCAGGCTGTGCCCCGTGATCCACAGCGGCCGGTCGGCTCGTTTTATCTCGTCGTCAACGCCTGAAAACAACGGTAGCCAGATATCGTCCAAGGCATTGATGAAACCCTGATGAAACCGAGCTCCCACTCCGGCTGCAGCAAAATCCGTCCCCAGTCGACCGGTTGGCAGGATTAACAGGTTAATGGCATCGGAAAGCAGCCAGTCTTTCAGACCCTCGAATGATGTGGGAGACTCGGTCCCCCGAAAAGCGACAACAATATTATTCGCATTTTGTGCAATGTAAGCCTGGGTATTCCCCACGCTGATCAGTCGCGCATCGAGTCCAAGCAGTGCCGCAAACTCTGCTTTTCCGAGATCTTCTGGAAGGTAGGCCAACTCTGATGCCTTGGCCAGAGCCCGTGCATTTCGATGGTCACCGAAAGAATCTTCGTAGAGATCCAACACCATATCGCCACCCCAACCTCGAACTAAATCACGAAAGACCGAAATCGCCTGAGCAACCGATTGCTTTCATTCATTACTTGACTGAAACAAAAAGTCAATCGGCGCGTTTGTCAGAAGCTGGGCATATCATAATCAGCAGAGTGGCAAGAGACGAGCCGATTCGTGATGATATCGCCTTACGAATTTGTATCTCGTGACGTTGGCAGTACGGGCCTTCGTACCCCGATGTGTCATCCAACGGCGAGCGAACCGCAATGCCAAAAACGGTGTGGTAGTGCGATTGAAATTTAAAAGAACCAAAAGAGGAAGAGATTTTTTCGATGACTGATCACGCAAACCATTCGATGCTGGTCCACAACGTCTTTTTCACGCTGAAGGACGGCACTGCTGAAAACATCCAGAAACTGACCGACGCCTGTTTCAAGTACCTCAAAGATCATCCGGGGGTCGTTTACTTTGGAGCTGGGCCGCTGGTCGCTGAGCTTGAGCGTCCGGTCAATGTTCGTGATTTTCACGTCGCACTGCTGGTTGTTTTCAAATCGAAACATGATCACGACGTTTACCAGACTGCTCCCGCCCACTTGCAATTTATTGAAGAAAACAAGCCAACATGGGACAAGGTTCGCGTGTTCGATAATTACACCAAGGCATAAGATGGAATTCAGGGAATTTTTCATGAACGGGAGTGGTATCACTTCCAGTGTCTCGGGCCCTTCAAGCGATCCCAATCGCCCTGTGGGAACGATTGGGATCGTCAACCCACGTGTCGCATCTCATCTGCGCCGGTGGGCGTGTGAAATCCCGTGCAATTGATCCGCGTGGTATTCGATGAAAAAGGTTCAATCTGGTTTTGTCGTCTGCCGAGTGATTCCTTGTTGGGATAGAATGGTACGAGTTCAAATTGTTTCCGGACTTTCCGATATTTCCGACAGATGGGCCGGGGCAGGATGTTCATGCGGCCGAGGTTTGCGAGTGACGTCTTGATGGCTTATCTCGCCCAGCGGTGAATCGAAAATTGCATGCGACAACCAACCGCCCTATTGCTGTCTGCCGGTACTTTAATTGCAGGAATGATGATCGGAGCCGGCCTGATGTGGCTACCGGTCAACAGAACAGTCCATGCTCAGAACCTGGACGGCGCGACGGCGGAACGGATCTACCGCGAACTCAGCACGGAAGGCTCGTCATTGCAAGACGGAAGCACGCTTCTCGCAAAAATTGCAGCCGTGACGACACCAAGTGTTGTTCACATTCAATGTGAAAAACGAGTTCAAGGTGGTCGCGGAAAAGAAGAAGAAACCGGGTCGGGTGTGATCCTGACAAGCTCCAAAGCAAGCGGCTATTTCGTCGTCACCAATTGTCACGTTGTTGACAAGACAGCGGTCGATTCTATTTCGATATCACTTTATGACGGTCGTGTGATTCAGCCAGAACGAGTGTATACCGACGCCGAATCGGATATCGCCGTCCTGAAAATCGGTGCGACGAATGTCACCGCTGCGAAATGGGGAGACAGTCGAAAGGTCGACATCGGCCATATGGTCCTCGCGATGGGAAGCCCTTTCGGACTCAGCCGGTCGGTCACACTTGGGATCATCAGCGCCCGTGGTCGGCGTAAACTGCAGTTAGGGCGCACGGAAGTCATTAATCAGGACTTCCTCCAGACCGATGCCGCCATCAATCCTGGGAATAGCGGAGGCCCGCTGATTGATCTTCAGGGGCGTGTGATCGGCATCAACACCGCAATTGCCACGTCGAGCGGCGGTAATGATGGAATTGGATTCAGCATACCCAGCTATTTGGCTCAGCGCGTGATGGATCAACTACTCGAACACGGAGTCGTACCCCGCGCCTGGATCGGTGTGAAATTGGACGAGCACTTCGATATCAAAGTCGCCAACAAATTGAAGTTGGACCGGGCAATGGGTGCTCGAGTGAACGAGGTCTACGAAAACTCACCTGCTTCACGTGCGGGTTTGCAGCTAGGCGATGTTGTCTTGAACTTTGACGGATTCGATGTTCAGGATCATGACCACTTAATTAATCTTGTCAGCCTGTCACCGATCGGAAAACAGATTCGCATGTCGGTTTGGCGCGCTCAGAAAAAAGTGACGCTTTCGATCGTACTCGCCGATCGCAGCGATCTTCGCAAGACGAGCGAAGCTCCCCCGCAGCAAGGTCGAGGCGTTCCCGTTCGGCCGATGGGACTAATCGTGCACCCATTGGACGGAGACCTGGCCGAACAATTGGGACATCAGCGGACATCACGCGGCCTGCTCGTGTTGAAAGTCGAACGAGGCAGTACCCTCAGCGGTGACCTGGAAGCTTACGATGTCCTTGAAGCGGTTGGCCGCACGCCGGTGGCGAGTCTTGAAGACCTGAGTCAGGCGCTCGAACAAAATTCACACAGCGAATCCGTGATCCTCAAGATTCATCGGACGGCACAGTCTGAGGCCAAAAATCAACTCGTTATCTGGCACAAATGGATTGCATCCAGGCCTCAATAAACTGATCATCAAATAAGTTTTGTCGCACGCGAGTGGGTATCCATTCCCTTGATTGGTTCACACCGGCGGGATTTCGACGATCACTTTGCCGAACACGTTTTCGCATAATTTTTCGAATGCGGCTGCCACGTCCTTCAGCGGAAATCGTTTGTCGATGATCGGGCGGGACTGGGTGTGGTTCATCAAGGTCACGATCTGCTCCCATGCCGATCGTGCCTGTTGCGGAGTGTCGTCCGTGACAAGGACTCCATGAATTGAAGCTCGTTTGAACATCAGAGCCGGAATTGGAATTGTTCCTTCGACTCCACCGAGCACACCCACAACGCTGACTCGTCCGTGTAGACCAAGCAAGTGGACTGACGTCGCAAGTGACGTGCCGCCGACATTTTCAATCACAAGTGAAACTCCCTTGGCCTTCACGGCATCGCAGATTTTTTCCTTTAAATGCGGGTCATCGGGAGCGAAAACATGGTGTGCTCCGATCTCGTGAAGTTGCGACCGCTTTGCGTCGGAACGGGACAGGGCGACGACGGTCGCTCCGACGGAGTTAGCTAATTGAACTGCGGCAAGTCCGACCCCGCCGGAAGCTCCGGTGACGACGACTGACTGGCCCGACTTCAGGCCACCCAAATCAAACAGGGCTTTCCAGGCCGTATGAAACACAAGCGGAGCGGCCGCTGCTTCGGCATCGGTCCACGCTTCCGGCTTTCGAGCCAGATTTTCTGCCGCGATCCATTGCTGCTCGCAGAGAGTTCCGTTCGTGAGATCGGTGGTTGAGGATTGGAGCACCACGACCACATCACCCGGTTGCCATTTCCCGAGGCTGTCACCTCGAACAACAACGCCGCAGGCGTCACGACCGGGAATAAACGGCGGCTTGGGTCCGCCGGGATATTTTCCTTCGATCTGGAAATTGTCGGCAGGGTTCAGACCGACTGCGTGAATCCTGACAAGAACATCAACGGGCCGACCCTCCCGCAACTCGATTTGGCTAAGTTGTGTGTTAGGCCAGCCGCCTGGCGGTGAAGTGACAAGAGCGTGCATGATAAAACACCCGTCATTCAAGCTTTGCGACGATGATTCAGTCGCTGGGCAATGATTTGCTCAACGATCGGCTTGGGGCTCCCATCGGTACGCAAAAGTCCCGCATTGGGAAGACTGTGAGGATCAGCATCAGAAAAATGAGGGAAAAAGACACCCGCGACGCGAGGCTTGGCTACCAGCAGTTCGAGCATCAGGTTCAGCCATTTTGCCTGTTGATCTTCGTCGCAAGGACCGTCCCAGACGCGCGGATTCACATTGATTTGCGAACGAGCTTTTGGATCAGGACTGACCGATGAAGGACAAGCCAGTGTCACGAAGATCGGGATGTCCAAGATCGTCCAGGCATCAATCAATCGCGAACATTCCAGCAGGTCGCGTCTGGCCGATCCGAACGATTTAAAGCCGTTGGCAATTTCAAGATTCACACCCGATAAGCCGACACCGGATCGAAGCAAGGCGTCGACGACTTGCAGCGGCGACAGTCGGAGCTGGCCTCTCGACTGATAGTCACCCCAAGGCTGATCGACACGAACAACCAGTTGAGCGTCTTCATCAACCTGCCGGGCCACGTCGAAAACTCGAGCGGCCAGAGTGAGGCGACTCTCTTCGGTCAAGTTCAGGACTCCACCCGTGTTGATCCGACTGCAGATTTCCCATACGTGGATGCGACCGAAATACCGGGAGATTGCGGTTTCCACAAAATCACAAACAAAGCTTTGCAGGTTAAAGACATCGTGCTCCCAGCGAGCCAGCCAGGCCGGCAAGCCGCCAGGACCAAGATCAAGCAAAGGGCCGCCGCGAACCATCTGCTTTTGTGATTCGCACCATTCGATTTGCCGATCGGTCGAGTCCCAGTTGTACTCACCTTCGACTTCCTCAATCGTGGTCCACGGAATCGAGACGGTGGCCGAGTTGAACATTTCATTGAAAAGCTCGGAATCCGGTGCTGATGGGATCGCTCCCATCAATTCACAGCCGATCGAGACTGGAAGAGTTCCGAACCGTTGTAGCCGACCGGCTAATGCCTGGGCCGCGTATGATCGCGTCAGAATTTCCGCAGCCTCGCAGGCATATCGGATGGCATCGTTCGCCAGTGCACTGGATTCTTCCGGCTGAGTCTGTGACGCGGCAGCACGAGAGAAGGCGCGGTGTGCGGCTCGATTTGGATCATTGAATTCCGGCGGAATTTTTAGCCCAGCCAGTTCCCATTGAGCCGACTGATTTCGAACTTGAACGATCTTTCCACGAGCAAGTTCAACGGCCAAGAGGTAAGGCTCTTCTCGCTCCGGCAACGAAGCTGTCGGGATGACGATGCGACCAAATCCCTGAACCGTCCAGACAACATGAAATTTGGCACTTTCCGAAGAAGTTCGCCGACAACCCACGATGTTATTAAGGATCTCGATCCGAGTTGGAAAGATTCGTCCATCGGCACCTGTTAAATATCCCGCATGAACTTCTGGCCAGTCACTGAGCAGGTTAACGGGGTAGACAGCAAACCGAATCAACCCCATCGCTGCACCGGCCTGCTTGTTAGAGAAAGAAAATCAAAATCCGGCATGTCTGCGACCTTAAAGCCTACGACTGTAGGAACATTGCAATCAAACAAACCGGTGTGAACATGGGAAAAATAAAAACGGATGTTTAGCGGACCGAACCACCAAATATCAGTGTAGTACTGCCGCGTACGTTGTTCAACCAGTCCGACGTCTGGTAGTCTTTTTTGGAAATTCCAGTAACAAAATGTTTTTCATTTCGAACGTTCCTCTGAAGATGCCGTCACCCTATGAATCCACTACTGCAAAGTGAGATCCCCGGTCAAATTCCGATTCGCGGCAAAGTTCGAGACGTCTACGATTTCGGCGATAGGCTGCTGATTGTGGCAACCGATCGAATTAGTGCGTTCGACTGGATCCTTCCGACCGGCATCCCTGATAAGGGACGTGTGCTGACGCAACTAAGCCGATTCTGGTTTGACCTGCTGCAGGTGCCACACCACTTGTTAAGCATGAATCCGGCTGACCTTTCGCTGCCCGACGGTACCGATATCGCAGCGTTGGAAGGCCGCAGCATGGTTGTCAGGAAAACGAAAGTCTTTCCAATCGAATGCGTCGTGCGAGGTTATCTGTCCGGTTCAGGCTGGAAAGAATACAAGTCGAGCCAAACGGTTTGCGGACTTTCATTGCCATCAGGATTACGCGAAAGCGACCGATTGCCGAACCCGATTTTTACTCCCGCCACGAAAGCAGAAACCGGCCACGACGAAAACATCTCGTTTGAACGAATGTCGACAATCATCGGTGACGAGCACGCGGTCCGGTTACGTGAGTTCAGCATGCAGGTCTACACCAAGGCCGCCGAATACGCGAAGGCGCGTGGAATCATTATCGCCGATACAAAATTTGAGTTCGGAGTCGTTAACGACTCCATCATCCTGATCGACGAGGTGTTGACGCCAGACAGCTCGCGGTTCTGGCCAGCCGACCAATTCTCACCTGGCAAATCGCAACCGAGTTTTGACAAGCAATTCGTACGGGACTGGTTGGAAACAACCTCATGGGACAAGAACAGCCCGCCGCCCGCACTTCCCGAACGTGTTGTGGAAGGGACTCGCGATAAGTACATCGATGCTTACGAGCGTCTGACGGGAACGACATTTCCCTGGAGATGAGATACTGCTGTGAGACGCCTGACTTTATTCTTCAGCCTGATGTCGTGGTGGATGCGTCTGCAAATTCTGGTGATGATCCTGTTCATGGTCTTTCAGTTCAGGTTTGATGCGCGTAAAGGAATCTGGCCCATTGCGGTCGGGATTGTCATCGCAACCTGGTTGGTCGGATGGCTGCTGATGAAGCTGATGATCGCTTATCCTCGACCAGCGTTTAAGATCTGGAGCTCACTCGCTGGTGTGATCTTGTTCGTGCTGTTGACAATGTACGTTCAGGCGAGGGGCCAACGATGGTGGTTCACATTGGGGGCTCATTTCGGACGCGAAATTGTCATCGGACTTTATCTGAGTTGCGGATATTGGTTCCTTTCAGAATTGCGTCTACTGCAAGACCGTCCGAAGATAGAGGCTGAACGCGAGCAAGACATTTTCCCGCCTGCTTATGACGAAAGTCGTCTGACGAATGAGTAACCATTACGCAACACGATTGCACGCCGCAATCAAAGCCAAACAAACACCCGTACTGGTCGGTCTTGACCCCAGGCTGGATCAGCTTCCACCGGATGTTTTGCGACATGCCAGAGACGAACACGATGACCCCGTGGCACAAGCGGCGGCAGCGTTCGAAGAGTTCTGTGTCCGTCTGATCGACGTCGTCTCACCGCTGGTTCCCGCCGTCAAACCACAGTCGGCATTTTTTGAGGAATGGGGTCCAGATGGCTGCCTGGCGCTCTCTCGCGTGATCCGTTATGCACGATCGAAGGGCTTGATCGTGATCTGTGACGCGAAACGAGGCGATATCGGCACAACGGCAGAAGCCTATGCCAGAGGCTATCTTGCCGGCTCCGATCCGAAGGCGGCCTTGTGGCAATCCGACGCTCTGACCGTCAATCCCTATCTCGGACGAGATACGCTTGAGCCATTCATCAAGATTGCAAAAGAGCGTGGGGCAGGGATCTATGTACTGGTCAAAACCAGCAATCCCGGTTCTGCGTCGTTCCAGGATCAAAACGCAGGTGGAACGACGATCTATCAACATGTTGCTCGGGTGGTGGAAGAACTCGCTCTGGAGACAGCAGAAGACGGATTTGGTTGTGTTGGAGCGGTCGTCGGAGCCACCTACCCACGTGAACTGGTCGAACTGCGGGCTTCAATGCCACATGTTCCGTTCTTGATTCCCGGTTACGGCAGTCAGGGTGGCGCGGCTGCCGACGTCGCCCCCGCGTTTCAGGAAACGGGATTGGGAGCCGTCGTTAACAACTCGCGCGGGATCAATTTCGCCTACAAGCTGGAACCGTATGCGGAAGAATTTGGCCCTCGAAAATGGGAAGCGGCCGCTGAGGCCGCGACAAAACGGATGATTGCCGATCTGACGGCAAATACGACGGCAGGAAAACTGATATAGACCTCATTTCATGTGATTGTTTCGTTCAATTCTCGAAAGGCTCTGTAATGTCACAGGTATCTCGTTCGAATCGTCGGTCCTTTCTGAAGCAAGCGGCATTGGGCACCTTTGCCGCTCCTGTGTTTATCCGAGACTTACGAGCAGCATCCCCTAACGACGTCGTCCGGCATGCCAGTTTTGGTGCGTCAGGAATGGCCGGTGCCGACCTTTCGCAAATTGCCAGTCATCCGAAAGCAAAACTGATCGCCGTCGCGGATGTTGACCTGGGGCGAGCGGAAGAATTAAAGAAAAAATTCCCAGATATTCGCGTCTACCAGGATTGGCGACAGTTGCTCGATAAAGAGCACGCCTATCTTGATTCGGTCAACGTTTCCACACCGGATCACATGCATGCGTCACTGGCCATGGCGTCATTGCAGCGCGGGCTAAACGTTTATGGCCAAAAGCCACTGACGCATGACGTCTACGACTCCAGAAGATTGGCTGAGGTCGCTGCGGAAAAGAAGCTGGTGACCCAGATGGGAATCCAGATTCATTCGCATCCGGCTTATCGGTCTGCAGTACAACTGATTCAAGGGGGTGCAATCGGCAAAGTACAAAGCGTCCATTCGTGGAGCAGCAAAAAATGGGGCGATGAAACCGCGCGACCTGATCGAACTGATCCTGTTCCCGCCAACTTCGACTGGGATCAATGGTTGGGCGTTTGTGAATCTCGTCCGTTTATCGGGAACGGCTATTACCATCCCGGCAACTGGCGAAAGCGACTCGATTTCGGGACCGGGACGTTCGGCGACATGGGCTGCCACATCTTCGATCCGGTCTTCAAAGCGTTGGAACTAACCGCACCGCTGACATTGCGGTCCACCGGTCCAGCCCCGACCGCTCATAACTGGGCAAATAATGCCCTAGTGCATCTGACCTTTCCTCAGACGAAACAGACGATCGGTCCAGTAGTTCCGATTACCTGGTACGACGGAGATCAGCGGCCATCCCCTGAGCTCATTTCCATGCATCTGAAAGATCGACCGCTCCCCGATCAAGGCTCGTTGTTTATCGGGGAAAAAGGGGCGATGTTATTGCCTCACGTCGATATGCCCGTGTTACTTCCGGAAGACCAGTTTAAGGATTACCCAAGGCCACAACTGGCTGACATCAATCACTGGCATCAGTTTGTTGACGCCGTGCAGGGGAAGGGGACAACGTCGACTCATTTCGGATATTCCGGGCCACTCACGGAAAGCGTACTTCTCGGCGGTGTCGCAACATTCTTTCCGAACGAGACACTCGAATGGAACGCCGCTAAACTACAGTTCACGAATAAGCCAGAGGCCGCTCGGTTGATTCGTCGACCACCCCGCAAAGGCTGGGAAGTCATGGGATTGAGCTGACTTTCGACTTAGACCGTGGGATTGGATAAATGCAAATTCTCGAATGAGGAGCAATTCTCTGAAATTCCAACATTGGAATTCTTCTCCGTGACCTCAGTGTCTCCGTGGTAAAATCCGTCTTCTCTTTTATTCCACTGCAGTTCCGCCGCCGCGAAATTTGGCGTCACAGTTTGATCAAGTTTGATCGACTTCGACCATTCCTCGTAATTCATAGCGCTTTGGCGATTTTCCGTCCGTTTTTTGGCGTGTTCGAGTTTGTTCGAGTTTGTTCGAGTTCGAATCCCATCGATTATCACAGGCGAGCCGGGCAGCCGAAACGGCAGAAAGTTGATAAGTCGAAATTGGTAAGTAGATCGGACCAAGAACGGAACCCGATGGCCTGATCTTTCTACACTTGAGGAACTTGACGTCGGAAGTGTCAAAAAAGTTCCTCGGGCTCATGGACCGGCAGCTCCTGGCCAACCGCTTGCAGCGGCTCTCAACTCGCTCGGCGCTTCGCCGCCGCGGTCCGTATGAAATTTGTTTTCCAAATTGTCAATGATCAATTGTCGTCCTCAGAACAAAACCGGGACTGGCTCCGAGCTTCGACGTGCCTGTCCCGCTTTTGTTCCGCAGGCCAGCCGGGCCGAAAAGGCCAGCAAGTGCGCTAGGAGAAAGTGATAATCCGCTCGCAGCGGCTGTCGCCTTTCTACTTTCCACTTCATATGCTCTCGGCGCTTTGCCGCCTCTTCGCAATAAGCGACATAAAACTACAATAACAAATATCGTTAGTCAATAGAAACACACAGATACATTTTTAACGTTTGGAAGGTGCGCAGGAAAATCGTTTTCCGTGCATGCAGACAGATGATTGCTATCACGCATTCAACGTCGATTACACACCCGCCTCCGTCGACAGTTCCGCCTGCTTCAGCACAAGCTGCGTCGCATCTTCCGACAGGTCCGGCGGATACCCGTACATGGCAAGCAACCTTCGGACCTTGCGACGCAGGTCTGCCCGAACCGATTCCCGCTGCGTCCAGTCGAGCTTCGGCATCTTCTTGACCATCTCGGCCAATTCACGAGCCATCAGGCGAAGCTGGTCGGACTTCATCACTTCTTTCGCCGATCCGTTTTCCGCCAACGCGTCATAAAATGCGACTTCCTCGGTGCTCAGCCCCAGGTCGTTCCCGTGCTGTTTCGCCTCCCGCACCCACTTCGCCAGTTCCAGCAGCTTGGTGATCATCTCGGCCGTGGTGATCTGCTTGTTCGTGTAGCTGAGCATCGCCTTCTCCAGCGCCTCGCGGAATTTTTGTACCTGCACGAGGTTCGTCCGCTCACTGATCTGGATCTGGTCGGTGAGCAGTTTCCGCAGTGTCTCCAGCGCCAGGTTCTTGTGCACCAATGCGCTGACTCGATCGAGAAAATCCTCGCTGAGGATGTCCAGCCGTGCCGCGTCCAGGCCCGCCGCCGCGAACAGGTCGATCACTTCACCCGCTTCGACCGCGTCGCCGATCACCTGCCTCACGGCGGCATCGATGTCTCGCGATCCACCTCCGCCCGGCGTCGGCTCGGCGTCATCTGCCAGCCGTTTACGGATCATCGCGGCGATCCGCTGGAAAAATGCCAAGTGAGGAGTGATCTGCTTCGCCTCTTCGCCCACGTTCTGCCCGACGTCCAACAAATGTTCGATCGCCCTCAGATACACCCTGAGCACGTTGGCGGCGTTAGCGTCGAGTGCCGCCGAGTAGTCGTACCCGTGGAAGAACCCACGATAGTTCTGGCCTTCAAATGGTTAAGAAAGAATTACGACTTCGATTCTGAGGTTGGGGAGTTGTTGAAGTGATTCCGTTTCAACCGCTTCGGCAATTAGAAACAGTTGATTCATCGCTCTGCTGAGGGCAACGTACACGAGTCGTTTCTCTTCTGGCTCTACCGTTGGCGATCCAATAAGAGCCTGAATCTGCCCCTCGGTCAAATGTACGACGACCGCCGATGCCTCTGCGCCCTTCGCTTGATGAATGACACGAACCGAGCGTGTTTCTGACTCCTGCGTACAGTAGCCAGAAGCGCGATGATACGCATCCAGGTTGGGTCGTGCTATTCAGGGAAAACCAAAAACCGGCAGCCTTGGGATCGGACGAGCGATATTTTGTGGCGTGGACTTTGGAGAAATTCCTTTTTTGTTACTGCGGAACGGACTGCAACTACAAACAAACGACGCGGGAGGAAGGATTCGAAGTTGCGTTCCGTTACTCATCCAGCAGGCATATTCGTTGGGCATGCTAACGTTGCCACCAGCTCAACCGACCAACTCAACCGCGAAGAGTTACCGCAAAGATCAACCAGCTTTACTGATAACCTTTACCGGCAATTTCTCTGCTCAATCGGAAACCAACGGGAATTGATTTTAGGGAAGACCAATTCCTGGCCAATTGGGGTGGCCACTTTCTGGCCAATTTCTTGGTTTTCATAGAAACAAAGCGACTCAACGAATGCTGTCGGAAGCTTCATAATTGCTTGGCATTAGCATCAACGTCACTTCGCAACACAATTCCAGAAAACATCTTGTGGCGATTCTCGTGAGTTGCCAATGATTCAGGATGTCAATTTACCGAGCTCCAGATCTGTATCCGGCACAGGGACTGCATTCAACAGCGTCATGACCGCTCGATTCGATTTGACGAATGAAAAATCACTGTTGCGGAATTTGAAAATGTTCCTTGGGTCCGTTTTTGCAATCGTTGATCAGCAATATCAACCTTCTCTGTTGTTCTGTGCTGGATTACTTGTGTCGGTTGCGTGCTGCCTGATCGCCTTGATTGTCGAGCCCAAGTTTCGTCGACGGGAATTTCACCGAATACTCCCTTCTCGAAGGGAACTCTCCTATCGACGATTTCTTTCAGAACTGAATTCAGCTCCTCGTCACATCGGCTTTGCCGGTGGTGAAGTTTACGACTTGGACGATCGCGATTTCCCTTCAAAATCCAAGTAATTGCTAAAAGTTCTGCATCGAACGCCACTTCAGGCCAAGGAAATTCAATATGCCACGCGACTCACAAACCTCCAACCGAAGTGAAATGAACTCGACAAGTCAGATGTCGTTTGCTGTCGCAGCTTGTGCATTTGGTGCTGCCGCCCTTGGATTGTTGATCAATCAATGGATGTCCGGCTGGATGGCCGTAGGTGGTATGGCGGGCCTGGGACTGTTTTATCTTGCGATTGGACTGCTGAATCTCGGATCTACGGAGCCGTTGTTTACCCAAGAAAGCGAACTGATTGAGACCGCTTCACATCGATTATCGGGCGCGATGAACGTTGATGATCTCGCGACCAAGCGACCTGAAGAAACCGGGGTTAGTTCGAGATCCGACAAGCTGGCCAATGCTCATAGGTCATGACGAATCCGATTCGCCAGAACAGGGATGTTGGCGAAAATGTTAGGCCTTCCATCGGATTCAAGTTTTTCCCCATACGGAACCCGCTGATCGACGAATAGCAGTTTTTTCTCTTTCTCACTCGAAATCGTCGTAACAGCCTTCCGGAACGAACTTCAGAGTTCAAACGCGCATTAAAGGATTTATGAATGTCTTCCGACCAAGTTGAATCGAACGAAAAGCCTCAGAACGGAATCGCGGGGCTGAAACATTTGCGTAGCGATATTCTCTCTGGAATCGTTGTCTCTTTGGTCTCGTTGCCACTTTCTTCGGGCATCGCAATTGCCTCAGGTGTCCCTCCAATCGTCGGATTGATTTCTGCGATCATTGCGGGCTTTATCTTCCCGTTTATCGGTGGCGCTTATGTGACGATCGCCGGCCCCGCGGCCGGTCTGGCACCTGCGGTCATGGCGGTGATGATCGCACTCGGAGGGGCGGGCGACGCCGAGCATGTTGGCGAAGGTTATAAATTTCTGCTCGTCGTGATCTTTATTGTCGGCGTATTGCAAGTCATTCTCAGTCTGCTCAAACTGGCACGGTTTGCTGCAATTATTCCTGTCACGGTCGTTGAAGGGATGCTGGCGTCGATCGGACTGCTGATTATCGTGAAACAGCTTCCGAAGTTTTTCGGGTTCACCGGGAAGGTTCACGCTCATGAATTCATGGAATTCGTCACAAGCGTTCCAGAATACGCACAAGGGATGACAACCAAGGCGTTTGCGGTCGCTTTTGCCAGCCTGGTCATGCTGTTCGTGTTCGGTTCGTTGAAGAAATACAAGTTCTTTCAGGTTGTCCCACCTCAGTTATTGGCTGTGATCTTCGGTGTCATCCTGGGGCAGATTGTCCATATTGGTGACTTAGGTCCAGGATTTCTGATTAAGCTTCCTGATAACCCTTTTCACGGAATTCACAGTCCTGACTTCAGTGCGTTACTTGCCCGTAGCGATCTTTGGCAGGCTGCAGCAGTGGGGGTGATCATGCTGACCATGATCGATGGAGTCGAATCTCTTGCCACAGCCATGGCGATTGATCGAATCGATCCATACCATCGAAAATCCGATGCGAATCGGGTCTTGCTGGCGATGGGTGTTTCCAACGTCGCGTCGAGTCTCGTTGGTGGACTGACCATCATTCCCGGCGGCGTTAAAAGCAAAGCGAATATCGCAGCGGGTGGTCGAACACTGTGGGCTAATTTCACGAACGCGGTTTGCCTGGTGATCTATCTACTTGTCGGTGCGGCCTGGATCAACATGATCCCTCTTGGTGTGCTGGCAGCCGTTCTGATCTACACCGGTTGGAAGATGTGCGAACCACTGGTGTGGCGACACATGGCCCACATTGGAAAAGAGCAAGTCGTGATCTTCTCGTTCACGATTATCGTGACACTGCTGACAGATTTGCTGGTCGGAATCGCTGCGGGGGTCGCAGCAAATTTTGTACTGAGCACATTGTTTTGTCGACATGCGATTTCCACCGCAACCGCGAGTGGCGTCCAGAATCTTTCGCTAGCGAAGTGCATGGGAGACTTCTTCCGCAACCCGGTTGTTAACCGTGAATATTGCGATGGTGTGTACCACATGTACGTCGACAAACCACTTGTTTGTTTCAACACGATGCAACTGTCGGAAGAGCTTGACGAGATTCCTTCCGACGTCAAGTCGGTTCAAGTTCATCTTGATGAACGAGTCGCGTTGATTGACCACACGGCGGCCGAAAACCTGATGCACGCCATCAAGGAATATTCACACTCAAACGTCCCGGTCGAAATCATTGGTATCGACCACCTGGAACCGTTGTCCCACTACGACGCTTGCGTGCGAGTCGCCGCTCCGACTGCTCAATCCGCCTGATTTCAATTTCAAAACCAATTCCGCTACTGCCCCAAACTCACGAAAGTTAAGACGATGTCTCACAATGTTCAGCCTGCCTCACGCCTGTCGATGAATCCCGTCGCCTTAAGCAGCTTTTCGGTCGCGATCTGCTCATTCGGCGCCGCAGTACTCGGTATGCCCTTCAGTCACTGGCCAACAGTGGGTCTCGCGGCAGTCGGAGCGTTCTACCTGGTCGTCGGTTTTATTAGTTGGGCAACTGCGACATCCGCCGCTCACGCAACAGGAAGCGAAGCCAGCCACAAAACAGCCGGTGCAGATAACCTGGTTGCCGAAGCCGTTGGAAATACCCATGAAATCGCATCGGCAGCGCGACGCACACAGGAACTCGTAGGTGCTCAACGCTAACAACCACCGCATGACACAAGGCAGACGTTACAGACGTAACCGCATATTATACAGCCTTCAGTTAACATAAAGCAGTTGAAACAGAAAAACATATCGTGTTTTTTCTGCGACATAAAAAACAGCCAGCGATCAATCGCTGGCTGTTTTCGTTTTGGCGTTTTAGACCGAACCATTGATTTCTATTAATGCTGAAAATCTCGATAAGTCGAGTGTGTACAGCGTCGATGCTGCCAAAAAAGTTGGCACAATATGCGCGCGTCTTTCGAATAAAATCGCATTTGTCGCGGTATTTAGTCCAACTCCCCGCCAACGAATGTTGGCTGAACGCCGTCGCTCAAGATTATTCCTATCAAAGACTTACGGAAATAGAGACAGACTGCATCGCCGATTGTACAGTATAAATCCTCCTGAAGTCTTTGACAGAATATCGATACGGCACAGGTACTGCTTCCAATTCCCGAAATCCACCGACAACTTCTTGTCACTCCCTAATCGAGTGACATTTTCGAGCCAGTGGTTAGCAGATAACATCCTCCCTTTGTTGGTCGCTCAACGATGTTGTTGTGCCATCCCCTGAGGTAGCTTTACTTGTTTGGAGAACGCGCCGTGCTTCACGAGTTCATTGACAATTTCACACATAACCTATTTAAACCGCTGCTGCTGTTTTTCTATGCAGGGTTTCTGATGCCCATGCTGCACGTGAAGCTCGAATTCCCCAAGGCGGTTTACCAGGGTCTGACAATTTATTTGCTTCTGGCGATTGGCTGGAAAGGTGGCGAAGAATTGGCGGGGCTTGAGCCCCACCTTTATGGTCAGGCGGCCGGTTTCATGTTGATTGGATTCTGCACGAACTTTGTGATTGGGATCGCCGCTTACACGATTCTTCGGTGGACGACGAAACTTCGTCAGATCGACGCAGCGACGGTTGCTGGTTATTACGGTTCAGACTCGGCGGGAACTTTCGTGACCGCAATGGGTGTTCTCACTGCTGGTCATATTGCATTCGCGCCATACATGCCGGTTTTGCTGGCTGTCATGGAAATTCCTGGTTGTCTGGTCGCTCTTTACCTGGTCGCTAAGATGCGAGAAAAAGGGATGGACGCAGCAGGAAACATGCCTGGCGAAACGGGCTACAATCGCTTTCGTGAAGCGATGATTGCTTCGCCACGGCATATCGGAGCGGACGAAGAGCACGAACAACTGGAAGAGGAAGAGCTTTCGGAAGAAATCTCCGAAGAGGAACTGGTCACAGCCGGTGCTGGTAACGGCAAAGTTCGATCGGCTCGATCTCATTCAACGACGACTGTCGCACGCTCATCAGGCAGCTCTGCCGGCCGAGGTTCAAAGCCGTCTCATGGTTCGGGCTCGAATGGAAATGGCGTTTCAGCCGGTGGATCGGGAGATAAATTCAGGACAGACGACGAAGTGGAGGCGATGCTTGCTCTTCAGGAAGTTAACCTTCACAAAACGGGCGATCCTGAAAAGAAGAAGGGTGGCTCGTTCCTCAGTCCTACATTGCTTCACGAAGTCTTTTTGAACCCAGGGATCTTCCTTCTGTTTGCCGGAATCACCATCGGTTTCATTTCACGGTTGCAGGGTGAAAAGGTTACTCAGACAGACGACGCTTTGTTTGTGCACCTGTTCCACGGTTTGCTGTGCATCTTCCTTCTCGAAATGGGGATGACTGCATCGAAGAAACTGAAGGACCTTGGAAACGCCGGATGGCAGTTCGTGGCATTCGCTTTGGTCGCTCCTAATGTGTTTGCGATCAGCGGAATGTTGATTGCCCACGCCTACAGCACTCTGCTGGGTCAACCCTTCGATATCGGTACCTACGTCCTGTTTGCAGTGTTGTGCGGTGCCGCGTCTTACATCGCACTTCCTGCAGTGCAGCGACTTGCCATACCTGAAGCCAGTCCGACTCTTCCCTTAGCAGCTTCGCTTGGGGTCACCTTCAGTTACAATGTGACGATCGGTATCCCGGTTTACATGATGATTGCAACAATTTTGACGAAGTATGCACCTGTTGCTGCTTCGGCCGCTGCCGCAGTGGCATCGTAGTCGACCCTCGACGAGTTGATTTCTGGCCGGGTACATACGTCAGTCATATGTACCCGGCCAGTATCACGACACCTGATCCCATCGAGACCAACGCGACTGATGGTTTTTGAAGATTATTCGACAGCGAGTCAAAACAAATGCCGAAGCTGGCAAAAACTAACTCGGAATTTTCGATGAGCCCGGCTAGCCAGATGTCGTTCGCGATTTCGGCTTGTGCGTTTGCCGCAGCCGGTATTGGGACCGTCGTCAACCACTGGCTAACAGGTTGGATGGCGGTCGGAGGGATGGCCGGCGTGGGTCTGTTCTACCTCGCAGTAGGAATTCTCAACCTGCGGTCACGAAATGTCTTTGATGACGACGAATCATTGGCAAGCATCAGCCAGCGGACCGCAAGATCGGATAATCTTTACGCAGAAGCCGTCTCTCGGCCGAAAATTGATCCGGCATCGAAGCCTGAATCATCGCCTTCATTAAAAGTAAACCAGGATCGCTAAAAGAAAATCTTCAAAATTATTCTCTGACCGATCGCTTCGAATAAGCTTGTGTGATTAAAAAAACGGCCCGCGTGAAAGTTCACGCGGGCCGTTTTCATTGAGAAGCACACTGGTTTTGTTGCGATGCAAACCGTCATCCCCGCCGGTTTACGTTCGTCCCTCGCTTGCGCGTCGGGCTAAAGAATATCTGACTTTAAAAAATTCCTAACTGGTCTCGGGCATCGTCAGTCATCCGATCCGGTGTCCAAGGGGGTGACATCGTCAGTTTGATTTCGGCGACGTCGATCCCAGAAATCTTTTCCAAAGCCATTTTTGCTTGTGAAATGATCTGTGGTCCAGCGGGACATGCGGGACTCGTTAACGTCATTTCAACCAGAACTTTTCGATCAGTCTGGTTGATTGAGTAAACCAGTCCCAAATCAACGATGTTGATCATTAGTTCTGGATCAATGACCGTTCGCAACGCGTCAATGAGCGTGGCATCGTCGGGGGCATTATTCTCGTCTGACGCAACCACATCAGTTGCGAGAGATTGCCCGGTCGAACAACTTTCATGATGCGAGGTCGCCGCAACCGGCAATTCTGCCGAGGGCGAATGACAACAAGCCTCCGTCGCGGCGTTCGGATGTGCACTGACGATTGGAAGACCATCAGCCTTTGGTGTTGTTTCGGAGCAGCAATCCGTCGCTGGCACAATAGGAATCGAAAGAGTTTCAGCAGTCATCATCTGGGTCTCACAAAAATTTCGCCATCACGAATTTGCACTTCAAATGTCGAAATCGGTTCGATCGCGGGCATACAAAGCGGTTGGCCGGTGCGCAGATCGAACTTTGCACCGTGGCGAGGGCAAGTAATCGAGCAACTTTCGACAGGGCCATTCGTTAACGGTTGGCCATCGTGCGAACAAACATCTTCGACTGCAAAAAACTCGTCACCCACACGTATCAGCAATGAGGGAATATCGTCGACAAGAATCGACAATCGTCCGCCGGACGGGATTTCACTGATCGCAGCAACACGTTCAAATTCTGGCATGCAGGGCAATACTTTCCAACAGCTCAGGAGATCCCAAGCTTTCGTTCCACGGCCTGACCAAGTGTTTCTCGAACGATTTCGACAGGAATTCGGTCGTACACCCTTTGGAAGAAGCCTTCCACGATCAGATGCATGGCTTCCATGCGTCTGAGTCCGCGGCACATACAGTAAAAGAGTTGTTCTTCATCAACCTGGCCGCACGTCGCACCGTGGGTGCATCGCACATCGTCGGCTTCGATCTCAAGGCCAGGGATCGCATCCACGCGGCAGGTTTCGCTTAGCAACAGGCTGTCGTTCCTCTGATAACCATCGGTCTTCTGCGCATCCTTTGCAACCTTGATCATCCCGCGCCAGACGCACCGGGCATGATCCCGAACGACGTCCTTATACAACAGATCGCTGTGAGTATTCGGGGCATTATGCGTTTGCTGTGTGTAGTACGAGATCATTTGCTTTTCGCTGGCAAACGTGACCCCATTCACTTCCGCAGCAGCTCCCTTACCATCGAGGAACACTTCCTGGTGGATGTGAGCCAGTTTGGCACCAATAGCACCTGCGGTCCATTGCAGCGACGCACTCGCTTCGACTCGCCCGGCTTGATGAGCAAAGTGCCAGACTTTATCGTTCCAGTTCTGAATTTGCACATAACAGAGGTTCGATCGAGCTGCCAGCAACAGTTCAACTGCACCAACGTGAAGACCGGCGGCAGTGGACGAAGCTGATGCTGTTTCTTCAAGCAATGTGGCCGACGCACCTTCTTCAAGGATGATCAGCGTGTGACTGAAGTCGGCAGCACCGTCTGTCGCGAGACCAAGCAGGCTATACAACGGCTTTTCAATTTGAACATTACGCGGAACGTACAGCACCGTTCCACCTGTCCAGAACGCGGCATGCCACGCGGCAAAACGATCGGCGTCCGGCATGACAGCCCGGGTCATCAGATGCGGCTTTAAAACGTCACCATGGGTCTGAATAAGCTCGCTGAGGCTGCCGAACAGAACCCCTTTTTTGGCCAACTCTTCATCGAGCTTCGCTGAAGAGCTAACGGTGTCAATATGGGTGATGAAGCCAGCAAATTCAGCTCGATCTGCAAGCAGCGTGTCAAACGCGGCCGCCGGTTTCGTTGCCGTCGGGATCGAGAATTTCTCGGCCCGAAACGCACGAATATCGACCCGTTTCCATTCTTCGGGATCGAGTTCAGACGCGAGCAGTTCGCGATAGATCTCGAACGCATTGCGTCGCAGATCGGTCACCCATTCAGGTTCACGGCGCGAGGCAATAAATTGCTCAAACACATCGACATCAAACGCAGTGGTACGGGAGGGAGTCACAGTCAACATAGCTTCGGAAATTTACCCGACACTCCCTTCCATCTGCAGTTCGATCAAGCGATTCATTTCGACCGCGTACTCCATGGGCAATTCTTTAACGAGTGGTTCGATAAAGCCTGTCACGATCATCGCTGACGCTTCGGTTTCGCTCATGCCGCGACTCATCAGATAGAGCAGTTGTTCTTCAGCAATCTTCGATACTGACGCTTCGTGCTCGATCGTCAGATTGTCGTGGTTGACTTCGATGTACGGATACGTATCGCTTCGGCTGTGCGAGTCGAGAATCAATGCGTCACAGACGACGTTGCTCTTGCAGTGATGGGCGTCGTGAGTCGCTTTGACCAGCCCACGATACCCCGCCCGACCGCCATCCTTTGAAATACTTTTCGAAATGACTCGGCTGGATGTATACGGAGCACAGTGGACCATCTTGGCCCCTGCATCCTGATGCTGTCCTTTACCGGCAAACGCAATCGATAGTGTTTCACCCCGAGCACCTGGCTCCATCAGATAAATCGCCGGGTACTTCATCGTTAGCTTCGAGCCGAGATTTCCGTCAACCCATTCCATCAGCGAATCGCCATAGGCTTTGGCTCGCTTGGTGACGAGGTTGTACACGTTGTTTGACCAGTTCTGGATTGTCGTATAGCGACAACGACCACCTCGTTTGACGAGAATTTCGACGACGGCCGAATGAAGACTGTCGCTGCTATAGGTCGGAGCCGTACAGCCTTCAACGTAGTGAACCGAAGCCCCCTCGTCGACGATGATCAGCGTCCGCTCGAACTGACCCATGTTTTGAGTATTGATGCGGAAATAAGCCTGAAGCGGAAATTCGATCTTCACCCCTTTAGGGACATAGATGAACGAACCACCTGACCAGACTGCGGAATTCAATGCCGCGAATTTGTTATCTGCCGACGGAATCACGGTACCGAAGTACTCGCGAACCAGATCGGGATAATCTCGAACAGCCGAATCGGTGTCGGTAAAGATCACGCCTTGTTTTGCCAAGTCTTCCTGAAGACTGCCGTAGACGACTTCGGATTCGTACTGAGCCTTAACGCCAGCCAGATATTTCTTTTCCGCTTCAGGAATACCGAGTCGATCGTAGGTCTTACGGATGTCGTCAGGGACGTCATCCCAGGATTTCTCCTGTCCCTGTGACGCCTTCACGAAGTAGAACATGTTCTGAAAATCGAGTTCAGACATGTCGCCCCCCCACGTGGGCATCGGCTTACTGTAGAACAGATCGAGTGCTTCGAGTCGGAACTCGCGCATCCACATCGGTTCGCTCTTCATTTCCGAGATCTGATGAACAATGTCGCGGTCAAGTCCGCGACGGCTTTTGAAGACGTATTTATCTGTGGGGTCGTGAAACCCATATTGATAATCGCCTACGCCAATTTCGTCATCAAGAACTGGTACATCAGTCGTCATAATTGGTGGATATCCCTACCGCGAAATGATTGTCTGTTCTTTGTTTCTATTTCCGTCTTCGACAGCAGTTGTTTCTAGTTCTGTCTTCTACAGCGGTTGTTCTATTTCCGTCTGCGAAAGATTCTCAATGTGCGACTGCTACAGCCTTGGGGGCAACTTTTTGATGTTCCTGTTCTTCCGCCGCCTCGGCCGGGTGTCGCTGGCGAACAGCGGCATAGCCGTGATTATGAAGTTCATGGGCCAGCGAGGCATCGCCGGTTTCTACGATTCTTCCGGCCAGAATCACATGAGTGAATTGCGGAACATTGTATTCCAGCAACCGTTCATGATGCGTGATGATTAGCACACCCATCTGAGGCCCGGCCAGCTTTCGCAGACCTTCGCTGACGACACGAACAGCGTCACTGTCCAGTCCACTGTCGGTTTCGTCGAGAATCGCGAACTTTGGCTGAAGCATCGCCAGTTGGAGAATCTCCATTCGCTTTTTCTCGCCGCCTGAAAACCCTTCATTCAAGTAACGTCGAGCGAATTCGACATCCATCCCCAGTTCTTCCATGCGATCTTTCAATTCCTTACGGAAATCTCGCATCGGAATAAGGCTTTCACCTTCTTTGCGGGCGGGGTTTCGAATGTTGGTGACAGCGTGCCTGAGGAAGTCAGCCACCTTCACGCCAGGAATCGTGACCGGGTATTGAAACGCCAGAAACATCCCGAGTCGTGCTCGCTCACAAGGATCGAGATCGTTGAGTGGAACTCCGTCGATTTCGATCATGCCGCTGGTGACTTCGTACTTTGGATGTCCGACAAGGGTGTAGGCAAGAGTACTTTTGCCAGAACCGTTCGGTCCCATCAGTGCGTGGATTTCACCCTGGCGGATTTCGAGACTAACCCCTTTTAAAATGGGCTTTTCATCGACAGATACGTGGAGATCAGTAATTTTCAGCAGGCTGGACATTTTTCAAACTCTTTTCGTTTGCGAACGGCGAGGGATTTCAAAGGCCACGCCATTCACGCAACGCGGACGACATTTCAGGAAAACGTTCAAACAACTTCGGTCAGGTTCTGAATAATTGGCAACGACACTCGACCTGTATGGTGCGGAATGGGAAGAATTTCTTGACTTCGAGTAATCTTCTTCGCCTTAATCTTATCTTGAATTCGCATCAACCCTTCGAGCAACGCTTCAGGACGCGGTGGGCAACCAGGAACATACACGTCCACAGGCACAACCAGATCAACGCCCTTCACAACATGATAGCCGTACTTGAAGTAAGGACCACCGCCGACTGTGCAAGCACCCATCGCAATGACGTACTTGGGATCGGGCATTTGTTCGTAAAGACGGCGAACGCGACTAGCCATTTTGTAGGTCACGGTGCCCGCGACGATCATCAAATCAGCTTGCCGAGGAGTTGCACGGAAGGCACCGGCTCCGAATCGGTCCATGTCGAAACGGCTTGCACCCGCAGCCATCATTTCGATCGCACAACAGGCCAGTCCGAACGTCATTGGCCAGATGCTCGACTGGCGAGCCCAATTCATCGCCTGTTCCAGCGATGTGGTGATGACGTTCTCTTCAAATCGGCCTTCAATCCAAGTCGTCATGATCGTTCCGTCCGTTTCTTATCTCTTTGGTGGAATTGAGTTGAGACACTTCTCCAAAGCCCAAACTCTACCAGCATTCGTTCCGTGTTTCACCCGATCAACCATCAAAACCTTGCGTCAGGATCAGTTTGCTGGTGCTGGATGAAACTCACAGCAATGATCACCGTCTCGACAACATGAAGCCAGCGTCAAAGGAACTCCTAAAACCTGCTCGAACACCTGTTGTTCCAACTCGCAAATTCCCGAATCCTGCTGCGCCAGATCGTGGTAGGGACAGTGGTTTTCTCGCAAAATTGGCAATTTGTTGTCGTTCTCGCCGATTTCAACCGAAAAACCGCGTTCTGAAAGAGCAACACCCAATTCCGCGAACCGGCCAGAAAGCACGGAACCTCGGACATTAGCACCGTACTGCCGAACCATGGCGTCGCGAATTCGTCCCGTGACCCGCTGACGAACATCGACCTCATCGATCTTCTGCAATTCGCTCCACAACAAACGAGCCAATTCCGAGTAGTTATCGCCCAGTTGGCGTTGGCCTTGTTCCGTGATTTTGTACGTGTGATGAGGCCGACCCCGACCTTCTCGAATCGTTTGACGGTCAACCAACCCCAGCGACTGCAATCGATTTAATCGCAACCGAACCGCAGTTGCGGTCACCCCGGCGGCGGTACACAAATCTTGAACCGTCCCCGCTCCAAGCCGTTGCAGGCTCAGTAGAAACTGTTCGTCATCGTGTTCCAAAGTTGCCTTCATCGAGCAAGTTTCCAGCCGTAAAATTGTTTTTTCGCTTGTCGGATTGTACCCCTGAAACGAATTAAAACAATAGTCGCTGTCAAAAGTGCGGTAATTTCTCGGGAACGGGAAGTGGTTTCATGGCGAAACACAAACCATGGCATGGGCTTCAGCCCGTGCCACACAACATCTACTTTCGGCTGGAAGTCGACAACACAAAAGTTGACAAATTCGTTGCGGGGCCTGTGGACATGGTCGCATTAAAACGCAGGACGAGAAAACGATGTGAAGAGGATAAACGGCGTAAAATAAGAAGAGGAGGCCTTCGGTCGATCAGTGTTCGAGGTCAGGAGACGCGCGCACAACATCGGCAGCTTTTCCCATTGCGGCCAACGAAAGAAAGAACCAGCCAACGAGAAACGCGAGGCCGCCAAAAGGGGTTACGGCGCCCCATTTCGTGACGCCTGTCAGCGTGAGGATGTACAAACTTCCGGAAAACAGCACGATTCCTGCCGCAAACATCCATGCGGCGATTCTCGCAGCGCGCGATGGGCGACGATCTAAGATCAAACCGACCGCGATCAGGCCTAGCCCGTGATACATCTGGTACTCCGCCCCGGTCTTAAAGTCATTTAAGAACTTTGTCGCCAGTGGTAGCGTCTGACCACCCACTTCACGAGTGCGTCCCGCGTACTTTTCCACGAAGACCCGATCCAGTCCGTGTGCCGCAAACGCTCCGAATGCCACAGAGAACAAACAGAAGATGGCACCTAACGAAGTCCAGCGCGATCCTGTCATTGTTGCCTTTCCTGGCGATCAACGCCTTACCGAGAGACGATGAGTCTATTCCTTTTTTGATTCTTTAGTCGGTTTCGCTTCTGGCTCTTGTTTTGGTTCCAACTCAGCGTTCTTCTCGGTTTCTTTTTCCGTCAGGTCGAACAGCTCTTCCACTATCGATTCCGCAGGCTTCGGTTCGATTTGTTCACCGGTCAAGCATTCAAGATAAAATCGCAGGACCGGCCTGAGTGGCGAACCTGGATAAAGCTCAATCGCACGGCGAATCGATTTGCTCGCTTCATCGACGGTCCCTGCTTCCATCTGCGCCAGTGCAATTTGATAAGTCGCAAGCGATCCTTCATTGCGAACTCCCTGTATGACTTGTGCGGTCGCACCCAGGTTTGAAGTTGGGTAAGCATCAGGTCCCATCCACAGCGGATTCAGCGTCAGGAAAGGCAGGGTAAACATGGTCTGGGTAATCGGAGTCGATGCAGCCATATCCCGCTGATCACCCCAAAGCTTAATCGCACGCGAATAATTCGCGACAGTCAAGGCGGAAATCGCTGCTGAATCTCTCCAACCGGTCAGTGATCTTTCGACAGCGAAACCTTCAAGGCTCTCGAAAATTGTTTCGGCTTCGCGGCCTCGACCAACTTCCATCAGCCAGCCTCCTAAAACAAGTTTGGCCTGCGGATTTTTCTCAAGATAAATCGCATCTTCTTCCAGCGTCTTCACGGCGATTAAAACGCATCCCATTTGATACGCTCCGGCAGCAACCTGAAATCGATCCTTACCCTCGCTCATCGCCTTATCGACCAATGCCTGGACCTCCGCGACTGGCTCATACAACTGATCGATGGCGTTAACGATTCCCTCACGCTCCTGACGCTGGTCTTCCGTCATCGATTTTGAGTAGGGTCGCAATTGCTTCAACTTCTTCATCAGATCGAGTTGAACATCCACCTTGTTCATCGAACGATATTGTTGCATCAGTAATTGATTGATGCCGTTATCACCTGGCTTCAATACGTTCGCCTGTTGGAGCGCTGCAACAGCTTGATAATATCGCATTAAATTCGGACTGCTCGGTACTCCTTGTTGCGACAGGATTTCCGATTCCAATTTCCCGAGAATTGTGTAGCCCATTCCGAGAACACGGTATCCTTCGGCGGAATTCGAGTCGTTACGCAGCCCATCGTTTGCGTTCCGGATCGCCAGCAGAGCACTGGCAGCCGTCTGGGGACCTCGTCTGATCAACATCAGGTTGACGTAGTGCTGACCCACTTGAACCCCAGCAGGATCATTGGGTCGCCTTAAAGCAAACAGGTTATCGTAAGTACTGGCGGGCTTGGACCATTCTCGCGTGAAATCTTCGACGCGTTTGGACTTGGTTCGAAAACCTCGGTCAATAAGATCAAATGGATAGTCTTTGAGATTCGAATCAACCGTTTCGTCCGAGATATCTTTTCGAAGGAAGATCGCCGTCGCGGAGTTGAGATCACTCAGCTCAAAGTCCCTTGTCGACAGCAACGCATAGAATGTCGCGTAATCGGGAGCTTGAAAAGGGCCGGTCAAACGAGGCCAAGCCTGACGAATATGGTATTTATTGAATGTTTCTTTCCAAAAGACAGGGTCGATCGATCCCTCGACCGCATCTTGTTTCTGCCGCAGTGACTGACGAGTCTTATTATGGACATCGAGCAAATTCGTGGTTTTGTCGCCGAAAAACAGACCTGCCCGACTATCAACGAAGGGCTTCAGCCCACCCCAAATCATCAAGTCACCTTGTCTGAGCGAAAAATTGTACGGCTGATCGTCGACAAGATGAAAATTCTGCTTTTGATATCCGCTCATTGCACTCGCGAGCTGGTCATCAAAACCAAGTCCTGTCCGTTTTCCACCCGGGCCATCCAATCGACCACTTAAAACCAACCACGCGAGAGCGAAGAAGCTGACGACTGTGACCGCACGTCCTCCGCGTGAGAACAGCAGCTCGCGCCAATCGACCGAGTAGACCTGGCCGAATTTTTCGCGATACCACTCCTGGGCATTGATGGTGCTGAGAACGCAATTGACCAAGCTCGCCGCAGCCAGTTCATGGGTCGCAAACAGACTTAACATATTGAAGCCGAGGAATGCGCAAAGATGTGACCAGCGGAAACGCGATCCATTCAGCACCATTGTCACGACAGTGGCACCGGCAAGAACCAGGGCGGCAATTCCTCTGTGGTTGATTGATCGCCAGAAAAACGGTTTCCAGATCTCATGAAAAACCTGATCCGCCGAAGAAGGTTGCGGATAAGCAAACCGCAAGGCGGGATAATCCGTGAAGTACATTCGAATCGGAGCCAGCCATGATTCCCATAAAAAAGGATGGACGGCAACGGCTGCGAACGACAAGATCGCGACGGTTCCCAGCGGTCCTTTTTCGCTTAATGTTGAACTCTTGCGGGACAGATAGTCTCCCATCGCCCATAAGAGCAATAGGAACCAGCCAAACCACGCGCGTTGATCAAATTGAGCCCAGATCAAAAAGGCCGGTACGAGTATCCAAAGGCGTCCCGATTGACCTGGTTCGTCGGACCGAATCAGAGTCCATAATACGAAGCTGAGACCCAACAACGTGACCAGTTCAGGCTGAACGGTAAACTGAGAGTAACAGACCAGCAGCGCCAGTACCGCACACACTGATCCCCACCAGGTCCGAATATTCGGTCGAACCGCATGCACAATCAGCCCAAACGTAAGACCCGCGAGCAATCCTTGAACAATCGAAAGTCCAATTCCGCCAGCGACGGAAAACACGCTCGCTGCCGCGATGTCAAACAGCCACGACAGATTCACCCATTTTCGGTCGTTGGCAGTATAAGTGAAGACATCTTTAGCTCCAGGCAGCAAGCCATGGCTCAATAAATACTCGCCATTTTTCAAATGCAAGAGCGTTCGTGTTTCGGAAATCTGAGAAATACCAAGCAGTAACGCCAACCCCACAACAACCCATCGAATCACGAAGTCGCCGCGAATTGCTTCGTCTTCAACCAATTCGGGAGTCAGCGGCTCCCATTCAGGCAGTCCGTCTTCTTCCGGCGATAGCGGTGAAATTGCCTGACCTGGCAGTTGATCAGCGGACGTTGATCCATCCAGATTCGTCGCCGACGGATCGTTCGCGGCAGATTTTGACTCAATAGATTCGTCGGATGATTCGGTCACGATGTCGCTCATGAAGTGTCGAACGGAAACAATGATGCCTGTCGATGGTACGCCGCTTCTTTTTCGCGGGTCAACCAACCGAACCAATTGCCGTTTACGTCAAGCAGCCGAAATTCGTTGGGGATCGAGCGGCGGATGGCGGGTTTGAGACACGCTTGGACTCGTCGGACGAATCTCGTTCGGCCCCCCCCGCAACAGGCAGACCGTGCGAAACAACGATCACGTCAAGCATGGTACCCGCAAAATTGTTGCCACGCGAGCCGATTCCACTTCGCTTAATAACCCTCGTAGACAACCGATCATTTGAGGTGAAATATGCCACCGCCCCAGTGCTTCGAACATGGGCAACATACGATTCGGATCAAGTCCCATCTGAAGCTTCTGATCGATCGCATCTTCAGGATCAAGGTCCAGAAACTGGCTGACGAGAAGGAAGTCGCAATCGTTTGGAAGTTCGAGGTACAGTAACCGAATCTCTCGTGCGAGGTACGAATCGAGCGGGACCGTCACATTAACCGGACTACCAACCAGTGATCGAAGAACCGATTCTGGATCGTTCTCGATGGCGCGAGCCGTCATCTCGCAGGCCGCGTAGATGACACTTTCATCAATCAAATCCGATCGATGGATGTCTCGGCTTTGATGCTTTTGCCAGGTTGATGCGAGCAGTTCAAGTTGAACGGCTGGAGCAACTTCCTGCAGAAACGGAACTTCGCACAGATATCCACGCGATTCCGAACATTCGCCCAGCAGATGCTTTTGCTGCGAAAAAATCTCGAACGTTTGCAGAAACGCGACACGGAACGCTACGAAACTGAGCGTCGATTGGGGAAACGGCGATTGGCAAATCTTGAGCATGATCTCAAGATTGCACGCAAAACGACTGAAGACAACAAATTCAAGCCGATTTTTCCGTCTCGTTCAGCCGATTTGCTGCGAGTGCCCGCGACATTATCACAATTGGCAAAATCGATTGAAGACTCAGTTTTTTTCTGTCAATTTGGCGACGATCATTGCCATTGGGCATCTTTCGAAAAAAGACATGCTTTTCGGTCAAGATCTTTTGTACAACAGGGACGGGCCTCTGATTGGCCCGAAGCAGCCGAGGCCCCGTTGAGTAACGTTTCTACCGTTATTGACGATGCTCAAGATGAAAAGATCAAAGCGATCCAAGGCGGCCCAGGCCGAGCCCGCGCGCCGCGAGTTCATCAACGAGGTCGTTATCGCACAGCCATTGGAGCTCCATCGGGCGAGATTTGGCCAGCGGATCGAACCAGGGATCGCTCGAAGTAAGATCTTCTGACGTCAGCGATACGGCGGGATGTACGCCAATTTCTGTCGTTCTAACATGCATTGACTGACTTAAAAACCGAGAAATTAATCGACGATCAATAACCCCCGCATGCGACGTTCCGTAGAAACACTCGGTAAACGAGGTATTTGCATGGAGCATTCGGCGACGAAATGCCTTTGCATAATGGCGTTTAACTTCAGCGAGGCCCCATCCGACAACGTCACCTCGCAACAGGACATTTCGAACAAGTCCGCGTTCGAGCGCAACTCGAACAGTTCTGATCGAAAAATGACTGAGGATCTTGGGAATCATTATCGAGATTTGAGGGATCATTTCGATGTACTGGTGACCATTCAGGTGCGTCGGCCGTAACCCGTGATCACACATCCACGCAACCTGCGCAAAGAGTTCCCCTTCGACGGCTTGAAGCTCCGCCGAATTTGCGAGATTCAGTCGGGCAAACAGTTTTCCAATTCCCGGGAAGTTGCCATTTTCATCGAGCAACACAGAAGGAAATCGCTCCGTTGTTAGCGGAGACCCCTGGGTCAGATTGAGATGCACTCCAAGATCAAACGGCAAGAGGGGCTCGAAAACTCGACGCCGCTTCTCTGACGATACGAGCGCCCCTGCAGCATGTTCAACAGCGAATTTTCCCCACTCGATACAGGCAGTTTCTGCTGCAGGAGCGTTGGTCAAAAGCGATGTACTCGTCAGCAATCCGTCACGAAATGCAGTCAAGATTCCAAGGTTAACGGCAGTGTTCATTCCGAAATCGTCCGCATGAAAAATCACGCGCCGAACTTCAGTTGAGATCGATTCACGAGCGGCAAAACGTGATCGATTGCGGGGACTTTCCAAAGTCCCCGATCGACTTTCAGGATGTGCGTAATCACGGATGATGTGAGATTCGACGCGACGAACCGACATTACGCGGCCTTTCTGGCTACTGGTTGCGTAGCCGCGGCGACCGGAATGACATCAATTTGAGGAAGATATCTCCCCCACAATGAATGGAAGCGGACTCCGACAACATCCATCAGCATCGGAATTGCATTTCGAGTCAGAGATATCGTTGTTGAATAGTCATTAACCAGGGTCACAGGCACCTTCTCAAACGACAGATTGAGTAGATGTGTCAGATAAACGACTTCGGCATCAAATGCGAAACCATTCACGGTCGCTCGCGAAAAGATTTTCCGAGCGGCTCGACGACTGAAAACCTTCAGGCCACATTGCGTGTCGGTTACTTGTCGCGACACAAGCAGTGCCATGAACGAGCGAAAAACAAAAGAAGCTAAAGTTCGCATCCACTGCCGCTCAACGTTGGACTTTGCCCCTTCAACCGTACGGCTGCCGAAGACAACATCCCGCTTTCGTTCGGTAATCGCCTGGTATGCCGATTTCAACGCATTCAAGTCATAAGGCAGATCAGCATCCGTGAAACCAACGACGCGACCTGTGGCGCAAAGCATACCATTTCGGACGGCTGAACCTTTACCGCCATTCGGCTGACAGATCGTCGAGAAGCGGCGGCCATAGGACGAAGATAACTCTGCAGTCGCGTCGCGACTTCCGTCGTCGACGACAAGAACCCGGTAATTGATTCCCCAGTCGTCAAGATACGCCTTTGCATCGGCCAGCGTTTTGGGTAGACGAGCTTCTTCATTATAAGCGGGAATGACCAATGTCAGGTCGTGATCAACCAGACGATCATCGTCGGCTTCCAGTGAAGTCGGTGTTTTGAGAAAGACGGTTTTCGAGCTTCCTGCCAATTTCATCACGGTGCGCTCCATCGCCCCACGAATGCCGCCTGCGATACCACGCCCACGGACGTTACGTCGCTGTAAAAAGATACCGGATAGGATGATGCGCGCCTACCTCATTTGGCTTGCCAGCGAAATTGTCCGAGGATTTTCACATTTTGAACGAAAATTTTACTTCGGAACTCGAGGAATGATGTTGCTCATTATCCCAAAACCGCCGCCATTCTTCCCAGTCAAGTTCATACAAGCCAAAAACCAGCGATTCCATCGGAAGGGGATTCAGGCCTGCTGCCCTGGCGTAGCTACGGGGTCTTGGGTGAGTTACCGGTTGATCGTCGAGTGGATAAATAACTTCGTGTTCGTACTCGCTGTTCGGCCAGACAATCAGCCCGCGTGGACCGATGTCGTAGGGATGGGAACCATACGACATTTCCTGACCATTTCCCGTTGACGATTTCGTGATGACCAGATGTCGTTCAATCTGTTCTCGCACCAGATCCACTGAGGCAAGTTTGAAAAGACCCGTTAATGCGACTTTAAATACCCCGGCATCGTTGGCCTCAACTTGATTTAGCCAGCCTGGCTCGCGAATTACTGCGATCAGCCAACCGGATTGTTCTGCGAACTCCAGTTTCATTGGCTGATTCGGCTTCGACGGCTCTTCGATTGTGGCTGCAATTCGATTTGTCGCCAGCTCGACTTCGCTGACCACGAGTCGATAATCACGAAACGCCCGACTCTCATCCAGCAATGCGATCAGCTCCCGTTCGATGAAATGCTGTACGGCCTTGGATTCGTGATGAAGTCGTTCAGCAAATCGAGCTTGCTTTTTCGTTGCCAACGCCGTCACATCTCGATTTGCTGCGCGGCGCTGCTTGGCAAACAGCCTGGGAATTGTGCCGGAGTGAAAGCCAGGGCACAGTAAGCGCAGCAATGTTTCGCCGTGCTCGCCGATCTGAACGGGTTTTAGGCTGAGCGAACGATTGGCTTTATAGAGCCTCCAGTTTTCTTTTAACTCCCAGGCAAGAAATCCAAATACACCTGGAATACACATCAGGATCAGCGTCGCGCCAAACAAAGCCTCTGTTGATCTCAGGTGAAAAAGCTTTTCGAGATGATAGCTAAGAGGAAGGTAGAAGGTCGCGAACAGAATCTTGTGCGATACCGTCACGACCGGAAAGTGTTTGATCGGATTGAGCTGTGGTTCAATCAGAAGTGTCACACAGAAACGAATCACTCCGTGGACGAAAGCCCACACGAGACCGATGATCGCTTTCACACCCAATGTCAGGTTGGACTCGCCGCTGCGGAACCGCAGCCATTCGTCAACGGCGTAGAGCACCCGTTCCAGTCCGTCCATGAAAGCCCGAAAAACATCAATGACCAGTGTGAACAGGCCCATGACGAGATGGACACGAATTCGATACCATGCCCGACTGAAGAATTCACGAGCCAACTCTTCCGTATCTCGACCAACCCGCGAATTCAACATCAGATATGACGCGACAAAAATGACAATTCCCCACCAGACATTGAGGTTGCCATAAACCCCGAGGAATGGAAGAAGCTTCCAGAAAACCACCGTTGCCAGCAGGGGCGCAAAGATGAATCGCCTGAACAGCATCATCGGAAAGCTCTTCAACAGTCGATCGACCCAGTGCCAACGCAAAATGGCTCGCGGGATATCGATCAGCACGATTTTCAACAGGTACCAGATTGTCTTCAATAACCAGATAAACCATTGGCGAAACAGGGGAAAATGGATCAGAGCAAAGATGACACAACCGAGCAACAACATTCGGTTAGTGCTGTAGAACCGGTACGCGTGCGGGACTTGCGAGGGAACTGCAACGTGTTCGATCAACACCTCGGACGATGGCACCTCGGACGCAGAATTAGCCTCGTCGTCTGGTAACACTAAAGCCGCACTTGCACCCGTCGTCAGATGTGCATCCGACGAATGCCTCAACAAGAGATGGCCGATTTCTTCGATCGACATCAGCAACAAGAATGAAAGGCCAAATGGCAGGGCAACATACAATGTCAATAAACGCCCCCAGGGAATTCCGTATGCCAGCGAATTCAGCTTTTGCAGCCAGCGAAGATAAAATGGACCACGCTGATAGACTCCGTCGAGGGATACGGACATCAGCTTGTCAGCACGTAACAACGGATCACCCGTGAAGAACTCCATCGCGTCGTTCAGATCCGGCATCTTGAACTGATTACGCGAAATCACGTCGCGAAGACCGCCGAGTGTGACAAATCCGCGTTCAACGACTCCGTCCGAAAGTTCGTGAACCATCTTTTTAAGTGCCACGCGCTCGACAACGCTGGACGGGACAAAACCCGCCTCAATGAGAGCACGGTCGATCGTCGGTGCCAGTCGAACTCGTAAAATATGTTCGGCCGAGTCGGCGGCATCATGCAATAGACGACTTAACTCAATACGCCCTTCAGCATCGATCTCGACATTTGGCGCACGGAGCGCCGCTCGTCGCAGATGCTTAGACATCAAAACGACGCGGTGTTTCGGCAACGGCCGTTTCAACGGTGATTTGCCGCGACTGAGCAGCCAGCCTAACAAATCGACTTTGTAAATCTCTTGCTCATGGTCGAAACAGACCGTCTGCAAATCGTATAGCAAACGTGCATTGGGGTTCCAAAATCCCTGTAGAGCACTGGGGAGAAGTTTTTCGCACATCTCCAACCATGAACGTGCAATTGCGTCCGACATTTCTAACGCTGATTGGAGTCGACCTACCAGCTTTTGAATTTCTTCCCGCAACAGCTGCTTTGCCGAATCGATCGATTCTTCGGGGGCGACGTCAAGTGCTACTTGCCTAACAAGTGCAGCCCGAACATTATTCTTCTGATCACTCAGCTTTCCCGCTTGACGAACAAGGCTGGCATAGTGCCGAGCGGAGCGATGCGGCGAGACTGCGGTTTTCGCTTCGTCTTTTCCACTATTCGCTATCAAATTCCGGACTTCCAGGTTTGACGCGACGTCTTGTGGCAGATCGGTAGGCCGCGTTTCTTCGAGCATGATTTTTGCATCACACTCCGGACCTATTGTATCGAGAACAATCTCAGAGTCGGGCAAACTTGGAAAATAGAGCGGTATCAAATGAGGGCAAAACGCCTGTAACTCATGATAGACCGCCACGAACTCTGCATAAACATTCCGATCATCGTCCGGCCGCGTCAGCATCTGTTCTGATCGCAGGACCGAACGGATTTCATCGAACGCTGACTGACCGATTTGATCGATTCGGGATCGCAACTCAGACATGGACATCTGGGCGCGACTGGTCCGAGCGAGCATTTCGTAGTCGATTCGAGCGTGAAACATCAGCCGCCAGTAATAGCGCTGCAATTCTTCACGCGTCATTGTCTCGAGCTGATGCTCTTCCGGCTGGGCAATCAAGATGATCTGGTCTGGCAGTTCGATCCGGTCATCGACACCAAGTTCGTCACGAGCGACAAGCCACAACAGACGATCACGCTGAACCACGCAACTCTTCCGATGTGGTGGCTGTTGTAACGGGCTCGCAATGTCCAATTCGTTTTGCAGAACCCGACGGACGACTCGGGGCATGACAAAATAGATTCCGACCTGTTGCTCTCGCAGGCGTTGCTCAACATCGCTCGCCATCTGTAACGATGCAGGAATGGGCGGGGAATCTAACTGAGCAGACATGTTTCCTCTTGTAGCGATGAATCAGGCATCAGGAAGATTGCAGGCTCTCAAGTACTACGCCGAAGTGTAAAAAAACGCTAGAAAACGTCGTTGGCTCGATCCCTCAGCCGAAGCACCGCTCCTTTTCCGCAGTCAATTAACGAATTTTTGGTCCCACCACGAATCCCAAATTCAATTCACTGCAATTTAGACCGAGCTTGGCAGACTACAGCCTTAGCGACGTCAGGGCAAGGCGCGCTGTTTCAGGAAAGTATTCTCTTGTTGCAGCTTTTAATCACCCGGTACTGGATTCAGTTGTTTTCAAGCTTCATGCTGGCGAAACCAAGCCTCCAAACCAAATCGCTATGGAAACTTTGCGACCAGTTAAAACATGCGACCTGCTGAGCAGCACATTTCGCCCGTTACAATCGAAACAATAAAAAAATCCTACATCGATTTTTTGATTGCCACTTCGCGTGAAAATCCCGATTGCACAACAAAACACGACCCATGCAGTCGTTGATTCCAGTAACGTCGATCACATCAGGATTTCGCATCACGATTTTTCATCTTTTGCTTTTTCGTGTTCGGAAGAAGCCAAGTATCGCACGTCGAAGTGGTTTGAGGCAACTTCTTCGTACTTCTTCTGAATCCCGAAGGTCTGGTTTCATGGGGAAAACTTACGAAGGGAGCATTAGTCAAAACGCAGATTTCGCTCATGTCGCCGATCCGATCGCCCACTGTTGGCACAACCAGGGAACGTACACGCGCTGAAAAACCGAGATTGAAATCACCACTAAAGTCGTGTATATTAAATTTATTGGGAGCCAAATTTTGATGGGCTTCCATGAAAACTGGTTTTGAGCCAGAAGATTATTCCGTTTTGAATTCGCTTTAGCCGTTGATCCGCCATTCCGAGGGATCATCAACCAGGACGTTTGCCATTTACAGTTGATGTCACAAGCTGTTGAGTTTTTTGCTCATGGCTCAACAACTTGTGCAACTCAGTTTTGAATTGAAGTCGTATGCGATCCGTTTGTCAGTTGAGTTTGAAGGGATTTTTAACGCCAACCCTATCGTGAAATCGATTGCATCATCGTCATCGCGAGCATCCTTTCGTTCGTTGCGCTACGACGTCAGCTGCTACGGTGGAAAAAACTTAAAATATTCGAGGTGATATCTCGCACCTGCGCACTGAAAGGAGCCGTTAGTCATGAATTCCGGAGCCGAACATCCAATTGAGCCGACTCAATCCCGTATCACCAAGCAAGTGCTCGACGAAATCAACAAGGCTTTAATTGGATTGCGATTTGGTCAGGTGACGGTCACCGTACAGGATGGCAATGTCGTTCAGATCGAACGAATCGACCGCAGGCGGTCCCCCTTTGATAAAACAGCTCCCTGAGAAATTGTCGAACGCTGACTCAATGCTCATTTCTTTCAGAGATCGTTACCCGAACTGCACGGATCGTTGTGTAAACGACCCGCCCATGAATCCAGTAATCGGAAAAGTTACGGTTTCAGTGGTTTCAAGCGATGCGCCAAGAGCGACCAGAACCGGGACGAAATGCTCGTGCGTTGGCAATGCCATTTTCACACCCGGAGCTTTTTCGCGATATCGAGTCAAGTCCGTGGTACTTCGATTGCGTAGTGCTTCGGCGGCCCATGCATCAAATTCTTTCGCCCACGTTGGCGTTTGAGCCGTCGCACTGAAATCAATCGTGCCAAGGTTATGAGTCAGGAATCCACTCCCCACAATCAATACTCCTTCACGACGCAATGGGGCCAGCTTCCGACCAAGCTCAATCAGCGGCGCTGGCTCCATGGTTGGAATCGAGACTTGAAGTACCGGAATATCTGCCTCTGGATACATCCCCAGTAACGGAACATAAACTCCGTGATCGAGCCCCCGGTCGGGTGCGTTTGCAATTTTATCGCTGTGCGCCAGAAGCTCCTTCACGCGTACCGCAAGGTCGGGTGCGCCGGGAGCGTTATATTTCATGGAATAGTAACGTTTGGGAAACCCGTAAAAGTCGTAAGTCAGTGGCACCGATCTGGTCGCTCCAAGCGTAATCGGTCGATCGATCCAGTGAGCGGAAACCATCAGGATCGCCTTTGGTTTCTGCATTTCATTCGTCCACTTGCCGAGCTTCGTCATCCAATTCGCGTCATCGATTGATTGAGGCGACCCATGCGCCACGAAGATCGTTGGCATTTGATCCTGAGTTTTCGGTGCCGCTGGAGATTCCGCAGCCAGAACCGATGCAGCGCCAGCCACACCAGTAATCACGCCCATGCTGAACTTCCGCCGATCCATTTTGACCATCCCTGCGTCCATGAAACATCCTTTACCGATGACGAGTCAATTCCTGCAGATCGACAGTATAGCAGACTCGATTTTAACGACAGGACTGATCCGCCCGGGAAACATTGAAACAGTAAACGTCTACGTGGCAGGGCAGGGACTGATGCATTTTGATTGCGAAAAACGGCGCTGTCCCCCGGCATTGCCCGTGAACGTTTACACGCAGCATTACTCATGTGTTCCTCAATGTCCTTGCCAGGAGTCGAACCTGGTCTGCGACCTTCGCAAAGTCGCGTGCCTCCGTCACACCTCAAGGACAAATCGCTCGTGGATTACCAGGCGTCAACGCGCGAGCGATCGTCAATACGAACTCATCCTCAATCGCGCATGAAAAACTTCAGTCGCGACTTATGACTCCAGTTCCACAGTCCAATAAGCTTCGCTGAGAAACTTGGACCAGCTTTCGATTCTCACATCATGCCGAGCATACAACGGCTTCCAGGTCGGACGAACCGGTGTCTTCCGCAGCGGCATCTGCGCTTCGGTCGGCGTTCGATTCGCCTTTCGCTTGTTGCAGTCCAGGCACGCCAGCACACAGTTCTCCCAGGTGCTGGTCCCACCACGCGATCGGGGGAGTACGTGATCCAGAGTCATTTCTTCAATACCGAGACATCCATTTCGCGGAATGGCTGCGATCTCGGAATCACGATGAACTTCTCCGGCAAAGCGACCTTGCCGTCCGCAGTACTGACACGAGTATCGATCGCGTTTATAGATGTTCCGTCGACTGAATGTGACCACATTTGCAGGAAGACGGTCATAGACCATCAACGTGATCACCTCCGGAACGCGAATTCGAAATGCCACCGATTGGATGAACAGTTCATCCCCCTCGGGGATCATCCTGGCCCAGTCAGCCCAGGTGTACTGCTGGAAGTCGGCTGGATCGACAATCTTCGCCCGTTCCGACGCAACCAGCGACAGTGAACGAGCCACTGAGGCCACCCCCACCGGTTGCCAGTTCCGATTCAGAACAAGCGTTTGCCGACTCAACATCGTCACCACGATTTTTTCCTTTCCAAACGTTCCGAAAACAGTCAGTGAATTTCACTGACGGGATAAAAAGGGTGCTCGAACGGGATTGAACCGTCACTTTCGGTTTCACAAACCGACGTGCAGAGACCACTACACCACGAACACCACGCCTGAGGCAAAAAAGTCGACACCTTCTGTCGACATAATATTCTGTGCCACTGCATCGGAGTCTTCGGAGAAGCAGTGTCTTCTCCTTGTCCCTTTCAACAAGCACTGCATAACCGAAGTCGGTCATGCAGTGGGACCATAAGTCGGCAAGTTAACAAAATGCCAGATTTCGGCTGGCTCAAGCAATAAGCCCGGCGTCATCGAGATGACACCGGGCTTGTACGAGCTTGCGGAGGCTTGAGGCCGATGTCACGAGCGCAGGGGATACGGGGAATTGGCGCGATGCAGACCGAGTCTCCCGGCTTTCAGCAGGCACAACGGCTGTATCTCCGAAAATTGTCCGGCAAACTGTTGCGGGATCTGGGGAAACAATGGCTGAGCTGCCAGGCGGTTTACCCCGATGGTAAACCGCTCCGTATCGTTCTCACTGCGCTCGGACATCGGCGGTAACACCGTCATGATCTTTAACACCTGATCGTGTAACTTTTTCGAAACTTAACACCAGTGATCAGCAAGGTCACCGGCTTTGCCAACCAGACCCTCGCGCGCAAAAAAAGTTCGCCAGGAAATGTCGAAAAATGAGGAATACCCGATACCTTCGATGAGAAAGTCCGGCCAATCAAGTCGACCGGCCGAACGAGTCGCTTTGTACGATCACGGCTGATAATCGATTGACTTCGGTTTTGTTGATTGACGCGTCTGGCCAAGAGCAATACCGTGGCCATCGCGCGAGATTTGAATTCGGCAACGGGAGATCCGTATGACTGACGAAGCGTTACGGGCAGGGAAAAACAACTCGGGCACCCCCACTTTGGTGCGGCATGCTGTGCTGTTTGTGCTGACATTAATGTCCGTTCTGCTGTATCTCGATCGATTCGCCGTTGGAATAGCGGCCGAATACATTCGCGAAGATCTGCACATGTCGCAGACGCAAATGGCCTGGTTTGTCAGTGCGTTCTTCTGGTCATACGCCTTTTGTCAGGTCCCGGGGGGTTGGTTCAGCGACCGTTTTGGCGGGCGAATGATGCTGACGATTTATATCGTGGCCTGGTCAATCGTGACCGGGCTGATGGGAATCGCTCATGCGGTCTGGCTGGTGCTTTGGCTGCGCATACTCTGCGGAGCAACCCAGGCAGGCGCTTATCCAACCTCCGCCGGTCTGATTCGACAGTGGTATCCGATTTCGAACCGCGGCACTGCCAGTTCGATTGTAGGTTTAGGGGGCCGCTTCGGTGCTGTGCTTGCTCCAATTCTGACCGCCTGGTTGATTCTGACCTACGTGCCAATCGAGACGGATTCAATGCTGCAAAGCGCTGATATCTTGAACGCGAACGCGTTCGTCGCGAATTTCGATCAAGAGAAAGTCGCGGGAAAGCCGCGAGATCGTTTCGTCACCAATTTCCTGTCAAAACTATCGAATTCAGATCTGCAATTAGTTCAAGCAGGAGCCATCGACGCAAAATCGGCGGAAGAGGCTCGATTGAAAGCTGAAAAAGAAACCGAACAACCGGTCATTGATCTGCGTGACTGGCTTCCGTTCGCCTATGACATTCAGCGTAATGTTGAAACGCGATCCCCTGGTCTCAACGAAATCTTCGAGTCACTCACCTCGCGCATGGCCGATCCTGGCTTTATCGATTTCGCGGACGTTTCACCCCGACTGAACCCTGAAGCACAACGATTGTTGGATCGACGAACACGCGGTGTTGATTTGACGAGGCCAGAAACAATCAGACTGAATCGATTGGCAATCGAGTCCCTGTTTCCCAAAGAGATTCGAAAAATCTACGGACCGGGCTGGCGACCCACGATGATTCTTTACGGGGTTATTGGATTGGTCGTCGCTGTTGCCTTTGCCGTCGTGACCCGCAACAGCCCTGCAGAGCATTCGTGGTGCAATCAGGCCGAACGGGAATTCATCGATGATGAAGCAACTCGCACTGCAAAGATGAAGGAACCAGGGAACCCGACGTTTCCCTTTCGAGCGTTCTTGATGAGCCCCAGTCTGTGGGGAAACAGCCTGACTCAATTTTTAACCAACATTGGCTGGTTGTTTGTCGTGACATCACTGCCGAGATATCTCGACAAAGTCCACGGCGTGTCGCTGGTGACGAATGGATTCATGACGGCATTTCCGAGCGGAATTGGCATCATTGGATTGTTCGCAGGGGGACGAGCCACCGATTGGGCTGTGCGCCGCTTTGGCCTGAAATTAGGTCGTCTGATTCCGTTAGCTGCGTCACGTTTCACGGCAGCCGGCGGCTACGCAATGTGCCTGTTGCTCAACCTCCTAATTGCACCGAATCCGGAGAACTGGTGGCTGCCTTGGTTGTACATCGTGGGACTCTGTATCGCTTCGATGTCGACCGACTTCGGGTCACCTGCGATCTGGTCTTACGCTCAAGACGTAGGTGGTCGGTACACCGCGTCGATTCTGGGTTGGGGAAACATGTGGGGAAATATCGGTGCCGCCGTCGCGCCACTCATTTACAACCGTGTGCTCGGTGAAAATCCAACCCTTGACGATTGGAACACGGTCTTTGCCGTCTGCTGCGGCGTTTTCGTCGTAGCGGGCTTCTGTGCAATGCTACTTGATTCAACCAAACCGCTCACCGTGGAGCGAACATACTCGACAGAAGTTTAAGACCTACAGCCAACCTCGGCGTTTGAAGATTTTCACCATGACAACAACGGTCACGATGCAGATGATCCAGAAGACCGGATACATCCAGGGCGATTGATTTTCCGGGATCGGCATGTTCATTCCGTAGACACCCGCGAGGAATGTTAACGGAATAAAAATTGAACCCATGATCGTCAGCACCTTCATGATCTCATTCATGCGGATCGAAAGTGATGACATGTAGATATCTGTCAAACCCGTAGCGAATTCGCGGTACGTCTCGACCAGATCGATGATCTGAACACAATTGTCGTACAGGTCACGCAGATAAGGTCGTGTGACTTCTGTCATGCACTCGTGCTTCTCACGCTGAAGTGAATGAATCACTTCTCGCATCGGCCAGACCGCTCGTCGAACGGTAAGAAGCTCTCGTTTGACGGAATGGATCCGTCGAATTGTTTCCGTCGTCGGCGTCTCGAGTGCCTGATCCTCCAGGTCTTCCAGTAGTTCGGAATAGAACTCCAGTATGGGAAAGCACTGGTCGATCATGGCGTCGAGCAGCGAATAGATCAGGAAACTGACGTCATTTTCGCGTAATCGCGAACCTTTCTTCGCGATCCGCTGACGAATCCCGTCCCAGACATCCCCTTCGCATTCCTGAAAGGTCAACAACGTTTTGTGCCCCAGCACAAAACCGATCTGTTCGCTGCGGACGTGCCCGTCGCACAGCACCAGCATTCGCCCGACGATAAACAATCGAGCCTGGTGCTCACCCGTCCCCGGATAATCTTCGGCTTTCGGCCGCTGACCCACATGAATCAGATCTTCGACGACCAGCGGGTGAAGATCGTACTTCACTGCAAATGCCTTCAGCACGCGCATGTCGGTCAGGCCGTCAATATTGACCCAGCGGACGACAGCCCATTCGGGTCGGTGTCGAGCGATGAAATCATCGACATCAGTCACTCGTTCAACCTGGATTGACTCAGGTGAAAAATCAGTGCAGGTCACGACGACGCTTGTCGGGTCTGCACTCGGCTGGGTCAGTTCGTGGTGTTCGATCCCAGAAGCGGCGCCAGGGTTGTGCGCGGGAAACCTCGGCAACCGCTCGATTGCCTCTACCGGGTTATCGAGGGGCGAACCCAGTCCAAGCCATTGAAGAAAACGCTGCCCGATCGTGGAATAGTCAGAAGGCGGAGGAGAAGCATCTTGCATGGGTCAAGTTTTACCCAAAAAAGGAATCAAGCTCACAGGTGCAATGTTAACTCTCAATGAACAGAACAACCATTGTCTCGCGGTCCTTCGAAGCAGAATGCCGTTGGGCCGAAATGAATGTTTCGAATGAATGTCGGTTGGGCAGTATTTGATTTTCGGCTGTTTGAGAGTCGGTGGCGTTAGTGTTCTGGGGTCGGGTGTTCAATTTTCAAAAATTGGCCGTGTGGATCGTTTTATCGATGAAAATCGAATATCAGGCCAATTTTGAAATTGAAACGCCCGACCCCTCTTGAAAACCACGGTAAATCGTTCGGTTTGCATTCCCCGTTCAGAAACCACATATTACCACAACCAGTTTCTCTAAAATCTGATTTTCAATCACTCTTCGAAGCACGTCGCGCGAGGTGCGTTCGAAGCATTCATTCCGTGCCGCGTGCCACAATTTCTAATGAGGTGCTTTACCAATGAGCGTCATCAAGAAACCGAATCGTCGAGATTTCATGAAAACCACGGGGGCGGCTTTCGGAGTCCCCTACGTCATTACCTCGGCCGCGCTGGGTAACAGCGAACGACCTGCCGCCAGTGACCGGATTGTGATGGGCGGGATTGGTATCGGAAACATGGGTCGCGGCGACCAGGGAGCCTTTCTCAATCGCAAAGACGTCCAGTATGTCGCCCTTTCTGACGTCCGCGAAGAAGTGCGTGATAAGTCAAAAGCCAACATTGACCGGCACTACAATAACGGCGACTGCAAAGCCTACAACGATTTCCGTGAACTCCTGGCTCGAACCGATATCGATGCCGTTCACGTGGCGACCCCCGATCACTGGCACGCGATCATGGTGATCGAGGCCTGCCGCAATGGTAAAGACGTCTACTGTCAAAAGCCGGAAACGCTGACGCTGCGGGAAGGCCCGCTGATGATCGCTGCCGCGCGACGCTATGGCCGGGTCGTTTCGGGTGGTAGCCAGCGAGTTCTGGAAGACTATCGCAAATATGTCGCACCCGCCTGGGCTGGCGAATTCGGCAAGATCAAGTCGATTAACGTCAACGTAGGTCCGCTGCCACAACTTTGCAATCTTCCGGGCGAAACGAAGTCGGAAGCGATCGACTGGGATCTGTGGCTCGGTCCCGCACCCTGGGCACCGTACAATCCGAAGCGTTGCAGCGGCAGCTTTTCCATCAATGGAGCCAGTTGGCGATCGTTCAGTGACTATTCGGGTGGCGGCATGACCGATTGGGGTGCTCATCACTTCGGTGGTGCAACCTTCATTTGCGACGTCCGTGATCAACAGCCCTACGAAGTCAACTATTTCGACAACAATGATGAAAAGTACCTGGCCTATCGTTATCAAAATGGATTAACGATCTACCACAACAAGCCGAGAACCAACCAGTTGATGATTGAAGGAACACCCGGCGAAAAACTGGCACCCAAGCCTGTTCCTGGCTACAAAGGTGAGGGAGGAATTTACGGCGACTTCATCGAATGTGTGAAGACGAGAGAAAAGCCATTCCGCGACATTGAATCCGCCGTTAATACGGCGTCTTTGGCTCATCTCGGTAACATCGCCTACCAGTTAAAACGGTCCTTGAAATGGGATTCCGTCAAGCAAGAGTTCGTTGGGGATGCCGAGGCGAATCGCATGACCGATCGGGCTCGTCGCGAACCGTGGCAGCTCTGATTTGCACCTGTTTAACCACGCGGTGGCTTCGTAGTAAAGCTTGCCGCTGTCCTCCCGAAATCCGTTTCCTGAATTAAGGACTATCAATATGTTGGATACCGCTTTTGATGCCTTGAAGACTTTCGATTGGGGTAGCGATCTGACGGCACTGGCTCCGATTGAGGACGCTGCGACCGCGTCACATGGTAAGCCTGAAGCTCGCCAGGATCTGGAGAATCGCCTGATCGCCGCGTTGAAAGGAACCCTGACACGCGACGCCCAGGACTACATTTGCCGCAAGCTGGCAAATGTGGGAACAGCGGCAGCCGTTCCTGCGCTCGCAGCACTGCTGGTTAACAAGGGGAATTCGCACATGTCCCGGTTTGCCCTGGAGCAGATCCCGGCCCCAGAAGCGGCAGGGGCCTTGCGTGACGCATTACCAAAGGTCAGTGGTGACCTGAAGGTCGGGGTCATCAGTTCGATCGGTGCCAGACGTGATACGGCAGCGATCCCCGCACTGAGTGGGCTGCTTAACGACGCCGATGCGTCTGTTGCTCGGGCAGCCACACTCGCACTGGGGGCCATCGGTAGTGTGGAATCTGCCGCTGCGTTGCAGACGGCCTTGCGTGCTGCCGGTGATCGTCGCCTGACGATTATTGATGCCGTTCTCAAATGTGCGGAATCACTGTTGGCCAGCAATCAGATTGCTAATGCCAGCTCGATCTACAAAGCCTTCAACGATGAAAGTCAGCCGCGCATTGTGCGATTGGCAGCGACTCGTGGACTGTTGGCGTGTGCAAGTCAGCCAGCCGTTCGTTCAATCTAATGCCTGGCCAAAGCGACGGATCAGGGTGCCACAGGATGACCGTTTTCGGTCACCCGATGGCACCCTGAAAAAGCGAAACGACTGCGTCTCCGAAGACCCCGATGCAGTGGCACACAACCCGAACTTTAAGCCTTGATAACACACTAAGCACTCATTTTTCTGAGAGATCGCAGTATGTCACAGCGAGTTTTATATGGTATGGCCGCTTTTTGCCTGATGGCCGTCGTGCCGCCTGCTGACGCATGGGCAGCAGAAAGTCCTTCCGATGATCTTGTTCAAATGATCGTCAAGCTGATTGGCGATTCCGATAAAGAATTTCGGGCCGCTGGCCTCGACAAATTGCGAACCTCAGCAAAAGGAGCGGCGGCAACCCAGCAGTTTACCGCAATGCTGAAGAAACTTGACGCTCAGGGCCAGGTTGCCTTGTTGAATGCCCTGGCGGATCGCGGCGATGCATCGGCCCGTTCTGCGATCCTGGAACTGATTTCGTCGAGCAAAGACGATTCGGTGCGTGCGGCAGGGATTGCTGCCATTGGCAGTCTTGGCTCAGTAAGTGATTTGCCTTTGCTCGTCAAATCGTTGTCTGCTTCGTCAAACGCCGAACAAACCGCAGCGAAACAAAGTCTGATCAAGATCGCTGGCGAGACGGTCTGTCCGGTACTTGCCTCAGAATCCAAATCGGCTTCACCGGCGGTGCGATCCACTCTGATTGACGTCCTGGCGACCCGTCGAGCCAGCGAGGAAGGGCCGACATTTGTCACCGCAGCAATCGATGACAACGGTCAGGTCCGCAGTGCGGCGATGAACGCGCTCGGACAGATCGGACAGCCGGAACAGCTCACTGCGATGCTCGCCGGTGTTCTTAAAGCTGCAAAAGGTGGCGAACGGGATAACGCGGAACGAAACGTGGCATCCGTCTGTGCGAGGATCGACAACCAGGATCAACGAGCGACAAAGTTGATTGAGGCACTGAATACCGTCCCGGTTTCAGATCGGGACGAATTGCTGTCGTTGGTCGGACGTGTCGGTGGCAAGAAGTTGATCGATTTCGTGGCGGATATCGCATTTGGTAACGATGCGGCACGAAGAAAACTTGGGATCGACGCGTTAAGCAAATGGCCTGACGCCAGCGTCGCCGACAAGTTGCTCGAAATCGTCAATAAGGCGTCAGATCCGGCCGAGAGGAACCAGGCGTTCCAGGGTTATATAAAAATTGGTGCGACACGTGATAATCGCAATGACAAGCAGAGGCTTGATCGCATGAAAGATGCGATGAAAGCGGCAAAGACACCCGAGGAACAAACGCTCGTTATCAACCGGACTCGAACGTCGTACGACGTTGAGGCCGTTCGATTCGTGCTTCCCTATCTGGATCAGCCTCAGTTCGCGCAAGCCGCGTGTGAGACGATCGTGGAAATCGCTCACCACCGTGAAGTCCGCGATCCGAACAAGGCGGAATTCGACAAGATCCTCGACAAGGTGATCGAGGTGACAAAAGACCCGGTCGTCGTCGACCGAGCTCAACGATACAAGCGCGGCGAAACCTGGGAACGCCCGAAGAAATAGCTGCGGAATAATCGAATCGTCACCAGATCTCTCTTTCCAGACGAACATTAGTTTCTTCAATAGAAAACGTAGGCGGGACGAGATCACACCCGTAGCGAGATAAGGCCTGATCCAGGTCGGGTTCGGGGAATGTTTCTTCGTCTGTGTCGTCCATGAGCTTCAGTAACCGTGACCAGCGGTCGATGCCTCCGATATCTTCGAACGGGCAAGCCCCTTTCCCATCGAGACATCTGGGATAGCAAGCGTAGGCTTCTGCAGGCAGCGTTTTTTCAATCGCGATCGTGTGCTTCCACGAGTCTCCAAAGTCGTAGGTATACGTGAAAGTTTTAATTTTCGCGGCGAATAACTGAGCAATCGAGATCGAGCGTTCGTCAATCGCCGCTCCGTCACCCGCGAATGGAACTCGGATCTTGCGGATTTCAAAGCCATGCAAGTGCATATCTTGCCATCCCATTACCACCTGGACGACCTGATGCAGTACTTGCAGGTTCAGCGATTTGATCAGAACCCGACGCCAGATCGATGGTTTCGAATCATCGAGCGAGATTCGCAAGGAATACACCAATGAATCGTCGTGAGAAACATTTGGCAGCCGCATCAGTCGGTCGAGCGATTGTGGTTCGTCTTCAGCGGATTCCGGGAAGGCGAACGCCAGCATGGGTGGTGGCTGTTTAAACCGATCCCAGAACTTCATCGACGCAACGGATGGTAAGGAGCTTTCACCATCAATTTGCGGGGACTTGGGTTTACGAGCCACGATGAATTCTCACGGCGATGGTTGAGACTCGACGGCCGATTTCAAAGCATTGAGCGCGGCTTCGGCATCAACCCGAATACGAATCTCGGGATGATTTGACGATAACTGTTCCACGAGAGGAATCAACTCCAGTTTTTGTTTGACATCAAATTTCGATGCAAGATCAGTAACTGCCTTGAGCACATTTTTGACGATTCGGAATTGTTCACCGGACGCATCGGGCTTCTGAGGATCACTGACAACAGCCGGTTGAGCCAGCGCATCAGTCAGAATCGTAAATCCTTTTGTATTGCCTTGTCGCGCCAAACCGAGTGCTGCATTGATCCCCGTCAATTTGTCACTACCCTCGAGCAGCACTTCCAACTGGTGGGTCGCTTCGGGGGATTTGAACAGTCCCAACGCAAACGCGGCAGTCTGTCGTAAAATCGGGGCGGAATCACCCGACATCTCAATCAGACTCGCGACGATATCCGGATCGGACAATGGTTCACCTCGCTCGTTGGCTCGGCCAGCCACAAACGAGAGTGACACGACTGCGCTCTTGCGAATTTCCACATCTCGTTGAGGATCGAGAGCCATTTTAATCGCTGGAGTGATTGCATCCAGAGAATCCATCATCCCCAGGGCTCGCGTCAAATATTCTTGAATCGCAACCCCTTCTCTCGATGTCGAGTTTCTTTTCAGTTCGATTATCAGTTGATCCGCCAGACCCTGAGCGATTTCGCGATTAGCCCGCAGGTTTTGACCCTGTTCGCCTCGGCGCGAATCCTGGTCCAGCACTTGAGCCAACCCGTACATCGCCCGGTTCCGAACGTGAAGATTCTGACTTTGCAGATCCTGAAGAAGCTTTCTCCAGTCTTGTTCACCCACCGCAATCAGGCCGAACATCCACCAGATTGCCACGACTCCCATGACAATCAACGCAGGAAATATGAACAATTGAACAATGAATCCGGCCGACGGAGGCTGCACTGGGGGCAGGTCGTTCATCGGCGGACGTTGGGGGATTGAAGCAGATTCCAGGTCAGATTCGGTCATGACAGTTCCGGTTGTCGAATAGATCAGGATCGCCGATCACAATCTGCGCCCGGCCTTTCCAGGATTATAGGTCACACCACCCCAACTGTCAGGCTTCAAACCGTTTCCAAGAAGAATGCGGGGTCTCGGCAAATAAAGTTCTGTTTGCCTCATTGATTGTCGCAAGCATTAACTGCCTTTCTTTGATAGAGTTGGCGAAACCTGCGGAAACAGTCTTTCAAGTGTGCCTCATTCATGGTCGCGAGCGTTAACTGCCATTCTTTGATAAAGTTGGCGAAACCCGCGGAGACAGTCTTTCAAGTGTACCTCATTCATCGTCGCGAGCGTTAACTGCCATTCTTTGATAGAGTTGGCGAAACCTGCGGAGACAGTCTTTCAAGTGTGCCTCATTCATGGTCGCGAGCGTTAACTGCCATTCTTTGATAGAGTTGGCGGAACCTGCGGAGACAGTCTTTCAAGTGTACCTCATTCATGGTCGCGAGCGTTAAAAAGATGCATATACGGGATGGGATTCTTAGCCCGGATGTTTGTTTGGTGACGGGGCTGATCAGCCTGGCTGCGGTCGGGTACAGTTTGCGGAAACTTCGGATCGAGCTGGAAGATCGAGCGGTCCCGTTGACGGGAATGCTGGCGGCGGTTGTTTTTGCGGGTCAGATGGTTAATTTCCCTTTAATTGGACTTCCCGTATCCGGTCACCTGTTAGGTGGCGTTTTAGCGTCGGTGATCCTTGGTCCTTGGGCAGGTTGCCTGGCGATTACGCTTGTGCTGACAGTTCAAGCGGTCTTGTTTAATGATGGAGGATTATTATCGCTTGGTGCCAACATTTTGAATATGGGCGTGATCGGGTCGTGGGGGGGCTATTCGATTTATACGACCTTGCGGAAGTGGCTTGGGAACGGGAGTGTCGCTGCTCTTCCGGCTGCGGTGGTCGCGGCCTGGCTTTCGATCCTCGCAGCCGCCGCGTTGTTTTGTATCGAGTTCGGATGTTCTGCTGGCTCAAAGGATTTTAGCTTGGGCGGCATCTTTACTCTGATGGTGCTGTATCATGCTTTGATCGGGGTTGGCGAAGCGCTGATTACAGGAACAATATTAAGTTTTGTGCTTTCGCGACGGCCCGATTTGATTCCGACTCCCATTTCCACAGGTACAATTTCGGACGTTGGGCGTTTCGTTGTCGCAGGATTAATCGCTGCACTCGCTGTTGCCGCGATTTTGGCACCGCTCAAATCTGATCATCCTGATGGGTTAGATAAGGTTGCAGAAATCACTGGAATTGAGGCATTGAACGTCGAACGACAGGGATTATTTCTCGACGGCTACGAATTACCGCTGTTTGGTCAATTGGGTTGGTCGCTGCTGGCCACTTCGTCGGCGGGGCTCATTGGAACCCTGATTGTCTTCGCGATCGCTATTGCGGTCGGGAGGGCGGCGCGATGGAACCTGCCATCCCTGACGGCGGATGGTGGCCATGCCAGTTAGTTCAGCAACAAGTGATTTCATCAGTCCCTGTCATGCGATCTCTTCCGGTTGGAAGCTTGGATTAACTTTATTCGTGATCGTTCTGGCAAGCCTCATTCCACTTGAGCACTGGCCAGCCCAAGGGCTATTGCTAGCGTTCGTCTTTGCGGGCCTGAGCATCGCTGGAGTCACTTCGGGATATTTAACCAGACGGCTGGTTCTCTTTCTGCCGATGTTGCTGGTGTTTGGTATGTCGGTACCGATTACGCAGATCAATCAAGCAGCAGCATGGTCTTGGATGATGGGGCTTTGGATGCGATGCACTGTCGCGTTTCTGGCTGGACTGTGGCTGATTCACGTATTGCCATTCCCGGAATTACTGGCGACTCTTGTTAAATGGAGATGCCCAATACTGCTGGTCGCCATGCTGGCCTTTATGTATCGCTATATCTTTATCCTGTGGGAGGAACTTGCTCGACTTCGTCACGCACGCGAAGCACGAGACTTTGGTCGCGGTTCGCTTAAGATGCGTTGGATAACGAATGCGCAATTGATTGGGTTGTTGCTCTTACGCGCGATGGAACGGGCAGAGAGAACTCATCAAGCCATGCTTGCCAGGGGATGGGACGGTTCGCCCCGATTCCTTGGCGATGACCCGAGAAAGGTACGATGACCACATCCACGATCTCAACCGCGATCGAACTGAAGGGACTGACATTTCGTTACCCAGGCGGCCGCGTGGCCTTGAGTGACGTAAACTGTTCTATTTCTGATGGAGAACGCGTTGCGCTTGTCGGGCCCAGTGGAGCGGGAAAATCAACTCTTTTGATGCACTTGAACGGTCTTTTGCCTGCCACATCGGTGCTGAACGAAGGTGATGCTCAGGTCTTTATCAAGTCGCAACCGGTGATTAAAGGGCGATTGCGTGAAGTTCGTCGGCAGATTGGGTTCCTGTTTCAGGACCCTGACGATCAGTTGTTCTGCCCGACTGTTCGCGAAGACGTGGCGTTTGGCCCGTTAAACCTGGGCTTGAACCAGGATGAGATTCTGAGCCGTGTGGATCGTAGTCTTTTCGCGGTGGGCATGCCCGAACATGGACCTCGCAATCCATCACAGTTAAGTACGGGTGAGCGAAAGCGAGTTTGCCTGGCCGGCGTGCTGGCCTGTGAACCGTCAATTCTGGTATTAGACGAACCGACAAGCAATCTTGATCCACGTGCCCGACGCCAGTTGTTGGAAATCTTGCGTACGTTCCCTGGTGCTCAAATCATTGCTACACACGATCTTGATTTTGCACTTGAACTTTGCCAACGAACTCTCGTGCTGGATGGGGGACAGATACAAGCGGATGGCCCCGTCGAGCAGGTACTTGCTAATTCCGTCTTGATGGATCGCCACGGGCTCGAAGTCCCGTGGCGATTACGACGAACACAATAGTATTTGCGAAATGAACTTCCGCTGATTAGGTTTTCACTGTCCCCGTACCTGTCGCAGTATAACCGCTCGAGCTTGTCCCTTTCGCGGAGACGTTATAAGTGGTTGCTGCTGTTAATGGCGTGCTCGTCAAATTCAACGACCAGTTTCCGGCAGATGGCGACGTCAGTTGTTGATCGATCGTTGCTGACCCACCAAGCGTGTAGGTCGTGCTGGTGTTAGTGGTCGAGTTTGTGACAGTGACAGTCAGGTTCGGTTCATTGACGGAATCATACGTACCGGTAATTGTCGGAGTGGTTCCGGCACTGGTCAGTGAATTCACCGTCGGGGTATTGAGCGCTGCAAGCACTTTCACATCGAAGATCAAAATGCTGTTTGCTGGGATTGTGGTGCCTGATCCGGTCGTACCGTAAGCCAATGACGATGGAATCAGCAACGTCGCGGAAGTTCCAACTGGTAGCAATTGGAATGCTTCATCCCAACCTGGAATCACCGCGCCGACACCCAATATGAATGAGAAGCCGGTAGTGCTCGTGTTTGAATCAAACTGAGTCCCCTTGGTACCATCCGAATTCATAATCCAGCCAGTGTAGTTCGCCGTGACTGTCTGGCCCTTGGTTGGAACTGCTCCAGATCCTTGAGTTGTTACGACATAGTTCAAACCCGATGCCGTTTTGGTTGCTGTCAGATTATTCTTCGTCAAATAACTGCTGATGACCGCCTGTTCGCTGGTCACTGTACCGGTGCCGGTCTGACTGCTGCCGTATTTATCGTAGGCTGTCGCCGTAACGGTCGTCGTTTGAGACGTAAGCGGGGAACCCGTCAAATCCAGCGACCAATTTCCAGTAGACGGCGACGTTAACTGAGCGTCCGTCCCCAACTTGTAGGTCTTGCCGTTGACCGCAACCGTTAACGTGGGTGAATTCGCAGAATCAAACGTCCCTTTAACAGTTGGCGTTGTTGTCGCTGCCGCCAGATTGGTCACAGTCGGGGCGGTGAAGGTTGTCTTCAACGTCGTGACATTGACGTTTCTCAAGGTCGGTGTCACGTCTGTAACGATCGAATTTGTCGCCTCATAGATCGTCGGCTTGCGATTGTGAGGGCCGTTCACCGTCAAGGAACTGTGGAAATGATTTGGTCCGTCTGGCGATCCGTACATACCGATGACACTGTCGCCACCCAGGAATATTGTCACTGCTCCGGTATACGTCGATGCCGTCGATGCAACGGAACTGTTACGCCTGAGTTCCCGGTCAGTCAATGAACCTGTGATCGTCGAATGATTCACGGTCAATTGGCCGACCCAGGAATCGACGTTTCCCTTAACAGTCGTGGTTTCAAGGTCCAGGTGATCTCCGCTTTGAAATCCCAGATTGACACTTAAATTGTTGTTAATCGTGGATTGATTGATCGTCACCAGGTCAGTGGCGAATCCACCGTTGTGAATATTCACGGAGTTCGCAATGACCTTGGTCAACGTCAAGCCGTTGTTGTTGGTTCCACCACCGAGATTGATGTCTAACGACTTCAGGCTTGCCGTTCCATCACCAGTGACGGTTACCGTGTTACCGAAGCGAATCAGGTTCATCGACAAGTCGATAGGGCTTGTAATCGTTGCCGTGTACGTAGACAAATCCTGGCCGTTGACCTGAAACATCGTTCCGGTGTGAGCCGTTAACACGACTTGCGTGGCTGTATACGAAACATCGAACGTGTCATAGGCCTTGACGTTTCGCGGTGTGATGTCGTTAAGAGTAATTGCGGTGCTGCTGGCGTTCACGGCAACAAGGTTCGTCAGAAGTTTTCGCGATTCCAATGCCTCAAGACGCGAGACGAGTGCTCCGTACCGATCTGGATTTGACCGACTGCGTCGTGCTGATCGCCGGGCGGAAACGTGATTTCGTTGACCTTGAAGCCAGGCAAACAACCGTTGAGTCCAATTACGTCGCATCGTTTAGGTCTCTATTTCTCAAGTTGCAAGAATCGACGGGCGAGTCATATTTTACCCAGTCTATTCATTTTATAACACGGAATCGCTTTGGAAGCCTTCGGATTCTACGGGGTGTGTAGGGGTTCAGGGAAGTATTTTCGCGAAGTTTGAAAAAAACGGTTCTTCCGAGAATGGAAACCGTTCTAAAGTGATCAAAATGCACACACTCAACACGGCGAACTTTTTACTTGAGGAATGTTGGGGACGCAGTTTATACGATCGAAATAAACACACTTTATCCAATTAATTCGGTGCGAATTGCTTGGATCGAAGATGTTTTAAGAATTCTTCGACAAACCTTAAATATTCTTAATGTGGACAGGCGTCGTCATTCCACAGACGTGTTTGTGCCGGTCATCCCCACATGAGAAATCGGTCGGATCCGGCCAACAAATACTCGATCTTTGGGGATTGCTCGACCTTTGAAGCGGTCGCAAGAGATGACCGCAATTTCGGTCCATTCGAACGGAAGTTTTGGTGGATCGCTGTCGTAGGTGTGCAGACAAAAATAGTCGATATCACCCGGATTTTCGCTGGTAGGTAATGGAACGATGGGAACTTGCCGACCGTAAAAAAACACGAAGGCATGATGTATTGAATCGAAGCTTACGAGATGTGCGTCGGCGGGAAGATCGTGTTTCAATTTGTCAATTTGTCCAGTAATATCTTCGCAGCGACGCTGCTGGACCGTCACAACCAGACTCACCTGCACCAGTACAAGAAATCCGGCGACGCTAAGCATTCCTCGAATCATCGCTGGGTCAGACGATTCTTTCGATGTCTTCCAGGCAATCCTTGCCAAGGCGAGCGCGGCGATCGCGTATCCAATGGCGCTGATTAATGTCAGCGTAAACCGCCATGTCGGAATTGCCAGCGATGCAGCGACGATTACGATCGCTGAGCCGACCATCAGGCGGGTCATCAACCCAATGTAGAACTTCCAAAGGTCAAAACCAACGGCATCTTTGCGAAGTACAGCCAGGCGATCGATTGCGATTCCAACTAACGCGGCGAAGCACGGAAAAAGCGGCATGTAGTAACGAACTTTGGAACCTGGCGGCAGCCAAACCGAAATAAACGAAAACAAAATGCAAATCGTCAGGAACAGGGCGGCTTCTCGTTGATGGCCGACGAATTCACGAACGCGTCGATTTCCGAATGCCAGAAGCAGAATTGACCATGGCATCAGTCGCACAAAAAGCAATTCGCATGGGAACACGACCAGATGCTCCAGGAAGACGGACCACTTTCGATCAACGAAACGGCCGGCGACATCGCCGAAGTAAATGTTCCAACTGTCTGCGATGCCTCGTTGCCAGGTAAACGGACCCTGCCAAGCGCCGAGAACGGCCACAAAGACGAGAATTCCAATCGCATGCCCTCGAGTCAGTAAGACTCGCCAATTTCCCGTCACCAATAAAAACAGTGTCGTCGCTCCGACAAAATAGAGTGGCGCCTGTAACCCTTTTGTGAGCATCCCAAGCGCCGCGAAGCCGTAACCGAGAGACCACATTTGCCATGCTGGCCATTTTTTTATCCAGGCACCATGCCATATCAACATCGAAGCAGCCACGAACAGGCTGAAAACCGCTTCTGTCTCGGCTGAACGGCCGAATTCCATCACCATTGTCATTGTCAGAAAACTCACCGCACCACCAAGACTCCCCAGACGCCCCACCAGTTGTCGCAAATATCCGTAAATCAAGATGGCAATCAGGAATGTCGAGATCACGCTTGGTATTCGAACTGCCCAGATATCGAAGCCGCCGGTCATTAACGCAGCGCAGGCAATAAGCCAGTTTTGCAGGGGAGGGCGACTTGGCAGAAAGACACGCTGGGTGCCGGGAACGAGCCAGTCGCCCGTTTCGACCATTTCTCGAGCGATCAGCGCTCGTCGAGGCTCTTCTCCGAAGAGGGGCAGGGCGTCCAATCGAACGCACAACGTGAGAATTGCCAGCAATAAAATGAGCAGCAATTCTCTTTCACGCCACCAGGCGGCACGACCTTCGTCAGAAGTTTCCGTCATTTCTCTAACCATCGGGCCAATCCTTTTTCCCGGTGCAAACAATTTGTAGCAGTTTTGTGGATTAGTCCCGGACGTTGGCAGTAGCGGGCAGCACCAGCGAAATGGTTAACTCGATCGATTTCTTTGAATTCGAGAAGTTGAGCGAGACCAAGTAACGGGGTTCTAGAAGATTGGGAGTTTTCGGTCAATCAGTTCTTCGAGAAGCGGCAAAACCTGCCGTTCAGATTCGCCAATTCTCACCGAAGCTAATGCAAGTCAACGCCTTAGATGGCCGATCAAATTGAATAAGCCTTCAATTGTGATCAGGATGTTGAATTCACACAGTCGGATTGAACATTTTCGCAGGACCCATTTTCATGAATATTCATCAATCAGGAAATGATCCGAGCCGAATTCATTCGCTTCCAATACGGGTATCTATCCGTGTTTGCCGGAAACCCATACAACTCATAGATTTGCTGACGTGGACTTCGGGAACGATTTTGAAATTCGATCAACCCGCATCGTCGCCTCTTTTGCTCTGCGCCGGCAATCAGGTAATAGGAGAGGGGTCTGCTGTCAGTGTTGACTCGTTGGTTGGATTAAAGCTTTCGCGAATGACACGACATTGAAGATTAAAATTGATTCGTTGAGGTCTACGAAATACGAAATGAGTTTTGCGTTTTCGACCATCGGGTGCAACTTCAATTGGCAGGTATCCGATCTATTTTGCTATTTCGCAGGAAAATAGATTTCGCAGGAAAACAGATGCCCTCCAAATTCGTTTTCGAGACCATCCCTGAATCGAGTGTGGAGCGCGTGATTCCCTTAAATTCACCATGCAATCCGCGAGAAAACGACCACTCATGTTAAAACACAAGATTATAATATTAAGCAACTTACGGAAAATACCTGCCGTTTTACACGAACAGACTTGCCAATCATTTTGCGATCGAAGCTTCGATTGCTGAGGGAGTAGATTGCCAGGACATTCAGTAGTGGCAATTGTTTGTCTGAAAAAAATCGCCGCCGGCCTGATTGAGTTTTGGATCGACTATTAATGCTTCAGCCTGCGGATCGGTCGCGTTAATTTTGTAGTATTTTGGTATAGACAGATCGGATTTTGGATTTTAAGATCCGGATAGATTTCATTTGGTGACGAAAGGCTTCTTCTTAAGTCGCTAGTATTATGCTCGATCTCACTCTTTTGACACGTCATCAGTACTTCCCATCGGGAAAAACAGATGTGTCTGCATTCTTTGCAGGGTCAATTCTTCTTGTTTTCTTGAGCTGCTTGAGTGGTGGTATTTCGGGACTTCTCTATTCTGAGATCGCAATCGTTCCGATTCTTTCCTACTTCACTGTCCTTGTTCCGATTGCAATTGGTTTATTGCTTGCATGGTTCGTTGCGAAATTCGTTTGCTTTTCTCATTGTCGAAATCCATGGCTCGCAGCGTTAGCCGGCGCTGCCTGCGGACTTTTGACGTTTATTACCGCGTGTCAAACTGAAGGTATGGTTACGACGCTGCGAGAAGGCGAGCAAACGACTTTAGTGGCGGCGGCTGCACGGACTGATCAGGTTCAACGTGCAATCTCTCGTCGAGTTTTTGGGCAAAACCGTCAACGACAGTCACAAGACTCGAGCTCTGGTTTCAATTTTCCTCAAGCAATCATGCTCATGATTGAAATCGTTATCTACCTTTGGATTCCAGTGAATTCGGGTCGAAGTTTCTCTCGGCGAGCCTTTGGCGAATCGATTGATCGTTGGCTCGACCGATCAGTTATTCGCACAGCTCCAGGCTCGGGAGACAAAATTATTTCCGTTCTCGAAGCCGGGGAGTTTTTGGTGCAGACGTTGTCTTCACTTACGGATTGCTCGATGGAATCGAGAACAAGCATCCCGTCGTATTTGTGCCGCCTCCTGTCACATCAAAGAATGGCCAATATCGCTGGGACATGGATGGTCCTTGAAGTTTCGTCTTTCCCAGCAGCCAACGGTGCGTATGAGGCGTATCTCAGTGCGACCGAAATTGCCCCCAATGGCAAAACGAGGCCACTTTTCCGGCAGATGAAGCTTCGAACGCACGAAATTCCGACTGCCCGAAAACTGTTCCTGAAACCGTCAGCGGAACGGTCGTCACGTGAGGCAATTGATCTCAACGATGACGATTTGAAAGTTGAAACAGCAAACCTGTATGTTCGATGGAATTCCAATCGATCTAGAAAATCTACATCGCGCGCAGGTTGATTTTCTACCCTTAGAATAGAACTAAGCTGAGTGGGGCCTGTCTACGAGCAGTTCAGTCTCGCGCCTCCCATGTCGCAAATGAGTCGCTGTGGCTCTTTTCTCATAGAGACTGTATTGTCGAATCGTTTCTGAGTATTTTGATGTGAGCCAGCGCGGACTGTCCGTACTTGGCCTTTTCCCTTCCAGATTCACGGAATCCGCTATGGAGCATTTATTTTTTACTGCGATGAAAACACGCCCCACTCGGTTTGCTTATTTGTGTGTGGGGGTCGGGATTCCGGTGATAATGGCCTTGGCGATTGTTCCGATTGCAACCGAAGCTCAGGACAACCCTGAGAGTAACTTCAAGCAAGTCGAGACGGACCCGGATTATGCGGTTCCAGATGGGACACCTGACGAAATTATGGAATTCGTCAACGAACTCAAGGGGCGAAGGCCAAAATTTGCCAACCGGAAGGAAACACTCGAACACGCCATACGAATGCACCGCGCATTTATCATTGCGGGAGATAAGATCCTTGGCCAGGAAACCAGTGCGAAGGTCGCAGCAAATGCGGCTCAAATGAAATTAAGCGCACTGACAATCCTCGCCGCCAACGACATCGGCGATGCCGCCACTGAAGCAATTGACGCCGCTAAGAAACTGAAAAGTGATGAACGAAAGGCCGTCGCAAAAGTTGTCGATCAGTTCTGGATGCCTATCCGAATTTTCAATCTGCCAAAGCTATCGGATATGGACCGCAAAGAAATGACCGACGAAGTTCTCGCTTCTGTTTCAAGTGGTCATTTTTCGCGAGAGTCGGTGGGGGCTGCGTCTCAGTTTGGCGATGCACTTGCCAACAAAGGATATCCCGATGAAGCTGGAAAACTGTTTGAGCACTTGGCGAAACTCGCTAACGAATCAGATGACGAGAATATCCAAATGAACGCCAAGCGTTTTGAAGGATTGGGTCGTCGTGCACGTCTTCCCGGTCAATTGATGACTCTCAGTGGGAAAAAATTGAACGGAGAAGTCTTCGACTGGACATCATACCGTGGCAAGGTCGTTCTGGTCGACTTCTGGGCGACGTGGTGTGGTCCCTGTGTCGCGGAACTGCCGAACGTGAAGGCGAACTACGAAAAATACCACAGCAAGGGATTCGAAGTCGTCGGAATCAGCCTCGATCGATCGCGCGAACCGCTCGACAAATTCATTGAAAAGGAAGAGATTCCCTGGGCACAGATGTACGACGAAGAGATCCAGAACGGCAAAGGGTGGAATCACCCGATGGCAGAGTACTTCGGCATCAATGCCATTCCAGCAGCGATCCTGGTCGATAAGGAAGGCAAGGTCGTGTCGATGCGAGCACGCGGCCCTGAACTACCAAAGCTGCTGGAACAATTACTGGGGAATGCAGAGTAGCCGCATCTGATCCTCGTTACTCGACCGAAATCACTTCCAGTTTCAGCTTGCCGATCACATTCATCAATGGAGCGAATCCACTGAGCGCTGCCGGGCCGTCATCGCTCAGCGCCGAATCTGCGAGCTTGATATGTGCGGCACCGATTCCGCCATTCCCCAGCGTCGCATCAAGTGGAATCCATTGATTGTTCAGATTGGCTTCTGTCCACATGTGACCGCCGAAGGCAAATAATCGATCGGCGTAGACCAGACCCACTACAATTCTTGAGGGGATTCGTTTCGCTCTTAACATCGCCGCTAACAATACGGCATGTTCCGTACAGTCTCCTTCCAGGTTGCGGGCGACTTCTGCGGCCGAGGCCATCGCTGTGGAAAAATTCTTTTTCGTCAGTTTCTCACGAACGTACGTTTCCATTCGCGCCGCGATCTCGCCAGGGTCTGTTGCGTCACCTGCCGCTCGATTGGCATGCTTCTGTATCAGCTCATCGTCTCGCTGCAAATACTGCGATGACTCGAGGTATTCCTCCGCCACTTTTCCAACACTTGCCTGGCGCGGAATCGGAATTGATATGACCGATAGCTCTACGGATTCCGCATCAATCTTCTTGAGAGTCTGCGTATCACCAGCAGGAATGACGTCGGAGGGATCCTGTCCAACAATCAAAACCTTGTAGACGATACGCTTGGATCCATGCCCCTTTACCAATGGTTTAACTTTGATCAGCGTTCCGACAGCCAGATCGAGTTCTGCGCCTTCGATCGCTTTCAGAGCCTCGGCTTGAGAAACAACATAGATCTCCATCGACGAACCGAGCATCGTTGAAGAGACCTTAACAGCTTCGCCCTGCGCATCCAAAAAGGTCTCCATAGTGAAACCGGGAAGCAACGAGTTTGAAACGCCGACTTTAAACAGCTTTTCAGTCTTGCCATTCAACAGCTTCGTTTCTTCCCGGTCGAATGCCTTCATGGTTGTTTTTCCAACCTTGGCGAATTCGGGGACAAACGCTTCGAACGTGCGAATTTCTCCTGGCCTCAGCGGATTGTCTTTCAGTACCCGATCTTGAAAAACCGGGGACTTCACGCCTTCCTGCCAGGGCTGAATCGTGGTTTTGGGTTTTCCATTCACCTCTTGTGTCAGCGAAAGTTCCCGTCCGTCAATTTTTCCGCTTGTCACTGACGACATTGCCGGAGGGTTCGCCATTTCGAATCGGAACCGCTGCAATTCGCCTGCGGGAGTCTCTTCCGTAGTCAACGCCTGCTTCATGACTAGAGTCTGGCCGAACCGCTTGATGGTCATGAATGTATCCGAAGCGGTCTTTACGATGGCCGATTCGTCTGATCCGATGGTTTCAATCGTTGACCGGGAATATCCAATCCGTTGACCAGCCAGATAAATAACCTGCCAGGTTTCTTCTTTTGGAGGAGCTTTAGCGGGGGCATCCTGCGCGAAAGAGGAAGGAAGTAGGCCGATTGCGAAAGAAATTGTCAGCAGAGTTCGCAGCAACCATTGATTCACAGAAGCATGCATAAAGTGATACCCACGAAAGCGAAGTGTGTTATTCGGGCTGTTTGTTCTGGGGTCGGGCGTTCAAATTTCAAAATTTCAAAATTGGCCGTGCAAGCCTCATTTCCTGTTAGAAAACGCATGATCAGCCAATTTTGAAATTTGAACACCCGACCCCCTCTTCGAGAGCGCCCGAATTCCGTTGAAGTATACGCCGATACCAATCCCCGGACAAAGGGCGACTTTCCGTATACTTAAAAGGTCTATCGGCACCAGCAGGATTTCAAATACCCGTGTTTTTCGGATTCAAGCCGCCATCAGCCAGCCGGTTACAACGTACGCGATCCAAGCTCCGATGTAGGCCAATATGGTCATATAGACGAATGTAAATCCGGCCCATCCCCAATGATTGGTTTCGCGGCGGATCACCATCAAAGTTGAGGCACATTGGGCACACAGGGCGAAGAAGACCATGATCGACATCGCGACGGGAATCGAGTAAACCGGTCGACCATCCGGCCAATTTGCGGATTGCAAGGCGGACTGAAGTCCCTGGCTGTTCTCATCGACATCACCGCCCAGACTGTAAATTGTCCCCAGGGTAGAAATGATGACTTCGCGGGCTGGGAATGAGGCGAGCACACCGACGCCAATACGCCAGTCCCAGCCAAGCGGTTTTACCACGGGTTCGATCACTTTTCCAAACCGGCCAAGAAAGCTATTGGCGAGCAGTTGTTCCGAGATTTTGTTTCGTGTGTCAAACAAATCGTGTAAAGGCTTTAGCCGTTCATCCAGTTTCCTGATTTTTTCGTCGATCTCGGGAAGCGGAACGGCGTCGAGAAGTGGCTCTTTGCGATTTACCGTATTTTCACGGAGCTGGTTCAGTTGTTCCTTCAGGTCCAGTTCGCTGGCGAATGTCGTTTCGGCCTGTCGGATTTCGACGAGGACTTTCTGTTCTTCGGTGTGATCAGAGGGAAAATAGCTGGCGCACCAGATCAGGATTGATGTTGCCAGGATCAGTGTTCCGGCTCGCATCACAAAAGCGGTGGCTCGGTCAAAAACACGATGTAATACAATTCGGGGTGAAGGGATCTTGTAGGAGGGAAGTTCCATTACGAACGGCGGCGTCTCCCCTTTGAAGAGAGTCTTTTTAAACAGCCACGCGATGGGAACGGCAACGACTGCACCAAAAAAAGTCATGACAAACAGCATGATGCCGTGCAGCGTGATCCAACCGCCGACCCATGAGATCCGTGGGAAGAATGCCGCAACCATCAACCAATAAACGGGTGCCCGCGCGGAACAACTCATCAACGGTGCAATCAGAATTGTCACCATCCGGTCACGTCGATTTTCAATCGTTCGCGTCGCCATGATGCCCGGAATCGCACACGCGAACGATGACATCAGCGGGACAAATGATTTCCCGCTGAGTCCCACCTTGGTCATCAGCTTGTCCATCAAAAATGCGGCCCGGGCCATATACCCACAATCTTCCAGCAGCGCAATGAACAGAAAAAGAAAGCAAATCTGCGGCAGAAATACCAGAATACCCCCGACCCCCGCGATCACTCCGTCAACCATCAGACTGCGAAACGGACCGAACGGAAGCAGCGAACCAATCATTTCGCCAACATGCTTCTGACCCAATTCACAAAACTTCATTAGTGGCTGGGCCGCCCACGAGATCGATTGAAAGACGATGAACATGGCCAGGCAAAATACCAGCAGACCCCAGAATTTGTGCGTCAACCATCGATCGAGTGAATCCGTTGCAGTTGATGGTCGCTTTTCGGGAACCGTCATAACACCAGTTAGGATTTTCCTGGACCAGCCGTATCTCAACTTGGCTTCGATATTGGGAACTCGGAATTGCACCAACTTCAGACGTTCACGAGACTCTTTTAGACGCGATATTAATTGTTCAGGGTCGGGCTTTGTTAATTCGGTTTCCAGTTGACCGCCGACGTCTAAAATCAGTCGCTCGACTAGATAAGTTGGCAGTATCTGGTTGCTGATTTGCAGAAATTCGGCCTGAAGCCTTCGTCCTTCTTCGTGGAACACTTCAGGGAAGAGATCTGGGGGGGTGGGCTTTAAGGAATTGCAAGCCTGGACAATGCCCGATCGGACCTTATCGATTTGTCTCCTGCGATGGGCTTCACACGGAATGACTTTTATGCCTAATCGATTTCCCAGTTCTACGGGATCGATCTGGATGCCTCGGTCCTGCGCGACGTCCCACATATTCAGGATTAGCACGGTCGGCAGGCCGAGGTCGAGAACCTGACTAACCACGTAGAGGTTTCGCTCAAGATTTGATGCATCAGCGATACAAACGACCGCATCAATCTGGCCGACTTCTGCCTGACGACCAAGCAGCACATCGACCGAGACCATTTCATCAATCGTTCGGGGGGAAAGGCTATAAGTTCCTGGCAGATCGACAAGTCGGATGGACTGGCCTTCGAACTCGAACCAGCCAACCTTTTTTTCAACGGTCACACCCGGATAGTTTCCAATCCGCGAATGGACCCCCGTCAATGCCGTAAATAAAGTGCTCTTGCCCGTGTTCGGGTTACCGATGACCGCAACAGTCCGTTCAAGATTTTTCGAGGGGACTTTTTCGATCATAGGTGAAGGAAGCAACTTTCAGTGATTCGGGGCTCGGCCGTCCGGCTGACTTCATATTTGAGTGAGGCGCATCAGCAAAGAGGTTACAGCTTGGAATCAACAAGAGCCGTCACTTCAACTCTTCTCGCTTCGGCTTTCCGCAGCGAAAGTCGGTAGCCTCGGATCAGAAACTCAATCGGGTCACCGAGTGGGGCGAACCCAATCAATGTAATTTCTTCCCCGTCTGTAAGCCCCATTTCCATCAGTCTGATCGCAATTCCGTCGTCACCACCAACTTCAACGATCAGTGCTCGTTGACCAATTTTCAAATCGTCTAGCGTCATTGGACAAGGTCTACAAGCACGGTTACTGAATCATCAAAACGCATCGAGTATCGTTGATGATTGATTTCGAGGATACAAGGAGCACCCGGCTGAACCATGCATACCCGCACGCCGGTATATAGTCCCATTTCTTCAAGCCGGACTACCAATTCCGGGGCACCGTCGATTTCGACAACGATGCCTTGTTCACCTGCCGTCAGCAATTCGAGAGGTAAAGCTTGTGAAACCACGCCCGACATTGGTGCCGCCTTCCGTAGAAAATGCGAATCCAGAGCGTGGATTGAGACTCAGTCTCAATCCACGCTCTGGATTCTAACTTCTGATATCGACATCGGCTAGTGTGATTCGAATCAGAATCTTTAAAAAAGATTGGTTCTGCGAATATGTCTCATTGTTAACAGACCAGTCTGCATAACATGTTCTCGATCGCAAAATGAGAAAACCCCTGTATCACCGCATTCGGTCACACAGGGGAGAAATGACTCTAAGCTGTTATCTAAAATAGCTTTACATGACTCCTATTGACTTCAGGTACGGCAAAGGAAAGGTTTGCCAATCAGCCTCTCACACAGATGGATTTAGCAGTATCCGTTATTCACGAGCATTACGACTTACGTCTGCTTCAAACGAAGTTTCAATTGGTAGCCGAGTTGGTTTTCCAATTGCTCCCGATTCCGCTGATTTTTGCATTGTCTTTCGTGCGAAAGAGTTTTGCCTGATCTCGTTGACGTTTCTGTTCTCGATTGATTTTTCCGATTTTCGGTACGGAGCGGACGTCGTTGCATAACCCCTTGCTGCGCCAGTAGATTCATGAAGTAGATCGTCCACAAAACGGGAGCTTGCTTGATTAATGATCACCACCCGACTCGTAGCACCTGGCCCCTTAGGTCGAACGATACAAACGATTTCGGCACCGGAAAAATCCTGAGATACAGGTAATGGGGATGAGCAACTCTGGCTTGAATTGAGAATCGCTTCTGCCGTCATGACTTCGGCCATTTCATTGGAAATCGAAGGCGAGCCTTGCTTCATTCCAACGGGATTTCCGAGTGTCGTTCCGTTTTGGTCGGGACCAGCACCAGCGTCAACGACAGCATCGTTCCTGACGGACGATAACGGAGCGAGATGCCCGAGCTTGGCCTTTTTCAGTAGCTGGGCGACAGGTTTCATCCCGGTATAAATTCCCCGTTTGTAATTCGGGTCGGCTAGAATACAGACGCCAACTTGCTCGGCACCGAGAAACAGTCCGCCACCGGACCGGCCCTGTTGAGGGATTCCCGTGCATTCAAGGTTTTCAGGTCCGACACAGCCATTGATTGCCGTCACAATATGTTCTTCCACTGAAGGCAGTTTCCCGCCTCCGCAACCAATACTGAAGACCCGATCGTTCACTTCAGGCACGTCTCGAGCGATTGCAAGGCTGACAACGTCTAAACGCGGTTGACCGGGGATCGACAGCAGTCCCACATCGGCGTCCAAATCGAACTGGATGATCTGTGCAACGACTGTTTGCGGCTTGGAATTTTCTTCAGAAAACAGATCAACTTCAATTACGGCGTTTTTTCCCAAATCGCGAAGGATATGTCCGCAGGTGAGGATCACTGCTCGGCCTGGTTGACTGTCAATCACGGTTCCCGAACCAAAATGAACGTGCGAGCCATCTTTGACACGGATTCGCGTGCTGGCCGCTAAAGCTTTGCGAGAATTTTCGTCGGCTCTCATGCGGCGATCGGGGTCCTGGCCGCGAAATGTCTCGGATTCATCCGCTGGCACCTGCTTCGGACTTTTGTTTTTTGAGGCAAACAGGGATGGCAATTTCGGGAACGACTTTTTGTCGTCAGACGACTTGTTGGTGACCGGCTTGAACTCATTTTTTGCCTGCCCGTTATTACGAGACGACTTCCCAACTAACACATCGTCAATATTCTGCTTGGGTAGTGTCATCATCAGGCTTTTTAATTGTCTTTCGTTCGTCACACCCGAGATGCGATTGATTTCCCGTCCGTTGGCAATCAAGACGAAACACGGGATCGACTCGACGTTGTACTTTTTCGCGAGAGCTGGTTCCTGGTCGATATCGACCTGTCGAATCGGATATCCCTGACGTTCGAGTTCCGAAACAATGGGGCTCATTTGCTGACAGGGGCCACACCATTTGGCAGAAAAGTCGAGCAGAATATTATTCTGGTCTGTGGCCTGCGCGGAAATGCTGGTGATGGTCACCCAACTACACGCGGTCGTGACGAGTACCATACCGAGCAGCATGGTCCCAAGGGAAGCGGTCGTTCGACCACTGAGTGAAACTCGATCCTGCATGAAATCGGCCTCCGTGCCTTTTGTAAATCTGCCAATCGTACCGCCTGCCGACGGCCATTCTTACAACGAGACCCATTCGAGCCATCCATGGCTTGAAAAAGTGCTTGATGCCGAGTTGATTCGATCTGACGTGACCGGGATGTGACCGCTGGAGCGGTGTTGTCGCCCAGGACAGATGAGAACGTTTTACAACCGAGATTGGTAATTTCGAAGATATGCACCGGGCGTGCCAACATCGGAAAAAACTGCCTATGGACACAAAAAAAGGTTGCTGATACGTTCCCGCCCTCACGAATCTTGAAATTCGTCTCAAGTTAGCTTTCTCAGGTCAAATCGTCTGGAAAAGTCGCCATTGCAATCGATCGCCAAATCGTCATGCGTGGTTCATATCGTCACGGGCAATTTAGGATGGAGTCTGTCGTGCGAATTCAAAAATCAACGCTGTTCGTATTGATGACCTGCTTCTCGTCGTTGTCGTTCTCGACAGCTCACGCGATCGAAAACGATCCTGGCAAAGAATACAAATTGACGGAAAAGCATGGACCCTGGATGGTCATGGTCGCCTCCTTTCGAGATGTGCACGAAGAGGATCGCAAAAAAGACGGGATGACTGCTGAACAGGCGGCGAATGATCTCGTTCACGAGCTTCGAGAAAAAGGTATCCCTGCGTACTCGTATTCACGGGACGCAAAGAAGGGAACGATTGAGACCTACGACCGGATGGGTAATCCGAATAAGCGGGTCTACGCGGCTCAGTTAGACATGATTTGTGTGTTGGCCGGAAACTACGAAAAGGTCGACGATCAAGTTGCCCAGAAGACTTTGGCGTACATCAAGCGCTATCGCCCCAAGTTCGTCTCTGATCCAAAATCGGGAGCGGTCTTCCGCGATACCGGTGGCACAAAGGGGCCGTTTTCTGCAGCCTTTATGACGATTAATCCACTCAGAAAACCGGATGATCTCGCCCGGAACAAATCGGACAGCGTTACGAAATATTTGAATTCGGGCATCGACAACGCGTTAGTGAATCTCAAACGAAAATACACATTAAAAGTCGCCACATTTACAGGGAAGTCCGCGATTCCGATGGGAAATAGCCGTTTCGCAGGCCAAGAATCGGCTTTTGATCAAGAAATTAAAAAGAAAGACGGAGGCCTGGACAATCTGGCCCGTGCTGGCGAAGACGCCGCACAACTGACATACGCATTGCGACAGAGTAGCGCGGCTGCAAGAGAATGCCTGGGCTCCGATCGGTTTGAAGCCTATGTTTATCACGACAAGTATCAATCAATCGTGACCGTTGGCGGTTTCGATTCGCCAAACGATCCCGAGATTAAACGACTGGCCGAGATTTTTCACTCGACTTACAAAGACACCAAGGAAAATCCAGGCAAATACGAACTGACGTGCGCAAACCTCAGTCTTCCAAATCCAAAAAATCAGCCGGACAAAGAGATCTGGTTTCCGCCGCTTCAATCATGGGCATTCGATCCAATTCCTGAACTGATCGAAGTTCCTCACATCAAGTAATCGCCGTTATGTCAAGATGTCGGTCACGACCTTACCGTGGATATCAGTCAGGCGGAAATCACGCCCCTGAGCCCGGTAGGTCAACTTTTCGTGATTGATTCCTAACAGGTGCAAAATCGTGGCGTTCAGATCGTGAACGTGAACCGGCTTTTCAGTAATGTTGTAGCTGAAATCGTCTGTTTCACCGTGAACGACGCCAGGCTTGATCCCGCCACCCGCCATCCACATCGTAAAATTGCGTGGATGGTGGTCGCGACCGTAGTTGTCTTTGGTCAGTGTCCCCTGGCTGTAAACAGTTCGACCGAATTCACCACCCCAGACAAGCAGCGTATCCTCAAGCATGCCACGCTGCTTCAAGTCTTTGATCAAAGCCGCACATGGCTGATCTGCCACCTTGGTCAGTTGGCGGATGGAACCGGGCAAGCCGCCGTGATGGTCCCAGCCACGCAAGAAGATTTGCGTGAAGCGGACGCCACGCTCTGCCAGTCGCCGGGCGAGCAGGCAGTTGTAAGCAAACGTACCGGGTTGAGTGACTTCCGGGCCGTACATCTCCAGAATATGTTTCGGTTCTTTCGAAATATCTGACAATTCAGGAACCGATGTCTGCATCCGGTATGCCATTTCGTACTGAGCGATTCGGGCCGAGATCTCGGGATCGCCGACTTCCGCCAGACGTTCCTGATTGAGTTCACCAAGTCCATCCAGCATCTTCCGACGTACGTCACTGCTCACCCCCGGCGGATTTGACAGATACAAGACAGGATCGCCCGACGATCGCATCGAGACCCCGGCATGTTTGGTTGGCAGGAACCCGGATGCCCACATACGTGAGAAGAGCGCCTGATTCTGTCCGCCTGATGCAAGGCGAGAGATGAGCACAACAAACGACGGCAGGTCGTCATTCGGACTGCCAATTCCATAGGACAACCATGCCCCTAATGATGGACGACCTGGGATTTCACTTCCCGTCGTGATGAACGTGATGGCCGGGTCATGGTTTATGGCATCAGTGTGCATCGACTTGATGATGCAGATATCGTCCGCCACTCCCGCCATTTCGGGCAACAGTTCACTGATCCACGCACCATGTTTGCCATGCTGGGCGAACTTAAACATTGAGGGTGCGACAGGAAAACGGGCCTGTCCCGATGTCATTGTGGTGATTCGCTGACCGTTCCGGATGGACTCGGGCAGGTCCTTATCAAAGTATTCACCGAGCTTTGGCTTGTAATCCCAAAGGTCCAGTTGCGACGGCCCATCCGCCATGAACATCCAGATGATTCGCTTGGCCTTCGGGGCGTGATGCAATGCCGGCATGACACCAAACGTCTGTCGTTCACCCCCCGCAACCAGATCATTGGCGAAAATGCTGGGGTTCATACAGGCCCCGAGCGCGGCCGCTCCCAGGCCGGTCGCAGACCGGCTGAAGAAATGCCGACGGGTCATTGCCAATTTGTATTCGAGAAATGGGTCCATGAGATTCTTCCCGTTACTTCGTAATGGTCTCGTCGAGATTAATGAGCAAGTTTGCGATCATTGTCCAAGCAGCGTATTCAGATATTTCCAGGTTCATATCGCGCGGCGTATCACCGTATGCGAGCAGCTTTTCGGCAGCAGATTTGTCTGACTGAAATACAGCTGTTTCGTTGTCGAGTGTTTTTTTCAAAACTTCCAATTCGCGTACGGATGGGGGGCGGGCGGTCATCCAGCGAAAACCGTAGGTCAATCGTTGCTCGGGAGTCGTCCCTCCTTCTTTAAGCATTCGTTCGGCCAGCTTACGTGCGGCATCGATGTACTGTTTGTCGTTCATCAAAGCCAAGGCTTGAAGTGGAGTGTTTGTTCGGGGGCGACGGACCGTGCAATTCTCACGAGACGGGGCGTCGAAGGTCGACATCGATGGTGGCGGGGCTGTTCGCTTCCAGAAGGTGTAAAGACTGCGGCGATAGAGCGATTCCCCTGCATCGGGTTTGAAGTCACGGGTGTTACTGCCCACGAAGGCGACCGCTTCCCAGATCCCTTCGGGCTGATAAGGTTTCACGCTTTTTCCGCCAGCCCGCTCAACAAGCAATCCGCTTGAAAACAGGATCGAATCGCGAATCACTTCCGCGTCGTATCGGAATCGAGGTCCCCGTGCGAGCAGCAAGTTTTCGGGATCACGGTTCAGTAACGCAGGTGACACTTTCGCGGTTTGGCGATAGGTTCCTGACATGACGATCAGCTTATGCATTCGCTTGACATCCCAACCGGTCTGGATGAATTCGGTGGCGAGCCAATCGAGCAATTCTGGGTGGGTTGGCCAGGTTCCCTGTGCTCCAAAGTCCTCGGCTGTTTTGACGATCCCGGTACCGAAAAACTGCTGCCAGTAACGATTCACGATCACACGTGAAGTCAACGGGTGATTGGGCGCGACAAGCCATTTTGCCAGACCAAACCGATTATTCGGCACTCCTTCAGGAAGCGGAGGCAAAACGGTGGGAACCCCGCGATCGACCTTTTCAGCCTTCTTGTCATAGGCACCGCGAACCAGCACAAAAGTCTCGCGAGGTTGAGGCAGATCTTGACTGACCAGGGTTGCCGGAATCGTCGCCTCAACATCCCCCTTCTGTTTGTTGATTTCGGCGATCTTGCCTTGTAACGCGGCAAACGTGGCACGGGTTCCTGTATTCACATTCTGTATAAAGTAGTCGCGCAACTGCTTTTGCTGATCGGCTGTTCGCTTCGCGGGATCAAGTTTCAGTACTTCTTGAATGGGTCCTGGATACGTGGATTTTGGAGTCGGTCGTTCTGACTGTTCCCAGGCGATCTGTGAACTGAACTCTGTAGGTGCTGGAGTTGCATAGGTGACCACGCCCGCTCGGTCCCAATGGCATGTGCCACCCGATTGAGTGAACGCCCAACCGTTCAGCATCGCCCCAGCAGGGAGTCCTACGTCGGCCGCCCTGACTTCCAGGCGTACCCACTCACCCGTTTTCGGCAACGCCCCGGCAATACGTTTACTGGGAGTATTCTTGACACCAAAGCCAATGGCATCCTCATCACCCCAATTGGAACGGTGATCCCAGCCTCCGTCGTTGAACTGGAGCATGATCGATTTTGGAGGATTGGCAGGGTCGAGAAAGACATAGGCAAAGAGAACGTCTCCTTCGCCAATCTTCAGGCCAGGATTCGCACCTGTGAAAAAGTGTTGCGATAAGCCGGTTGCTGTACGCGTCGAGGACTTTTCGCCCGAGAAAACCGGCCCTTCACCTTTTGTGACAAATCTCCAGGGAGTATCTCCTTGAGGCTGAGCACCCGATGGAAGGTCGTCGTCAATCCAGATCACCTCTTGCCGCAGCACCGAAAGGGCATCAGCGGGTGGAATTGATCCTTCCCAAGGATCGACATAAACGGTGTTCGTCAGTTCGGTGGCGATCGCCTGCTGAATCGAGGCTAATTGTCCTTCGAGCTCACGTTGTTTTTTCGTATGCTCGTCGGTGGGCAGCTTTAAAATTGGTGGCGGAAGCAAGGCATTTCCGTCCATTGCCGCGTCAGCCATCGAATAGAAATAGGAATAAAGAGAATAGAATTCTTTTTGCGAAACCGGATCGAACTTATGGCTGTGACAAACGGCACATTGGAGAGTCAGTCCCAGGAACACCGTTGACAGGGCTTCGGTTCGATCGACCGCGTACCGGACCAGAACTTCATCGTCGATCGACCCCCCTTCGCTCGTGGTGACATTACAACGGTTAAAGCCAGATGCCACCTTCTGGTCGACGGTCGCATTGGGGATCAGGTCGCCTGCCAGTTGTTCGGTCGTAAATTGATCAAAAGGCTTATTACGATTGAATGCATTGATGACATATTCGCGGTACGGCCACATCGATCGTTCGTTATCGAGATGCAGTCCATGCGTATCTCCATAGCGTGCAGCATCCAACCAGATCCGCCCCTGATGCTCGCCGTAACGAGGTGACATCAGCAACCGTTCAACGATACGTTCGTACGCTTCTGCAGAATTGTCGGCCAGAAACGCATCGACTTCCGCCGGGGTCGGAGGAAGTCCCGTCAGATCGATTGTCGCACGTCGAATCAGCGAGAACTTGTCGGCTTCGGCCGACGGCTCAAGCCCTTCGGCTTCCAGTCGGCTGAGGATGAATCGATCAATTTCATTGTGGATATGACTGGTAAACCTGGTTGCTGGTGGATCGCGGCGAACGGCCGGTATGAACGACCAATGCCCCTGGTACTCGGCACCTTGTTCGATCCACTGCTTGAGGATTTCAATTTCGGCAGGAGTCAGGCTTTTGCCGCTATCATTCGGAGGCATTTTCTGATTGGGGTCTGGGGAAATGATTCTTGCGTACAAGCTGCTCCCTGCGACATCTTTCGGAATAATTGCCGTATGCCCGGACTCCAGTTTTGCCTTGGCCAAATCGGATTTGTCGAGACGCAACCCAGCTTGAAGCTGATTCTTGTCTGGACCGTGGCAGAGATAACAGTTATTCGACAGGATCGGACGGATATCCTGATTGAACTCAACCTTTCGATCGGCAGCTGCGACGAAACTGGAAGCGGTTACGGCGGCAATGAGACCGACGAACACTCGATGAAGAAGCGGCATACGAGGGGATCCTCGAAGGTATTGGCAAGAGAGACGAACATGGTGGGAAAGTACGGCAGGCGGTAGTTCAGACCGTCCATCAATGACAACCTATTCGTCAAGGAATGTCAAATACCAAATTGACATTCTCTGCAGGCGCCGGGTTGCCTAATCTTTTTCGGTGTTATGCTTTTCGCAAAACTGAACAGGCGTGACGATTGAACTTGCAATGGGTTTTGTGGCATGGTAGGTTCAATAAACATGTTCTGATGAGACCGATTTCTTACTTCGTGACAAATTCCAACTCCACGCTGTTCCCCAACTTGGGAGTCGCTTTTTGTTTTTCGCTGTGTTAAGGATTTAGTTCGTTTTTCATCAATGTTTTCGAACGGGAGAAAACCATGTTGTTCAGGCGAAGAAGGTCGAAGGGGTTCACATTAATTGAACTGCTGGTCGTGATTGCGATCATCGCGGTTCTGATTGCCCTGTTATTGCCGGCAGTTCAGCAAGCTCGCGAATCGGCTCGACGGACGCAATGTAAGAACAATTTGAAACAATATGGACTGGCGCTGGCCAACTATCACGACGTATTCCTCATGTTCCCCATCGGTGGGACTGGCGGATGTTGTGCAACACCACCAAACATGGGGTTCCAACCACGATTGCTGCCCTTTTTTGATCAGGCACCTTTGTTCAACCAGATCAATTTTAATGCCGTTGATGCAACCCAGCAAGTTCTTGCTGACGGGAAAACAGTCATTGCGCACGTGATTACGATGGCACTTTGCCCGTCTGACGGTCGTAGTCAACCTACATACGGCGGGGCTGGACAGACGAATTATGATGGCTCGCTTGGTTCACAGGGTAACGTCTCCGTCAGTGGTACCTGTAATCCTTATCAGCAGTTTGCCTTAAAACTCGAGAATAACGGTGACGGTCTGGACCCAAGCCAGCTTTCCGGTATGGGAAGTCGCGACGGGCCAAGCATCAGGATTTCCAGCGTCACGGATGGAACGTCAAACACGATTCATATGGGAGAAATCCTGCCGTCGTGCAACGATCACTACGGAGGCGGGTTTTGGTCAACAAATGGAATCGGAAATTTCCACGCTTCAACGATCGTTCCGATCAACGACTTTACAACGTGCACTTGGTGTTCACCGTCTCAAGTCCGAGTTGCTGGTTGTACAAATCCGAACAACTGGAATATCAGTTGGGGATTCCGTTCTAACCATGTGGGCGGAGCACATTTTCTGTTCGTCGATGGTTCGGTCCATTTTTTGAGCGAAAACATCGATCACAAGCAAACTTATCAACGGCTTGGTGATCGCGCCGATGGCCAGATTGTTGGGGAATACTAAAGCACCAGACAAATGGGGGCAGGCGACTTGCTCGATTTCAATTCCTTAAATCGGTTATGAAATCGCGCTGAGTCAGCCCCCTCTTTTTTCTTATTTTCCGATGTGTTTTTCGGCGCGACTGTTCCACTCGAAAATCTAGAAAGAATCAGGTTGTGTTGCGTAGATATCAATGGTTTGGAATTTCCTGCATTTGTTTGCTGCTGGTGGATGTTGGATGTTCAAAACCCGCCCTCAAAGTCGCTCCGGCAGACGGCACCGTAACGTTTTTGATGGTACCTTTGGAGGGTGCCAGAGTCGCGATTGTTCCTGAAAAAGGCCCCGTCGCTCTCTGTCTTACCGGCCCAGGCGGAAAGTTTAAAGTTTCGTCTGTTGCCGTCGGCCCCGTCAAAATTGCGGTTGCAGTCGATGTTCCTTCGGACGACACTGGAATCGCCAATGAAGTTCCTCAACGTCCTACAACGGATGCTGAAGCTCAGGAGTATCTGAAAAAAGCTTCTGAATTGCAGAAACAAATGAAAGAAAAGGCGAAATCAGTTAAAAAAGAGAAACCGCCACTAATGCTTCCTGCGAAATACAGCAAGACAGATACCAGCGGGCTTAGCTTCACAGTCAAAGAGAATGGGGATAACCACTTCAAAATTGAGTTGTAAAAGCAGATATCAGGACGATCGCATTAAAATGATCCGTCCTGGAAGCCCAATCGGATTCGACGATTTGGCCTTTACAGGCTTGTATCATTGGCTTCACCGATACGATTGTCTTTCACGGTGCCCCCTTTGAAATGTTTTCTTCATGAGGGCTACCGCTTACGAACCATATGGCTCGTAGGCCAATTTCAACTGCGGTGACTGCCGAAACCTCAAATCCAACCAACGCTCCACATGGAATTTTTTGATTTATATCGTCAAAAAATTCCAAATCTGAAGCCTCACTGCCATTCCTTGGTAATCAGCACGAGCGTTCTCGACGCAGATCATTCGGGTCAATTTGAATTGAAAATGCGAGAGGGGGGAGTCGAACCCCCACACCGATTAAGGTACAGGATCCTAAATCCAGCGCGTCTGCCAGTTTCGCCACTCTCGCATGAAACATAATGATAACAATACCAGGGGATGTTTCGCAAATAGGACACAGGAACTTCGAAAAGGGCTCGAAAAAACGGTGATTCAACTATCTCAAAACCATAGTCCGTTCCTTTTCTAAAATTACCTTTGTCTCCAACTTAAAAACCGTTGCCTGATTGACTTGGATTTGGTTGAGACCGATGGAGTCTCAATTTCTGGCTTTTTGCCTTCGGGGACCGGGGGAATGGGAACGTCATCAATGCTGCGGTTTGAGGGCGTCGGTGAGGGTATCGTTTCTTGATCTGAATTTGGCTTTGGTGCTGGGGGAACATCTGGCAAGCTCTCTTCCAGGCTTGGTAAATCATCTTTTTCGTAATCAATGTTTAACGGCTTCGCTCGCATATTCTTCGGGCGTTCCAATTCAAACTTCTCTTCTGAGGGTTTATCTGACATTGGATACCGATCGCCGTTAGTCGACGGTCGGTTGTCAAGAGGATAGCAGACGTCTGAAACGAATCGGCCCAGCGGACCAATCGAACCGAACCGCTCTTCGTAGAATCGGACGCCGTGCGTTTCGAGAATCGTTCCCGTCTGGCGTTCGAGGGTTGCCAACGTGGTATTGTATGCGGCAAGTGAGTTGGCTTCGTTGGAAATTGCGTTCCCCCAGTCGGTCACTGCCTGCAAGACGTTAATCAGAATCGCACTCCCGGTTCGATACTTGGCCAATTGATAATCGAGGTTGATCTTGGCCGCTTCGCGGACTTCGCGATAAGCCAGATAGAGTTCGTAGTTCTGGTCCAGGGTTCGGATACTGGTCGCCAGGAGGTGGGCCGCGTTATGCATCCCCTGGTTAAGATTGATTCGATCGCGAACGATCGTCAGCTCTCGCTGCCTCAACGCCGCTCGCGACTGACGTAAGCCGAGCGGAACAGAAAAATTGACACCAAGCGTCCAGTCGGTATTTGCACCAGTCCCGGTTTGTAATTGCCGTCCGCTCGGCGTCGTTCCCTCGAGACCGTTCCATCGATACAGAGCGACTCCATCAAGTTGCGGCAGCGCCGCGTTTTTCGCAATAAGAATCTGTTGTTCGTCCGCTTCAATGATCAACTTCAATTCGACCAGATCGGGCCGACGTTCTGAAGCGATTTCGAGTATCTGCGACCACTCAGTGTGAAACCGTTCGTCCATTGGAGGAGAATAGGGAATCAGTCGCATCCCGTCCGATGGGGGCATACCAATGATATTTCGCAATGCATCCTCGCGCTGAATCACATTCGCACGTGACGTCACCAGAGCGGCACGCGTATTGGCCAAAGTCACCTGGACCTGCGATAGATCCGCTCGATTATCGAGATTGACTTTGACTCGGGATTTGATTCGGTTCACGACGACTTCCAGTTGCTCGATCTGCTGCTGTTTCGACCAGACATCAGTCCGAGCGGAAACCAGCGACCAGTAAGCTTCGATCACACCTCGAACCATCTCCTGTACAGAATCTTTCAAAGTAAAAAACGAAATCTCGGTATTGATACGGGAAATGACGATCGGCGCAAGATTTGGCCCAAAGCCCGCGCCCTTTAACAGGGGTTGGGTATAGTTCAGCGTCGTGGAACTTGATGTTTGTGGATTCAGAGGAAAGATGTCAGGGCGAAATTGAGAGGTGGTCGAATTCCAGCCAATTCCTGCAGTTCCGCCGAGTGCATTCAGTTTTGTCAGATTTGTCGAATTTGCGAACGCATCGGTACGAACGCCGTAGAGTAATGCCTGACCGGGTATTGCTGATAAGCCCGTGTTTGGACTTTCAACATTGTTGTAGGCACTGGTCGCCGAAAAAACCGGGTCGAAACGAGCGTTGCTCTGGTCAACGGTCGTATTAGTAATCGCCGCGTCGTAAATCGTCTGACCGCTCGAAGTCGCAGTCGTTCCGACAAGGATTCGAACGACGTCTGTCCGGCCAAGCGAAATTCGAATGACGTCGTCGAGCGAAACCGGATACGGTTCAAGATCGACTTTTGTTGACACCGTCGGAGGTGGAACAGAATCGTTGATCCGATACTTGGGAAGCTGCGACGGATCACGGATCTGTATGGACCGCTGTTCAGGAAACAACGTCGGCAACAACCGCTGGGCATCGGCAGATTTTGCCGACAGCAGCAGAAACATCGCCAAAATTGCGACCGTGCGACATCGGTGATTGGCATCCATACCAAAACACTCACAACAACGAATGGACCATCCCGGTCATTCATCGTCGGAGAGTATCGCACAGGACGAGGGTTATTCTTCAAGACCCGACTGTAGGACGTGTAACGCCTGACGAAAGTCTGTCGTGTCGCAGACGATTCCCCCGTCTCGCAACACCACGACCCGTTTGGCGTTCTTGGCCACATTCGCATCATGCGTCACTAGAATGACTGTAATTCCTGCCGATTCATTCAATTCCCGGAACAGGGTAATCACTTCCCGGCTGGTCTTGGAATCAAGGTTTCCGGTCGGTTCGTCACCCATCAGGATCGCCGGCTCATTGACCAGGGCACGGGCAATCGCGACTCGCTGCTGCTGTCCACCGGAAAGTTGGCTGGGATGATGATCGAGTCGATTTCCAAGCCCCACCAGCGACAGTTTTTCAATGGCACGTCGGTGGCGATCGGCGGCCGAAATTCCTTTGGCGTACAGAAGCGGCAGTTCGACGTTTTCCAGTGCCGATGTTCGATTCAACAAATTGAAGTTTTGAAAGACGAAACCAATACGCTGGTTGCGGATCCGGGCGCGATCATCGTTTGACATCGTCGCGATTTCTTCACCCGCCAGTTTGTAACTGCCTGAAGTGGGTCGATCCAGGCAGCCAAGAGTATTCATCAGCGTGCTTTTGCCCGACCCCGATGGTCCTATGAGCGCCACGTATTCCCCTTGCTCGATCGTTAACTGCGCGTTCTTTAACGCATCGACTTTGACCTCGCCAAGGTTGTAGACTTTGCAGACATCACGAATCTCAATCAAAGCCACGCCGACTGTCCCATTGTTTTTTATGACGGAAACGGTCTTACACCAATCCCTGGCGACCAGACGTTTTACGGCGTCATCATAAACCATTGCGAAGAATTTTGGATACGACTCAGTCTCGCTTGATGACCTGTAAGAGATTGCTGTATTGGTCAGTCCACAAGGGGGCGGCGAGAACGATGTCGTGTGGGATCGTTTCTGCCGACAATGATTCAGGCAATTGCGATGCATGACGTGACAGGACGAGATAGTCGGTCCGATAGGCCAATCGGCTGGGATTGGTTGGAGTGCGAATGCGGACCGATTTCCAGCCCAGTTTATGCCCCAGTTTCGCGACGACTGGTGCCAGTTCCAGGTAGGTATTCGTCACGTTGACAACCAGAAGTCCATCGGGTCGAAGATGCCTGGCGTATTGATCAAAGGCTTCTTTCGTCAGCAAATGGACAGGAGGCGCATCGCTGGTGAAAGCGTCAAGTATCAGGATCTCAAACTGGTTCGGCGTCTCTCGTTCCAGCACCAGCCGTGCGTCGCCAATGACGATATCGCATTGGCCTTTGCAGTCACCTAAAAAATGGAAGTACTGGCGGGCGATCAGTTCAACTTGTGGATTAATTTCATAAAAACGGACGGTGTCGTCTGGACGAGCATAACTGGCCAGGGTGCCGACCCCCATGCCGACCACTCCAATTCGAACGGACGGTTGCGACTGCACGCACGCGATTCCCAGTGCGGGAGCTGTTCCTTCACCATAGTACGTCGTTGGCCGCGACCGCTTTTCTGGCGACATCCACTGTCGTCCATGATTCACATTCCCGCTGATGAACGCTCGAAACGGTTCGTTTTCTTCCGTCGTCCAGTCGTTGACTCGAACGGTTCCATAAAAATTGCGACCACGGTAAATGGCATCTCCATAGGTAAATTGCCAGATAAAAATTTGTGCTAAAGCCATCAACTGGATCGCACAAACAGCATAAAAGACCGGACGAGTGGCATACCATTTTCGACTTGAACGAGTTTCGCCGACAGCGACGTTTGCTTTGGACCCGTGTTCATAAAGCGCCCACATCCCAACGACGGCAGCGATGATAAAGGAAATTACCAAACACAGCGACCATTCCAGATACGTAGTAAAGAGACTCGGTGCCAGCAGGCTGACGCAGATCCCGCCAGCGGCACCACCGGCCGATAACATCAAATAGAACTCGGTTAAATACTTCGGTGAAGGACGCAATCGCACCACTTCACCATGACAAACCATACAGACACTAAATAATGCAACGAAGTAAAAAATCAATTCTTGTACCGTTGTCAATTTCATTCCAATCCAGTCCGGCCAGTCGACAAGCCCGGCAACAAGTACCAGTGAGACGGCCGTGAACGGTGCAATGATCTCGCGTCGATACCATGCTTCATGATCGAAGCAGATGATAAACGACAGCAGGTAAAGACCGAGCGGAACGACCCACAAAAAGGGGATCGGTGCGACGTCCTGTGTCACTTCGTTCGTAGTTGCCAGCAGCATAAGGCAACTACAGGCGGGAAGCAGCAGCCACAATGCGCGCTGCCAGAGACGGGGAACCACTTCAGCCGCTGTCGTGGTTTTGCGATTTTCAAAAGGTAAGGAAACCTCCCCAGCCCAGATCGTGCATGCACTGCATAAGATCGCGAAAAGAAGAAACAAACCGGACCAGACGTTGGCCTGCATCGTGCTCGACCAGAGCGGTTCAATAAACAAGGGATAGCTGATCAGCGCCAACAGCGAACCGATGTTCGACAGCGAATAGAGACGATACGGCGAGCGGCCCGGGCAAACTCGGCTGAACCAGGACTGCAACAGTGGTCCAGTGGCCGACAACACGAAATATGACAAACCGACAGTCGTCGTCAGCAGTAGAAGTATTCGACACGTTGGCTGGGAGTTATCCGTTGGCTTCCAGGCTGAATTGGGTGCGATCGGCAAGACTGCCATGGCACAGGCGACTAATCCCAGATGAACGATTCGTTGCTGACCGGGGCTGAGCCAGCGAGAAATCGCGTGAGCGTAGGCATAACCTAGAAATAAGGTAACCTGGAAGAACAGCATGCATGTTGTCCAGACGGCCGGACTCCCTCCAAACCAGGGAAGAATAAATTTCCCCAACAGTGGCTGTACCTGAAACAGCAGAAACGCGCTGACAAAAATCGCGGATGCGAAAATCGTCGCTCGGAAAACCGCCGTCTGCATCATCGGAATCGGAACAGGCAGATGACGTAAGACGTCAGGTTTTGAACTCATCTAGCACCATCCTCAGCAAAGCAGCCCGTGCGTGATGTCCGCCTGGCAATATTGCCCGCCAATTCACAAATCTGATTCTGTTCTCTATTCACTCATCGGGATTCGCGACGATTTAGGGCGCGAAAATATCAAAGGTTTATCGTATCCAATAATTTTAGTTCATGTGGAGTGTGGTTTTCCGAATCGGTCGACACGTTTTTTGAAGATGAAGTCAACGATCATCTGTTGGCGAATGCCCAAGTATGGATGTAACGGGCAGTCCGGTTTTGGCATTCCGGAAATTGTCGATGAGTAATTTTCGTGAATAAGACTTGGCTTCAGCACCGATATTCGCTTACGATATACGCATCAACGATGGCTTTTGCTTTGCCTAAAAAAGGGGACGGCAAAATGCCCTTTAGGACAAACCTGCCCGACTTCCTGCCTTGATGTTCTGGCCGCTGCCTGGCACGGCCTTGCCGCATAAGGACTTTCCATGCTGACAATTTCCGGTGCCTCTCATCGATTGTGCGACCGCGTCACTCGGCGTGACGCCCTGCGGATCGGTGCTTTGGGGCTGGGCGGACTCAGTTTGCCAGGCTTGCTTCGCGCCGAACAAACGGCGGGGATCACAAAGTCTCATAAAGCGGTCATCATGATCTACATGGTGGGTGCGCCACCACACCAGGATATGTACGACCTGAAGCCAGACGCCCCTGCCGAAATCCGAGGAGAATTTCGTCCGATTGAAACGAACGTCCCTGGTATCCAGATTTGCGAGCATTTGCCGAAACTCGCTTCCATCATGGACAAGCTCGTGCCGCTCCGGTCAGTGTATGGCTCTCCCAGTGGCGACCATGACTCGTTCATCTGCTACACAGGTCGAAAGGCGACGAATCAACCTGCGGGCGGGTGGCCGTCAATCGGCTCGACAATTTCTAAAGTTCTCGGTCCCGTCAATCAATCGGTTCCTCCATTTTTTGGATTGGCGCCGAACGCGGGACATCCTCCTTATGGTTCACCGGGCCATCCCGGGTTTTTGGGAGTGACCCATGCGGCATTCCGCCCGTCCGGCCCCTCGCGAGACGATATGAAACTCAATGGAATCGACTTAGGCCGACTTTCCAATCGTCAGCAGCTTCTGGCAAGTTTCGATCACTTTCGCCGCGATGCTGATGCCAAGGGGATGATGGATGGACTCGATTCACTGAACAAGCAAGCGATGGGGATTTTAACATCCAGTCGTCTGTCGGAAGCATTGGACATTTCGAAAGAAGATCCGGCCTTGCTCGCCCGATATGGCAAGGGTGACCCCAATAATTACGGCGATGGAGCACCTCGGAACCTCGAACAATTCTTGATGGCCCGCCGACTCGTCGAAGCGGGTGCTCGCGTGGTGACGCTGAACTTCGGACGCTGGGATTTTCACTCAAGCAATTTCAGCGAATGCAAAAACACGCACTTTCCCCTGTTCGATCAAGGGATGCACGCGTTGATTACCGACCTTCACGAACGGGGTCTCGATAAAGATGTCGCCGTTGTGGCATGGGGTGAATTCGGTCGTACTCCACGAATCAATCCAGAAGCGGGCCGCGATCATTGGCCCGACGTGGGAAATGGCCTGATCGCTGGTGGAGGCTTCCGAACAGGTCAGGTCATCGGCGCAACCGACCGCAACGGAGCAAAGATCGCCGATCGTCCTGTCCACTTCGGCGAAGTCCACGCTACGCTCTACCACCACTTCGGCATCGATCCGCTGTCCGTTCATTTGCACGACCTGTCAAGCCGACCGCATTACCTCGTCGACAACTGGAAGGCGATGCCCGAACTGATTTGACCCGGATTATTCGATAACCCGACGCGCAAGCGAGAGATCTTCTCTTTGTTTCAACGGGAATAAGTTCCCTCGCTTGCGCGTCGGGCTATCGTTTCAGAAGTCATCTATTTTCGATTTGGGACCGTCGACGGGCGTTTCGGTTCGTTTTCAAACGGCTGATTGCCGTAAGCGGCACGCGGCGGTTCGATGGTCTCACCGACTTCTTTTCGTAGTCGTTCGACTTCTACATGCAGATCTTTGATCGTCTCTGCGTAAGCCGGATCAGAATAGAAATTTTTAAGTTCTAACGGGTCTTTTTCCCGGTCGAGCAATTCCCAGTCGTCGATGTCCGGCTTGTAGTAATGCACAAGCTTGAAACGATCCGTGATCACGCCGTAGTGCGGGTGAACTCGGTGCGGTACAGGGAATTCGTAATAGTGGTAATAGAGGCTC
>CAIVEI010000050.1 GCA_903904835.1 uncultured Schlesneria sp. | reverse complement strand
CTTTGGGGTTCATGTTCCCGTAGATGACCAAAAACCCAGGCCGGTGGCCTGGGCTGACATAGGGCTGTCGCGTTGCGACGGAAGAGGCCGATGTACGACACGCGTCGATTTGTTGACCCGAACATTTCAAATACCACACACATCGAACAACGCAACAACGGTACGACGAACACCACAACTCCGAACGTTTCATCACCACTCCAGACAACATTCCAAAACCCCGAACGGGGTGGTCCTATGGCAGCCCAGGCCAACGGCCTGGGTGCGAGTCCACATGCAACAAACCAAAACCCCAAAGGGGTGGCCCTAATCCGCGGATCGCGTATTCAACGTAAATGAACGAAATCCATTCGATCCGTCGAACACCACGAACAATCGACACGGCTCATAGGGTCACCCCTTTGGGGTTCACGTTCCCGTAGATGCCCGAAACCCAGGCCGGTGGCCTGGGCTGACATAGGGCTGTCGCGTTGCGACGGAAGAAGGTCGATGAACGACATGCGTCGATTCGTTGGCTCAACCATCGTTATCCGGTTGCCCACACCACACTTTGCATCCCCCCAACGTTTGAACTCGACGCCAAAAACGAAAGCAGGCGACCGGTTCCGGTCGCCTGCTTTGAGAGTCCAATCATTTCCCTGCAGGTCCGACTAAGCCGTCATCTTGGCATGCCTTCGTCGGTATGCCCCAATCGTCAGGCCAATTCCGCCGAGTCCGAGGAGCGCGAAGGTCGAAGGTTCCGGGACGGGGCTCGCCGCCCCCAGCGTAACGCCGTCGACGGTCGCCAGGTGAACGTGAAATTGTCTGAAATCAGTAAAATTGCCGTTATAGTACGTGTAAGTTTGAAAGGAGGCACCGGTAAAGTTGTCGGGCAGAACTTTAGAGAGGTCGACGGTCAATGTTGAAAGGTCACCAGGAGCATAAGATGAGAGCATTCCGAGTTTTCCGCCAAAATCGACGTATCCACCAGCGGTGTGCAGACCGTCACTCTCATAGGACAAACTCCCGGTTTGATAGTTAATTAATTCAGGCGGGTTCGTTGAGGCTCCGAGTTGTACGAAACTTCCGTTCGGAATTGATAAAGCATGATTTGCTTGTGAATCGCTGTAGGCATAGGTGCCATTAACAAGAAAACTGACGCCGGTCTGTGCGTTGTCATATTCGGCGAAGCCGCTATTCGAGTTTGAATACACGGTGCTGTTATCATAAAAGTACGTGCCAGTAACGGTGGCGCCAGTATGGAACGGCAAACTGCCCGTGCCCATGACGTTGACGCCGTCGACTGTTCCGGTGAACGTATGGGTTACCACCCCGGCCTCGCATAAATTCATCGTTGCGATTAAGCCGAGTAATAAGCCACAACAGGCTGCAGTACGCTTCGGATTCGAGGCCCGCACGGTCAATTTGGAAACCGAGGTGAAAATACGCGTTGTCATGAGAGTGATCCTTTTTCTTTCAAGGCATGAGTGACAAGTCAGGTACAATGGAAGTAGTCACTGGCTTCTCATTTGGTGGAATTGCGGTTCGTTCGGCCGGCAACATCGCCCTCCGATTCCGCAAGGCTTTTCGAGGAACCCTCAGCAAGCGCGCGAGGTTGTTCAGATTTTCGAGAGTGCAGGAACCTCATCGGGCAATACGGTTATGGATGGCCCGATGCTAAAGAGGAGTTTCCGCGAGGGTCGTTTAAGGCAATCGCATGGTCGGTTGGGGTCAGGTGGTCAAATTTCAAAAACGGCCTTGTAAGACCCTGAGGTTCGTGGGTTTGCTGAGACAAGACTTGCGAGAAATAACCACCCGACCACCCTCCTAGTATCTTTCGATGATTATAGGCTTGGCACGTTCCTCGAGTTCGCCAGCATGATCGGCTTTGCCGAATAGCTGAACGTGTCGCCTGTCGATCTGACGTTTCCTGATCGATCGATCTCGATCGTTGTGCCGTTGATGGTATCTTCATCGATCGTCAACGTGGCAAATCCCCAGGCGTCATCGACGCCATACTTCAGGACAGCCTTTGAATCTGGGGCAACGTCTCCAGGATTAGAATGAATCTCGTGCAGGTTGTGATATCCACCGTTCCCAGTCACGATGAACGGCGTGGGACCGTCGGGACTAATTTCCTTTTCGATCCGTTGATAATTGTGGACATGTCCGGAAAGGACCAGGTTCGGGACACGGCCCGTATCACGGATCGCGTTTTCGAGCGCGTCCGACATGCGTGAACTTCCGCTATGAAATGTATCAAACGAATAAATCGGATGATGCAGGGCAAGAATCAAGGCCCGATCCGTTGGCGCCGTAGCGAATTCGTTTGTCAGCCATTGCTGTTGGACCGAATCAATCGAGCCACCCTCGGGCACATTCGTGTACAGACCAACGATCGTCGCGTACGGTGTCACGAAGGTCCAATACGGATTCGGCAGGCTCAAACCAACACGAGGTGCATCATTCGAGATCGGATCAACGTCTGGTGTCGCCTGCATAAAATAGCCGACCCAACCGTCTAATGAAGTTTTATCATCCGAAGCCACATCAACTTCGCCGTCGTGATTGCCAGGGATAGAGAAGATAGGGGCTTTATAATGATTATATGGCTCATAGAATTGGCCGTAATATTTGTCGATATCTCCATTAAAATAAACGACGTCTCCCACGTGGTAACAGAACTGGGGATCTGAAGCGCCCGCCGATCCGAGTTGCATGATCAGTTGAGTTGCGACATTGTCTTGAAATTCTGCGTCTTTAATGCCGCCCGTGTCGCCAATCAAGTGAAACACCATCGATTTAGCCGATTTGATGTTGGCGAGGATCGAGGGGAAATTGTTAGCGAGCGAGTAATGATAAGGGGGTAAACCAAGAGGACGCGGCAGCGGTTGAAATGACGTATTGCGATGTGTCACTGCGTGAAGCGGGCTGACTCCAGCGTGCGCTTGGGAATTCTTTGATATCGGGTGCTGACGGACGGACCCTTGTTGTAAAGACGTATTTTCAACGGGGTCAGCTTCGAATCTTTTGTTTTGCGCCATTTTCATTTGTCCTGAGTTGTGGTTGAGATACAAAACGAGATGCACGGTTTTGGAAACTGGTCATGTTTAGCTTCGGTACTTCCAATTCCCTTCGAATTTCACAGAATGGTTGGAATTCATGGTCGCTTCTTCTCTTGTGCGTGATTGACAGATTTCAAAAGTCGCATGCGAGGTCATTCGGCCGTCACATGTGATGCTTGTCCCTCTCGATCACGTTGAACGATTGAACCTTTCAAAATATTTTTTTACGATCTTTGCAGGGATGCGCGATTCTCTGTTAAGTCCCTGTAGCGCAATGGAAATCCGCTTCGAGCGGAAATGGGTACGCGCAGAATGTCGAGCGAATCATCAACACATTCCGGCCACAGTTCTGGGAGCCTATCCACGAGCGTTCTGGATCGCGCATTGCTCGGTGATCAGGACGCTTTCCGCAAAATTACTGAACTGTTCAGCGGGCTGGTCTATAGCTGGTGCCGGAGAAAGGGACTTGCTGAAGAGGATGCGAAAGATACCAGTCAGGAAGTCTTCAAGACGGTCGCGGTTAAACTGGCACTTTTTCGGCGTGAATCGCCCAACGACAGCTTTCGAGCCTGGATTCGCAGTGTCACGAAAAACAAAATCGTGGACCACTACCGGACCGAGGCGAAGCGAGTGAAGTCGATCGATAGCGAAGCAGTTGAGATTGCTGAGCTCGAAGGGAACCTGGAAAAGTTCGAACTCGAAGGGAATCTCGTTCGCGAAACCGAGGAACTCTTTCAAACTGCTGTTCAATTGATTCGTCAGGAATTCAGTGAACGGGACTATCAAGCCTTGTGGCGCGTCGCCGTGAACGGAATGTCCGCCAAAACGGTCGCCACGGAACTTGGAACAACGGCGAACGCCGTCTTTATTGCTGTGTCGAGAATCAAGAAGCGAGTGAGGGAGGAATTTGCTGATCTGATCGAGCTGAAGGATTCCGAACATGGCCGTTGATTGCCCGGATCTGGAACTGCTGGAAGCTTTTCTCAATGGGCGAGGGAGCGATCAACTGGTTGAACATGTCGCCGAGTGCTCAAGTTGTGCCGAGAGAATGGAGAGTTTGCTCGAACTGGAACGCGATCGCGTTTTCGCAGCGACAACGAAAGATCCGGGTGATCAATACCAGAACGAATCAGAATATGCAGAACTGAAAAAGTGGACCCGCTTTTTGAAGGTCAACTCGTCGGAACGTGTTCCAGCAGACGTTCCAGAAACAATCGGGCGGTATCAGGTTCGACGCTTTCTCGGTAAAGGTTCGTTCGGTGATGTCTATGCGGTGTACGATCCGCTGTTCGACATCGAACGTGCGGTCAAACTGCTGCGACGCGGGCTGTTCGACTCGGAGTCGAGTCGGGCTCAGTTTCTGGCCGAAGCGCGTCATGCGGTCAAAGTCAGTCACCCAGGACTGATCGATGTGCGCGATGTCGTGATTGATCCCGATCAGTCATTCATCGTAATGAAGCTGATCGACGGCGAAACGTTGGAAAAGCGATTGCGCCAGGGTCCGATGGACATCGCCACGACGGTTGAGATCATGATCAAAGTGGCCCAGGCCGCACATCATGCTCACGAAGCGAATCTGGTCCACCGTGACCTGAAGCCGGCCAATATTCTGCTGGACTCAAACCAGAATCCTGTGATTGCCGATTTCGGTCTGGTGATCGATCAAAAGGTGTTGAGTGAAGTTGATCGATCAACTTCGTTCGCTGGGACAAGACCCTATATGTCCCCCGAACATTTTTCGGGAGATCCTTCAGAGATTGATCGCCGCAGTGATATCTGGGCGTTGGGTGTTGTTCTGGCCGAAATGCTTCAGCGTCAGCGTCCCTTTCCTCAACGGGATCACGATGCCCTGTCGCATGCGATCCGTAACGAGGAACCGGTGCTTCTCCAGGGAAAACAGTTTGCCGAATTAAACACCGTCGTCAAACGATGTCTTGCCAAGAAACCTGATCACCGGTACGCGACTGCGGCCGAACTGGCGAAAGATCTTCACGGGTGGTCACGGCGTCATTCACCAAAATGGTATGTACGCTGGCAATACGGTTGGCGACGAAACCTGGCGATGGGGATTTGTCTTCTGCTGATGTGTGGAGTGGCGTGGGCGAGCCAAATATGGGCGAGTCGAGACAAGATTGATCGAATAATCAGCAATCTGGAATCGGCACCAGCGAGTCTGATCCCTCGGCTCGTTTCAGGTCTCGTTGCCATTCCGGACGCTCAAGAGATTTTGAAAGGCCACCCCGTTCCACTTGATGCCGCCGCGAAATTTCGAGTGAATCTGGCGTCTGGGGCGTGCGGCGTTGATCGTGCGGAGTTGTGGACCGAATTAGCAGATTACCTGCAAATCGAATCTGTTCCTCTGAACGAGATCGGTGCTGCGGTGGAGTCCCTTCGTGAGGCGCGCCGTGCTTCGGGATTGGTGAACGTTGCTGTGAATCGCTTGCTGGAAAAACGACCTGATGATTCACCGTCGCCGCGCGAGAGCGTATTACGGCTGGGGGCGGTTGTCGCTGGACTAAGTCCAGATGATGATGTCTGGCCAAAGATCAAAGCGCAGGTTGCGCACGACCTTGTTCGAGTTCCCGAATCGGAATTTGATCGGTGGTTGGATTTCTTTCAACCCGTCGCCGAGAGCCAGCTTTCGGCCGACCTGACGCGTCAAATGAACTCGGCAGACGAATCTCGCGAGATTCAGCTTCGGTCCAATCGGGCACTCGCTTCAGTTTTCAAAGATAAGGTCGGTCCAGTAAGCGATCTGATTGTTCAGGCGGATTGGGACGAGTTAGAGCCATTAGTAAATGTCTTGAGAAAGAAACCCGATGTACCAATAGAGCTGCTGAGGGGGCATTTTGAGGGTCTGATTCACACCGCGCGGGAGCTACCGGCAAACGAAAACGCGATTCCAACCGAACAAGACATGAAGTCGGCTCGGTTGGCCGTCGCCTTGTGGCAATTGGGTGATCGAGAGGCAGTCGGTCAGGCGTTGCGTCACGATCGAGATCCGACGCTTCAGACGCTGGTGATTTTCGGGCTTTCCAGGCAACCGATCAATGCAAAAGAGGTTGTGGCCGAAGTGGAACGAGTCCGAATTGAGCAGGGAGAAAATGCGGACGCAATCGTATTTGGATTGCTCCAGGTTTTGTCGTTGAAAAATCCGTCGAGCATTCTGGGCGCAGTTTCGAACGACTGGTTGAATCAACTTTTTCTCGAAGAAAAAGAGAGCGGTGTTCACTCGATGATTCGTCTTTTGGCGAAGCGATCAGGTTACGCGTTGGTGCAACCACAATTGGGTCAGCACGGCAATTGGCGAGTCGAGAAGATCGGCGACAGCTACATGGAATTCGCGGTCATTGATAAACCTGTTTTTCAGGCTGGGACCCTGGATCGCAAGGAGAAAGCACACCTGAATGACGCATGGAAACGGCACACGCGAACGATTCCTCGTCGATTTGAAATTGGCTTGTGTGAAATCACATTCGCCGAGTTCCGACGATTCCGTCCTGAGCATGGCATCAGAGACGGGCTTCATATTGCGGGTGACGCAGCGGCGGTGGGTATCAGCGAACAGGACGCATTCGATTTTTGCAACTGGTGTTCAGACCGGTCTGGTCTACCACATTGTTATGAATTGAACTCGGCTGGCGAGCTGATCCCGGTACCGAATCATCTTCAACTTCCAGGATATCGGTTACCGACGGAAGGGGAATGGGAATGTGCCTGTCGTGCAGGGACCGAAACAGGCCGTTTTTTTGGACAATCGTTATCCATCGAAAATCGTTTTGTGGATTATGGTTGGTTGAAAGAGACTCCAAATAAAGTCTTCTACAACGGCTTATTGATCAGCCAACCTGTAGGAGGATTACTACCCAACCGCTGGGGGTTATTTGACACCTACGGTAACGTGCGCGAAATCTGTGAACTCTCGTCGCCCGTTGATCAAGTCAATCGCGAAATCATTGATCAGGCGTTCGAAAAACCTGACGGCAAATTTCATGAGAACGGTGTTCCATGTGCGATACGAACGTTAATACGCGGTCCCTGTATCGAGGACGAGGGTTCATTCTACGCATTGAGTCACTTGCGATCAGAACTCTTTGTCTTCGACCCTTCTAGTGGGATTCGGCTCGCTCGAACACTCGTTGAAAGTGGACGTGATTAGCTCGTCAGCGTCACGTTAAGTTCAGTAACGTTGTTTTGGAGACTTTAAAATGGCTTTAAGTGCTTCTGAGATTGGTGCAATTAAATTGGAACTTCACAACGATACAAGTATTTTTGACCCTCGGGGAGGGGGGCAGTGGTACGATCGAAATGCGAATCCAATTCCGGGACCTTTGATTATCGCCGGCGGTTTTTGTGAATTCAAATGGGTTGCAGGATCAGGTCCAGTGCTGTTTCACTGGGAACCAATAACCAAGTGTTCGTCGAACCCTGCCACCCCCTGCCATGTCCCCATTTCAGGTACACCGATGCCTATCGGGACCCTCATTCGGGTCCCTTGTTAGTGACCGTCTCTGAAATCCGACCCCAGTGAAATCAAGCTGGCGTTAGTTTTCAAATTTAACATACCGTGCGATCGGCAGGCCTCCTGTCGGTCGCACGATTCGTTTTGAAGTTCTCGGGAACGGGACGATGGCGCTCGTGGTTTTTTAGAATTCCATGACAGCTTCGCCTACGAGCGGGTTTTCAGTTCGATCTCTCCCAGTTCGAGGTCTGCCCCTTTTTCGAGGTTGATCGTCATGAAGGGGGAACGGACGTTGGAATAATTGCCGCCGAACTTGTCGACTTCGCCTGACAAACGCTGTTCCAGTAATTTGAATTCCAGCACGTATTCCCCATAAGGAATGCCGTCGCCGTTCACGTAAGTGCTCAGCGAAAACTTTCCTCCATCTCCGGTCATCAGAAAGAATCGGTTGAGGTATCGTTCTCGTCGTTCCGCAATTTCACCCTGCGGAACGTATTGCACGTGAACTCCGGGCGTGGGGACCCCATCCACCAGGACTGTTCCCGTGACATGCGTTAACGGGACTTTGTCGGTGATGGGAGGACGTTTCGGACGTGAGCATGAGGCCAGACAAAGTGTGCAGCACAAACAGCAGACGATCCAAAGATTTCGAAATCGCATCTAATAATCTCCGACGACTTCGCCACCCGCGCGTGTGATCAGGAAGGCCAGAAGCGTGTCGTCGATGTTTTCGCTGATGCTTCGCACGGAACCGTCTCCCATGGTGAAATTGCTCATCCCGATGTGAAACGAATAATAAGCGCGGGCCAGCAGGTTGGTGCAGTTTATGACGCACGAGTTTCTGTCACCGTTGACGTCCCGGATGTCATTGTTTCCGTCTCGATTACCACCGTCGACCCATTGATCGTTGTTGGGGTCAGCCCAGCCTCCACCACCAAAGTGCGTCTGTTGATTGAGCAAGTGAACGAAATTTGCCGCAGCAGCAGGGGTATCGGTTGAAGGGGCTGTGGTGATGTTTTTCCCTTTTTCCCATAACTGATTCCGAGCGGCGAGTTCGGCGATCATGATCGTATTCGTCAACCCGTCGGAAACCTTCGAAATCTTTGGCGAGGCGTCGTATACACCTGTCACGCCGTTTCCGCTGACAACAGCAATGGCGTTCTGGTCCCCGCAATAGAAAAAACCGACGGTTCCCGATGAGGGAACGCCTGCCGAGGCGAGATTCGATTTAAGGGGCGATCGGATGTCGCACGTGACAACAAAGTCGGTTCGGCCCCAGGTCGCTTCGATCGAGTTTGAAGGGATGATACCACAGTTCATATTTCCACCGGCCGCCACAGTGTCAGCACACCATCTGGTCTTTGGCTTGGGAATTGACGGGACGGAAGGACAGACGAATGTGGGCAATGACGTTGCGATCAGAGCTTGATTTGTTGCACCTGACCAGATGGGCTGCGACTCATCAAACCCCGTTGCCATTGCCGCTTGATCGATAAAAGGCAACAGTGCTTGTCCCCACGATTTTCCAGAAATCACGGTCGATGCAATCGCATCAACGTTCCAGATGGCGGCGATGGGAAATTGACCGTAAGTGCTTTCGTAGTTGTGCATCGCCAGGCCAAGCTGCTTGAGATTATTTTTGCAGTGTGCCTTTCGAGCCACTTCTCGTGACTGTTGTACGGCCGGCAACAACAAGGCAAGTAACACAGCGATAATAGCGATGACGACGATCAGTTCGACAAGTGTCATTCCCCGCCGTCGACGAGGTTCAGCACCCGAAATGACTGAGGGCATTATTGACATCCCTCCTCAACCACAAAAAACCTGGAAATATTGGAGATCGAAAGGAAATACCAGCGTCTGACGCAAGCGCCCGACATCAAGGCCGTTGGATTGTAGAAATACGAATTGGAGACGACCAAGTTGATAGACGCAGATGCGTTCTAGAAACACGGAACGATGTTTCCAGAGTGGGACCTTTTCCTTATTGGATCATATCAATCGACGCCGATCAAATGGAAGCATCCGAATTTTGTGGATGATCTGGGTGATGAAACTCGTGCGTAAACCAATTCTTTGCGAGCCGTTGTTCGCTGACGAGTTGAATCAGCGTATGGCTGGTTCGGCGATGATCGGGTGTTTCGGGCCAGATTCGCATTTCATTGATTTGGCCGGATATTCCTGCAAACGAGATTTCAATACGACGTGGCCCCTGTTTTGTATCGGGTTTCTTCACAGCCACGAAGACCTTGGTCGACTTCGTGGGATTCCGCAGTTCAATGTTGTAATCGTTTAACAGCATCTTTTCCTGGCCATCAAAAAAGCTGAGGACAGGCGCCAGATACAAGCCTGCGGGCAGGCCCTCGGTAAAGTGCAACGGCCCGCTGACTTCGACGGGTTCATCCGGTTTAATCGCCCAGCTCTGCTGACCATTGCCACCGATAATGAATCGACGACCGTCAAGAGCTTTACGGGAATAGACGAACTGACGGCCATCACGAACGTATAACATCGGTTCATTACCAGGATTCGCCGGGTCATCCGGTTTATTCTCGGGATTTTTGGAATTCTTACCGAGGTTTTCAGGGCGATCAGACGGATCTTTCACGAACGTGATCCGGTACGTTCGATCGGCAGGACGCCGACCCTGAATCACCAATTGATGAAATTCCGCGATTGCGGCTGCTCGGGGGCTGGGACCTGATAGCTGGGTCAAATAAAGAAAGGCACCCAGCATGACGCAGGCCAGACTGGCGGCGGCAGCGATTGATCGACGTGAATATTGCGGACGTGGGGTAGACGCGACGCGGATGCTGTCGACTTTTTTCTCGGTTTCTCTGAGCGAATCGTAATGGACACGAATGCGATTGTGCAGCATGACGGATCGCGCAAACCGGTCGGCATTTTCCGACGACGCTTTCAGCCATTCGGCCAGAGCTGCTCGCTCGGCGATGGTCAGGCTTCCGTCCAGGTGGCCGTTGATCAACCAATCGGCATCAATGCTCATCAGGCCCTCTCCGTTCGAGCAACGTGCAATTCGATGCAATTTCGAAGTTGATCGCGAATCCGCTGCAAAGCTTTGGAAACGTTGTTTGCCGTTGTTCCCAGGCGTGCTGCAATCCCCGACGGTTTCAGATCTTGTCCGTAGCGGAGATCACACAGTTGCCGGTCACGATCGCTCAGACGTTCAATGCAGTCCTGCAGAAATTCTAATCGGCGAACATCGGAGAGGGAAACATGAGAAAACGCGTCGACCAGGACATCTGCGGTCGACTCATCGAAAAGCCCTCGATCGCGCGAAAGCTTGCGTCGGTAAAGTCCGACCTGATTGCGAGCGATTCCCAGCAACCAGGCGATGAAAGGGCGACTCGGGTCGTAGGTGTCAAAAGATTCGATGACCGCAGTGATAATCTCCTGCATGATGTCATCGCGAGCGGTAAAGTCTGAAACCATGGACGAAACAAACGAAGCGACGATCGGCTGGGCCGACATCCACATCCGCGTCAATTCGCGAGTCTTCTCGTCCATTGTCGTTGATACCCCAAGCGATCTGGAGTTGCGTTTGCAACCCTTGATCAGCGTCATTTTTCTGTGTTGGCAGGTTGTTTCAACTCGATGTCACCAAGATCGAGTTCCTCACCTTCTTCGACTTTAATCTTCATGAATGGTTTCATGACGTCCGAGTACTGACCACCCAGCAGATCTTTTTCTCCGGATGGTTTTTGCTCCAGCCTTCGAAACAGAACGGCATACTGACCATACGGAATTCCGTCCCCTCGCGCATAAGTACTCATGGAAAAAGTCCCATCGTGAGCTGTCACCGCTCTGAAAGATGTCCCAAACTGCGGTCGCTTTTCCGCGATGGGGGTCAACGGGACGCAATCGATCATCACATTTTGCGCCGGTTCTGAATTGATGATGACTGTGCCGGTGACTTGTGACAACGGAACTTTATCTTTAATGACCTTTCCCTTACTCCGGGAGCAGGAAACCTGAGAGAAAACCAGACAACAGCAAACCAATGACAGAAAGAACGCCCGAGAATTCATCTCGATTCCACTCCGAAGTGACAAGACAAACTAAGCAATAAAAAAATATCCCCACACCCTGATGGGGGTGGTTAGAGGGCCTTTGCCCTGGTCCTGGCGGCTAAAAAACTATTCACAAACAGCCGATCCCCAGGTGCAAAAGGCGCGTTAACCACCCCCGCGAAGGGGGTGGGGTTGCGTTGCCAATTGGTTGTGATGACAAAATCCGCCTGGTTAGAATTTGACTTAAAACCAGGCGGACATCAGATACTTCGACGGCGATTTCAATCTTAGAAGTCGCCTGGAACTTCACCGCCAGCTCGTGTGATGGCGTTGGCAAGGACGTTATCAGAAATGTTTTCGTTGATTGTCCTCACGCTGCCATCACCCATAGCGACGTGAATGCTGCCAACATGCCACGAATACCACGAGTGAGCGGTCAGGTTATTACAGTTGATCGGACAGGAATTGACCTGAGATCCGTCTCCGTTTGCTGTTTTGTTATAGCTTCCGACCATTCCGTTTCGGTTGGAACCGTCGAGCCATTCGGCGTTGTTCGGGTCTGCCCAGCCGCCACCCGCGTAGTTGTTCTGATTCGAAAGGTAAGCGAGATAGTCTGAGGTTCCGCCCGAGTCAGCATCAGGAGTGCCGGCGGTGAAGAGTTGACCCTTTTCCCAAAGCTGATTACGACCTGCTTTTTCTGCAATCATGATTGTGTTGGTCATGCCGTCCGTCACTTTCGCAATCGTTGGCGAACCGTCTTGATATCCCTTCGCCGCGACGGCGGCTTGAGTGGCAGGGTTTGTATCGAAGACAACCGCGCTTCCGAACGCGTCCCCGGCCCAGAAAAATCCGTGACGAGTGGCGGTGTTGCCATTCGTCAAGCTGTAGTACAAAGGACTGCGAACATCGGTGGGCACGATGTAATCCGAACGACCCCAACCTGGGACGACGATATCAGACGATGGTGCCAACCCATAACTTGGGTTACCACGAAGTGGACTGGCGAGCCACGTTGTCGGGGCCAGTGGAATCGATGGTGTTGATGGACAGATATGGGCTGTCAATGTTTTCGCGATCAACGCCTGATTGTTAGCACCGGACCAGATCGGACGACTAAAATCGAACGAGTTAAAAAGGGCAGCCTGGTCCATGTAGGGAAGGATCGCCATGCCCCATGCCATCCCGTACGAGGGATCGCCGTTCGAGCCGCTGTTCACACTGACCGACCAGACAGCGGGCATTGGAAACTGGCCGAAGGTGCTTTCGTAGTTGTGCAATGACAGTGCAAGTTGTTTCAGGTTGTTCTTGCACTGAGTCCGTCGAGCCGCTTCGCGAGCCTGTTGGACTGCTGGCAATAATAGCGCAATCAGAACGGCAATAATGGCAATCACGACCAGCAATTCGATCAGCGTAAATCCTTTGCGTCGGCGAGACGGAGAATCAGAAATCGATAAAGCCACGACACACACTCCTTCAAAAAAACCACCGAGAAAACTTGGAGAACCGTACGGCGGAACCAAGCAAAACACCTATGAAAATGAAACAAACGGGGAACTCAGGAAAAACCTAAGCACCAAAACCCATCAAGTAACCACTTTCGGATTCAGGCAGAAAACGCAAGAATTGATTGTGGAAAACCGTAGAAACAGGGATTACTTGAATGAATTAATGATGAATTATCCGGGAACCCGAATTCATGACGCAAAAAATTGAAAATTTTTTACTTTTCATTACTTTTGCGTGAGATTGGCTCCGATTATGAACGCACGTTCATTTACCGTTTTTTGGCATTTAAGAGCATAGCAGGAGGATGCCTTAAGCCATTTGGGAGGAAGCGCGGCCTCATGAAACAGGCTGTAAGACGTGAGGCGATAATGTTGCGCCTTAAGAGCAGAATCATTGCCCTGAAGGGAAAAACATCCCAGAACAGCGGCAAGCTGTGCTGGTAAATATCGTCCTCTCAGGGCGAAAACCCCTTTATGACAGCAATCGTCCTGGAAAACGTCCCTTCTTTTCGCAACAAAACTTCCTTAAGTGAATCCATCGTTTCATGAAACCATCTTCGCCTATCTGAAGACAATTGTCTTGACGATAGTTGTTTGAACGACTATCGTTTGGGGACTTGAAGCGGAATTTTTTCACCTTGAATGCTTCGACGACCCACCGAATTACTTGAATCGTTCTGCTGATGAGCACGGCATCCTCGAATACCCAGCCCCGACACGAATCGGGGAGACTGCTGGTCTTTTATTTTTTGCTGCTTGTCGGCGGCATCGCTTCGTTTTGGTGGATTAAACAGGTTGGACAAGAGCTGAAGGCTCCGGCCGCGACCCCCACCTCGACAACAACCGGAGTGACAAAATCTGATGGTGTCGATGTCGTCGTCCACGTTTTGGCAACCCTCGCTGCAGTCATTGCCATGGGAAACCTGTTTGCCTGGGCTCTGAAGCGGTTTCACCAACCTGCCGTCATCGGAGAAGTCATCGCGGGGATTGTGCTCGGTCCTTCAATACTGGGAACCTATTTTCCCGATGCGATGCATTGTTTGATTCCCGATACTTCGAGCGATCCGCATGGATTGGTTGTCTCGTCTTTGAAGACCATCGCCCAATTGGGGGTCGTCCTGTACATGTTCATTGTCGGGCTCGAGCTGAATCTGCAAAAAGTCGGGCACCAGGCAAAGTCGGCGATTGCAATCTCGCACGCCAGTATCGTCGTTCCATTCGTCCTCGGGGCCGTAATGGCTCTGTGGTTGTATCCGATGTTATCGACAAGCGATGTCCCGTTTACGAGTTTCGCGTTGTTCCTCGGGGTGGCGATGTCGATTACCGCCTTTCCAATCCTTGCCCGAATTCTGACTGATCAGCGCTTAGACCAGACCGATCTTGGCGTGATTGCCCTGAGCTGCGCGGCAACGGACGATGTCACGGCGTGGTGTCTTCTGGCGTTTGTGGTCGGTGTTGCGAAAGCTCAGATTGGCGATGCAGTGATGGTCGCCGTCGCCACGATCGCGTTTATCGCCGTGATGTTTCTGGTTGTGCGACCACTGATGTTGAGGTGGATCGCCTGGGCCGAACTTCGTGGTTTAGATCAGCGAACCACGCCACTGTTATTGATTGCCTTGCTCTGTGCCGCGTTGTCGACGGAAGCGATCGGTATTCACGCGGTTTTCGGCGCGTTCCTATTGGGTGCAATGATTCCTCACGACAGCCGTGTCAGTAAAGAATTGAGTCATAAGTTGCATGATGTCGTCACCATCATGCTGCTTCCCGCTTTTTTTGCCGTCACCGGGATGAATACGCGAATCGGTCTGATCAGCGGTTTCGACAGTTGGCTGATTTGCGGTGCAATCATCCTGGTCGCGACGATCGGAAAGTTTGGCGGAACGATCCTGGCTGCGCATCTGACGGGGATTGACTGGCGGACATCAGCCGCACTGGGAATTCTGATGAATACCCGGGGATTGATGGAGTTGATCGTTCTGAACATCGGTCTGTCGCTTGGCGTGATCTCACCCAAGCTGTTCGCGATGATGGTCATCATGGCGCTGGTCACAACAATCGCCACAGCGCCGATTCTTCGAAAACTGATTTCCAGCGGTGAACTGCAACCCTACCTCATGGAGTCATGAGCCAAGTTTGGCTGTGGGCTGGCTGTTCTGGGGTCGGGTGTTCAAATTTCAAAATTGGCCAGTGATGCGTTTTTTGAAGACGACAGCCCATTGGCCAATTTTGAAATTTGGACGCCCGACCCCGTCTTTGTGGTGCACGGGCTAAAGCCCATGCTACGGCTTATTTATAGCCGAGATTCCGCTCGATATCTTGTGCTTGTTTGGACATGATGATCCCCTTGACGGGGTCATTCTCGTCGTCCAGAGCGCGATTGCCTCGCGCTTGTTGGCCGACGGTGGCCCACTTGTCCTCTTCAACATCCGGTTCCCATTGTTCCTTCTTGGAAAAATAGGGGACACCGTTTTTAATGCCCATCGTAGAACAGCCTATTGACAGGCCGTTAATCAGAGCGAAGGACAATAGAATCAAACCATGGCGGCGCAGCATGACTAGGCTCCACGCAGTTGCGGAGGTAAGCTCGGCGTAAATTGTGAAAACAGGGATTTGGGAGATAGGCAGCGCCGTTATCCCAAAAAACGTCAATCGTGTCGAGATGAATACTTATGCAGTCGCTGGAACACTCGTTGGACATCCTGGCCATCGCGCCGCACCCCGATGACGCCGAGATCAGTGTCGGTGGTACGCTGGTCACATGCCGTCGCCAGGGACTTCGCGTCGGCGTCCTGGATTTGACGAATGGCGAACCAACTCCGCATGGCTCGCCAGAAATTCGTGCCAGGGAAACAGCGGCGGCAACGAAGGTACTGCAACTGGACTGGAGGCAGAACCTCGGTCTCCCCAATCGGACTCTGGAACATACGCTTGCGGCGCGGCGCCAGTTGGCGACGATTTTTCGTTTGACGAGGCCCCGGATACTGCTCGCACCGTATTGGGAGGACAGTCATCCCGACCACGTCGCGGCGACAAGCCTGATTGAAGCGGCTCGTTTCTGGTCCAAGTTGTCTCGAACCGATATGCCGGGGGAGCCCTTTCACCCACCACAGATTTTTTACTATTTCAGTATTCATCTTCGAGTTCATCCGCAGCCCGCATTCGTTTTCGATATCAGTGATTCCATTGAGGAAAAACTGGCCTCTGCACGTTGCTACGAAAGTCAGTTCATCACCGGACGCAGCCAGGAATTTCCCACACCTCTCGACGATATCCGTGATCGAGCTCGTTACTGGGGCTGGTCGATTGGGAGCAAGTTTGGCGAGCCATTCGCCAATCGCGAATCCGTTCGCATCGGCTCGTTCAAGACCATGATGGATTTCAAACATTAGATCGATGGACAGCATGCCTCAAGTGCGTGGAATCATCTTTGATATGGATGGAACTCTCGTCGATTCGCGGCTCGATTTTGACGCGATGCGGCACGAGATGGGTTTGCCAACGGGTATTCCAATTCTGGAAGGATTGGCAAGCATCCCGGACGGTGCAGAGCGTGATCGGATGCTGGACGTGATGCACAGGCATGAATTGCGCGGGGCAGACGAATCCGTCCCTTTTGAAGGAGTGTTAGATTTTCTCAGCCACGTCAATGACGCGGGGATTTCAACAGCCGTATTAACTCGTAATTCGCGAGAATCGACGGAAAGGACACTCAAGCGATGGGGGCTTTCGTTTTCTCAAATTGTGACTCGAGAAGATGCTCCTCCCAAACCCGATCCGGCGGGAGTCAGATTGATTGCCGAGCGTTGGGGTCTGCCAGTTCACCAGATCATCGTGATCGGAGACTATCTGTTCGATCTTCAGGCGGGAAAGCGAGCCGGGATGCGTTGTGTCTTATTTGCACCAAACGAAATCCCAACGTATGCGCGTGAAGCCGACTTCATTTTGCGAGATTTTCGCGAGGCCGTAAAACTGTTAGTCAAACTGGCAACAGGTGACGAATGATCTTCGATCACGATTTTGATGACTATCGTCAACGACGCGTCTTAGTGATGGGACTGGGTTCGTTTGGTGGTGGAATTGGCGCGGTCAAGTTCCTGGTCTCTCGCGGCGCTCTGGTCACGGTGACAGATCTTCGACCGATTGAAAAACTGACTGATTCGCTGGCGGAATTGAAAGAGACCCCTCCTGACCGACTTGTCCTTGGCCATCATGATAAAAGTGATTTCCGGTCAGCGGATCTGGTCGTCGTGAGCCCGGCGGTGAAGCGTGACTGTCCGTTTCTCAACGAAGCCATTAACGCCGGGGTGCCTACCACAAGTGAAATGAATCTCTTCTGGAAATGGAATCGGGCAAAGGTCATTGCCGTGACCGGCAGCAACGGCAAATCGACCACGACGGCGATGATTCATTCGATTATTGAGAAATTTCTGCAACGTCAACCGGGCCGTCGAGCCTGGTTAGGCGGAAATATCGGAACAAGCCTGTTGCCTCTGGTCGATCAAATTCAGCCAGACGATCTTGTGGTGCTCGAATTGAGCAGTTTTCAATTGGCCGACATCAATCGATTACAAGTCAGTCCGCATGTCGCGGTCGTTACCAATTTTGCTCCGAATCATCTCGACTGGCATGTTGATCTGGATGACTATCGTCAGGCAAAACAGGCGATCCTCCGCTGGCAAACATCGCAGGATACCGCAGTAATAAACGCAGACGATGCCGATGTCAAAAACTGGTCATTGAATGGTGTTCGGCTGGAATTCGGTCTTGATCATCCAGGTGAGCACGGGGTCTTCTTCGAGAATCGACAGGGGGTCGTTCGTATTAATGGCGACGAAGAGCGCTGGCCACTAATGGATTGGCTCAAACTGCCGGGGAAGCATAACGTGGCGAATGCGCTCGCGGCGATTGCGGCGTCTGTATCCGTCGGTGCCGATGCCGAAAGCGTGCAACAGGGGATCGAGAATTACCAGCCGTTGCCGCATCGACTGCAATTCGTCGCCGAAGTGGCAGGCCGACGATTTTACAATGACTCGTTAGCAACGACTCCCGAATCTGCCGAAGTGGCTTTATTGGCCTTTGATGCCCCGATCGTCCTTTTGGCGGGGGGATACGATAAACACGTTGATCTCAGCCACATGGCCGATGCCATTGCAAGACAAGCCAAATCCGTGTCTCTGATGGGTCAGACGGCCGTTTCATTACACGAAATGATCGAAGGGAATGTATCAAAAGGATGTGAGGTTTCATTGCCACAGACCTCGTTCGTTGCGGCCTTCAATTGGGCGGTGGAACATTCCGCACCGGGGGACGTGATCCTGCTTTCGCCAGGTTGCGCCAGCTACGACTGGTTCCGAAATTTTTCCGATCGTGGTGCACAGTTCGCAGAATTGGTCCGGAACTACGCGGCGCGACAGCCGCGGCCGGACGAAATGACCTGACGACGTGATGTGTGCGTTGTTGGGGGCGAAGTAGCTTTTGGAACAGCAAGTCGCGAAGAGGGTGCTACGGTTTTACCGTTTTCAAAAAAAGCCGCGCTCTTGAGACGCGTGATCAATCCAAGAAGACACGGCCTTGTCGAAGACTCCAAAACCGTGCCACCCAGGGTTGCACCCGCAGGGCGTAACACAATTACCCGACACCCGCTTGGCCGTTTCGTCAGGCCACACCAGCATTGATCACCTTAGAGGTAAGCAGTCAATCCTCGCTTTTCGAGTTCTGCAATCAGTTTCTTGATCGCCCCTTCATCCCGTTTGTCGGCGACCAGCGTTGCCGTCGCCGTATGAACGATGATCAGATCTTTAACGCCGATCGTGGCAATCAAGTGTTCGGCATCGGATCGGACGATGCATCCCGACGAGTCGACACTGCAACAGAGTCCATCGATCGTATTTCCATCGCCGTCGGTCGGAAAGAGTCTTGGAAGTGCCTGCCAACTGCCGACATCATCCCATTCGAACGGAGCTTCCAGGACACAAACCTGATCAGCCGCTTTTTCGAGGACTGCATAGTCAATCGAAATTGATGGCATGAGCGGGAATTCTCGCTCCAGCAGAACCTGGGCATGACCGGTCTGGATACCCGGACGGATTTTTTCCAGCCGTTCAAAGATTTCTGGCGAGAACATTTTCAGTGCATCCAGAATCGTTTGAGCGCGCCAGACGAAAATACCGCAATTCCAGTAATATTCGCTGGTTGCCATGAACCTCGCTGCCGTCAGTTGATTCGGCTTCTCGTTAAAGCTTTTGACCCGGTAGGTTGGGCACGACGTCGTCACCAGTCTCTCGCCACGCTGGATGTATCCAAAACCTGTGGAGGGATAGGTCGGTTCGACACCAAAGAGAACGAATGTTGAAGGTTCCGCTTCGATCAGGCTGACCGCTTGTGCGACAGCCTGTTGAAATTTTTCCGTGGGACTGATGACATGATCTGCTGGCGTGACGAGCATGATTGCATCAGGGTCCGCCGCCAGCAATTCGATGGCCGCCAGACCGATACAGGGGGCTGTGTTGCGGCCACAGGGTTCGACCAGAATCTGATTGCCCGGGATGTTGGAAAGTTGTCGTGCCGTTTCCACGGCGTGAGCAGCCCCCGTGACGACCCAGATGTGCGCCGGGGAAATGGCAGGCTGACATCGATCGGCAGTTTGCTGAATGAGAGTCTGGTTCCCCGTCATTCGCAAGAACTGTTTTGGTAGTTCTCTCCGACTCTGCGGCCAGAACCTGGTTCCCGATCCGCCTGCCATAATGACTGCGTGTAACATTTCAAGATTCTTTCGTTAAATTCGTTCGATTTCGTGGACCTCGCCAGAATCTCTCAAAGAAGCTGGCGATCATAACCGTCTGGATTATTCGAGCTGATCCGCATTTAACACGGGGATCGTTTCCCGCTCGAATGTTTCCTCTTCAGTGCGAATTGTTGTATTTTGCATACAGGTCTCGAAGTCATTGAAGTCGCGACAATGCTTTGTCAGACTTCTCAATCAGGATTCTGCGCCACGGCATCGGATTCTTTCGGAGAAGCAGTGTGTTATCCATTTTGTCGGATGAAGAGCACCGCTTGACCGACGACGGTCAAGCAGTGGCACATTGATCCAGAAGATTGACCAAACAATAATCGACACTCGTTCTGCGGGCATCATGAATAGAGGAAGCAACAGATGTCAAATGACAATGTTCATAGAATTGAAGCGGCACGAAGCTCGGTCGATCACGCGGTGCATGGCGGACAGTTGACGCAGGCTTCCGGGCACAACGTGAAGCGGTGGTTGTCCGAACCCTATTATGCCGAATATCTCGATCAACTTCTGCGACTCGTGGACGAAGCCAACTTTGCTGAATTGGATCGTTTATTCTGGGAACGAATCCCGTTTGGTACCGGTGGTCGCCGGGGACCAATGAGTGAAATCGGCTCGGCCACTATCAATGCTCGTACGATTGCCGAATCGGCTCATGGACTGGCGGTCTACGTTCAGCGAATGGCCAGTCCTGATGCCCTGCATGGTGCGAATGTCACGCAGGGTGCACGGGCTGAAGCCCATGCTACGGGCTTGCGAGCTGTTGTCGCTCGTGACACGCGACACCGCTCAACGGAATTTGCTCGATTAACGGCATCGATCCTGGCCGCTCATGGCTTTCAAGTCTTTTTTTTTCCTGAACCTCGTGCCACCCCAGAACTCTCGTTTGCCGTTCGTTATCTGAAATGTGATACCGGCGTGATGATTTCGGCGTCGCACAACCCGCCAAGCGACAATGGTTTCAAAGCCTATTGGAATACCGGCGGGCAAGTTCTACCCCCGCATGATCAAGGGATTATTGCCTGCGTCGACGCCAGCGAAGAAATCCCCAAAGTCGATTTCGACGCTGCCGTGAAAGAAGGCAAGATCGTGATTCTTACGGGGTCAAAGGATCTCGACGTCGATCAGGCTTATATCAACGAAGTCTGTGCCTTGAGCCTTTCGTCGGCACGGACGACTCGTGCCCTTTATACACCGATGCACGGTGTCGGCGCTTCATCAATCTATCGCTCGATTTTACAAGCAGGCTATCACGCTGTTGATCTGTATGAGCCTCAATGTTCTGAGGATGGTTCGTTTCCGAATGTCCCTGACCATTTGCCGAACCCGGAACGTCCACAGGCACTGCGTCCAGCGATCGACTTTGCCAAAGCGAACGGCCATGCTCTTGTGCTGGCGTCAGACCCCGATGCCGACCGACTGGCGGTAGCGGTCAGGACTCAAGGTGATGAATTCATCTGCCTGACGGGTAACCAGCTAGGGGCGCTCGTGGCGGATTACATTCTTTCCAAACGAGCTGCCGCCAATACGCTGACGGCCGATCACTTTCTCGTGGAAACGCTCGTCACGACCCCGATGCTTGTTCCAATTGGTCATGCTTACGGAGTTCGCGTCATTCGTGATCTTCTGGTGGGCTTTAAATGGATCGCCGGGGCGATCGACGCGAACGGACCAGATCAGTTCGTCTTCGCGGCAGAAGAGTCGGTCGGCTATATGGCGGGTTCTTACTGTCGTGACAAAGACGCTTGTGTCGCGGCGATCTTCGCGTTGGAACTGGCGAGCGAACTTCAGGCCGCTGGTAAGACGTTAGTCGACCGGCTTGATGAACTGTATGTCCGGCACGGTTTCTACCACGAGGTACAGTTCGTCCAGACTTGTCCGGGAGCATCAGGAAGCAGCCAGATCGCCCAAATGATGCAGGCCCTGAGAGAACGAACGCCAGCATCTTTAGGGTCGATTTCATTTGAAACCGTCAAGGACTATCAACGGCACGTCGTGAAGTCGCTTCCGTCCAACACCGTACAGGCGGACCTGCCACAACCGTCAGGCGATTTGCTGATTCTGGAAGGTCAATCCGGCCCATGCCGGGTGACTCTGGCAGGTCGACCGTCAGGAACCGAACCCAAGATCAAGTTCTACCTGTTCGCCAACGTCTCGCCCGATCTTCCACTGAGTGAAGCAAAGACGCTGGGTCAGCAGTCGCTTGTGGAACTCGAATCCGAATTAAAGAAATGGCTGGTTTCGGCGATTTAGAACAGCGTCATACGTTAGCCCGAAGCACAAGCGAGAGATCTTCTTTGAATTAAAGACAAGATCCCTCGCTTGCGCGTCGGGCTAACATTTAATTTGTGCTAATCGACAAACAAAAGTTCGTTCAGCCCGAACAGCGACTGGATATATAGCGGCCAGCGACGTTCACCCGGTGTCTGGGTTGTATCAGGCAACGTAAGGAACCGTTCTCCGAGTTGAATTTCAACCTCACTGGGATTTCGCTGAAACAAGTATTGATAGCACGCTACGATTTTCTCTAACGAGGTTGAATCGGGTCGATCAGCGTGAAGCCGGGCCGTGAGTTTTCCAGACTGCGAGTCGACGAATTCGCTGTTTAATAAAAACAGTTGCTGAAGCGGCGTTGTGGTCACATCACGTGCCGGACTGTGCGATGTCGGCGGTGGAAAGTCGAACAAACGCAGCATATCGTTTTGTTCGTCACGGCCCACTTTTCCGTAGAGCGTCCGGCGAGTGTTTGTCGGCAGATCCAGCTCCGCAGCCGGGCCTCCCATTGTGACATCCAGGTTACCCGCGACCGCAAGCATCACGTCTCGCCACGGCTCGATCTCCAACCGTCGTCGACTCATGCGAGCCAGCCAGTGGTTATCGGGATCGAGCTGGTTCGATCGCGAACTTGCGGTTGGTCCCGATGCCGTCGGGCGTGTATCGCTTGATTGCTGATAGGTAGCCGAGGTGACAAGCAGGCGGTGTAGACGCTTCAGTCTCCAGTTCCGCGGGCTTTGACGTCCGCCATCATCAGCGGTTTCGGCAGCCAGCCATTCCAGCAATTCCGGGTGTGTTGGCCGGTCCCCTTGAATGCCAAAATCGCTGGGGGTTCTGACCAGGCCTCGACCAAAATGTAACGACCAGATTCGATTCACGAGGACACGTGCTGTCAGCCCCCTCGCGTCATGAAACAGCGAATCGGCAAACTCACGACGCCCGCTTCCGGAAATAAACGGCGAAGGCGAGCCAGACGACAATACCTCAATGAACCGTCGAGGGACGATCTCACCCGGGTTCCCTGGGTTCCCCCGTCGAAAGATCGGCAGGTCTCGCGGCTGACGTTTCCGGATATCGAGCTTTGTCATCTCAGGACCATCCGGAAGCACGTACAAGCTCGCTTCTTCAACGGTATGTGCCATGCGAGCGTCAAACTGAGGGGTCGATTTGCGAAGGCTGTCGATCTCGGCCGTCAGCTTCTTAGCGTCTTCGGATTCCTTATCTTTGATTGCTTTGAGTGCTTCTTCCAATTTGTCGACACGCTGCCGTGCTTCAACAATCTCCTCCGCCAATGGCGACGGTAAAAGCGGCCGGTCGGTCAGTTGAGTACTCGCAAACATCCCCGCCAGGGCGTAGTAGTCGCGCGTCGTAATCGGATCAAACTTATGGTCGTGACAACGAGCACAGGCGACTGTCAGACCCAGAAAGGTGCGTGCGACGGCATCGATTCGTTCATCCCATTCATCAGCCACGATGACTTCGATGACGGCTGGCGCGAGCCTCGGTTCTTTCCAATAGGTCGGACTGAGTCCGAGCAATCCAAGCGCGGCATAATCTTCGGGAGCGGTGTTCTCGATCACGTCAGCAGCCAACTGATTTTTGCAGAAATCATCGTAGGGAACGTCTGCATTGATCGCTCGAACGACCCAGTCTCGATATAGCCAGGCCTGGTCGGCATTCTTCAGCCAGGAAGGAGTCACATCGGTGTACCGAGCCAGATCCAGCCAGTACCTCGCCCATCGCTCGCCGAAATGGGGCGATGCCAGCAATCGATCAACTTGTCTTTCGTAGGCATCAGGCCGGGTGTCCGCGACGAATTCCATCACGTCTTCGGGTTTGGGAGGCAACCCCAGCAAGTCGAACCACAACCGACGAGCAACAGTCCGTTTATCCGCAGGAGGGCAGGGGGTCAGCCCTTGTTGTGCAAGAGTGGTCTGGATGAATGCATCGATCGGCTGAAGCACTCTCTCTTTCGGTGCTATCGCGGGTGGCTGGTGCACCGTAAGTGGCTGAAACGACCAGAACTTTCGAGCTTCGTTCCAGTCGATCGTTTTGGCTTTTTTTTCCACGGCGTCACCGTAATCCGGGACGACCGCTCCGTTTTGAACCCAGCGGACAAATAGCTCAATCTCGTCGTTGGGAAGCTTTCCTTCTGGCGGCATCTGCAGTTTTGGATCACCGTACCGGATCGCACTGACGAGTAAACTTTCGTCCGGCTTACCCGCAATCAGAATGGGTCCGCGAGTTCCACCCGCGAGAAGCCCGGCTCGGCCATCCAGCACCAGGTGCCCGTTCTCTTCCGATTTATCGGCGGCGTGACACTCGTAACACCGTTTTACCAACAGAGGACGAATCTTCTTCTCGAAGAATTCTATGGCATCCTTGTCGGCGTTGACCTCATCGGCAGCAAGGATGCCGGGCGATGCGAGTAACATCGACGCAAAACAGACAATCAGTCCAAGCCACCTCATCAATGACACTCCGGAAACTCCAGGACGACCACATCCACTCTACCATACGCGAAGACTGCGGAAAGTGTGGACGGAAAACCCGTTCTCGCGTATCGTGGATGCCACTCGATCCAACTCTTGGTAAGTTTAACGAAGCCCGTCATCAGCCAAGGATTGCCCCCTTCGTTTTAGCGGGTTTTTGTTGCGAATTGATTTCAAGTCCCGACGACATCGTTGTGACTGATTACTGATTGGAGTTTTCTACATGAGCATGCTTGTGATTGTCCTGGCGTCTGCTGCAATCCTGTCGATCGCCTATTGGACTTATGGTCCGATCCTCGTTCGGCTTTTGCGACTGGATGCCAACGCGAAAACCCCTGCGTTTGAACTGCGGGATGATCTTGACTACGCACCGCTAGCTCCCAACGAATTGCTCAGCCAACATTTCTCAGCGATCGCGGCAGCAGGGCCGATCGTCGGACCGATTTTGGCCGGAGTCATGTTCGGCTGGCTCCCGGCACTGATCTGGATTCTGGTCGGTTCGATCCTGATTGGTGGCGTCCATGATTTTACGTCGCTCGTGGCATCGATCCGACATAAGGCGCGATCGATCGCCGAAGTGGTCCGCGATCACATGAGTCGACGAGCGTTCGTGCTGTTCCTCAGTTTCGTCTGGCTGGCACTCGTTTACATCATTGTCGCCTTTACCGACATCACTGCGGCTTCTTTCATTGGCAAGCAGACGCTGGAGAACGGTGAAGAAGTGACGGGGGCGGGGATCGCATCATCATCGTTGATGTACCTGGTGCTGCCGCTTGTAATGGGAGTTCTGCTGAAATACACCAAACTCTCAGTCGGCTGGGCGACACTCATTTTTCTGCCACTGGTCGGAGTGTCAATCTGGGCCGGTCAGTTCCTTCCCGTCGACATGACCGCGATTCTGAAGACATTCATCCCTACCGCAGATGACCGATTGGCTCATAAGACCTGGGACATACTTCTGCTGATCTATTGCTGCATCGCGTCTGTTGTCCCGATGTGGCTGTTGTTACAACCGCGAGGCCATCTCGGGGGCTATTTTCTGTACGTCGCTTTAGCAGCAGGCGCAGTCGGACTTTTGTTCGGCGGAGCGAACATCGAATATCCTGCGTTCAATGGTTGGACGACACCCAAAGGGGAAACGCTGTTCCCGGTTCTGTTCATCACGATCGCGTGCGGAGCCTGTTCCGGTTTTCATTCCTTGATCGCTTCGGGAACGACATCCAAGCAGTTGCGATATGAGACGGACGCCAAGTTGATCGGATACGGTGCCATGCTGCTGGAAGCGATGGTGGCCATTGTTTCGCTAAGCTGCGTGATGATCCTCACCAAGGATGCCTCTTTGCTGAAGAAGCCGCAGCCGAATCTGATTTATGCTCAGGGAATCGGAACGCTGCTCGAACAATTTTCGGTATTTGTTCGAAGCTGCGGTTGGACGGGATTTCATCTTTCCAGCCAATTAACCGTTTCATTCGCTCTGATGGCCTTTACGACATTTGTCTATGACACACTCGACGTCTGCACTCGGTTGGGCCGATACATCATTCAGGAATTGACAGGCTGGCACGATTCAAAAGGCCGCTGGCTGGGAACGCTGCTCACCGCCGGTGTTCCTGCCTTCTTTGTGATGCAGACGATCAATGACGCCGATGGCAACCCGGCACCGCTGTGGCGGATCTTCTGGGCACTGTTCGGAGCGAGCAACCAATTGCTGGCAGCGTTGACGTTATTGGGGGTTACCGTCTGGCTCTGGCGGACGCGTCGCGAGACCTGGGTCCTGTACGTGGTCGGCTTGCCAACCGTCTTCATGTATACGATGAGTACCTGGGCCTTGGGCCGGATGATTTACGGTTACGTGCAGCAACTCGGTGCTGCGAAAGCTCCACAACAGATCACGTATATCCTGCTGGGGATTTCGTCATTGCTGCTGTTTCTCGCGCTGGCAATGTTGATCGAAGCGGTGATCGCGCTCACTCGCAGCGACGACAATCGTACTCGTCCAAATTCGCCGGTCACGGCAGCGTACGCTGGCTGAATTTCTTTAAGTGAAACAGACAAAGCACGCAGTCCAAACGCAACCCCACCCCCCTCCACGGGGGTGGTTAACGGGCCTTTGCTCTAGCCGCCAAACTCGGACTCCTTAACTGCCGCTGATCAGAAAAGTCGCAATCTGTGGCTGCATTTCGGCCCAATTGCCGGGGAACTGATGACCGCCGGGATGAGTGTGACTCTGGAATTTCCATCCGGCAGACTGGCTTGCCTTTTTCCAGATTTGGACAAAGGGGGCATGAGGTTCAGCCGTTCCGTGAATGAACACGCAACGCACAGTTCGTTTCGATGGCTTCAGGTCTGGAGCACCCAGTTGATCAGCCAGCGAACCACCCGGCGACAGACCAACGACGCCGGCATAAAGGTCTGGTTTTTCTGCCGTCAATAACATGGCGTGTAAAGCCCCTTGCGAAAAACCGAGCAGGAAAACCTTCTCACGATTCACAAGTCCATCAAAGAGGGGTGACTGTACGATCGCCTGCAAGTCTGTATTGGTCTGTGCGGTGGATTCCATCGGCCATTGAAAATGATCACTACCTGCGGGGACGGAACCCGGAACCGCGACCGTGACAAAACCACTTTCTGACCAATCTTCAGCCTGAGCGAGATAATTAATATTGGTATCGCCATACCCATGCAGCAGAAGCATCATCGGCCATCCACCTTCCGGCTTTTCGCTGAGTGGACGAACGGCGATAGGAGTCCCTACGTGCGATTGGCCAGAGGCAACATATCGTTCTCGAATCCGCATCAAGGATTGATTGAAGTCTGGACGGTTCCTGATTGTTCCAAGTTCGTCGTCGCTGAGTGCGGTGGGGAAATCATCGAAACCAAGATCGATCGCCTTTTGAAACTCGGTCACTGATCGTGCCGGTTGATTCGAGAGTTCGAAATTGCAGGCACGTTGATAAGAAGGGTATCCCCAGGAGGGATCTGCCAGAGTCGCGAGTTCGTATTGTCGATCCGCTTCGATGTAGCGTTGTCGTGACTTCAATTGGTCCCCAATTGAAGCGTATTCCTCTGCCTTCTCCCTCGCCTCCGTCGGTTCGTCTTCGCCTTCCCAGTCCTCAATCCAGACGACGTGTTTTGGAGGGAAACGGGGAATCGATAAATCAATCCCCGATGAGCTTTTTGTATCACCAATGACTGACGGAGCGTTCGATTGAGACCCCGCCGGTGTTGATCGTGAACATCCCATCGTCGACAGAGTCAGGATGCACATCGACGAAATCAGGAATTTGCCCATGGAAATTACTTTCGAGTTTTGGAACCGGCACGTCTGGGATTAAGTAGGACGAATTGTTGGAATGCAGATTCATCGCCGGTATTGATTGATGGAGATACCAGTCATTTGAATCTTCTGCGTGTGACAAAACAATGAAGGCGTATTGTTTTAAGTCCGGAGCTTTGTTTTCGGCGAGGTACGCTGAAGAAACGTTCTGTTTATCCGTTTCTTCATAACTAACCAGGAATGCAATTGACCCAATAGACATCACGACTTATTTTTGCGAGGTTCTCATCCGCATGACGGCGCAGGCGATAAGGAAAATCGCTGGTTGAACTTGCACAGGGAGTCAGTGATGTCGCGTCGAAAGCCGGGCTATGTGATAGGCGTGATTCTACTGGCCGTGTTGCTGTCGGCACCTCAGGTGATCATTGGCGGTGGACTCGGTGTTCTGTGGTACTGGCAGGGCCTTTACCCGTTGCCGCTCTTACCCGGCTTCGGAAACAATGGGTTCTTGGTGAACCAGTACGCCGGTGTCTCGTGTTGGCAGGATCAATTAGTCCACTTCAATTTGAATGAAGAGGGCCAAGCGAGTTGCCAGATCACCATGAAAAATCCTGAAACCGGCGAACGTAAAGAGCTTGAATTGAACCTGCCCGAGGGAGACCCTTGTCACGTAATCCACATCGGTGACCACTTGTGGCTGACTGGAAAAAACGAGACGTACGAAGTCGTCGATTCCGCGTTAGTAAAATGCCCGGTTCCTATGCCGTACCCGGACACACCTCGTTCAAACCAATGGTTTTTCTGTCAGTTCCCAGCCGATCCTCAACAGGCCAACGAACAGCCAAATGCGACCTCGTTCTCCAACGCCAATGAAATCGCGGTCCCCGCTTATCTAGATAGGTTTGTTGTGACCGCATTCCGAAATGGTTCCTGGGATGAGATTGGCACCTTGCGTTTGCCAAATCGTGTGCTGACTCAATCCGTCGGCACAAACACTAGCAAGCCAGGACTAGCACCGAGGCGCACCAACAAAACAGTTCAAATTTTCAATTCGGGCGACGACGTTCATCTCTTTCTTCACTATCAAGGATACGTACTGTATCGAAAGGGACTGGAATTCGAACCGAGTGACAACGCGATTTCGATCCCGACCGTCGTCAGTGATTCTCCAAAAGACGCTGCCGTGCAGACGGTCGGTATGACAAACAGCTCCGATGCAGACATAGCGGACATCGTCCACGACCCTGCATGGGCGGGTTGGTCACTTGTTCGCGACCAACCCGTAGATGACCGGCCGGGGAAGCATTTCACTCACGGACTGGTCGTTGATGGACAGCCGGCGGCTTTCATTGTCGAGGATGTTTCGTCAGGCAATCCGATTGGCCACTTCTATCGATTTGACGGCAAAGCTTGGAGCGAATGGAAAACTGTGTCGTTTCCATTCGGCTCAAGTTCGTTTCGAACGCTGAGTAGCGAGAACGGTCGCAAATCCTATCTCTTCGCGACGACGACCACCCAATCAATGTATCTCTACGTAGTGGAAACAGCGGGAATTCGAAAACTCCAAGGCTTAGACCGCTGGGAAAACGCCGCGTTAATCGGCCTTTTCTTTTACGCAATGATTCTGGCCGCGACATCCGTTCTGGGTGCAATCTTCGGTGCAGGCGTCTGGATTCTGATGCGATGGTGTCAGAAGCCCGAATACGAGTTCGGAGTCCAGACCGTCAAACTGGCCTCCGTCGGTTGGCGAGCGATTGCTCGAACCATCGATCTGACTCTCATCGGAGTTTCGATCATCGGTATCGGTGCTTTTTTGACAAGGAGTTTTGATTGGCTGTCGCTGGCCGAAGCGTTGAATCTGGGTGTCGATCATCCGACCCTGACGAGTGCCGTTCAAATTGTCTCGACCCTGGCATTCTGCCTGGCCGCAATGATTTCGGTACTGCTGGTCACTCAGGCAAAGTGGGGAGTCACCCCCGGGAAATGGTTGTGTCGACTGAGAACACTACGAACCAGCTTAAGACCCTGCGGATTCGCAAGAAGTCTCGCCCGTGAAATCGTCTTCTTCGTCGATTGCGGCAATTTTATTTGCTGGACCCCGGGCATCCTGAGCATCGCGTTGACGGATCACCGACAGCGCTTGGGCGATCTAGTGGCAGACACGATCGTGGTCGAGAAACGAGCGGCAGAAATGATGGGCTGACGACGCTGAAGCGTGGAGTTTCAGTTCGACGAGAGTTCGATAGATCCTCTAAAAGCTCTTTAGAGGTCGCCGGTCTGTTTTTGCCGTTGGATTTCTGTCTCAAATATGTCTGCGACAAGGTCGCGAGATCGTCGTTTGTGATCAAGCTTGTTTGCCATATTCAGCCACACAGGCGAACTCGATCGAAATTTGACACCAAATTTCACGGGGACAGATTCTGGAAAAACTCAAGAAAAATTTTTTGAACACGAAGGACCTGGCGCGAAGTTAAGGAAGTGGAGAGACCTCGGAAATGTCTTTCAATTCGATTCGCGACAGAGTCGAACGGACTTGCGGGATCTCATCGGGGTTGGTCTGATCGATCAGTCATAACACCTGACCAGAATCCCGAGTCCCTTGAGATTGCAACAATTCTTCGTTGACTTTCACGGATAAAAAATGAACCCACAAGTTAGAAACGTGACGACACTTACGTATTGGGTAGGAATTATTTTGATGGCGACCAGCAGTCAGGTCGTCAACGCGGCAGGTATCAAAGTCACGACAGTCTCTGTTCCGTCGGGCGGTCAGGCGATGTCGGCAAAAATTGATGCGAAGGGGGTAATCCATCTGGTGTGTGACTCATCTGATGGTCCTCAATACTTTCGATCTTCGGATAACGGCGCGACTTTCAGTGCATCGATGCTGCTTTTAGATCAGTCGTCGCGTAAGCCGGGCCTTGAGTTCATTACCTGGGATATGGCTGTGACGCCCGAAGGGGCGATACATGTCGTTCTGGGGAACAATGCCTGGAAATTAAAACTACCCAAGGATGAATGGGGATTTTTTTATACTCGTCGATTGCCGGACGAGACGACATTCACACCTTTGAAAAACATCAACCATAAACCGAGTGAAGGGTTTTCGCTGGCTGTCAGTGATACGGGGACGGTCACAGCCGTCTGGATGGCGGATAAGCTTTATGCGAATGTTTCGCACGACGGGGGGAACACCTTTTCCTCGACGGTTGAGATCGATCCTGCATTGAATCCTTGTAATTGTTGTACGACGAGTTCGGTCTATGGCGCCGACGGAAAGCTGGCGATTCTTTATCGAGAAGAAACAGACAACAATCGCGATATGTATCTGGCGCTCTGGGACCAGAAACCGAACCAGGTGACGAAGACTCGTGTCAGTACAACTCCATGGAAGATCGACTCCTGCCCCATGACGTACTATTCGGTTGTGCGGAGCGGGAACGGCTATCTCGCCGCCTGGCCGACGAAGGGGGAGATCTATTTCGCAAAACTGGATTCGAACGGGTCACCGACAGCTCCGAAAGAGATTAAAACGCCCGGTTCGAGCGGGATGCGATCGGGGATTATTCCGATTGCCGCTCCTGACGGACAGACGCTGGTCGCGTGGAAGAAAGAGAACCAACTTGGCTGGCAATTGTATGATGAACGGGGTCGACCGACGGGGGTCCCTGGCTCCACCAGTAGCACGGGAACCGGAGTTGCGGGCATCGTTTCGAAAGAGGGTGAACTGATACTGCTCAAGTGAGCCGTCTGTGATTTGTCGCCAGGGGCCTTTTGGCAAAACACATTATCACGGAAAGTTCCCGAAGCCGGGATATTGCATTCGTTCGGTAAAGTCAGGCCAGATATGACATTCCGGAGAGAGATCTTTGCAAAAATGATCGAAAACGCAAAGAAGACTCGAATCTCGGCAATGGCGTGTATAGACTAATGCGTACGTTTAAGGCGACCGCGCTCGCCAATTCTGTAACCGATAGGAAATCCTTTCGGTTCAACCGTTTGTTTGAGGGAATCTGATCGTGTCGACTATCTCCGCCAGCCAGCCTTTGTCAACCGAAACGCGAACGCTGAACGGGGCCGATGTGTTTGTCGAATGCCTCATCCGACAGGGAACCGACGTCATTTTCGCATATCCGGGCGGATGCAGCATGCCGCTGCATCAGTCATTGACGCACAGGAGCGCGGATATTCGGACGATCCTTCCACGACACGAGCAGGGGGGAGCATTTGCGGCACAAGGGGTGTCTCGGACGACAGATCGCGTTGGCGTTTGTATGGGGACCAGTGGTCCTGGAGCGACGAATCTCGTCACGGCGATTGCCGATGCGAAGATGGACAGCATCCCCATGATCGCGATTTCCGCTCAGGTTCCGACAACTCTGATCGGCAGCGACGCGTTTCAAGAGACGCCGATGGTCGAAATCTGTCGCGCGATCACCAAGCATCATTATCTGGTCACGAAGACAGAAGACATTCCTCGGATCATCAAGGAAGCGTTTCACATTGCTCGCACCGGACGGCCGGGCCCAGTGTTGATTGACGTTCCGAAGGATGTCCAGTTGAATCTGGTGACCTGGGACGTTGATTATGACCCCGAGATGAATCTGCCTGGCTATCATCCGGAAGTTCGCCGAGTTCACCCGAATCAGATTCGCGCGATCTTAAAGATGATCCGCGAATCGAAGAAGCCGATTTTCTATGCCGGTGGCGGGATCATTCAGGCCAACGCCAGTGAAGAATTCACCAAGTTCGCTCGCAAGACCGGTATCCCCGTCGCCACAACAGTGATGGGCATCGGTTGTTTTCCCGGCGACGATGAACAGTCATTGCACATGCTTGGGATGCACGGCACGGTCTATTCGAATTATGCGATCAACGAAGCGGATCTTCTGTTGGCGTTCGGTGTTCGTTTTGACGATCGCGTGACCGGAAAACTGAGCGAATTCGCGAAACACGGCAAGATTGTGCACGTGGATATCGACCCTTCGGAACTTCATAAGAACAAGATCGCCGACATTCCCGTTGTGGCGAACATCAAGGAAGTGCTTCAGGGGTTGAATGCGATGATTGCGGAGGAAGACGTTCCGCAAATCGACGCCTGGTGGGACACGATCAACGCCTGGAAGAAGCAGTATCCACTGCGGGTCAAAGACAGCGGCGATTTCATCATTCCGCAGTACGCCATTGAGGAATTGTGGCGTCAAACGAAGAAACTGGATACTTACATCACTGTTGGCGTGGGCCAGCATCAGATGTGGGCGGCTCAGTTTTACAAGTTTGATCGTCCGCGACGTTGGTTGAGCAGTTCTGGTTTGGGAACGATGGGCTTTGGTCTGCCTGCCGCCATGGGCGTTCAGGCAGTTCATCCGGAATCGCTGGTGGTTGATATTGATGGCGACGGCTGCATGCTGATGAACCTGCAGGAACTCGCCACGCTCAAGTGCGAGAACCTTCCGGTCAAGACGCTGCTCCTCAATAATCAGCACCTGGGAATGGTGATGCAGTGGGAAGATCGTTTCCTCGAAGGAAGTCGTGCTCACACGTATCTCGGCCCGATCGAGCATCCCGAAGCGGTCGGTGCCGGAGCGGGGGGACACTACGAAGAGACATATCCTAATTTCGTGCAGATTGCCAAGGGTTTCGGATTAGGCGCAGCCCAGGTCCGCAGCAAGAAGGAATTTCCAGCCGCGCTCAAGGCGATGTTGGAATATGACGGTCCCTATCTGCTGGATGTGATCTGTCCTTATCAAGAACACGTGTTGCCAATGATTCCTGGTGGAAAAACGGTCAAAGATATCATCATCGAATAGGACCAATTCATGTCAACTTCCGTCGATGAAACATCTACTTTGGCGACGCGGATTCTCAGTCGAGTTGAAGAACTGGTCCTGACAGCCGAACGCGAAACAAAGCCTTTGGAACTGGATCCCTTTCGCAGCGAGCTGTTTGAATTGTTCGTGACGGCGAACGGAGCCGGTTACACGAATGAGGACGCCGAGCCTGACCTTTCGGCGAACGGCTTGTGCCGTTCGCTCGGTTCGCGCTGGGGATTGAAAGATGCGGCCAAGAGCGCCGTCGAGCTCAACGGGCGAATTCCAACAGAACATCTGGCAAAAATGCGACTGCTTTGGTCACTGATGCGGATGTGGATGGAATGGTCTTATGCGTGGGATCGCTGGGCCGAATTTCATCAGAATGAAGAGTGACACAAGCAGAAAACTTTCGAACTTTTCGCGACCGGGTTGCATCTTTGCTGCAACTTCCGTATTCGATTCATATCAAAACGTGTTTGATTTTAAATCTTCGGCGTGCGGTGACCGGGGTCAACGGCTTCGAGGAGTGCCTGTCGACGTTTGGTGTGATGGAATTTCGCTTTTCACTGAAAACTGTATGAGCAGCGATTTATGATGAATACCCCTTCAGTATTCCGCCGCTTGTGGCTTCTTGTGTTGTTGGCTGGAATTGGTTTCAGCGACGACGTATGGGCGCAACAAGGTTCACTTGCGAACCAACCCGCACCGACCACTGTTGCGTCTTCTGGTGTGGTTGGCAAAGATTCGAATAGCTATCCTCCGCTGCCGATGCCGTTCTATCGGGGCAGTCACCCGACACGTCGAGATCTTGTCGGTTTCTACTTTCACTCGTTCATGCTGATCTATCTGTTGGGGCTCTTTGTCCTATGGGTCTGGACGGCAAACTGGATCGATACCGATGCGAACGAACTAAAAGTTCAACCGCAGATGTGGAATTCGATTGTGTTACTGACCGGTGTCGCGGGATTCGTCGGATCGCTGTGTGCTCCACAATGGTTTCTCAGTTTTCTGTCGATGACGGCCGGTTACGCAATACCGATGGGAATTTACGTTGCCGAACGAAATAAGCGCGTTCCGGAATCAGGTAAGGTTCTGACCCCCCGACACCTCAGATCGGTCGCTTTGCGGCTGATGTCGAGACTGGGGATGAACGTCGGCACGAAAGAGCAGCGAAGTCACGCTGGTGGCCCGCCGATTCGCTTGATCGGGAAGTCGGGTAAGGGGGCTGGTGAGATTGACCGATCTCGACAAGTCGAGAGTTCGTCAGGTTACATTGCGGCTCGAGAATTGGTCTATGACGCGATTCTTCGCCGAACGACGGATATCCATCTCGAACCCAAAGAAGGGGAGATGTCGGTCCGGCTACGTATCGACGGCGTGATGTATCCTGCCGAGGCATTTGATCGCAGTACCGGTGATGCTCTCGTCAACATTTTCAAAGTGTTGTCCGCGATGGACATCACCGAACGGCGAAAAGCACAAGACGGTAGTTTCCGCGCCGAAATGGAAGGAAGAACGATCGACTTCCGCGTTGCCACCCAGGGACTTCAAGGGGGCGAAAAAATGGTGATTCGTATTCTCGATAAGGGGGCCACCGCCAAAACGCTCTCTGATCTCGGGATGCGGAAACAACTTGTGGAACAAATGCAGGCGATTGTCAGTCAACCGCACGGTATGTTTCTGACATGCGGTCCCACCGGTGCCGGTAAATCGACAACACTCTATGCGGCATTGCAAGAGATCAACGCCTACGAAAACAACATCATCACGGTCGAAGATCCCGTCGAATACAAGATGCCGAATGTCACTCAGATTGAAATCAATTCCAAGGCGGGGCAGACCTTCGCGACAGCACTGAGAAGCATTTTGCGACAAGACCCTGACGTCGTGATGATCGGGGAAATCCGCGACGGCGAAACGGCGAAGATTTCCTGTCAGGCAGCAAATACCGGGCATATGGTCTTCTCGACGATCCATGCAAACGACACGATCGCGGCCTTGTTCCGTTTGATCGATCTGGAAGTGGAACCGTTCCTGCTGGCGAGTTCTATTTCGGCAATCCTCGGACAACGACTGGTTCGCAAGCTCTGTGCGGATTGTAAGGAAGCCTATAAACCTTCAGCCGACTTGCTGCAGAAGATTGGTCTTCCGGCCGACAAGGTCGATAAGTTCTATCGTCCGCCATCAAAGCCTGAAGGAACATGTCCAGCCTGCAACGGACTCGGATACACGGGACGTATCGGCGTGTTTGAATTGCTGGTCATTAATGATCGACTGCGTGATTTGATTCGCGAAACGCCGAACATGACCGCCATTAAGGCCGAAGCCCGAAAGAACGGCATGTTGTACATGAAAGAAGAAGGCCTGCGATTGGTCGTTAAAGGAACAACATCAATCGATGAACTGTTGCGAGTTGTTAAGTAAACCGGTCGGTATCGTGAGATTCCGTTTGATTAATATCGACCAGCAAAAGAGATCCAGCGGCAAGTTATAAGTCACTCCTTTTCGTCGAGTTTGAAGCATCATGATGGAATTCATCTGCCTGGCCGTTGTCGCGGTTGTGACGTGGTTAGTCGCCAGCGAAGGGATCTGGGGCGCGGCTCAGACCTTCCTTTGTACGTTGCTGGCCGGATTAATGGCGATGAATTTCTTTGAACCACTGGCCAATTCGATACGTGGAATTGTTGGAGACAATTACGCGGACATCGTCGCATTGCTGGGCTTGTTCACGGCGTTCTGTTTTGCGCTGCGGATGGGGACCGAACAGCTTGCGCCGAGCTATATTCAAGTCATCCCGATGCTGGACACCGTCGGTCGCTGGGGATTTGGGGCGGTGACCGGATACCTGACGATGGCGATTTTGCTCACGGCTCTGCATACCGCTCCGCTGCCTCGCGAGTTTCTTGGGTTCAAGCCGGAAAAAAACAACTTTTTCAATGTGGCTCCTGACCGACAATGGCTGGGATTCACGCAGTATGTCTCTGAAAAACCGCTTTCCAAAGCAATTTTCAAGGACAAGTTTGGCAATCAGGATATTGTCCTTGTCCATGCTTTTGACGGTAAGTACGAAAAGATTGGCGACCCATCCAAACCCTATCCGAACGGAATCTGGCCCTCGTTTCCAATTCGTTATGCGATGCGGCGAGAACGACTGGACTCGAATCAGGCGGCTGGCCCTGCGGCAGTACCCGTTCAACAAGTGGTTCCCCCGCCGGCAGCACCGACGATCCCCGGTCAAGGTGGACCGAACGTTGGTTTTTAGGGACGCCTTCATCTCTCATCGTGTGATCACGATTTGCGTGGAATTGCCACGATGGCAAAAAGCGCAATCGCAGGCGTAAGTGGTGCTCGCATGCGGGTGTTGGTCCAATAGAAAAGATGAGCCAATTGTACGGAAACGATCAGGACGAATAGCGGCAGCCACTTGTGGCGATCAGAACTGCAAGAAATCGTGACAATTCCAATCAGTCCGGCGGTCAGAATCAGCGAATAAAACCATCCGACGGCTGACATGGCCCATCCGCCAGCGTGATCTGTCGCGTCACCTTGGGGAATGATGTTCCAAAGGCTGCGAACGCGATGGACGATCGCTGCGGCGAACTGGCGAGGTGTGGCAAGCATGTATCGCTTGGCCTGGTTTGAATACCAGCGATCTCGTTGAACTTCTGTCGCGTGGGGTCCAAGGTCCTTTTCAATCTTTGACTCAAGCTCTGTCTGCCAGTTCAACAGGCTGTCATGCTGCCAGACGGTCCCCCATTGTTGTTCGACGACCTCTTGATAAAAAACCGGATTGTTACCGAGAAGTAATGTGTAACCTCCGTGTGTGGTGGTGAGAATGGGAACGCCGAACACAATCCAGTTTCGTATCAACCACGGAGCAACCACGCAAAGTGTTCCGGTTAGCGACCAGACCCATCCAGGCAAGAAGGTCGGGGATCTGGATGGCTGATCCTCAACGTCATGTCGCCGCAGCGTGGTGAACCATGCCAAAAGATAAAGAGCGGCGATTAGCCAAAACGTTGGCCGACAGAGGACCAGCAATCCAAAAATGATGCCGTTCAGAATTCGCTTGATCAGATATTCGTGACGATTACCCGAAGGGAGAGCCATCATGGACCAGAGCCAGAATGTCGCTAAAAAGGTGCAAATCGATTCTGTCATCGGCTGGCACGTATACCAGGCTAAAAGCGGATCGACTGCCACGATCAATGCAGCGAGAAATCGTCTTGGGCCGAAGTTCAGGCTGCATCCCAATCGTGCAGTAAGCCAGACGGTCAACAGGCCGGCAATGATGTTGATTCCACCAACCACGACAGAAGGTTGAAGGCAAGTAAGCCCTGCGCCAAGACACATTGGATAGAGAGGCGGCCTGAACGCGGTCGCCTGCGAACTGCCTGGGCTACTGAAACCCCGTCCTTCAGCGACGCCGGTCGCGATTCCAAGATAGGCATCTCGATCAACCGTCAATTCGTTTGGTCGAATCGCAATGACAGCGAGTCTCAGACCCAGCGCAATCGCCAGACATGCCATCATTCCGATCGCGTCAACTCTTGAGTGTTTACCAGACGCATCCATGAACGAGGCTCAACTTTGAACCCTGCCATCGAACGAAGCATTCATTCGTTCGATAGCAAGTTCGGATATAAAAATCCGTCAGTTCTTTTCTTTTGTGACGATTTTGATTTGATCAGGTTCTTCGACTTTGATCTGTGGTTTTTCTTTCTGCAGGACCACAGTTCCGGTCACTTCGATCAGCTTACCTTTGAAATGAACTTCAGGCTTTTCGATACCGGCCTTTTTGAATTTTGCCAAATCATTCTTCGAGATAAAGATCGTGAAGTTTTTTGCGTCTTTGTAGTCTTCTTCCGAATTGAGATATCGATTGTTGTCACCCCCAGTCGACTTGACCTCCATCTGCATAACAACTTTTTCGTTGGCTCGCTTGGCCGCCTCCGCAGGGGTCAGCGGCGGGGTTTCTGCTGCAGCGAGGACAAAAAGGGGAAACGAACAAAGGGCGATCAAAAGGCCAGCAAGTCGCATCGCGAAATCTCCCGAACAGGTGCCAGTAAAAATCAATCCTGAGTTTGAAACGATCCCGTGACAGGATATCCGATTTCTGCCTTGAGAACGATCCGTCCAAGAATGGAACCGTCGTTTCAATCGTTGTCAGATATTCTGAAATGGGCCATCGTCTGCTGCGAACGGGGGTGGGTCACCTTGAAGCAGGCACCACGCATTTTCCGCCGCACGTTGCTCGGCTTCTTTCTTATTCGGACCCCAGGCGGGGGGAAAGGAATCGGTTCCCACAACAGCAGCGATCTTGAAGCACTTCAGATGGTCTGGCCCCGATTCGTCGAGTAATTGATAAAGCGGGGTTCCACGCTGGTTCTTCTGCACGAGTTGCTGAAGCAAGCTTTTGTAATTTCTGCCGTGTGAAGACTCAACGGTTCGATCGATCTCAGGTTCGATGAGTCGTATCAAGAACGGTTTGACGACGTGCATGCCCCCGTCAAGATAAAGACCTGCCACGATGGATTCAAAGACCGCCGCCTGCACCGACAGCGGAATTTTGTCGAAGTCAGACAGGCCTTTGCCCAGTCGCAGGAATTCACCAAGCCGCAGATCGGCACTCAGCTTTGCACACGTGGTCCGGCTGACAACCACGGACTTGATTCGGGTCAGCTCGCCTTCGGTCTTTTCAGGGAAACGATGAAATAACAGTTCGCAAACGACTGTTCCCAAAATCGCGTCACCCAGGAACTCAAGTCGCTCGTTCGAATCGAGTCGAGTACGAGCGATTGACGAGTGTGTTAGGCATCTCAGTAACAACGACCGGTCTTGAAACTGGTAGTCCAGTGCCTTTTCACACGCCGACAGATTTTCCTCGAGCGAGGAGATATTGGTAACGACAGACATGGAATTCCCCGACGCGAATATTGGGACGGCAACGTCCAGCGCGGGATCTGAGATGGAAAAGAATTACTTCTGATGCGTACCCCTGATCTCAAGCTGATCTCACTTCTATATTTTGCGCAGCTACTGATGTCAATCCGAAGAATGTCGTTCTAAGTTGTGTCAGACTGACCTCGGGTTTGTCAGACAGGAAATTTCCAACATGAAACGGCCTCTCTGCGTAGTGAAAAAAAGGGACTTTTTTATTGAAAGCCAAAGTACGAATCGGTTCACTAATTGAAGGGAGTAGCGCTTCGTGATTGGACTTTGGTTAACAAGAAACCTGAGTCATCCGGCAATGAAAGAGATTTGGCGGATACCGGACAGATCATAGAATTAGTGTCGCAGCGGTCGTAACGAGATTAGTGCTCGGAGCTTCTTGCCGTTTCGACACGTTTTTTACGAGGAGGTTATTGATGCTCAGAGATTCGAAGATTGGCCAGAAACTATTGTTCATGTTGACCGGCGGCGCTCTGGTATTGTTTGGAGTGGCGATTTCACATCGGACAACGGCGGTCGCGGTCCCTCCACTTCCGAAAGCTGATGATTTGTCTGCGGCGTTTCGGCAAATCGCATCGGATGCAATCCCGAGCATTGTCTCCATCGAAAGTTTGACTAAAGGAAAACGAGTTCAAGGTGTCCCTCAAGGCTCACCCTTCGACGAAGGCTCGCCCTTTCGTCAGTTCTTCCGGAATGACCCTCAGTTGGAAGAGTTGTTTAAGAATCGGATGCCGCGACAAATGGCGGTACCGCCAAGTCAATCGATGGGTTCAGGGTTTATCATTGACGCGAAAGGTGTCATTCTGACGAACAGCCACGTTGTCAAAGGTGCTGATGAAGTCAAAGTCCGATTACATGACGGCCGGGAATTTGTTGCAAAGGAAGTTAAATCAGACCCACGAACCGATGTTGCCATCGTCCGTATTGAAGCTTCCGATCTGAAGCCGATTCGATTGGGTGACAGCCGCGCGGTCGAAGTGGGTGACTGGGTCCTGGCGATCGGCAGCCCGTTCGGGCTGGACATGTCGGTCACGGCAGGAATTATCAGTGCCAAGGGACGCAATCGAATTACTGAGCGAGCCGATTTCTTGCAAACGGATGCTGCCATCAACCCCGGTAATAGTGGTGGTCCACTGATCAGCATGCGCGGAGAGGTGATCGGGATCAATACCGCAATTGCGACCGAAAGTGGTGGATATGATGGAATCGGATTTGCCATTCCTACGCACATTGCCGGCTGGGTGAGCGAGCAACTGGTGAGCGCTGGTGAAGTTCGTCGTGGATACATCGGAACGCAGATCCAGGCTGTAGACGCGAAAACGGCGAAGCAGTTTAACGTCAAAATCAATGAAGGAACCATCGTCCATTCGGTTCTTCCCGGGTCACCCGCCGAAAAAGCTGGTCTTGAACCGGGGGACGTGATTCTGAGCCTTAACGGTCAGAAGATTGACTCCCCAACCGCCCTGCAAGGTGTTGTCGAGCAATTAACTATCGGGAAAGGTTATCCCATGGAAATTGTTCGTGACGGCAAACGACAGAAACTGAATGTCACGATTGAACAACTACCGAAAGACCTCACCGCCGCGAGCGTTGAAGCGTCTGATGACGTGCCGAAAGATTCGAAGTTCGACAAGTTTGGACTGGAACTGCACGCACTGACAAACGACCTGGCAAAACAATTTGGACTGAAAACAACGAGTGGTCTGGTTGTGACTGGCGTGCGGGAAGGGAGCGTCGCCGAGCAAAGCGGCATCAAAGCCGGTGACATGATCGAGAAGGCTGGCGGCAAAGCCTTGAATGCCGTCGAAGACTTTGAAAAGGCGAAGACGGAATTCGCTGGTGGCGACGGTCTGGTACTTAATGTTCGCTCAGCGAATGGTCGACGATTTTTCGTCGTGCTGAAGGTTGAATGAACATCGGTTGTGTTATGAACAAAAAGGGAGTTCCAACAAATTGGAACTCCCTGATTTTTACGTTTAAGATTCGTTTCGAACAGGAATTCAGGCCAGTTCTGCGATCGGTTCACGATGATCGACAAGGAACTGCGGACGTCCGGTTGGATCCTTCAGCGTTGTATTCATCGGATCGATCCCCAGGTTCCGATAGATCGTCCCTACGACTTCTTGTACGTGGACTGGGCGATCCTTGGCGTATTCGCCAAGCCGGTTTGTAGATCCGATGACTTGGCCTGTTCTCATACCACCACCAGCCAGCAGAGCGCAACTGACTTGAGGCCAGTGATCACGACCGGCACCGGGATTAATTCGGGGCGTACGACCGAATTCGCCCCAAACGGCGACAGTGACGTCATTCAGCATGCCTCGGTCATCGAGATCCTGTACCAGGGCACTGACGCACTGATCCAACTTTGAACCGTGATCACGGACCAGGTCAAAATTCGCGCCGTGGCTGTCCCAACGACCGTATGACAAGGTGACGCATCGAACGCCGACTTCAACCAAACGGCGGGCGATCAGCAAATGTTCGTTACAGGTCGGGGCACCATCGTACTGATACTTGTAGGGTTTGCCGTCCCCATACCGCGCACGAAGCTTGGGATCTTCTTTACTGAGATCAAGCGCATCGACGAGTTTACTGGATGTCAGGACGCCAAACGCCGCTTCCGAGAAAGCATCCATGCCGCGAAGCATGCCTGTCCCGTCGACTTCTCGTTTCAAGAGATCGAGACCCTTCAGTAAGGATTTACGATCTTGCAGCCGATCCATCGACATGCCATTCAATCGCATGTCGGAAGTACCTTCACCCTGCGGTTTGAACGCCTGGAACGCCGCACCGAGATACCCGGCGGTTCCTGGATCGGACCAGGGGACATGTTGCGTCTTTTCGGCCAGAGCCACGGCAGAAGGAACACCAGGGTCCTTAGGACCAAATAGCTTTCCAGCCACCGCACCGATACTTGGCCGTCCGCCGACCGAAGCAATGCTGTTTCGCGGCCATCCCGTGTAGCACTGAAACGCGTCGTGCGCACCATCGTTACCGACGACAGATCGAATCGCCACAAACTTATCCATCATGGACGCGATCTGGGGAAAACATTCGCCAATTTCAATTCCGGGGACGTTGGTCCGAATGGGGTCGAACTCGCCGCGAATCTCTCTTGGAGCGTCGACTTTGATATCCCACATGTCCTGATGCGGCGGACCACCACCCAGGAAAATATTAATGACGGCTTTGTGAGGTGAATGGGTTCCGGTTGATTGTTCCGCCCGAAGAACATCAGCCAGCGACAACGACGCTGCAGAACCGAAGGCAAAGCCACCGATCTTCAGAAAACCACGACGACTGATCCCATCGCAATATTTGGAAGGTTGTCCGAAAAGTGTCAGCATTGTGGCCGTTCCTTTCGCTGTGTTGCTTTTTTAAGGTGGGATAACCGCGCAGCCAGCAACCCTGCCGTGCGGGGGTAGGAAATCTTCATATTTCAGTAGCCACTGATGCGTTACACACTAACAAACCGAGTTCAGACCGGTCAAGCCTCTGTTTTTCTGCGAGTCACCGAACTGACGAAAGAAACAGTCTGTTTCAGCAGGGGTCTGAGCGACCAGTATCATTCATCGACCGTCGCGATCGCATCGAAACAGACTGATTTGTGGTGCTATCTTTCCTTAGAATTCCACCCCATACCTCAAATTCGTCCTATTCGTCTCATAAGTTACATTCGTTCCATTTATTCAAAGCATCTGCGCTAAAATGCCCAGAACCCCATCTAAACCTCATGGCTGCAGGTGCTTCTGTAAAAACAGCACCTCCACAGCACGTTGATAGTCACTGTTGTCCTTTTTGCTGAAGCCATGCCCTTCATTGTTTGCAAAAACCGTCCAGACATTGCGCCCGCGTGATCTCACTTTCGTGGCGATTTGTTCCGCCTCATAAAATGGAACACGCGGATCATTGCGACCATGAATCACCAGCAAAGCGGCTTTGATTTTCTCGGCGTTATTAAGAGGACTGATTTTTTCAAAGATTTCTTTCATTTTTGGATCGCGCTCGTCACCGTATTCGGCTCGACGCAGGTCGACTCGATATCCAGCGGTCTTTTCCAAAAACGTGATGAAATTAGCGATACCAACGACATCGATTCCCGCTTTAATCCGATCGCCAAAATGTGTGAGCGATGCCAAGGTCATGTAACCGCCGTACGAACCTCCCGCGACTGCAATCCGCGACGAATCGAGTTCTGGTTGTTGACCGATCCAGTCAAGTAGTGCACCAATATCTTTGACGCTGTCTTCACGTTTTTCCGCGTTATCGAGTTTCAGGTAGGTCTTTCCATATCCGCTTGAACCCCGCACGTTCGGACAAATGACCGCGATTTTCAATTCGTTCAAATAGAATTGAATGATGGGTGAAAAGAATGGTTGATACTGTGATTCGGGCCCACCATGAATGCTGATGTAGACAGGGATCTTCAATTGGGTGACATGTCCGCTTGGATTTGTTGAAGAGGCCAGTAAGTCAGGACCCATTTTTGGTTTGAAGTAATATGCAGGAATCATTCGGCCATCGAATGATTTGAACTGGATTCGCGTTGGTGTGACGAATGAGTCTGGATTCAGTCCCCCCACTTCACTGAATGTCCATCGGGTCAATTCGCCGGTTTTCCGTAAAACTGAATAAGCATCCGGTGGTGCGTCCGGTCTTGCCAGTGTAAAGCCAAGTTGCGTTCCATCGGGTGAGAACTCGATTCCTGAAACAATACCAAGTGGTATCTTTAATTCGCTTCGCGCATCGTTCGATCCGACCAGGAACAAACGGGTAGCTCCGTCTTCATTCACTGTGAACGCGATCAATCCCGATTCGTTATCGACGGCGATGTCGGTAACGTCCCAGGGGATATCGTCTGTCAGCCAAGTATATTTTCGTGTTGCCAGGTCAAATCGAGCGAGACGACGGAATTCACTTTCGCCGTCTGTTGCGATCAGAATCGATTTTCCGTCAGCAGCGAACGCCATCGGCCCAATCGCGGATAATCCGGACGAGGGCAATGGCAGATCAGTTCGTTGTCCCGTCTCTAAATCAAGTAACGCAGGATAGGATTCATTCGCCGAAACGAAGCGAGACATCAAAATTGTCTTTCCGTCAGGCGACCAGTCATGAGTGTTCCAGGTTTGTTTTTCGACCTGCATCAGCAATGTCATTGAATCAGGTCGACGAAGGTCTAAAAGAAAAAGATCAGAGTCGCGGCCATTTCGCTTATTGCTGGAGACGATTGCCTGGGAGCCATCAGTTCGAATGGTTCCCAGCTTGTTGCGGGACTTCCCGTCCGTCAGCAGCGTGGTATTGAAGTTCCGCCGGTCGAGAAGGTGGATCTGGTCATTTTCGTTTCCACCGGCGTCCATCATCAAAAGGATCGATCCATCGGTCGCTTTTGGCACAAACCTTCCCGAGACGGGTTCGTCGAAAAACGTAATTTGTTCGCGTCGCCCCGCAGGTTCATAAACGCGATGCAATTGAGACGAATTGCCGAAACGAGTATTGATCAGGATTCCTGTTCCATCAGGCGCCCAACCCCGGAACGTGGCTCCTCGCACGCTTTGATACTGAGCCAACTTTGCAAATAGTTCGGGCGGAACTTGCGGGACTTCTTGTGCGTCGATGGCAGCAGGTTTACGCGGGTCTGTATCAGCTCGAACAAACTTCAATTCCGAACTGAGGCAACAACATCCCGCGACGATGGTCGCCAGGCAACGAAGAGACGGAAAATTCATCAACAACCTCTTTCCAAAATTCGCTGACTTTTTAATCATTGCGATCGTCGCGGAGTCGATCTCTGGCCTCAAGAGTTCGGCTCACAGTGAAGGAAATCTCAGGGAGCAGCCTACCAAGAGCAAGCCTGAAACTCGACAATCTTTAATAGAATCACAGAAGTTGAAGTTGAGGTTGATTTGCTTCGCGTTCAACGAAACCGAACCTTGCACGTGGTACAGTGGTCTTGTCGCCGATATAATTCATTCTGCAAATTCAGCCCTTCTCGTGTGCCAACCGAGTCACGTTCTCATTGAAACAAATCCCATGTACGGATTCCTTGAACGAACGACGTACTGTGCCAAAACCATGTTAGACAACGTTGACGAACTCGACTTGGATCACCGCCGTGCGGCAAATCAAATTTGGTTTCGACGGCATATCTGCGTCAGGCTCTTGTTATTATTCACAATCTTTCTTTTCGCTTTGCCGGCGTGGTCGCGTGCCGCTGAGGACCCCAAAAAATTAGGTCTCGTCAGACCAAACAAAGAAGTCAAAGATCCCGAGAAGGATGGCGAAGCTGGTTTGCCGAAGTATTCCGAAATGGAATTGCCGTCGGCGGAAGAGTTGTTGCGAGCAAAGCCATTCGATTGGGTTGTTCTCAAGACCCAGGAAGTCCTGATCGTCGAACCGGTCGGGCCTCGGCCCGATACACTTGCCAGATTGACCAGCGAATACGAGCGTTATCTTCTGAAGGGTAAAGCAGGTTTTCTCGGTGGAGACGAACGGCTGAAAGAACGCCGCCAACAGTTTCTTCGACTTCCAATAACGCTGATCGATCCGGGTCAGGACCAGGATCCTGACTATCTTCTCGAAACAAAAATGGTTCAGAGGATCGAGTATTTCGAAGATCTGGTTCTACGTCGGACAAACTTGTTAATCGACGAAGGTATGACTTCCCTTGCCTACGATTTGCTGATGTTCGTCGATCGTCGGCATCGTGAGAACAACGTCCGTATCACGGATGCTTATCAGGCATTGCGTCGAGAAGAAGCCGCGGCAGCGACGGCCGAAGATGAACAAGCTCGATATGTCGTCTCTGATCCGTTGCCACTGAAACTTGCCAAGACCTGGCCGAAGTTCGACGAAATTTATCAACGGCTGCTTTTCACTGACGCGGGGCAGCATTCGGCGCGTGGAGATCACGAGGGGGCACTGCGTTTGTTAGAGGATTTATGGGACCGTAATTCTGTCTATCCCGCCTTATCAGATTTCTACGGTAAAGTGATCGACAACTTAGTCACTGAACTGGTTGAACGAACGGATTATCGGCAAGTTCGCTTTTTTCTTGGTCGATTGGCGGCTCGCGATGCGCAGCATCCAATTGGATTGAAATGGCGGGGCGAACTCATTGCTCGAACAACCGGTTTGATCACGGAAGCAAAGAGTGCGACAGCGCAGGGAGACGCAGCGAAAGGGGCACGTCTTATCGATTTTGCAGCGAGAGTCTGGCCGGACACCCCTGGACTGAAAGACGCACACCGTGAATTGAACGATCGTCATCAAAGTGTTCGGTTGGGAGTGCTTCGATTACCTGGTGAAGCGACGAAATATCCGTTCGAAACGTCAGCCGATTCCGCCGCGAAGAATCTGAAACTTCAACCATTGTTTGACCCGATTCGTGTCGACGAGCGTGGCGTGCGATACCGCTCGACAATTCTGGAATCATGGGAGCCGATGGACCTTGGTCGTCAGGTTCAGTTTTCCCTGCGATTGAATCGGCAGGACTGGGAAGCACGGCCCGTGATTACTTCAGCGGATATTCTGGGAGAGCTGGCAGCGAAGATCGATCCGAATTCCTCGTCATCCGATGAACGACTGGCAAGTATCATCGAAAACGTCGAGATTCAATCACCTTCGCAATTTATGATTCATTTCCGGCGACTACCGTTGCGGCTCGAGGCGTTGTTTCAGTTTCCAGTTTCGCTTGTCGATTGGCGAACGCTCAACCCAGACATTCCAGCGGGTGCAATTGCGACCGCTGGGAGACAGCGATTCTATGAGCACAATCGGAACGAGAACCAAGTCGTGTACCGTCGCGTTCGATCACAGCCTGCAACAACCAAAGCCCGCAATGTCGATGAAATTGTTGAGGTCCGCTATGAGTCTTGGGAACGAGCACTACAGGGTCTGTTACGCGGTGAAATCGTCGGGATACCTCACGTCAATTTTCAGGACTTGAAAAATCTTCAGGATGATCCTCGGTTTTTTGTGTTACCCTATGCACTGCCGTCGTCACATCTGATTGTGTTCAATCCAAACTCAGCGCAGCTTAAAGATAGTCAATTGCGACGAGCTTTGTCGCTCGCATTACCGCGTAATGAACTTATTGAGAAATCGATCACATCCGATTTCAACGGTCGATTCGTACGCGTAACAGCCACTCCGTTTCCGACCGTCAGTTATGGTCATAATCGAATGCTTGAGCCAACGCCGTACGACGCACAGCGATCTGCGACGCTTGCGATGACTGCCAAAAAGCAATTGGGCGGAAAGTTGCATGTGCTTCGCCTGGCGTGTCCGCCCGACGCGGATATTCGAAAAACAGCCGCATCAATGATTGAGCACTGGAAGCGTGTGGGAGTTACTGTTCAGCTCATTGACGACGCCGGCGATTCGTCAGATGCTGACTGGGACATGGCGTATCGGATGACTCGAATTATTGAGCCTGTCACGGAATTGTGGCCGTTAATGACGTTGAATTCAGACACTCGGGTTGAGACGCTGACGCCACTTCCCGACCGAGTTCGCCGACAGTTGTTAGATCTGGAACGAACAAATGACTGGACGTCGGCAACGAAACTGCTTCATCGCATCGAGTCAGAACTGTTGATCGAAACACGATATATCCCGCTTTGGGAAGTCGACGAATTTTTCGTCACACGCAGACATTTGATCGGCCTGCCCCCTCGGCTCATGCATCCCTTTCAGGACGTTGAGCGTTGGACTTTGCAGTCGTGGTATCCGCAGGAAAATCCGTGATGCGAAAACCCCATTTACAATCAAAATCAGCGGAATCGGACGGGCGCATTGTCCGTTCGCACAGATCATTGCCGATTTACGTCGTTGAATTTGTGACACGATTCACGGATAGGCTCAGTCCCCGTGTGGCCAGTCATAACCACCAAAAAATTTGCCGGAAACTTTTTTGTTACTCGATATTGTTCCTGAGTGTCTCAGCGAACTTTATTGGCCCAGTCGCCGCAGCCGATCACACTGCCGTGTCGGATGTTCCTGCCGAGCGTCGACCATACAATGTTCGACTGCTTGTTGCCTTCGACCCAACTTCGATTGACTCAACAGCCAGGCGGATGAGTCTGCACGACATTCAACAGACCGCTCGACGTTGTGTCGGCGACCTTTGGACATTTGAAGCATCCGAAATTTCCTGGCTAGATCCTGTCAGCGAACGGGGACTCGTCCGACTTGATCGTTCGGTCATTGAGAAACATCGACCGGGCGAATCGGCCGATGTCTGGTTCGTGGCGGCCGTCGAACCCCTGCCGGTTGGTAAGCGAGTCAGTGTTCGATCATGGCAGCCAGAAGTTCAGACAGAATCCGTTGTCGCTTCGACCGTGGTCCATGACGAACGCGATCTCGCGATTGCCCTGATCCGGCTTTGTCGCGATCTCTTTCGACCGATGGGAATCGTCGTGCAAGTCAACGACCGGTCGGTACAGATTCGACTGAATGGGGGTGAGCTTATCACACCTGATCCGACGTTTTCGCAACTTTCATCGGACGAAGTTTTGATTCCAATGCTGGCATATCGGAACAAAGATCATGTGATCGAGAAACTTCAGGTGATCCCTTGGACGTATCTTACCGTTGACGAAGTTGATGGCTCGCGAGTTGTTGCAACAGTGCAGAGCGGACTGAAACTTGCGCTGGGTGGTAAGAAGCGAGGCCGAATCGACACGCTGGTTGTCTCCCTGAGGCCACAGTTCGAATCAACAAGGATTCAACTGGTCACCCAGTCGAAACCACAATTGCCTCTCGTCGCGCATCGGTTAGAAGTTCGCACAGAAGCAATGATTCCCCGAGTGACTGAAGACCATCCCGAGATCGATCCCGCTTCAACATTAATCGATGAAAAGCTGACAGATCGGCGTGGCCTTACCAGGATCTCTGTTGAGTCGAGTCATCCACTAGTCTGGCTATTCGCTTACAGTGGCCAACATTTGCTTGCGCGAGTCCCTTTTGTTCCAGGAGCTGCCCCTGAGGTTCGATTCGAGGTTCCTGACGATGCAACAAGACTTGCAGCAGAAGCCGATTTGCAGATGCTCCAGGGTGAAGTCATCGATGCGGTCGCTCTTCGTAATACGGCAATTTCGACAATTCGAGCAGCGGCAAAAAAAGATGATTGGCAGACGGTGGATCAGAAGCTGACGCTACTGAAGCAGCAGGCAAATTCTAGTTCACTTATTGACCGGCTGATTGCCGTTCGAGTCGCCGGGGTTGCTGCCGCAAAGGCAAGTCGCGACCGAGCGGCTGAAATCCGTATCAACCGAATGTGTGATGAAGCGGTTGCGTTAATTAAAGCGCATCTCGGCGAAGAAAAGGTCCGGTTGTTAAGCGAGGAAATGGACGCTTTAAAAAGCGCCGACGTCGAACCGAAGTAGTCACGACAACTGGAATTTGACCTTTTTTTATCATGACCGGTCTCGGTAAAAAAATTTCATCCAGCAACTGGCTGGCGGAAGTCAACGAAGTGCTGTAGAGATGTGTGCCGATGGTCGTTTTCGGATCGGTTCGAAATACCAGCCCATTGTTTGATTTCCTGTGTGACGCTCTGAAAGGATTTCGATGAATTCCGTCAAATTAATGCTTGGATCATTGGCTTTGGTCGGTTTGGGAATGGGACTGGGCTGGTCGGTGAAGCCGATTCTTGCTCAACCGGAAAAGCCGAACTTCGTTTACGAACTGCGGACTTATACGACGGAACCAGGTCGCTTGCCCGCGCTGCATGCTCGCTTCCGAGACCATACGGTCAAGCTATTTGAAAAGCATGGAATGAAGAACGTCGTGTATCTCACGCCGGTCGACGCCGAAGGCAAACCGGTCGATAACAAACTCGTTTATTTACTGGCCCACAAGAGCCAGGCGGCAGCAAAAGCATCGTTCGAATCGTTCGGTCAGGACCCCGAATGGAAAGCCGCCCGAGACGCATCCGAAAAAGATGGCAAGATTCTCGCCATTCGTCCTGAATCTCAGTTCTATGTTCCAACCGATTACTCACCAATGAAGTGAGATTCGGGTTATTGAGATTACCATGCCTCACCCACGTCCTGCCGTTGCCTGGATTGGAGATGCCCAGTCGGGGCATCTCCAATTGATCGATCAGACATTACTGCCTGTCGAATATCGTGAACTGGCCTGCACGACTGTCGAAGTCGTGTGGGACGCCATCAAAATGCTTCGAGTTCGGGGGGCGCCGGCCATCGGCGTTGCCGCGGCTTATGGCGTCGTCGTCGGATGTCAGCCTGACGTGACTTCGACTCGCGACCAGTTGAATACGCGGCTACAGCATGTCGTGACGTACCTGGCTGGAAGCCGGCCGACGGCAGTGAATCTTTTCTGGGCACTCGATCGAATGCACCGAACGGCCAATTCGGCTCCAAATCTGACTTCGCCAGAATTGCTCGATCGCCTGCTGGTCGAGGCGAAAGCGATTGAGCATGAAGATCGAGAGATGTGCCTGGCGATGGCGCGTCACGGACTTCCGTTATTGAGTGGTTGCAAGGGAGTTTTAACCCACTGTAATACCGGGGGACTTGCCACGGCAGGAGACGGAACGGCACTCGCCGTGATCTTCGCGGCGGCAGCGCAGAATCCCTCGCTACAAGTCTATGCCGATGAAACCCGTCCGCTACTGCAAGGAGCCAGACTGACGGCCTGGGAATTGATGCAGCGAGGCATTCCTGCCACGTTGATCTGCGATTCGATGGCGGGCTGGGTGATGCAAGAAGGACGTGTCCAGGCGGTGATCGTTGGTGCCGACCGAATCGCTGCGAACGGCGATTCGGCGAACAAGATTGGAACGTATTCGCTTTCGATTCTTGCCAAAGCCCACAACATTCCCTTCTACGTCACGGCGCCATCAAGCACTTTTGATCTGACTATCCAAAGCGGGAAGGAAATCCCGATTGAAGAACGTGCTTCGACCGAGATTACCAATGCCTTTGGTCGGCAAACGGCACCTGACGGATGTCGGACTTACAATCCGGCATTCGACGTTGCACCGGCAACACATATCACCGCCTTGATTACGGAAAAGGGAGTGATCCAACCGGTCACGAAAGAGAACATCCAGGCCATGTTGAAGTCGTGAATTCAGGAGGTCTCATGAATTCCCCGGTGTTTGCAGCTCAGCCTTATTCAGGCATCGCATCATTTGGACGATGCCCGATTGCGAGTGACGCACAAGGCTACGATGTTTCCATCGTCGGAATACCGTATGACGGCTCGGTTTCTTACCGAAGCGGCACTCGGTTCGGCCCGAGAGCAATTCGCGAACAGTCGCTGTTGCTCTGGGGATATAACAACGCTCAACAGATCGCCCCGTTCAAGTCGCTGAAGGTCGCTGATCTCGGTGATATTGATGTCGTTCCGCCAGATATCGTCGCCACCCATCACGAGATCGAACGGGCGGCCAGTCGCATCATTACGTCTGGATCAAAGCTGATATCACTCGGCGGCGACCATTCAATTTCGCTTCCGTTATTGCGAGCTCACGCCAAGAAATACGGGCCGCTTGCGGTCGTACACTTCGATGCTCATCCCGACACGTGGGATTCTGAATATCCCGGACAACGATTCAGTCACGGTACACCGTTTCGCAGGGCGATTGAAGAATTGTTGATCGATACTTCGGCCTATTTCCAGATTGGGATCCGTGGCCCGACAAATGGACCCGAGGATTACCTCGATGCCAAACGCCTGGGTGCCAGAATGGTGACTTTCGATGAGTTTCGCCGGGTCGGTATCGGATCGATCTTAAACGAGGTGACATCGTGTATTGGACACAAACCGACGTACGTCACTCTCGATATCGATGCAGTGGACCCCGCCTTTGCGCCGGGGACCGGGACTCCGGAAGTGGGAGGGTTCTCAAGTTACGAAATGTTGCAGCTCGTCAGGGGACTTCGTGGAACGAACCTGATCGGGTTTGATCTGGTCGAAGTTTCACCCCCGTTTGACTCGGCTAATATCACAGCGATTCTTGCGGCGAATCTTGTGTTTGAGTTCCTTTCGCTGGTCGCCCTCGGAAAGAAGACGCCCTGAATCTACAGGTATAACTGTTTATGATTCATGGGTTTGTGTTGAAGTGACTCTGCCGTTCCAGAGTTTCAATATTGGTCTTTGCAGACTTGCCAGATGTTGCGATTCTATGCGCTCGTATCGTAATGTCCTGTTTCCAGCCACTACGTCGAGCGTCCATCACAATGTCGCACGGGTCGAAACGAACGAAGACGGCACGTCCTAACGGCTCCGTCGTCGAGTTTGGCGCCAAGTCTGCCATTTCGTCGCAACCAATTCTGGTAACGGCAACGGATGTTTGTTTGTGGTTGACCATGTTCGCCGTTGCGATCGGTTTCGGAGGTCGAATGGCGGGTGGACAGCTCGCACTGGTCGTCGGAGCTTCGATCACGGCATTTTGCTGGATGTTGTATCAGTTTACCTCCGCCGACTTGCGGTACTCGTGGACTGGTAGCGAATTCTTGTGGGCCGCAGGTATTCTCGTCGGATTATCCCAGATCATCTTTTTACCGACCGATCTGTTACTCACAATTTCTCCTCAGCTCAAAGAGATTCTTCCTTTTTGGTTTGATAAAGAGACTGCGAGTTTGTTTCCGGCTGGCTGGCATCAGCTCTCTCTCGCCCCGTGGGAAACTACTTCGGGCCTTGCGACATTTACGTCTTATGCGTTGTTATTTGGAGTTGCCTGTCAGCGAATTCGAACAATTAAAGATATTGAACAGACGTTATGTCACGTCGGTCTTGCGGCGGTGGCCATGATGGCGTTTGCTCAAATGCAATTCCTCGCAAGCAACGGAAAGTTCTTCTGGTATTACGATCATCCGTTTATGAAGACGGATACTTATCCGCTCGGTTGCTTTACGAACCGCAATCATCTCGCCCAATTCCTGGCCCTGGGGACAGCCCCGCTGCTCTGGTGGTTGCTACGTCGACTTCAACAACAACAACTGGATCGGGAGTCTCGACGTGGAATGCCATCAGGCTTACACACAATTTCCGTTGTCCTGTTGCTGTCATCGTTAGCAGGGATGGCGTTAACGGTCTTAATGACGCTGTCACGCGGCGGTCTATTGGCCGTGGCTTTGACGACTTTCATTGCGATTGGGCTTTTATGCCGAATCGGTCTGGCCTCCGTTAAATTCGGGATGGCTCTCCTCATCGTCGGTATCGCGACGAGTGGGTTGTTCTCTTTGAGTAAGTACGAATCCGTTTTGGCCGGCCGACTCAAACAGGATTCAGGACGAAGCGAGATTTGGCAGGCGAATATTCAGGTTGCCAAGGATTTTCCCATCCTGGGTACCGGGGTTGGAACACATAGCGACGCATATCAATTACATATCGATAGCCAGACGGAAGATGGTTATGAGTACACACATGCCGAATGTGGCTATTTGCAGGTGGCGTCGGAATCCGGCCTGTTCGGATTGACGGTAGTGGCACTTTTTATTGTGACGAGTTTCTGGTGGTGCCTGTTTTCCTTGCGGAACGTTGATACGAAAGCAAGTTCGGCGGCAGCAGTGATCCTTGCCAGTTTGATTGCAAATGTTTCACACGCCGTCGGTGATTTCTTCTGGTACACGCCATCGTGCATGTTGCTTTTGGCCATGCAACTGGCCTGTGCCGCTCGCCTTTATCGCCTCACCCGACAAGCAGTTGGCGGAAGTCCTCTTTCGTTCCGGATACCTCGTGTCGTGACCGCCATGGCAATGTGTGGTCTGATCGCTCTTGCGTGCTGGATGTTTGATCTCAAGCATCCAGCCTTATTGGCGGAAGTACATCGAATGCAGGAAGTCCGACTGGCCAGTACCGACGACAGTGACTTAAACGCAGAAGAAAAAGAAGCCGGGCTTCAACAACGTTGGAAAGAAGTCGTACTTGCGGCGAAACTGAATCCACATGACGCCAAGTTGCAGGAATCAGCCTGTAATGCCTACATGCAGCTCTTCGAAATTCGACAGCGACACGCCGACAACACTTTGTCACTGGCAATGGTGCGCGATGCGGTAAAAGCATCTGAATCCCAGTTCGAAACGGCAAAAGCGAAGACTGAATGGCTGGATCGAGCGATCGGAACAAATCTGAAACTTCTACGACTGGCCAGACGATCGCTAAGTCGGTCGTTGGCAAACAGCCCGCTCCGATCGAAATCGTACGTGTTATTGTCGGATTTGAATTTTCTCAATAACCCTGACAGCGAGGACTTCAATCAGCGATGCCTTAGTCAATCACTCAGATTACGTCCAAGCGATCCTGATACGATGTACCTGGTCGGCAGCACGGAATTGCAGAATGGCAGGGTCGAACAAGCTCTCGTCTATTGGCGTCCCGCATTTCAACGCAGCCCACGAATGCAAGAACGAATTGCCGGGATTCTTGCGAATCAAATGTCACTGGAACAGTTCCAGGAAGAATTCCAGCCGGGTGCAAAGGGACTTGAGGTGATCGCTCAGGCGTTCAAAAACGCTGGCCGACTCGACGAGGCTGAGCAGACGCAACGTCTGTTTATCAACGAAGGGTTAAAACACGCCAAATCGCTGACCTCGGACGAGGAACTGGAAGCAACACTGATTTCTGTTCGTAACACTTGCGTCGAACTCGGCGACATCGATTCCGCAGTGAATGTCCTGTCATATGCTGTCGAGCGACTTCCGCATAATTATTCGATTCATTACATGCTTGGTTTGGACTTAATGACCGCGGATCGAATTGCTGAAGCATCAAAGCATCTGCAATGGTGCAGCAGTCGACAGCCGGGTGATGTCAATCTGCGAAAGCTGACCTCGCGTGCCGTGATCGAACGATTGAAGCAGACGCCGTCGACGGCTCAAGACGACACAAATATCGAACAATTTCGGTGACGCATCTTCTCGACCGGAACTCGCCGCCATGGGATTGAGATCACCGAAACGATCATGACCGCGTTGCATTCAATCCCTACTTCACAAACCTGGGATGACTGATCATTTCAAAAATGCCTTGATTTGATGCCTCATCTCGGCCGCCGATGAAAATCGCTTTTCAGGTGTTTTTTCGAGCGAGCGATGAACGATCTGGGCCAATGCGTCTGGGACCGAAGGATTATGTTGCTGAATCGGGGTGGGCGGCGCTTCCAGGATCGCAAGGAATTTGCATGGATGTCCTTCTAACGGAATCGGTTCGTGGCCTGTCAGCATCCAGTAGAGCGTTGCCCCTGCCGAGTAGAGATCACAAGTCGGGCGAGCGTCGCGAGAATTCATAAATTGGTCGGGGGACATAAATGGGAGCGATCCTAAAACATCTCCGTCGCGAGTCACCTGACTCATTCCTGCCGTCGTATATTGTTTTGCGATTCCGAAATCGGCCAGTTTCGCCACCAGCTTATCGTCTTTCTTGGTGATCAGAATGTTCCCCGGTTTCACGTCGCGATGTACGAGTGATCGATCATGCGCATAGCCAAGTGCGCTCAAGATCTGCGACATGACGCCACACGCAATTCGAACTCGCTTTTCAGGTGTATATCGTGATACGAATTCGTCCCAGGGGTACGAACCAACATACTCGGTGGCGAGAAAGATATTCTGTCCGGCTGCTCCCAGCTCAAGCAGGCTGATGATATGAGGATGCTGCAACTGATTAAGGACGGACGCTTGCCGGAGAAATGCCTGGATCGAAGCTTCGTCGGTATGAGCGGCAGGTGAAAGAACCTTCAGGGCACACCATTCGTTCGAAGAGAGTTTTCGAGCGCGATAAACGACCCCAAGATCGCCGGCCCCGATCTGTTCATGGATTTCGTATCCAGGAATGGAAACCGGCGAATCGCCCTGCTGTTGTTCAGGAATCTTTCGAGTGGCTGCAGACTTTGGCGGAATTGAGGGTGGACGTTTTGCCGGAATCGGAGGGGGACCTTGTAGAGGTTCAGCAGGCGTGGACGGTTTGATTGCGGGTTTTGATTTCACTTCCTGAGGATCGAAGATCGAGACGACCATTTTTGTACGTCCGCCGGAAACAATATCACCGTCGAGCAGAAATCGATCTTTGACCCGTTCGCCATTTACAAACGTACCATTACGACTATTGAGATCCATCAGGAAGCAGGTGGGTGGATTAACCTCCAACCGAAAATGATGACGAGAGAAGTGAAGGTCTTTTTCCAATCGAAGCTGAGCTCTTGGAAGCCGACCTGCGAATAAGGTGTTATGTTCGTGAAATGTAAAACCGAGTCCCTCATGAGGGCCGGCGATCACACGAAATGTCACGCGAGCCGTTTTGTCGTCATTGATCTTTTCGTGATGAGATTCCTCCAAAAATTCTCGCGTCTGAGGAGCAGGTGGGTCGTCTGAGCTATCTACGGCGATAAACTCGAGCGTCTTCGGACCTGTTTCCGAATTGACGGGGTTACGAAGGGTCAGTTCTTGTTGAAGGCTTTGCAGCGCATCCAAAAGAGAAGATTTCTCGTCGGACCGGAACAGTGCCAGGTAATCTTCGATTTTCGGAACCAAACCGCCGCGCCATGATTCTTCAAAACGATCACAGGCGGCATCGATTCGCCTTAGCAGATCAACAGAAGGGCCAGAATTAAGATCATTCATCGTCATTCGAACTCATGATCAACAAGGGGACGGCGAAGATTTGAAAAACTATTAAAAATCGGTGTTGCTAGCGGACATTCGTAGCACTGGCGTTTTGTTTCTTCTCGCGTTGCGAAGATTTTACATCGGGAGGGTTAGCGGCTGCGCTGAAGAAACGACCAGAAGATCGGTTGTTTATGTTGAGTCGACGAACTGTTTTTGAAACAGAAAGCTGCGAAAATGGGTGCCACGGTTTTACCGTCTTCGGTAAGGCCGTGCTCTTCGGACGCGTGATCGAACCTTGAAGACACGGCCTTGTCGAAGACTCCAAAACCGTGGCACCCCGACTTTCGATCGCCATTCCGCCAATAAGGCACAATCGTGTTACCCGACCACTGTTAGGGCACTGCATGAACGCAGCCTCGCCTTCCCATTGGGTTGTGGACAATGTTCGCGCTAGTTGATTCATGGTCCGTTCATCTGTCTGAAATTTTTCGCGATCTCTAGTAAATGCGAAACCGTGATCCGTTCCCGACAAAGTTTTTTTACGATTCCCAAAGTTTGACTTCCTGTTCCCAAACGGCGCGAACTAACTGCAACTTTCGCTCGACCTTTCGTTCGGTACATTGAAACTGATCGGCAATCTCACGGTTTTTATGACCCATCAGCCGAAGAAGAGCAAAGGCTCGTAAATCGGGATCGAGCATTTCCAGCAATTCTGCACAGACCAGATCCAGCCCCGCTTCCGATCCGATCTGAGCCGTATTTTCCAAGGGAACTCCGGTGACAACTTTGCCGCCCCCCCGCTTTTTCGCTCGTTCACGTTCCTGCAGCTTGATCGCCTTTCGGACCGTGAATAGTCCGAGGACGTTCCACAAATCCTCGCGGTCCATCTCATGCTCGAACCCGCCATTATCGACTCGACCCCAGAAACTGATCATGGCACTTTGGAGTGCATCCTCGGCGTCGGCCACACGCTGAACGCGGCCACGCAGAGTCGAATGTGCGAGCGCGAGAAGTCGCGGCCAGAATCGCGATATCAATTGATTCAATGAATCGGAATCACCCTGACGCCATTGCTGGTAAAGAATGGTGATGGAGCCAGATGCATCGTCAAGCGGCAATTGAGGTTGGTTCATCTCACCGTCCTGGCGAAAAATAGCACATAAAAAGAGTCACCGTCGCGACAACGAATATACAATCTCATACGAGCGTGGTCCATTTGACGGAATAACTGATGAAAGCGTTGGGTGGAAATCAGGGGTTTTCCCAACGAGCCAAGTTTCCAAAATCTTCACTTCGCGGCTTTCTTAACGTCTGGAACGTGCGCATGAGGATGGTATTTTTCAGGAACTTTGATCACGCGCAAGGGAGGGATCTTATCTCCATGGAAACGAAGAGAAGATCCCTTGCTTGCGCGTCGGGCTAACGTTTCGTCGGGTTTTCTTCTGTTGTTGCAGGCACGCGCAATTTGCCTCGTTCGTTTCGGTATTTGAAGGCAGTCATTCTTCGGTCAGCGGGAATTTTCTTTGTCGGGAAGTCGGCACCCTTCCGCATTTACCTTTGTCGTCCAATCCGATTCGCTCGATGACGTGAGTTAATCGAGATCATCAACGGAAATCCGCAAACAGCTTTTCCGTTGTTTGTAAGAAACAGCCTGTTTTGCTGGTAAATGTTGGCCAACGCGAAATTTGCTCGATATAAGTTCAGAGAGCTTTCGGATGGAAATCGAAGGACGGTATTTCTGATTCCAATCGTTAAACCGCCTCTGTTGGGCATGAAATGGGTACGCGACAAATGGCCGATTCATCGAAACCACCAAAAAATGTCGCTCCCGCAGAGACTTCACGAATTGGCAAGCCAATTCGTCCCGCAAGTTCACCGTCAGGTGAAACCGGGCGAGCGGCCGATTCGGTCCCCTCGCCCGGTGGTCCGTTTGCGACATTGCCGATGAAGTTCGGCCGGTATGAGATTCGAAAAGAACTTGGCCGGGGCCAAATGGGTGCTGTTTATTTGGCCTACGATGTCGAACTGGATCGACTTGTGGCGCTGAAGGTGGCTCGGACATCAGCATCGGGTTCAGCAAAGCTACTCAAGCGGATGGAGATCGAAGCCAAATCGGCAGCAAAGGTAGACCATCCACAGATCTGCAAAGTTTACGACGCAGGTGAGATCGATGGCATTCGCTTCATCGCTTTGCAATACATCGAAGGGGAAGACCTCAAACAGTACTTAAAGCGTAAGGGACGCAAACGTGAACCCGAAGAGGCGGTTCGTTTGGCCGTTCAGATTCTTCGCGCACTGGAGGCCGCACATGAGCAGGGTGTGATCCATCGGGATCTGAAGCCCGAAAACATCATGCTCAACAAGAAGGGCCAGCCGGTGATCATGGATTTCGGTTTGGCTCGAAAGACGATCGCGTCATCCGATGCAGGCCTGACGCAGGGAATGATCGTCGGGACAGCAGCCTATATGTCTCCCGAACAAGCCACCGGTAAAGCCGAAGTGATCGATCACAGGAGCGATCTTTACGCGGTTGGTGTCATGTTGTTCGAGATGCTCACTGGCGAATGGCCGTTTACAGGCGGTGCGATCGAAGTCATGGGAAAGAAGGTTGTTCAAGAACCCCCAACACCGCTGACTCTCAATCTGAATTTGAACCCACAGTTGGTAGCCGTCTGCCATAAAATGATCGCGAAACAAAAAGGAGATCGGTACGTCACGTGCGCCGAGGTCGTTACTGCCTTGGAAGCGATCGACTTGAAAGCAGTGGTTAAGCCCGTCTCGTCAGTTGTTGTGGCTGAACCTGTTGACCGTGTTTCTGAAGCAGCGCCGAATTTCACGAAGGAACCGTCCATCGCAACAGCATCTGTAATTCGTAAATCCCCTGCAAAATTCGGGAAGAAGAATGTAAGTGAGGGAAACAAGAAGAGTCTTCATCAACCATCGTCATTCGCTGCTCTGGGGCCGTTATCGAAGCGTTGGAATGAGCAATTGCCGTTGGTGCGCTGGACCATCCTTGGCGGCGCGACAGCCAGCCTGCTCGCCTTCGCCGCGATACTGTTTTTACCGACAAAGTACGGTGTTCTGAAGATTGAAATTGACGATCCCAATCTGTCGGTCAAGTTCGACGGATCGACAATCACTGTGGATAACGACAATCAACCAATCAAAATCAGCGCGACGAAAAACCGCACGCTGGAGGTTCTCTATAAGAACGGGACAAGTATTGAATCCTTCACGAAAGAGCTGGACTTAAAAAAGGGGGACACCCGGGTCGTCAAAGTCACTCTTCTCGATGGCGAAGTAGTGATTGATGGTCAGCCTGTCATTGCGAATCAGTCAGAAGACCAGAAGCGAGGTTCGTCACCGGCAACTCTTCAATTCGGTGGCGATTCGGCGGGGGAGGTACGTGAGTTAGTCCCTGGAATCAAGTTCCACTGGTGCCCAGCCGGGCGTTTCAGTATGGGGAGTCAATTCAATGAGACAGGTCGTGATCCCGACGAAGATCAAGTGACCGTGGTCCTGAGCTCGGGTTTCTGGTTGGGTGAGACCGAAGTGACTCAAGGAGAATGGAAATCGGTCATGCAGACATCGCCATGGAAGGGAAAGGACCGAGTCAAAGAAGGAGACGACTTCGCGGCAAGCTATATCAGTCAACGTGATGGGGAACCGGATACTGAGAGTGCCTCTGAGTTTTGTCGCAGATTAACCGAGCAAGAACGAAAGGCTGGCCGATTGCCGACTGATTGGAAATACACTCTACCGACGGAGGCCCAGTGGGAATATGCATGCCGGGCCGGAACGACGACAAAGTATTGTTTTGGCGATGATGAGGCGCTCATGAATGATTACATCTGGGCCGATGGTTACGCAAAGGCGGAAAAATATGCTCAAAAAGTTGGGACAAAGAAGCCGAACGCATGGGGATTAAAGGACATGCACGGAAACGTATGGGAGTGGTGTGAGGATTGGTATGGAAAACAGCTTCCAGGTGGGATTGACCCCTCAGGGCCTGTTCAAGGTCCGGGTCGAGTATTTCGGGGTGGCGGCTGGAATTACAGCGCGTGGGACAGTCGTTCCGCGAGCCGCCACTGGGCAGCGTCCGACTTTCGGAACGACGACGTCGGATTCCGCGTTGCCGCTGTGCAGATACTCAAAAGGGAACCGGAAATACAACAAGTCAAATTAGCTTCCGAACCAAATCTTGAGACTCAAATCGCGCGTTTGAGAAATCTATTACTAACAAATAAATGGTACTACAGTGACAATCTTTATCCACCCGGTGGCCCCGAGGAGTTCCGCGACAACGGAACCTTCAGTAACTGGAACTGGAAGTACTGGGTGGTTGGCACGCGGGAGATGCGGGTTCATTTCGACCGGTCTCAGAACGACAGTGCAACGGGTATTCCGTTTATTTTCAACGAAGATCTGACAACGTTTCGGGCTGAATGGAATGATCCGGGTGGAAGAACACACATCGTGACTGGTACGCGACAATGATTTGTTTGTACCCTTAGAATAATCTTTAGTTACTGCGAATTTCTGTTCTTTTGGTACAAGTCCCGGCGCGTCGGGACCGGCTCGACGCAAGATCAGGATTCCGAGGAGACGCGGATGACGACGACCGTTTTGGAACCGCAGTTGCTGACGGCAGAAGAATATGCGCACTTACCGGATGATGGTCGGTTGACCGAGCTCGTCAGTGGAAGGATTGTCGAAACGAACTGGCCGTTCACGTCGCACGGCTATTTCCTTGTCCGCTTGTCGATGATGCTCGGGCAATTTGTAGAGCAGCATGGGCTCGGCAGAGTCGTCGGCGGTGATGCTGGTTTGGTGACTCACCGTGATCCAGACACTGTACGTGTCCCTGGTCTGGCGTATTACAGCTATCAGAGAATGCCTCGCGGGCCGGTTCCCGACGGGTATTGGCCTGCGAGTCCCGAACTGGTCATCGAAATCCGTTCCAAGAACGACCGATGGAAAGACATCTTGCAGACGGTCGCAGAATACTTAAGCGAGAATGTCCTGACTATTGGGGTCGTCGATCCGGTTTCTCAAAGAGTACATCTCTTCTCGGCGGACCATGAACTGACCGTCTTGAATGCCGACGATCATCTGACATTTCCAGATTTGCTTCCTGGGTTTGACGTCATCGTTGCCCGGTTGTTCGAATAGCGACACAATCGTTCAGCATTTCTTTCATGGTGATTGTGGAACAGCAACTTATGACCGAATCACCAAAACGCCGAACGGATCATTCCCAACCCGATGCGGCTCGGTCACAAACAGACACTTCACGAATCGGAAAGCCAATTCGTCCTGCAGGTTCCCCGTCAGGTGAAACGGCTCGCGCTGCCGATTCGGTTCCCATACCCGTTGGTCCGTTCGCGACGCTGCCGATGCGGTTTGGCAGGTATGAAGTTCAAAAAGAACTTGGCCGCGGGCAAATGGGTGCCGTTTACCTGGCACTCGACACGGAATTGGATCGACGCGTTGCGCTCAAGGTGGCGCGGACATCCGCATCAGGTTCGGCGAAACTTCTGAAACGAATGGAGATCGAGGCCAGGTCGGCGGCAAAGGTCGACCATCCGCAAATCTGCAAGGTTTATGATACGGGAGAAATCGACGGGATTCGCTTTATCGCTTTGCAATATGTCGAAGGGGAAAACCTTAAGCAGTACTTGAAGCGCGAGGGGCGAAAGCGTGAGCCGGAAGAGGCCGTTCGACTGGTTCTGCAGATGCTTCATGCACTAGAAGCGGCTCACGATCAGGGAGTCATCCATCGGGATTTGAAGCCCGAAAACGTCATGCTGAATAAGAATAACGAGCCTGTCATCATGGACTTTGGGTTGGCTCGAACGACAATCGCGTCGTCGAATGCTGGCTTGACCCAGGGAATGATTGTCGGCACCGCAGCGTATATGTCGCCGGAACAGGCGGCCGGCAAAGCGGAAGGGATCGATCACCGCAGCGACTTGTATGCCGTTGGTGTGATGCTGTTTGAGATGCTCACCGGCGAATGGCCATTCACCGGCGGTGCGATCGAAGTGATCGGAAAAAAGTGCGTTCAGGAACCTCCGTCGCCCCTCTCGATCAACCCAAAGTTGAATTCGCAGCTAGCCGCTGTCTGTCACAAGATGATTGCCAAACAAAAAGGGGACCGGTATGTCACGTGTGTCGAGATCATCACGGAACTCGAACGCCTCGCTTCTGATACGAACTCCGTCGAATTACAAGTTCCCCCTCAGGTTCCGCCGTCTGATCCGAATCCGTTGATTAATATTCCGATCGAATCAACGGATTCCCCTGAAACAAACAAGCGGTTGAAATCTGCCGCATCGAAAGAAGAACTGTCGAAATCGGCGGCGAAGGGATATTTGACGAGTCTCACAAAGTCTTGGATCACAAATCTCTCGCGACCGGTGTGGATCGGATGCGGCGTTGGCGTCGCGTTTTTGTTGTCCCTGATTTGCATGTTCGCCTTTTTGCCATCCGGGTGGTTCGGTCCAGGCAGCACGTTCTACGCAGGAACTGGTTCAAATACGAAACTGCGACTGCTTGTCGACGAGAAACTTGTTGTCAATCCAGTTGGACCCCCCGTCGACCTGATTCAAAAAGTTGATTTATCTCGTGACTCGTTCGCTGGTGAATGGAAAAAACAGGGGACTTCCCTGACCGGTGGTAGTAACGGGATTGTCTATTTTCCAACTCCCGTTCCGGCTGACTATCAATTGAAATTCCGCCTGAAGCGAATCGCAGAAAGCGGCGGAATCGCGATCGGATTTGTCATGGACGGGCGCCAGGGAGTTGTCGGATTCGATAACTATCAAAAGTTCAGCGGACTGTTTGTCGATGGCAAAGATCCACGCGAAAATTGCACGACTCGTGATAAAGTGCTCTTTAAGAACGACCAATTGTCCGAGATCGCGATTACGGTTCATCCTGGCCATTTTCATGCGGCCGTTGACGGCCAGACGGTCGTCGACTGGCACGGTGAAGCAAATCGACTTTGGACGAACTCAAACTACGAAGCGCCGAATCGCGAGACACCCTTTTTCCGGGTTGGCCAGTCAAAATTTCAGATCGATTCGGCAGTGCTGATTCCCCTCAAACCTGATTCCGTCAGGTCGCGTCCGTCGAAGCTTAACTCAGAGATCGACGTGACACCTTTCCTGGACACCGATCGGGACAGCATCAGCGGGTTCTGGGGGCTCAGCAAAGGGAGACTGCACAGTCCCGCTTCCGGCCAATCGATGTTCGCTCTGCCGGTCGAAGTCCCGCAAGAATACTCACTGTCGGCGACGGTCGAGATCGCTGAGGGGGCAGAGGGAGAGCATTCACTCGTTGTCGGACTGATCGCGGGAACGTCGAGTTGCGAGATCGAATTGAAGAATAATGATTATCTGGGTCTTGAGCAGATTGACGGCGTCCGATTTAACGCAAATGAAACCCGTCTCGCGGGATCATTTTTCAAAAAGGGGGAGCCGGTTCAACTTGTCTTGACCGTTACAAAGCAAGCCATACGAATGGAAGTTGGTAATCGTACGTTGGTCCATTGGAAGGGGGACTTTTGTCGGCTTTCCCCTCATCCAGCATTGGTTCCCGCAGATGCTCGTAAATTGTCGTTTCATACACGAACCCATCTCATCCTGAGCGATATTAAACTTGGTCCGCCCGTTGATCGTCTCACTCTTCCCGAACATCCCTCGTACGCGATCGGTCGTTCGGTCGACCTGTTGTCGTTGATTGATCCCACACGTGACGCATTGCAAGGGACATGGACGAAAGAAAGCTCGATTCTTCGCGTGGCAGGGGATCGTTACGATTCCGAGCTCGTGGTCCCGTGCGAAGTTCCCGCAGAATACAAATTCAAAATGACGGTCGCGCGTGAGCCAGGCGGGAAAACAAGCGATGGCCTGGTTCTTAATCTCCCCGTTGAAAACTCCATGGCTGAGGTACTGATTGATGGATGGGCATCGACCGTCAGTGGCATTCATCTGGATGGTCAACAACCCAATTCCAACCAGAATCCAACGATGCGTCGTATTCAGGCGATCCCACAAGGGCCATCCACAGAAATTGTCGCGTTTGTCCGCAAAACAGGTTTAAAAGTGACAGTTGGAGACAAGACCATTGTCGACTGGTCTGGAAACCCAAGTCGACACTGGCATACTCCACAATGGAGTTCCCCGGATGGGCAAATCACGATCGGCAGCTTTTCCAGCCGATTTCGGTTTGAAAAAATGGAGATTGAGCCTCTTGAACCGTCGTCGTTTCCGACGCCGACAGCGGTCGGGAGTGACGGAAACTTGATCTCGATCATTGACCCTCAACGTGACTCGCGGAAAGGACAATGGACGAAAAACGCTGAGGGACTTGTTAGTCCGGTCTTTGCGGCAAACCGTCTACGGATTCCCGTCATCCCACCTGCACAGTACGTACTGACTGCTGATATCGAGCGTCGAAGAGGAACAAGCCATCTCCGCCTTGGTTTGATCGTTGGTGGCCACGCGACCGTTGCGACACTTGATGACGATGGCTGGGATTCGGGAATCGAGTATGTCGATGAAAAGCCGCTTCATGACCGCCTGAACTTCACTCGGAGAAGTCGTTCAGGCCAATTGTTACCTCCGGGACAACGGGTTCAAGTTCGATGCTTCGTGCTGTCCGATACGATCGTCGTCAAGTGTGGTGAAGACGAAGTCATCCGCTGGCACGGTGATCCAAGGCGGCTGTCTTTGAATCCCGTTTATCAGCCGCTGAATTACTCTAAGACCGATCGCGAGCAGCTTTGGATTGGAGGAGGGGTTTCTGAGTTTCTTATTCGGACCTTAAAGCTTACGCCGATAACGGGGGAGCAACTGAAGGAGATTGCAGATGGCGATGTTGAGCATAAATCGCCGGTCGATTCGACCGGGGAAAAGCCGTCATCGCCGACAGGGAAATCGGTAGACGAAGTTAACCGGAAACAATTCGCTGTCGGGAATGGCAACTGGCGAGTGGCTGGTAACGAGCTTTTCCAAACCGACACACAAACCCAGTTCAGCCATTTGTGGTTGGGTGACACGAACTGGCGAGATTACGACTTCAGCGTTGATGCCATGCGGGTCGAGGGGAATGAGCAAGTGGCGCTCGCGTTTCGCGGAGTGAGCGGTCGAGGATTTTACCTTATGATGGCCACCCCGACGGAAATATCTCCAGAAGTCCAGGTTCGGGGGAAATATTGGCCTGCTGGACCAGATTGGAAGTTCCAAATCGAACAAAAAAAATGGTACACGCTTCGAGTCAGCGTACGTGGAAATCACTTTGATTGTTTTGTTAAACAGGGGGAGTTCGAGACGCGAGTCTCAAGCTTCACGGACGATCGACATCCGGTCGGTCGCGTCGGACTCCGGTGTATCCTTTCATCATGGCGATTCAAAAATATCAAAGTGACGTCGCCGGACGGAAAAGCTCTTTGGGATGGGTTACCGTCTTTGCCCTAGCTTGATTTGTCACAGTGTTGAGTAGACTGCTTATCAAAGTTCACATCAGATATTTTCATAATGACCGATCGACCAAAACGAAATGCGGATCGTTCACAAACGGGTAAGCCTGTTCGCCCAGCAGATTCTCCGCTGGGCGAGACTGCCCGTGCATCGGATTCAGAACCGGTTCCTGTCGGACCCTTTGCGACATTGCCGACTCAGTTCGGTCGGTACGAGATTCGGAAAGAGCTTGGCCGGGGGCAAATGGGGGCTGTCTACCTGGCTTACGATGTCGAATTGGACCGACTTGTTGCGCTGAAGGTGGCGCGGGTTTCTGCATCGGGTTCGGCGAAACTGCTGAAGCGGATGGAGATTGAAGCCAAGTCAGCGGCGAAAGTTGACCATCCACAGATCTGTAAGGTCTACGATGCGGGTGAGATTGATGGCATCCGCTTTATCGCCCTTCAATACATTGAAGGAGAAAACCTGAAACAGTACCTGAAGCGTAAGGGACGGAAGCGTGAACCCGAAGAGGCTGTTCGACTGGTCGTGCAGATCCTTCGTGCATTGGAAGCAGCCCATGATCAGGGCGTAATCCATCGGGATCTAAAGCCTGAAAACATCATGCTGAATAAGAAGAACCAGCCGGTGATCATGGATTTCGGACTGGCTCGCAAGACGATTGCTTCGTCAGATGCAGGACTGACTCAGGGAATGATCGTCGGGACTGCGGCGTATATGTCACCCGAACAAGCGACCGGTAAAGCGGAGGGGATCGATCACCGCAGCGACATTTATGCGGTGGGAGTGATTCTATTTGAGATGCTGACAGGCGAATGGCCGTTCACAGGGGGTACAATTGAAGTGATGGGAAAGAAGGTTGTTCAAGAACCTCCATCGCCGCTGACTCTCAATCCTGCATTGAATCCTCAATTGGCCGCAGTCTGTCACAAGATGATTGCCAAACAAAAAGGTGACCGGTTCATCACATGTGCCGAGGTCGTCGAGGCACTGGAAGCAATGGACCCGACCCGTTCGCTTCAGTCATCCGCGACTTCTGAGGTGAAAGAGAAACCCCAACCGAGCCCATTTGCAGCAATCGAGCTTGCGTCGCTTTCATTGGCGTCTGTTGCCGAAAATCGTGCAAACGCCAAAAAGAAAAAGCATCTGGAAATCCGTCGTGATGGTCCAACCGCACGCTTCGCAAAATGGTTTCGAGATACTCCGGTTTCGTTTCGGTGGCTGATCGCAGGTACGACAATATTTCTCGTTGCCCTTCCTGCATTCTTGTGGTGGTTGTTGTCACCGAGCGGTATTGTCCAAATCATGATCGACAATCCGACTCTTTCAGTCCGATTCAGAGGGGCTTCGATCACCGAGGAAAACGACAGTCACCCGATCAAAGTCTCGACGTCGACCAATAACCTGCTGGAAGTCTTTCAGAATGGCATTCCTGTGGAATTGGCAACGACAGAACTGAAGCTCACCGCTGGTGAGAGGCGGCGAATAAAGGTCTCGCTGGTTGATGACCAGGAGGTCGTTGTCACGGATCATTCTTCGAAAAGGAAATCGTCGGACGAGTCACCTCGAATCGGATATTTGCCGCGTATCGTTTCCAAGTCGACTGGGATGGAGATGGCCTTGATTCTTGCAGGTGAATTCGAGATGGGAGCACCTGGTTCAGAAGTCGGACACAGTGGCGATGAATGCCCGCGACATCGCGTTCGTATCACACAACCGTTTTATCTCGGGGTCTATGAAGTCACGCAGGGGGAGTACCAGAAGATCACGGGTTGGATTCCAAGCTTCTTTTCGACGGATGGAGGTGGCAAAAGCAAGGTCGTTGACCTGGATACCAGTCGTCTCCCGGTAGAACGCGTATCTTGGTATCAGGCGATTGAGTTTTGTAACAGGCTCAGTGAAAGTGAAGGTCGCCCTGCCTATTACCAATGGTCAGACATCATACGAAAAAATGGCGTCATTGATTCTGCAACCGTGACGATTTCCGGTGGCACCGGATATCGACTGCCGACGGAGGCGGAATGGGAATATGCCTGTCGTGCCGGTTCGATAACGACGTTCGAATTTGGAAATACTTTAAATGGCGAGCAGGCCAACGTGGACGGACGATTTCCGTACGGCGGTGCCAAGCCAGGTCCACAACTTCAACGAACAACGAAGGTCGGTTCCTATCCAAAGAACGCCTTTGGCTTGTTCGACATGCACGGAAACGTTTCGGAGTGGTGCGAAGATAGTTACGAGTGGTCCACGTATGCCTCGCGTTCGGGAACAACCGAAAACCCGATCTATACGAGCAATTGGGACAGTCGAGTCGTTCGAGGCGGTTCCTGGTTCAGCGATCCGCAACAAGCCAGGTCGGCTCATCGTTCCGGATTCAATCGCCGTTCCAAGACGGATATTACAGGCTTCAGGATCGCACGTTCCGTGAGTAAGAAATAAGAGGGATTTCCGACGGATTCCATACGTGACAAACAGAAATCGAACTGTGTATAATTCGACCAGAATTTGTGCACTGAAACGCCAGTAATCGATTTAAAATGCTTTTTCACTGCAATTTCTTTTGTCCGATTGCAGAAATTTAATGCGATCAGGGTTTCTAAGAAACTCGTAAGAATCGGAATCTAGAGAGGCGGTAGCATGGCCGAATCACCAAAACGCCAATCAGAAATTTCCGCAGCAGACGCTTCAAAAGTCGCCAAACCGACGACTCAGCCCGTTTCGAAATCCAGTGACACAAATCGTGCAGCGGACTCGGTCCCGATGATGGCTGTGTCTGGCTCTCTGATACCAAAGATATTCGGGCGGTATCGGGTTGAGCGGGAACTGGGCCGTGGGCAAATGGGAGCGGTCTATCTGGCTCACGATACCGAACTTGATCGGCCTGTGGCGCTGAAGGTGGCTCGCGTTTCGGCATCCGGTTCGGCAAAACTGCTGAAGCGGATGGAAATCGAAGCCAAATCGGCAGCGAAGGTGGACCATCCTCAGATTTGCAAGGTTTATGACGCAGGTGAAATCGATGGGATCCGCTTCATCGCTTTACAATACGTCGAAGGTGAAGACCTTAAGAAGTATTTGACCCGGCTGGGGCGTCGGCGTGAACCAACGGAAGCGGTTCGGCTTGTCGTGCAGATACTTCGAGCTTTAGAAGCCGCTCATGATAAGGACGTGATTCATCGGGATTTAAAGCCCGAGAACGTGATGCTGAACAAAAAGAACGAGCCTGTCATCATGGATTTTGGCTTGGCTCGCCGTGCAATCGGGTCATCTGACGCGGGGCTGACGCAGGGAATGGTTGTCGGTACTGCTGCCTATATGTCTCCCGAGCAAGCGACGGGAAAAGCCGAGGATATTGATCAACGCAGTGATCTTTATGCTGTTGGCGTGATGTTGTTCGAAATGTTAACCGGTGAATGGCCCTTCACAGGCGGTGCCGTTGAAGTGATGGGAAAGAAATGCGTCCTCGACGCTCCTTCTCCATTAAACATTAATCCAGATCTCTCTTCGAACCTGGCCGCAGTCTGCCAAAAAATGATTGCGAAAAGAAAAGAAGATCGTTTTGCAAGCTGTGCCGAAGCGGTTACGGCCTTAGAGTCGATCAATCTGAATGCTCATCCGTTCGAAGATCTTTCATTCGCGGACGATGCGTCGGAAATCGATCTCAATTTGAGTATCGAACCCCCTCCGATTCCTGCTCAATTGCCCGCCGCTCGATTGTCCGTTTCTAAAAAACCAGCAAAATCAGCGAAGAGCAAAAAGCCGGTTCCAAAGTCCGTTGCTCCCGTTTCACCGTCGATCCAAGACCATTGGAGCGCCATACCATCAGCCGGTCGGTGGTCGCTGATCGGGAGTTCAGCCGTCGCGTTAATGGCATTCGCTACGATCGCATTTATTCCCGGCACGACAAAAAAAGCGCCATCAAAGAACAGCGCCACTGCGGAGACAACCGAGGTTAAGCCGAGTCAAGAATCGATTGCGGCTTTAGCCGCGTTGCCCACGGAAAAGAATTTAGCAGAGAACGGGCGTAGCGAAGAATTACCTCAAAAGCCAAGTTTAGAAATCACGTCGACTTTGGGGAAAACGGAATCGCCACAAGAATCGAAAGATGCCGTTGCCGCTGGATCAAATTCGAATTCAGAAAGCGTTGAGGTGAATCCATCATCTGCCACTGAACTCGCCGAAGCCGACGAAGCGGCACCTCCGACCAACTCTGTCGGGGACGACCCTGCAATGTCCAATGAAGATGTCGCCGCCTCCGAATCAAATTCCAAAGATGATCCGGCGGCGAGTATTGATGACCTGATTGCAAAAGGGATTTCTCTGGTGCAGGCCAAGCAGCGGAAACAAGCGATTACGCCGCTGAAGCGAGCCAGCAATCTCGCGCCGAAAGAGGTTCGCGCCGATTTTTATCTTGGGCTGTTATATCTGGGGGTTGGTGCCAAAGAACCAAAAGACGCCAAAGAGATTATCGAGAATGCCGAGAACCATTTCCGACGAGTTGTTGAACGATCACCTGGACATGTGGCCGCCTCAAATAATCTGGCTCTGGTTGAAATCAAATTACGAAAATTCACACCCGTCCGAAATTATTTCAGCATCGCCGCCAAGGCAAGTCCGAGACCCTTTGAAGTCAATCAAAACATTGGCCGATTGCTCAGCCTGACCAAAAACTTCGAAATCAAAGGGGATGAGCTTAAAAAGATCACAAATTTGAACACGGAACCAGCCGTTTTCCGGCCTCAGACAGGCTGGATGTTTATGCCTCTCGACCCATCTCAAAAGACAATTGATGAATGTCGCGTGTTTTGTCCTACAGGTGGTCTGGAAGATATTTCATGCAGCTTTTGTAACGGGTGTGCAAAGCTGATTTGCAAAACTTGCGGTGGCCGAGGCAAGCATTTGCAGACAGGTGTCGCAAGCGAAAAACGAGATGTCGGTTTTGGGGTCGTCGTTGGGTCGACCGTACCAACATCGAATATGGTTGCTTGCGGAAAGTGCGGCGGTTTCGGCAGAATCGATTGCGGCGGCTGCGTTGATGGGCGTGATCCGAACCTTCGACGTTAATTTTCGATTTTGCCTGTCGGGAACGCGGCTCGATTTCGCATCTACAGGGGTCGCACCAACTTTTCGGAAACTGCCGATGCCCGTTAAACTCATTGTGGAACGTCAAACGCTCAGTTTTGAGACCGATGCAATCGGAATCGGTCGAGATCCGGATAATCAAGTTGCGCTTCCAAATGATGCTCGACTGGCCCCGCTGCACGCAGTGATTCGCCACGTGAACGGCCGGTGGATTGTTGAGTCGCGAGAAGGTGGGCCAATTCGGGTTGGTAATGGCCGACCGACTCAGTTTGCCTGGCTCAATCCGGGCGACGTGATTCATCTGACCGAGTCTGGTCCACAGCTCGTGTTTGAACCTACTTCGAATGAATTGTCTGCTAATGTTCCTTCGAAACCTGCGCAAGCGACCCTACCTGCATTCGTATCGCCGCCGCATATCCCGTTCATTCCCGATATTTCTGGAAATAAACCGAAAACGAATCCGACTGCCTCTGATAAACAACCTGGTCTTAAGGCGACAAAAGCCGTTGACAATCCACCCCCAAAAGCAACGTTTGCGATGCCGGTTATCGGTGCCATTTCGTTTCTGATTCTTGTTGGCGCGGGATGGGCGTTTTGGACTTCACGATCACAGGCTGTCGTTTCAAATCCAAATACTCATGCTGATAACGACCCGCCCTTGCCCGTTATGCTTCAGCCCGAGGCCAATGTGAATTTGCCTGTACCAACCGTTCAGGCACTTGAGCCTGCGGAGTTTCTCGTTGTGGTCGGTATCGGGAATATGAAAAGCGACGACCGCCCTCATGTCTTGGGTGTTGGCTGGCTTTGGGATGATCGAACGGCGGTTACATCACGCGAAATCGGCGAAGCGATTAACGAGGTTGTCGACGAATCACGAAACGCGGGAAGTCCGCGTCAGGGCTGCGTCATACAGGGAGTGGCTTTCGAAGTTGTCGAGGTCCGTTTCTCAAACGTCTGCCCGGAGATATCGATTTTGAAGCTGAAAGATTCGACGGGACTGCCCCTGCCCGCTCGAAAACAGATTTCGCTGGTGGGCTCAAAAGAAATTCAACGCCAACTGCATTTGAAGAAAACCTTCACTTATATTTCGTACGGAAAGCTGACCCGCCCGCCAGGTGTTAAGGGAAACCACCCATTCCCGCTTTGCGAATACGATACCGACGAATGCCAGATCAAGGATCGCAAGGCTCAATTCCTGTTCGAAACGGGAAAGCACTTTCTCAAACCAGGCGATGCTGAACCACGGCTCGAAGCCGGTGGATTGATATTCGATGACGGTCAAAAAGTATCCGGAATGACGTTGTCCGATTCTTCGATCGTATGGGCAGAAACATTGGAACGGGCACTTGACGCTCGATAATTCAAGCTACAGGAACGATACCGATGGGCATTCGCTGGATTTTGGCCATCACATTGAGTTTGAGCATTGTCCTACCGACGGTTGGATTGGCTCAACCCCGCTATCGAGGTTTGTTCGGCGATATCATCATCGTCGAAAAGGAATCGGCCGAGGCAAAAAGGGTTCGTTTGGAATGGATTTCAGAAGAGCGAAATCGTATCCGCGCGGAGATGCAACAGTATGGCTCGGAACTCGCAAAACTCAGGGAAGATGTGCCTGATGAGGTCAATCGAATACAGGGTCGGGCGGTTGTCGAAGAACGACGACTCGACAAAATCGGCTTCAACAACATGGCCCAAAATAATAATCCAGCGTTACGCAGTTCCGTATTCCGAGGAACCGGTCTGAATATTTTACTCAAGGTACTCGGTCCTATCGCCCATTATCGAAGGATTCGAACGAACGGTGTTAACGCAAACGGCGGCTTTGAAAGTCTTTCACCAGCCGAAAGGATCGAAAAAGCAGAAGTCGAGCACTATCGATTGAACCCGGCAACATCGGGTGGCGGGAAAGTTGTGGTGCGGCTCAATCAATTGCCATTAACGCTGGAATGGCCTGAAGTCGTGAAACAGAATTGGGGGGAAGATCGCAGAAACATTGAAAAAACAAGGGATACGTTTGTTGAATTGCTGAGTTCCGGCAGGACGGAAGACAAATTCCTCGACTGTGCCGAGTTGCTCGACAATCACCTTGAATTATTACAGGCCAAAATCCTGCAAAAGAAACGGTCGATGCCAGGCAACGCTGCCATCGTCGACGCGGGTAAGAGAATGCGATTGCACGGCGAATTAAACGAGGCGAATCGATATGTCGAATCAGTTCGCGCAACCGCCGACCGATTCCGCCGAGCTCCCAGCGACTACAAAGTCCGCAATTTTGAAGGGGGAAACATCGAAGAATTTCTCGATTTCTGTTACACGCACGGGATGATTTTTCAAGAAGCCAAGCCAGTCGATGAAGAGTACTATCAGAAGATCTACCGCCGCATGCAGGACTATGCGCGCGATGTTCAGGACGTGGAAGACTTGAAAGACAACCTGAAGAGACGGATCGCCGAACTGAAAACCGAAGATCAGCAACTCATCGTGCGTGCGTCAGAACAATAGTTCTTGAATTAATCGTCGTCAAAGATCGCGTTGATGACGTTACTGGGGACAGACGAACTGCCACTCGACTTCGGCGAAGCGTTTGAGGAAACATTCTGCCAGTCGCCCAGATCGCGAATCAAATCGGTCATGGATTGATAGCGGTCTTCTTTTTTCTTGGCCACCATCCGATGAAAGAGGATATCAACCTGTGGCGGGACGTCGCTTCGGGACGAGCAGATTGATGGCAGGGGTGCATCCCGGTGTTCAAGCAACCGGCTCATCAACGTCTCTGATTCGTACATCGGTCGACCGGTCAGCAGAAAATAGAGCGTCGCACCGAGACTATATATGTCGGATGTGTGGTCAGCCTGTCGCGAATCGACCGCCTGTTCCGGTGACATAAAGTCGACTGTCCCCACGATGCTGCCGGCCTGCGTAATCCCCCCCGCTTCCGCAACAGGAGCCGCCGCAGTCCCTGCCTCCTGAAACCGAGCAAGACCCATGTCCAGAATCTTGACTGTTCCATTCACATCCAGAAGTAAGTTTGCGGGCTTGATGTCGCGGTGAATGATCCCTTGGAGATGAGCGTGTTCAAGTCCTCTGGCTGCTTGAAGGCAACAGTCCAATCCCTTTTCCGGGGACATGGGGCCGTGTTCTTTGACGTGGACGGCAAGGTCTTTACCATCGACGAACTCCATCGCCAGAAACGGAACGCCATCGATTTCGTCGGCGTCAAACGCTGCCACGATGTTTGGATGACTTAGTTTCGCGGCAGCTTCTGCTTCACGTAGAAACCGTTTGACCACATTCGCCGTCTTAAGCGCTGTCGGTGACAGGACCTTGACGGCAACCAGTCGCTTCATACGGCGATGCTGGGCTTTGTAAACCATCCCCATGCCACCCGTTCCGATTTTATCCTGCAGTACATAATTACCCAGGATCAGAGGAGCTGGTTTTTCAGCGTACAGCGTATTCGCCTGAAAGACGGTCAGCTTCTTCAATCGAACCAGTTCACGAGCGAGGGATATCGCATCGTGCGATCGCTTTGTCGATGGGATCTGAGCCTCTAACTCCCGTATTTCCTCAGACGACAACACTCCACTGTCACTGAGGTGTTTGAGGAACCCATCAACCGAGACCGACATCGAAATCTACTTTCAACTCTTAACGTCCAAAGTACCAGAACCAGTATCCTACACCGACAAGGATCGCAATTCCTATTAAAATCATTATAGCCAGCATGACGCGGCGAAAACGACGGGACATTCTCGCAACCGCTTCTCCTTGGGGATTTCCAAAGCGAAGGCGAAGCGAGGGGCCAATGATCACGGTGTCGCCGGTTTGAAGTCGCTGCTTCTGGACAGGTTCGCCATTGACCCGGATACCGTTTCGGCTGTTGAGATCGACAATCGTCCAATATTGGCCATCAAACCGCAGTTCGCAGTGTCGGCTCGAAACTGACGCATCCTGAACCTGCAGATCACAATCGACGCGACGTCCAATAACGAAGGGATCTTTCAGCAGCGGAATGGGCTCGCCACCCGCCAGCGGCACCAGTGCCATCGTCGACTTCCGCACGTTTGTCGATTGGGCATCCTTTGGTGCATCAGGATTGATTTGTTGCCGCACAAGAATCGCAGGTTGATTCTCGAATCCAAACGGCCCGCGCCTTGCAACCGATGACGCTGATGATGGTATGCTAAGGGAAGGTAATGAACCCGATGCGGTACTGGCCACAGAACTAGTCGACGTAAGTCGTGCGGTGGAATTTGTCGCCCCCGTTTTAGCGCGTTGCTGCTTCTGATATTCTTGCAGTTTTTCTTGTGCCCCCTTGTTCCTGTCGGCCAGAATTCGACGGAAATCAAATTCGACTGGAGCGGTTTGTGACCACACCGAAAGTGCATCAACGACTTCGGCGGCAGTAGCAAATCGATCCTCCGGCTTTTTGGCCAGCATCTTGGCGACGATGTTTCCCACCGCGCGCGGAATCGACGGAACAATGTCGCTGACGTTTCGAGCCACCTGTGTTTGGTGGGCCTTAAGAACCTCTGATGTTTTTGCAAATGGGAATGGTGTGTCGCCCGTCAGCGATGCGAACAGCGTACATCCGAGACTGTAAATATCGGATCGAGCGTCAGCCGTCAGGCTGTCGAGCGCTTGTTCTGGCGCGGTGTACGCTGCGGTTCCAACACATTCATGGCCGAAAATCATGGCCATCGAAAACTCGTCCCCCTCTTCTCCATCTTTCAACATCGACAGACCAAAGTCCAGAATCTTGACCAATCCCTTGCGATCGATGAGCAGATTCTGCGGCTTCATATCCCGGTGAACGAATCCGGCCAGATGAACGTGGTGCAAGCCGCGAGCCGCCTGTCTGGCGATATCGCAGGCTTGTTCCCACGGTAATCGACTATGGTCGCGAAGCCGTAGTAACTCTAAAAGGCTCGGTCCCTCGACATATTCCATAATCACGTACGGAAGTCCGCCGGCTGCACCGCAACCGAAAGTTCGAACAATATTTTCCTGGTTGAACCGTTGCCCTGCGCGAGCTTCCTGTTCGAATCGAGCCAGCAGGCCTCGATCGTGTTTCAGTTGATCGAGGAGCACCTTCAAAGCAAAGATTTCGTGCGTTTTCGTGTTCTCGGCCCGATAAACCCAACCCATGCCGCCGACCCCCAGTAGATCAAGCAGCTTGTAGTCATCGAAAAAGAAACCCCGAGATCGACCTTCGAGCAGTCGATCCGCCTGATATCGAGTAATCAATCCTCTCTGGACCAGGTTTTTTGCGGCGACCGCATCCGAGGCCACACCTGCTGTTTCAAGTTCGCGGGCAATGACTTTGATTTGTGCTGCAGGCACCAATCGACTATCGGCAAGTTGTATCCAGAAGGATTCGATCGCCTGTGATGTCGCCATAATGCGCACGCTTTGCCAGGAACTTATCGATCCTTAAACACAAAAGTATTCTTGTAGAGTACTCGTGTCAGGTCAATCGTCCTGATCGATTACGCATACGGTTTCAGTTTTTTCCAGATCCACCAGCCGCTGAATATCGTTGTTGCAAGGATTATTACGACCAGAGTCTGCATCAAAATCAGGGTCAAAGAGTAGGGCCGGGGTGTCTTCAGGATCGCAGCGACGGTTAAACCTGCTTCAGTACGAACCGACGTGTTTTCGTCAGAATTGCGGATTCGAATCAATTCGGTCGACATCGGCCGAGACGCGGCGGCGTGGCTTTTCAATGCTTTCAATGACGCCAGGCGAACCTCCGAGATGGGTGATTTCGTAGAACGTACCAGTTTTTCAATTGAGGATGCGCTGAGAGTTGGAAACTTGCCCAGAGCGTTCGCGGCGAGTATGCGATTATCAGGGTTGGAACCTTCCAACAGGTCCGTCCATGTTTTCTCAGCCTGACAAAGTTGTTCAGCCGTCTGATTCCAGCCGTTCCATAACCAGGTACAACCAATCGCCAGGATCGCGGAGAAAATCCAGGGAACGAGATTGAAATGTCGCTTCTGTGGGACAGTATTTCGGTCAAGCACAGGCGAAGTCTTGGCCTTGATTGGTTTTAGCGGAATCGAGGGGTTTTCATTTCGGTTGAGTGATGAAAACAATTTCAGGTCGAAGTCCTTCGTCATTCGACTAGGTAACAGGATGCCGTTCAACCGGCTCGCGACATCGGCGGCCGACGCTGGCCGGGCGTCTGAATTCTTGGCAAGGAGTTCGTAAAGTAATTGATCAAGTTCGAGTGGACAGTCGAGTACCAGGCTCGCAACATGGGGGACCGGATCTTTCAAGTGCCGTTGCAGGACTTCACCCGCAGTCGATCCCACAAAGGGGGTGAATCCGACCATCATCTCAAACAGAACGCAACCCAGCCCATACAGGTCGACCCGATTGGTTACGGTCTCACCCCGAATTTGTTCAGGAGACATGTACATGATCGTACCAACCGTTCGACCGGATGCGGTCAATCGACCTTGCGAAACAATCGAAGCCAGACCGAAATCACTCAGCTTTAGCTGCCCCGATTTTGTCAGCAGAAAGTTTCCCGGTTTGACGTCACGATGAGTCACTCCCCGTTCGTGTGCGTACTGCAGGGCATCACACATCTGTATGCCAAGGTCGACCACCGTCTCCCAGGGCAATGAACCCTTTTCCGCCAGATAGTCGGCGAGAGTTCCTCCTGGAATATATTCCATCGCGTAATACCGCTGTTGACTTTCACATCTGCCACCAAAGCAATGCACGATGTTCGGATGCGATAGCTGTTTAAGGACCTCAAGTTCTCGCTCGAATCGCGCCAGTGTCGTCGAATTCGCGGTAACGTCGTTGGGGATCAATTTGACCGCAACTTGCCGGTTATTTCCCACATAGCGTGCACGATAAACGACACCCATTCCCCCTTCGCCGATTTTTTCCAGCAATTCAAACGGCCCGATCCAACGTGGTTCCATTGATGACTCCAATCGGCTTACTTTTTGCCTGATCATCACGGATGAACAGATGGGGAAAAAATTCGACCTACTTAACAGACCTTCGGCGGGACGCCGTTCCGACGGAATAACAAAGGAAGAGCGAGTTGCATGCCAACTGACGCAATTGGGCCATAATCACATCGAAAAGCAATGATTCGATGTGGATTCGTCGGTGTTCACTCGTCGAAACAGATTTTAATTCCGCAATTCTCTCGCAGATGGAAGTCGCTTCGAGTGCGGTTTGACCGAAACAAAGTTTTTCGGTTCGGGTGATTCTTCTGCATATGCAGCCATTTGCGTCACCGAGATCGTCTAGTGATATCCAATTCCTTCGGACAGATATCAAGACGATCCGAGTGCGAACAGTTGCGAAATGGTGACGAGCCGGTATGATCCTTATCCCTCCGAAATCTTTCGCAAGGAAAATTTCGGCGGCTGGATAGCTCAGTTGGTAGAGCACAGGACTGAAAATCCTGGTGTCGGCGGTTCGATCCCGCCTCCAGCCACTTTTTTGCATTTCGTCGTCAGACGATTCTGGAAGGTGATTTTCCGAGGTTTAATCATCTTTGGTTCCACTGCGTTTTCCCGCACGGAATCGAGCGGTCTCGCTCCTGTCGTTCACATCGACCGTAGGCGGTTCGCATATGTGTCGATCAAGATTTGTTTGCCGTTAATCGAGCCTATTTTTCGGTCAACGCTCCCCCCGATCATCATCGTTACGTCGTTTGCTGCGCCAGGCGGACCCTAATTCCGTTCACTCTGGTTGTGTCCGAGATCGGAAAGCACGAGACGGCTGCTCCCGCCTCTTATCTCAGCCGGAAAACCGAACCGTTGCAGGGAACGAATCCGATCGTCGGCTTCGTAATCCCCGCCGAGGACTGACGAACACATCGAACCAACAGACGCCCCGTGGAACTCGCCTGTTAATATACCGTCGAGCGTGTTGGAATTGCCTCGCCCGTAAGGTCTCGAATTCAGGTTGGAAAACCCGATCGACGGTACCCACAAATGGTGGCAGAATAATAGAACTCGCATTAACATCTTTGCTCGTGATTGATGAATTTGGATCCAACCAACTTCTCACGGTTCATAGTTCATGAGCGATCTGTATCGTTCTACGGAATCCAAGTTTGATTTTCAGTTGATCGATGAATGGATTCTTTCAAAAGTCGGATAATTTAAACACAGATTCAATAAACGATTCTAAACTGTGAGATGGACGTGACGGCTGATCAATCCCAGTTTGAAAAATCTTTGTACCGGCTGCCGGAACAGGAAAGACAATCCAAAAGATTTCTGGCAACGACACATCCAATTACCGACGTCACTCTGGAGCTGAGGGCTCCGCTCTTTCCGCCGATAACAAATCTCATTCTGCACTGGATGTGTGTATCACCGAAAAACGTCGCCTTGAGTAGCGGTGGCCAATCGTGGTCCTACAGTACGGTACAGAGTCTGACTGCTCATATTACCTGCCAACTGGCCGACGCGGGGGTGCAGCAGGGAAATGTCGTTGCAGTCTTAGGCCATTCTAGTCTGGGAGTCGTAGTATCGGCCTTGGCAGTGCTGTTTCGCGGTGGAGTGCTGTTACTCGTCGACGAAGCGATTCCCATCGAGCGGCGTAAAACGATGTTGGAAGAGGCTGCCGTCCACACATTAATCCGGGTCGAAAAATTCTCGTCGACGGTGAATCCCGATGTATCCGCCGTACGAACCATTGTGATCGATCCGGAAACGGGTACGGTCATTGGGCAGGAAGGGTTGGTTTCTAACGCAACGTTACGTGAACCTGACTTACCTGACGAAGCAGCCGCCTACCTTTGCTTCACGTCGGGCACCACGGGAATTCCTCGCGGAGTGCGCGGGTCTCATCAAGGGTTGAGTCATTTCCTCGACTGGCAGCGCACTCAGTTCAGCGTCGGGCCCTTTGACCGAGTGGCTCAATTGACATCGCTTTCATTCGACGTGGTCTTGCGTGAACTGTTTTTGCCACTCACCAGCGGAGGAACACTCTGTCTGCCGGACCCAGCGCTGAAGGCCGAGGGATCACGCTTGTTTGAATGGATGCGGCGAGAAGAGATCACCATTCTGCACGCCGTCCCGTCACTGGCCAGGTTCTGGTTGGAAGATGATGACTCGAATTTGAATTTACCAAGTCTTCGACGCGTATTCTTCGCCGGTGAATCCTTAACCGACGTGATCGTGCGAAGGTGGAGGGAACGTGTCAGTTCGCATTGTGTGATCAGCAATCTGTACGGCCCCACGGAAACGACACTCGCGAAATTTCATTACGAAGTGCCGGCGATACCATGTTCAGGAGTCCAGCCTGTCGGGCGTCCTCTGCCCCAGACCCAGGCGCTGATCCTGGATTCTTCAGGAAAACTGTGTGACGTCGGAAATCCCGGTGAAATCGTGATTAGGACCCCCTTTCGGTCGCAGGGGTATTTGCGACCAGAAGAGCCGAAGAAGTTTGTCGTCAATCCCTTTCGCAATGACGAGAAGGATCTGGTGTATTTCACGGGAGATGAAGGTCGGTACCTGCCGGACGGGACGCTGGAAATCGTGGGGCGTATTGACGATCAGGTCAAGATTCACGGAGTACGTGTCGAACCCGCTGAGATTGCCGCCTTGGTGGAGACGCACCCTGCCGTGAGTGCCTGCGTGGTCATCCCGATTTCCGGAAGGACCACGATGCTGGCAGTCTATGTGGTTCTTTTTAAAGACGACAACATTGATGTCGAGGAACTGCGGTCCTTCCTGGCGGATCGGTTTCCGATTCATGTGGCGTCCGTTTCATTTACGGTTCTTGACAAACTGCCTCTTAACACAAATGGCAAAGTCAATCGAAAGGCTCTTCCCCCTCCCAGCGTTTCCACGCAGGCTTATCGCGCACCGGTGAACTCAACTGAGAAGTCGCTATGCAGGATGTTCGCCGAAGTCTTGAAGCTTCACCGAGTCGGAATTGATGACAATTTCTTCGCCTTGGGCGGGCATTCACTTCTGGCAACGCGGCTGGCCAGTCTGGCACGCTCGAAGTTTGAGGTTGAACTGCCCATTCGAGTCATCTTTGAATGTCCAACGGTGGCGGGACTGGCAGCTCGAATTCGGGATTTTAAGCAGGCACGTCCCCCGCTGGTTCAACAGTCCCGACCTGAACGACTGCCATTGTCCGCAGCACAGTCACGGTTGTGGTTTCTGCATCACCTGGAAGGACCGAGTGCGACGTATAATCTTCCTGTCTCACGTCGAATGAGGGGTCAGTTCGACGGCGCAGCGTTTCAGGCCGCATTAAATGACGTCGTAGGTCGTCATGAAAGTCTGCGGACGATCATTTCCGTACGAGACGGGGAACCCTGGCAGCGGATCATCCCCGTAACGCAGGCGAATGTGACGCTGAAAATTGAGCCAGTCACTGAAATCGAACTTCCTAACCGTTTGGCCGACGCCGCTGCCACAACGTTTGATCTGACGAGCGATCTGCCGCTTCGAGCGTGGTTATTTCAGATCTCTGCCAATCAGCAGGTACTATTGCTGGTGCTGCATCACATTGTTGGGGATGGCTCCTCACATGCCCCGCTGTGGCGTGATCTCGCGCAAGCCTACACCGCCAGACTTGGTGGACACGCCCCAACATGGGACAGACTACCTATACAATATGCCGACTACACGCTGTGGCAGCGAGACTGGCTGGGATCGGCGGACGAACCCAACAGCGAAATGTCCCGGCAGACGACATTCTGGAAACAGGCGCTCGCTGGCTTGCCCGAGGAACTGAATCTTCCCGCCGATCGGCCACGGCCATCAGTCAGTAGCCACAGTGGTGGGACCGTCCCTCTCAAGATCGATGCTGACCTGCACACGAAGCTGACCTCGCTGGCCGGTTCTGAAGGGGCGAGCCTTTTCATGGTATTGCAGGCGGGATTGTCGGTCCTTTTGTCGCGACTTGGTGCCGGGGACGACATTGCGGTAGGGAGTCCGATTGCAGGGAGAGGGGAACAGTCACTGGAACACTTGGTCGGATTCTTTGTGAATACGCTGGTGTTACGTGCAGATCTCTCCGGCAATCCCACCTTCCGCGAACTGCTGCGCCGTGTGCGAGAGTTCGACCTCAATGCGTACGAGCATCAGGATCTGCCGTTTCAGAGAACAGTACACGCACTTCAGCCGACCCGCTCGAAGAACCGGCATGCCCTGTTTCAGGTTCTTCTGGTCTTGCAGAATACCGAAGAAGCTGAGCTTTCTTTACCGGGTGTTGAAGTCACGGTGGAAATCGTCGAGAAGAAGACTGCCAAGTTCGATCTGACACTCGAACTGACGGAATTGTGGGGACCATCCCGAGAACCGCAAGGACTGGCAGGCGAAATTGAATACAGCACTGACCTTTTCAACGCAGAAACAGCTCAACGCCTGGCCCATCAGTTCTGCCAGTTGCTGACTTCGATCACGAATGAACCCGACACAACAATCAGTCAGTTGAGCCTCATGCGGCCCGAAGAATGCCGCAAAATCCTCGTCGAGTGGAATCAGACGCAGGCGGAATATCCTCGTGATAAATGCGTGCATCAAGTATTCGAACAGCAGGTCGACCGGATGCCGAATGCGATTGCTGTTGAATTTGAAGAACAATCACTCACTTATCGTGAACTTAACGCACGGGCCAATCAACTGGCTCGCTACCTGCAGAAACAAGGAGTCCAACAGGAAACACGTGTTGGAATCAGCGTCGACCGATCGCTCGAAATGATTGTCGGCTTGCTGGCGATACTCAAGGCTGGAGGAGCCTACGTTCCTTTAGATTCTCACTATCCTTCCGAACGGCTCAATTTCCTTGTGTCCGATACTGGAACATCGTTGATCCTGACGCAACGACATCTTCAACACCGATGGAAAGATTCTCATGTTCGATTGCTCGTACTTGATGATGAAGATCAGAAATGGTGTGGCGAGTCGGACGAGAACATCATTTGCGACCAGTCGCCCAACAGCTTGGCGTATGTGATCTACACCTCGGGGTCAACAGGTATCGCCAAAGGGGTCGAGATTCTCCATCGCGGAATCGTGAGGTTGGTTTGTGGTGCGAATTATGTCCAACTCGATGAGACGCAGTCCGTACTGCAATTGGCTGTTCTTTCATTTGACGCATCAACCTTCGAGATCTGGGGGCCGCTCTTGCATGGGGGCCGGTCTGTTCTGGCTCCAGCACATCTTCCTGATCTCAAAGAATTGCAAAGTCTGCTCCGTCGAAAACAGATCCGCATTCTGTGGCTGACCTCAACGTTGTTTAACGCGCTGGTGGACGCTAATGTCGCGGCACTCGAAGGGATCGAACAATTATTGGTGGGAGGCGAAGCGCTGTCTGTGTCTCACATCCGCCGGGCACAGCAGGCTCTCGCACCACGGACTCAATTGATCAATGGGTATGGTCCCACCGAAAGTACAACGTTCGCGTGTTGCCATCGACTGACCACTGACGTTGCCGAAGACTGTCTGTCGATTCCAATTGGACGTCCCATTTCGAATACGACGGCTTATGTGCTTGACGCACATGGTCAACCCGTACCGATTGGAGTCGCTGGCGAATTGTATCTCGGAGGAGACGGTCTGGCTCGTGGCTACTTGAACCAGCCAGAACTGACAACGGAAAAGCTTCTGCCAGATCCGTTCAGCAATCGGCCGGACGCAAGGTTGTATCGAACCGGGGACATGGTTCGATGGTTGCCGGACGGTACGATTGAGTTTCTTGGTCGCGGCGATCAACAAATCAAGCTCCGCGGGTTCCGAATCGAACTTGGTGAAATCGAGTCGGTGCTATCGCGACACCCTGAAGTCCGGCAAGCTGTTGTCCTGTTAAGGGAAGACCGTCCAGGCAACAGACGCCTCGTTGCCTACATCGTGGCTCGTTCAAACGAAGCCCGTGACGATATTATCCCACTCCGAAATTATCTGCAGGATCAGCTTCCTGAGTACATGATTCCCACCGCATTTGTGATGCTCGATGACCTCCCAAGAACGGTTAATGGTAAGGTCGATAAGCATGCGTTACCAATACCGGAACTGAGTACTCCGAGCCGTGAGCGTTCATTCGTTCCTCCGCGAACGCCCACCGAGCAAATGCTGGCAAGTGTCTGGAGCAAAGTACTCAGCGTCGACCGAATCGGCCTCCACGATAACTTCTTTGAGATCGGGGGACACTCGCTGCTGGCAATGCTTGTGCTCGACAATGTGAATCGCATTTCTGTCAAAAAGCTTAAGATCGTGGATCTGTTTTCCTATGCGACCGTTGCCGAACTTGCACGATACCTGGACGACGCCTCACAGATACCGGATGTCATGACAGGCAGACGTTACCTGGAATTGATTCGCCACGGAAACGGAGAGACCTCGCTCGTGATTATCGGGGCAAAACTTCGACCGACCCTCGAAGAACTTCCACCTGAGGTTGCTGTCTGGTGGCTTAAGCTTGACGGACTTCACGTCTGGCCTCACCTGAATCTTGACGCTAAGGAGCAGGCGATGGCACATTTCGAGGAACTGTTGGAAGCCAGTCCGGCTGGAAACCTGCTGCTGTGCGGACACTCTTATGGGGGATTGCTGGCAATCGAGATCGCACATCAGATCGCCAGAATCAACGACCGCCCAGTCGATCTTATCCTGTTGGAGCCGTTTCCTGCCTGTCTTCATTCAGATTCTAAACCAAGTCGTCGAACCCGAAGTCTTAATACACTCTCCGAATTTAAGCGATTGGATCGGATTTCGAAACTGCCGAAAGACATCTACCATAAATGTCTCGGTAAGTTCATGCATTTGACGGTCCCCTGGATGCAGAAACTGGGGTTCCAGATCCCTTTGGCACGTCGCTGGCGCTATATGCAGGCTTTTTTGCGTCGACATGCTCGCAATTATACCCTGCAAGCGCCGCTGGCGAACGACGTGTATCTGATCGGTACGAAAGAATATTTAGAAATCAATTCAAGCTGGTTGAAAAGCCTGACGAAGTCAACAGTTACGATCTGCTCGGTACCCGAGCATCTGAATCATTACGATATTGCTAAGGCGGAACATAATTCTATTTGGATGAATATCGTTCGCAAGCTGATTGCCAAACGTAATTCAACGTGCGCGGCACCGAACTAATTCATATCCGTTGTTGGGGATTATCATGGTCAATATGTCGGATGTCGCGATTATCGGAGCGGGGCCTTATGGACTTTCGGTCGCTGCTCATCTTAAATCTCGCGGTGTGAACTTTCGGATCTTTGGTCGTCCGATGTCGACATGGAAAGAGAACATGCCTCAAGGGATGTTCCTTAAGTCACTCGGATTCGCTTCAAACTTGTCCGACCCGGGTTCGAAGTTCACATTGATGGATTTCTGTGCCGAGCGAGGAATACCCTATGATCACACAGGGATACCAGTGCATGTCAATACGTTCTCCGAATACGGAGTGGCGTTTCAAAAACGAATGGTCCCAAGTCTCGAAGAGCGAACGATCGTCGCGTTGAAGCCCGTCTCCGGTGGTTTTCAACTGAGGGCGGATGACGGCGAAATCATCCTGGCAAGCCGTGTCCTGGTTGCGGCAGGGATCAGCCATTTCGACTACGTCCCACCGGTGCTGACTCATCTCCCTCCCGAGTTGCAGTCACATTGCTCGGCGCACCGAAGGGTTGACCGATTTCGCGGTCGGTCTGTCGTCGTGATTGGCAGCGGCGCTTCGGCAACCGATCTCGCTGCCGAGCTTTTCGAAAGTGGTGCGGATGTCAAAATTTATTGTCGGCGACCGATTAAATATCACTCCAGGCCGGGCATGTCAGCCCCTCGGTCATGGTGGCAGGAATTTCGACACCCGTTGACGGGGATTGGCATGGGTTGGCGCTCTCGGTTCGTCACTGATGGTCCTCATCTGTTTCGCCTCCTTCCCGAGAAGTTCCGACTTCGGGTTGTGAAAAACTATCTCGGCCCCTCATCGGGCTGGTTTATCAAAGACAAAATTGTGGGGCACGTTCCGGTCATGGAGGGACATAGCCTGCAAGCAGCCGAAGCTACCGAGGGACGTGTTCGGCTCACGTTCACTGACGCATCCGGTCAGAAAAAAGAAGAAACCGCCGATCACGTGATTGCCGCCACGGGCTATCGGGTCAGTGTCGATCGGCTTTCGTTTTTAGATGACCAGATTCGGTCATCCATGAAGACCGTCGAAAAGTCTCCGATCCTTTCCACCAATTTTGAGTCTTCGATCCCAGGTCTGTACTTCATCGGAGTCGCTTCAGCGAACAGCTTTGGGCCCGTTATGCGATTCGCATTTGGTGCGGCCTACACTGCTCGTCGGATCTCACGGCATCTCGCAAGTGTGTGAAATCCTCATATGACGCCGAAGCATCACCAGAGCGGTACCTCGGCGCGTTACTCTGATCGTGACGTTTGTTTCTTACTCTATCGAGCAAGCGTCGCCAATCAATTGTTCGGACTGCGATCCGATGCGGCGGTAACCTCAGCATTACCGATGCAGTACAAGTACTTTTCGCTGCGTAGAAAAAGGCAATTTCCAACAGCGGCAGGTGATGTGGCGAGTTTGCCATCCAGGGGATTACGAGCCAGTTCTTCGAAGTTCGGCCCGGACCTCAGCACGTAAGTGATTCCCTCTTCGCTCGGAAAGTAGATCCGGTCGCCAGAGGAAATCGGGGACGCTGCGAACGTCCCTTCAATTCGCTTTGACCATACTGATTTTCCTGTATGGACGTTGTAACAGGTTGCAATGCCCCGATCACTGACCAGATAAAGGTAATCACCCACCACGATTGGTGATGATACCAGCGGTATGTTTCGGTGCGACCTCCAGGCAATATGTGTCTTCGAGCAGTCGCCGGTCGCCCCGTCTCGAATCGCGAAAAGCGATGCCGTATCGTATCCCGTGCAGACGAAAATCATCCCGTGTGCGGCGGTCGGCTTCGGAACAACGGAGAAACCCGTGTATTTGCAGTACCACAATTCCGTGCCGTCGTTCGGGTCATACCCCCACACACCGTTACCACCCGCACAGACGACCTGGGTTCGGCCACCGACTTTGATGACCAGCGGCGTGCTGTAGGAATGCTGGCTGTCGCGTGGAGTTTTCCAGCGTATTTCACCGGTGTCTGGATCGAGTCCCATCACAAACTGGTTGGCGTCGACCCCTTCTTGAACGTGATCATCATAGTACGGCTGCGTGAATCCGTCGCACAAAATCACCAGTGTTCCGTCAGCGAGGACCGGCGAAGTCGCTGGTCCATGATGCTGGTAGTAAGGAATCACTCGTTGCCAGACAACGGTTCCGTCCAGTTTCAAACAGGCCGTGCCAGCCGCGCCGAAATGAACGAACAAACGATCACCGTCCAGAAGCGGCGTCGGCGACGCATATCCGTATCTTGATAAAACCCGTCCCGATTTCGTCACATCAAACAACTCGTCGGACATCACAATCAGCCGGCCAGTATCGCGATCAAAGCACAAGGCCCTGACGCTTCGACGTCCGTCTGTCGTCGATGTCACCCAGACTCGTTTTCCCTGGACGACTGGGGATGAATAACCCAACCCCATCACCAGTGTTTTCCAGCGAACGTTCTCGGTTTCGGACCACGTCAAAGGTAACTCGGTCGTATCCGCGTGACCCTGCTCATCCGGGCCTCGAAACTGTGGCCAGCCGACGTCATCTGTTGAACTGGCGACCGCACTCACCTGCTGAATGTTGTCGTCGGCTGACAGAATCCGGGTGACGGGCAGTGCCAGCATCATCATGCATAATACCGGCAGCAAAAGATGGCGAAGCGGCCTGGAAAGACAGTTTCGGGGTTTGATCACTTCCTGCGCGCGCATCATCGACTCTTCCTCGGGTCCTGTGCAGCATGCTGCCTGGTCGCTTGTCGTGAGTATTTTGCGTGCGATCTGTAGGCAGATCAGGCAGTTACGTCAAGATCGACTCACCCAGGGGCAAGGCCTATTATCTTCGTGATCTCGTTCCTAAGCTCCCGTCTGGGAACACCCTTTTACAAGCTCCGCTTCGCGAATGAGCGATTAACTGTCAATACAATCTGGTGGGGTTGGTCATTGCCGCATGAGATATTTGAGCAGTTCGATCTTCTCGCGATCACTCAGAGTCTTTAACAGTCCTTCCGGCATGAATGAGTTCTCCGAGATCTTTGTTTCTTCGATTTCACTTTTCGCAATCGTGACGCTGTCGTTCAATGTGCGGATTGTTACTGACGTTTCGGATTCCTTTTCGATCAATCCCGAAAAGACGCGACCGCCGGTCGTCTGGATGATCCGTGATTGATAGTCGCGGCCGACAACGGCGTTCGGATCGAGTACGTTTTCGACGACGTATTCCACTCCCTTCGCTCCTGAACCGGTCAACTTGGGACCGAGTGCTGACCATTGTCCGTTTGGTAAATGGCACTGTGAACACAACTTCTTGAAGTGGACGGCTCCGGCATCGTCACTATAGGCCCACAAAGGTGCAGTCTTGTACGCGGTCGCGAGTTTGGAGATCTCGAACTTTAACTCTGACGACGACTGACCAAGTCGGCCCCATTCTTTTTCGAGGCGGGCTTTCAGCGCCGCATCTCCCAGACTTGCCATCTGGCGCGCATAAAACGCCGTCAGGTGCGATTTGGGCAGGGTCCCGTCCGCAATGCGATCGAGGACCCGATTTGCCCAGGCTGTCCGACTGCACAAGGCCTCCATGGCTGCTGAGTATGCGGTGTCCTGTAACTGAGGCAATCGTTTTAATAACTCTTCCACAACGCTTGAGGAATTAAACCGGGCGAGTAACGGAATCACCTGCGCGGCCGCTTCCTTATCGGAGACGAGCTTTAAATAGACCGGCAGATTCTCTGCCGACGGGTCGCTGGAAAGCATTCGCAACGATTTCAACAGAGCCTCTTTGCCCAGCGTGCCACTGGCCACTCGCTGCCGGACCCGGCGGAATGCTGTTTCGTCGCCAAACGCGGCTCCGATTGCCTCTGCGGAGTTGGCAACCTGCTGATCTTCGGATGAGTAGAGCGAAGTGGAGACATTTTTCCATGATACCGGCGCATTGAGATTGCGAGCATCGCGCACCGCGAATTGCAGCGTCGCCAATTGCTGAAGACGAACAGGCCCGTCTTGCCGGGAAAGCATGGTTAGCAGTTTTTCACGAGCGGCGTCGGAGTTCGCCGCAGCATACCAATAAATGTCATCCGCGATCGCGGGAATTTTCGTTGTCTCGGCCAATTGAAATGCTCGATCAATGTCGCTGAGGACCATCGGAGCCAATGAGTGCCACAAAAGCGGCGGCAAGTCTCGGTCGGTTGAACTGTCGGGACGATCACAAATTGCTACGGCAATCGGCCAGCCCGTTTCACCCGTTCGACCGACGGCCGAAGCCAGATAACGACGCACAAACAGCGAATCGTCTGACTTGGCCATCGATACCAGTTTTGCACCCAGCACCAGGTCGCCGATGCTCAATCGACGGATCTGGCCATCGGCTTTCGATTGACCCGCAACTTCGACCCACAACTGGATTCCCCAGGCCCGCACGTACTCGCTCGAATGTTCCAGAGCGGATTTGATGATGGCCGGGCTAAGCTTATTAATCCCGTGCAGGGTCCAGATCGCCTTCAATCGATTCACGGGATCATCATCCGTTAACGCTGTCTGTTCCAGCTTCGCCACGGCTGACTTTGCAATCTCCCGTTTCGCGGCTCGACCACTCAGTTCCAGTCGAGCAATCCGGACGTGCCACTCATTCTCATGATGTTGCGCGGCGACGAGTTCGTCGTCGGTCGCGTTCGTATAATCCACATGCGCCGGCTTCCAGGTGGAGTTATATTTCATGCGATACATCCGCCCGTTACTGCGATCCCATTGCTCAGCGTTCGGATTATGGCAGTGTCGCGGGTCGTACCAGTCGCTGATATAGACCGCTCCATCAGGGCCGTACTGCAGGTCGACTCCAATATATTGCTGATCACTGCAGAATAGCATGTCATAACCGGCGTGAATCGTGTTATAGCCACCCGCCTCTCGACGATTGATCTGCTGATTCATCTGATGCCCATGCAGATTGTGAGTGAACAGCCGATTGCGATACTCCGCCGGCCAGTTGTCCCCCTGGTAGATCATGGTGCCGACGTGCGAGTGACCGCCGTAGACGTCGTTGGAACCAGGCTTGCCCGAGCCCCCTTCCCCGTGTCCATAGCGTGCTGAAGCAAGCAGATAATTCACCATCCAGGGCCGCCCCGGTATGGCCTGCGTCGAAATGAACGGAGCGTATCCCGAATTGACCTGGTTCCAGTAATGTCCCCCCTGCATCACATGTGACGTATCACCGCGACCAAAGTAACTGCGACAATAAGTCATGAAGATCTGGCCCACCTCATCAAAATCCAGACCCCATTGATTGCTTCCTCCGTGAGCAAACACTTCGAACTGATGCCGGGTCGGATGATACCGCCAGACTCCGGCGCTCAGCGACGTCCGTTGATTGTCAGGTGTACCAGGACGGCCGATCTTGGACGAGTTAAAGACACCCTGATTTCCGTAAAGCCATCCATCCGGACCCCAGAGAAAACTGTTCATCGTTTCATGTGTATCAGCGAACCCGAAACCATCGAGCAGGACTTCAGGTTTGGAATCAGGTTTGTCGTCGCCGTCGCGGTCCGGAATAAACAGCAGTTGCGGAGCCGCCCCGATCCAGACGCCACCATGACCGACTTCCATGCCGCTGACAAGGTTTAATCCCTCGGCAAAAACGGTTCGAGTTTCAAAGGAACCATCGTGATCGGCATCGGTAAAGATCAGGATGCGATCAAGCCCTTCCCCTTCGGGTCGCTTTTGCGGATACGAATGTCCTTCGACAACCCACAGTCGCCCCTTCGCGTCGAATGTGAAAGCCATCGGCTGATGTAGTTTGGGTTCGGCCACGATCAAGTCGACCGAAAAGCCCTCGGGAACAAACATCTTCGACACCGTCTCGTTGCCCGGTAAAGCCTTGTCCTGTTCTACGATGTTGGGAACAAGATGCTGGAGCAGCGGGGTAAACGTCGATCGCCATTCAGAACTCTTTTCCAGGGTTGCGGGAGGTTCATCATAAAATCGAAAATCATCAAAATTCAGATGTCCCCAGCCACCGGAATTTTCATCCACCAGTCGAACGGCGATCAATCGACCCTGCACTTTTCGGAGGTCGACCGCCACTCGATGCATTTGTTCCCGGTTTTTACCGACCGCCGTAGCGATAACGGACTGGTCCTTGCCGTCTTCCGCGACCAGAATCACATCAACGCGCGTCGCTGGTGTTTCGCCCCCTGAGATTAAGAAACTGCCATAGGGATGAGTCACCTTGAACGGTGAAGACCGGAGTGTCCCGGTCCCGGTATCCCCGACGATTTCGTAGCCTCCAATGAAGTAGTCGCCATTCTTATTGCTGACTTGTCCCTGCCAGCGCTGGGCGATCCCATCCATTTTCACCGGCTGAGATTTGAAGGCATTACCCGTCGCGGACCAGTCGTTCAAATTGCCCGCTTCAAATCCCAGATTCAGATCTTTACCATCAGCCCCTTTCGGGATGATTCCGACGTTTGTTGTATCAAGAACCGGTTGCGGTTTGATTCGAAACGGAGGCAGTCGTTGGTCGTCGGCATGCAGATGTTCCAGCAAAATATTTCGAAACTCGATTCGCGTTTCTGGTCCGCTATGAAGTTGAAATGCCAGCGATCCTTTCAAATCCCGCTCATTCATTTGTTGATCGCGTAGTTCACTGAAGAGTGTTCCATTGATATAGACCGATGTCCGGTCACCAATGGCAACGATTCGATAATCATTCCAGTCGTTCTCGCGGAATAACACCGCATATTGATTGGCAGGTGCGAACGATTCGACCTTTCGTGTTCCATCCAGCGCGATCTCGACCCGGCTCCCTCGTTCGACGAGCAGTGCACGACCATGTTCGTCGTAGATTCGTCCCAACCAGGTGGCTCCCATATCGAGGTCGGCCTGATAGCCGGAAACGTGATCGACATTCTTGACCTGGCAACGAAACTGGATCCCCGAATTGGCTGCTGGTAGACCGGTCAGCTTGAATTGAAGCGAAAGTTCAAAATCGACGATCTCGCCACCCCGCCAGACGAGCCAGGTATTTTTACCCAGCGTCTGACCTTTCGGAATGACTCCCACAATCGACCCGGCTTCGACACGCCAGTGATTCGGGTCCCCTTCCCAGCCGTCCAAATTTGAGCCGTTAAACAGAGGCAATCGCTTGTCGGGTTGTTGTGCACTGACCAGCGAACTAGGAATGGCCAGCAGGCAGATCAAGTTGACAATGGTGCGAATGGTCAAGTGGCGAAAAAACATTCCGTCCATCCAGGAAAAGGAGGGTTGATGTTGGGCGATTTCAACGGAAGAATCAGGGGATGACTTCCGCAGAAGAATAACACAAATTCGCCCAGATCTCGCCCCGTTCTCAGGTTCGCTCGTTACCACGCTCCCGCCTGGTAATGCCTCTCTTCGAAGCTCCGCCTTGCGAATTGTCTTCCATTCGAAACCTCGATCCCTCTCTTGTCCGTCGACTCGCCGAAAATCGAAAACAAGTTGGCCGAGTTGGCCAAGTTCCCTTTTTTATAGAGTTTGCGAGGGTTTGAATTTGGTTAAGTTCATCAAGGTTCCGCCCATTCTTGTCCCTGGCGTAGGAATGAAATTCAAAAGAGTTCGGCCACAGATGCACACAGAACCACACAGATAAAGGGCAAATCCCATGAAAGACAGTTGAAAGACTCCTTCGCCTGTATTTTCCTGTTTTGCATTTTTCCGTGTGCTTCTGTGTTCATCCGTGGCAAAACCTCTTCGCTCTTTCTCCCTCCTCGGGGATCGATAACTGTACCATTCGATGCAGGAAAACCTGGTTAAAGACAAGGATGTTAATCCTGAGATTCTTCCCGGCACAGCCGGTCGATGCGCGTCGGATGATGGGTTCAGAATAGGGATACCGATCGCGCGTTGACCTTGCGAGCCGGACCTTCATTGCCTGTTGTTCAAAATCTTGTTCCCTCTTCGATCCATCATCTTATCGATGTTGAAAAAAGTTGGCCAAGTTGGTCAAGTTCCCTTTTTTATAGTGTTTTTGAGAGTTTTCGCTTTGTCCGCTTCCGCACAGATCTCGGCCATCGTCTTGAATTCGAGTGTTCTGGTCTTCACCGCAGGGGAGCCGGAAATGACAGGTACTGTCAGCGGATCTGGCATGCGCCAGAACCATCGCCCGTCTGATTTCTTTTCCTTTCCTTTGATACCACCCAACAGGATCAGTGCGCGCATCAACGTCTTTTCACTGATGTCGTGGCCAGCCGCATCTTCTTTGAGGACGCTGGTATAAACAGGTCCGTCATTCAATCGTTTTTTCACCCATTCGGTCACCCGCGACAGTTCACTCTTTGCCGCCACGTTTAGCAACTGCTCTGTTTGTGTCGCGTCAGCCACGTATTGTTCCGCCGTCTGACGAACCCACGCGTTTTCCCAAAAGATCCGCTGATTCTGAATCGTAAAGCCGATACCGGGAGGAGTTTCACACAAGTTGGTTTTGACGGGCAACAGGACTCGTCGACCCGGTTCGTCGGGATCACGAACAATCGTCCAGACTGAACGAGCCACCTCGGCGAGGACCGGAGATGTCGGCGACCAATTGCCACGTTTCCCTTTCTCAAACTTGGACGGAGCGGCGATCAACAGGATCGCTGCTCCCGATCGGTTCGCCAGATCTGTCAGCTTTGCCAATGTTGCCCGAATTTTCGCATCGTCGCGACCGTTCGTCGCATCGAGAAAATTCTTGGCGGGATCAATCACGACCAGACGACAAGGCGCACCCGTCTCACGCAGTAACGTCAGATACAATTCCAGCGATTCAATTTCACCATCATCATCGAGCCGGCTGCGTCTCAATTCAGGTTTTTCCGACGTGGCGGTCGTGTCATTGACGACAATGTTGACCAAAGGGAGCACCGCTTTCGCAGCCTCCAGACGATTTCGAACCACGCTGGCGATCCCATCTTCACCCGAAAACAGAATGACCTGGCCCGGCTCACCCATCTCGTCAACAGTCAGACCGCGCTCACCCCGAGTCAGCCGAGCAATGGCATCCATCGCAAACAGACTCTTCCCAACACCCGGCTCCCCCGTCAATAACGTTAATTGTCCCTCAGGGATCACCCCCTTCCAAACCCATCCCGGCGTCGTCGCAGGGATATCGCTCAACTTTTCCAGATTCATTCAAGTCCTCCCGGTCAATCAAATAGACACAGCCAAAAAAACATGCGAATATCGCACCTTTGTCAAGATTATAAATTGTTTTTATGATTGTCAATATACAAACTGGAAAAAGTTTGTCGCAATATTAACGTGCCGTGGAGTGGCGACTTAATGTTCTGGGGTCGACGCACTGGTCAACGGAAAGCCGTAAGCGTCATGCAGGCGAACGATCAACAGAACATCTGAGGTCGTCAGCCGTCTTTTCAACGTTGCCATACTGGTGACGAGTCGCACAGAAAAGCAGTGTCCCCATCGACCAACGATATGTTTTTTTGTCCCTTTGGGACTTATTGACTGGCCACTCACCCACCCTTGAAAGGTTGGGCTATTATCGGGTGTTAAGGGGACGAAGAACCCCGCCCAAATCCGTTAACGATGGCGACCTTTTGTTGACACAAGATTTATTTCGAACTACTGCTTCTTCGAAGAAAAATGTCTCACGGCGTTGCCTTCCAGGGCAAAAAGACTCTTAAAATCCACTGCGAATTCCAGGGGCTGGCTCGGTTTTCAACTTACCTGAATCTGCTTGCGACCCTCGATCCCGACGTTTTGGCGTAACCGCCCGAGCGTCTGACATTCTTAGTCCTGAACCTCGGTCTTGCTTTCCGTCAACGACACTCGTAGAGTGATTTATGGCTGGATGGCCCTCTTTTTTATCTGACCGTCCTATGACGTGATGGTCGTCAAACAAAATTGCATGTTGGTAGCACTGTGGTTCTTCTCGATGGCGAGAGTGGAATCAGTGGCCCGCCAAATCGCGGCGATGCGGTTCAATCGATTCCGATGGTTGACCCGATTACTTCGTGACCGTCCTGTCTGAAACCCAACGTTTCTTTTGAAGATCTCGAAAGCTGGCGAAAGCTGCCCGCAACGGGTCCGCGCTGATGTGACTTCGACGCACTCTGAAGGATTGGCAAAATGGTTGAGCGGCGAGCGTTAGTCGAGGATATCCAGAATTATGCTATGAACATCGTCGACACGGTGCGCGAGTCGTTGTTGATTCTCGATGCAACGTTACGCGTGCGGTCGGCCAACCGCGCATTCTATCAAACATTTCATGTCTCGTCTGAAGAAACCGAGAACCGGCTGATTTACGAATTAGGAAACGGCCAGTGGGACATCCCAGCGTTACGCACCCTGCTCGAGGATGTGGTCCCCAAAAGCTCTGTTTTCAACGATTTCGAGCTTGAACACACGTTTCCGGTCATTGGACGCCGCGTGATGCTGCTGAACGCGCGCAAACTCGAAGCGGGTCAGCATGGCGAGTTGCTGGTACTGGCGATGGAAGACGTCACCGCGCGGAAGCGAGCAGAAGAAGCCCTGCTTGAAGTCGGGGCATTGCAGAGTGCCATTTTCAACAGCGCCAACTTCTCGAGTATCGCGACGGACGAGAAGGGAGTCATTCAGATCTTCAATGTGGGTGCCGAGCGAATGCTGGGTTATACCGCCGCCGAAGTGATGAACAAGATTACCCCGGCTGACATTTCTGATCCTCAGGAAGTCATCGCCCGTGCGGCTGCGCTCAGCCTGGAACTTGCCACGCCAATCACGCCCGGCTTCGAGGCGCTCGTCTTTAAAGCCGCTCGCGGGATCGAGGATATCTACGAACTAACCTATATCCGCAAAGATGGCAGCCGTTTTCCGGCGGTCGTCTCGGTGACGGCGCTCCGCGACGATCAAAACGCCATCATCGGCTATCTGTTGATTGGCACCGATAATACCGCACGCAAACAGGCAGAGGAGGCGTTGCTTAAAGCAGGTGCGTTGCAGAATGCGATCTTCAACAGCGCCAACTTCTCCAGCATCGCCACGGACGAGAAGGGTGTGATACAGATCTTTAACGTTGGTGCCGAGCGAATGCTGGGTTACGCAGCCATTGAAGTTGTCGACAAGATCACTCCAGCCGACATTTCTGATCCACAGGAGGTCATCACGCGCGCGAAAGCCTTGAGTGCCGAACTAGGTACCACGATCACGCCCGGATTCGAGGCACTTGTTTTTAAAGCGTCACGCGGGATTGAAGATATTTACGAACTGACTTACTTCCGCAAAGACGGCAGCCGCTTTCCGGCAATCGTTTCAGTCACAGCGCTTCGAGACGATTTTGGCGGAATCATCGGCTATCTGCTGATCGGTACCGACAACACCGCGCGGAAACAGGTGGAAGCCGAGCGAATGCTGCTCGATCAACGCGTCCGCGATCAACAGTTCTACACGCGGTCACTCATTGAATCCAATATTGATGCCCTGATTACCACCGATCCGCGCGGCATCATCACCGACGTGAACAAGCAGATGGAGGCGTTGACCGGATGCACGCGCGATGAACTGATCGGAGCGCCGTTCAAAGACTATTTCACGAACCCGGACCGGGCTGAAGCGGGTATCAAACTTGTCCTCGGCGAGGGGAAGCTGACCGACTACGAACTCACCGCACGTGCGAGGGATGGCAAGGAAACGGTCGTGTCTTACAATGCGACGACGTTCCACGACCGCGACCGGAAATTGCAGGGAGTGTTTGCAGCGGCTCGCGATGTCACGGAACGCAAACGCTACGAGCAGTCTTTGCAGCAGGCCAATCGTTCCAAAAGTGTCTTTCTGGCGAACATGTCGCATGAGATCCGCACGCCCATGAATGCGATTCTCGGATTCTCTCAGCTTATGCAAAGGGATCAGGGACTGACTCCACGGCAATGCCAATACCTGGGGACCATCAATCGGAGCGGTGAACATCTTCTGGCTCTTATTAATGACATTCTGGAAATGTCCAAGATTGAGGCGGGTCGGACGACACTCAATCTCTCGACGTTCGACTTACTGGTTCTGCTCAACGACCTTGAGATGATGTTTCGCGTCCGCACAGATGAAAAACGATTGTCCCTTTCGGTTGAAATGATTGGCCCAGTTCCCCGATACATCGTGGCTGACATCAACAAGCTACGCCAGGTCTTCATTAACTTGATCGGTAACGCCGTGAAATTCACTGAACAGGGAGGTATTTGGTTACGCGTGCGCGCGGACCGGGTTTTCGCATCCGGACCCTCTCTGCACTTTGAAATCGAGGACACGGGGCCGGGGATTTCGCCAGACGATCAGGAAAAACTGTTCCGGCATTTCGAACAAACGAAAACAGGACAACAGGCAGGAACCGGTACAGGGCTGGGTCTCGCGATTAGCAGGGAATTTGTGCGGCTGATGGGGGGAGACATCACCGTGAACAGCGCTGTCGGCAAAGGGAGCATTTTCGCTATTCAACTTCCATTGAAGGAGGGTGAAGCCCAGGCGGTTCAAGCGAAAACGACGCCACGTCATGTTTTGACGCTTCAGCCCGGCCAACCTCCCTTCCGCGTGCTCATCGCCGATGACATTGAAGACAATCGACAGCTATTGGCTCAGCTTCTTGAACCTGTTGGTTTCGATGTCCAACTGGCCACCAACGGATTGGAAGCCGTTCAGAATTTTGAGGAATGGCGACCACAGTTGATCCTGATGGACTTCCGTATGCCGGTCATGGACGGCCATGAGGCAATCCGCCAGATCCGCGCCATGCAAGGGGGACGTGACACGAAGATCATCGCAGTGACAGCCAGTGCGATGGACGAAAACCGTCAAGAACTGATGGCGATCGGTGCCGATGACTTTCTCAGCAAACCGTTCAGAGAGGTCGAGCTCTTCCAGAAGATTCACACTCATGTGGGAGCGGAATACGTTTACGCCGACGATTCTACAATCGCCACCGAACCAGACGCGACCGAAGTCGTGCCAGAATCTCTGGTCCACCTGCCGCAAGAGATCATCCTCCAGATGCGCGAAGCGGTCCTCAATGCGGATCTGGACCAGTTGCTGGCGAGGATCCAGGAAGTCGAAGTCCGCGATGCGCGCCTTTCCCGGACATTGCGTCATTTGGCAGAGAACTTCGAATACCAGAAACTTCTAGACCTTTTCAGCAAGGGGAGCATAATTTGAGTTCCGACAAATCAAAATGTCCCTCGCAACCGGCCAGCATCCTGGTCGTCGACGATACACCCGCTAATCTTCAGGTGTTGGCCGGGATGCTCAAGGATCGCGGATATAAAGTCCGTCCAGTTCCCAGCGGTAAGTTGGCACTATTGGCGGCGCAAAGGAATCCGCCGGACTTGATCCTGATGGACATTAATATGCCCGAGATGAACGGCTTTGAGGTGTGTGCGCAACTGAAAGGCGATGACAAACTCAAGGGAATCCCTGTCATTTTCATCAGCGCTCTCACAGAACAATTGGACAAGGTGAAGGCCTTCGCCATTGGCGGTGTCGACTACATCACCAAGCCGTTTCAAATGGAAGAATTGCATGCGCGTGTTGAAACACATCTGAAACTTCGCGGCTTGCAAATTGAATTGGAGGAAACCAATGCGCGACTCGCGGATGCGAACGCGCGGATGTCTCGCGATCTGAAAGCGGCGGCCAGAATCCAGTCGACATTCCTGCCGTCCGAGGTTCCTCGACTACCGGGAATCGAGTTCGCATGGAGGTACCAGCCCTGCGACGAACTTGCGGGAGATGGCTTGAACGTCATTCCACTCAATGATGGCAATATCGGACTTTACGTCCTGGATGTCAGCGGACATGGTGTCGTCGCTGCACTCCTGTCGGTGACGCTCAGCCGTCTTCTCTCGCCGCCATCGGAACCGTCATCGATTCTGATTCTTGACCAGGCCGAGCCACATCGGCTTAAGATCACCTCGCCCGTTCAAGTCGCTGCCCATCTGAACCGACTTTTCCCGTTCGATACAGCCACGAATCAGTTCACGACGATGCTCTATGGGATTTTGAACTCGACAACCGGAGAGTTTCGCTATGTTTCCGCCGGGCACCCTGGCCCTGTCCATCTCACGTCGTGCACGAGACCAGTGATGTTGGAGAGTCAGGGGTTTCCGATCGGCATCGCCGACGACGCTTTCGAGGAAAGGTCAGTCAATCTTGCGGTGGGAGACCGGTTATATATTTACTCCGATGGTGTGACCGAAACAATGAACTCCTCCGGCGAACTGTTTGGAGGTATCCGGTTGCTCGAGGCAATTGATCAGAGTCGGTCGATGCCACTTCAAGAAAGTATTTCGGCCATTTTGAGGGAAATCTCACAGTGGCATGGACCCAATCGACCTCAAGACGACATCTCCATTCTGGCAGTCGAAGTTTCGGCAGTCGCAGATGTCGACACTGCGGTAGTCGGTCGCTAATTTTTTTGCCGGTTTCCAAATGGCTAACGAGGCTTTTTGTTTTCCGGTATTTGCGGCGACGGCAGTCGGATCACAAATATCACTACCGCTTATCTGCTTTACTATGAGTTTATAGAACTGATGCTTCGTAACTTCGGTTGTGATGGTTTCTAAAGCCATATTTTGTTGGTCGGCAGGCTGGTCGACAAGGTCAACGGAAATCTGCCCCGATCTCAACCTGTCTGAATTCGCTAATTTGCATTCCGATTCCATGAAAAAGTCCGAGCTCTTACACCGCTCGGTTCGCCTCGTTTTAGGGTTATTGCGTTATACTTGTCCAATGTCGTTTAAACTGGTGGTCGTTCCCGTCCACGGCCAATTGCAAAATCCCCGGATTCGCCGTGCATACTGTCACATAATCGAATACCCGCCTCGGGTTTCTTTTACGATCAGTTGAATGAAATGCAGCTTTCGCAGTACCTGCCGCGACATGACGAAGGGGTAGAAGTCTTGCTGGCCCATGCTGCGAGCCAGTTCGTTGAGGACCATCGTTAACTGCACCCACGAGTTCACCAGCAGGATCACGTGATTTGCATCCGGAACCGTTGGATCGTAAAGATCGGTTACGCAAAACGGCTCCACTGCGGCTTCTACGTCCTCGCCGCGTAGTCCAAAACCCAACGCCGTATCAAGGCTGTCGACGACGTGAAGGAAATGAGCCCAGCATTCGGCCCAGTCCTCCCACGGATGGACTGCGGCATAAGACGTGATGTGTCGATCGGCCCAGTCGGGTGGGGGTCCGTGCTCGTAGTTTCGCTTCAGTGCCGCGGCGTAATCTTGTCGCTCGTCGCCGAACAGTTCCCGGAATTTCTCGTGCCAGTGCGTCCCAGCGACAAGACGGTCCCAATAATAGTGGCCGATTTCGTGGCGGAAATGACCGATAAGTGTGCGGTACGGTTCGTGCAATTCATGCCGTATTTTCTCGCGATTCGAGTCGTCAGCCTCTTCCACATTAAGAGTGATCAGGCCATTCGCATGGCCAGTGAGAACTCGCGGCCCCTTTTCAGGCGACCGCATAAAGTCAAACATGACTCCGTGCTCGGTGTCCTCGCTCACCTTGGACTTGAGGGGAAGTCCCAGGTTGAGCAGTTGTGCCACGAGCAGTCGTTTGGCGTTTTCGATCAGACGCCACCACCGACAATTATCGGGATCATCCAGGTTGGGAATGGTCTGGTTCAATCGGCATGAAAGGCACAGGGTCTCTTCTTCGTCAGCCGACACCAGCCAGTTGCAGCCCGCCGGGGAATCGAAGTTCTCACAACGACGCCAGAGAGGAGCGTTTTTCTTCGCCTGACCGTGCATGATCCAAGTCCCCTTTTTGGGACCGGGTTGAATTGCACAGACCTGAGCCACTTCCGGCTGATAGCCCAATGGGGACTTACATCCGAGGCAAAGACTGTTACGAAAGAAAATCGGGCGTCCGCACTGGCAGCGATAATTATACCCGCGTCCAGACGGTTCTTCCGTCCTCCATGCGTCGACCAGGCGTTTGGTAACAGCCTCAAAGATATTAATCATGGAATCTTCGCTGAGTGGTTGTCAGTTTTTGTCGTGGAGGCTTCCAGCCTCGATGCATAAATCTGTTCTGCGGCTTGTGTCTCACCATTTTCAATTTACAAAAGACTGACAACCTCGGAGAGGTTGGACGACGCAGTAAGCTCTGCCTCTTCTCCGAATGACGCAGACGAAAGATTGACGTTACTGAAGGATTTTGATTGCCGGACTGGCGGATCGTCAAGGCTGCACAAGGAGGGCGAGGCTCGCCGGCTGACCTTTTAGTCGTGATTGTCCGCTTCGGACGTGTTGCGCTTTATTGAAGACATTAGTGATACTGCAACATGACGAGCATCTCGGGTGCGAAAGCAAAATCTGATTGGATCGTATCGTGGTAGTGGAAGTCGCCGTTTCGAGTCTGGTTATTTACGTTTGTCCCCGTAATTCTGGACGCTTTTCGTGTCCGCTGTTGCACGACCCCATAATCGTGCTCCTAAGCCAATTGCCGTCAGGCATTGAAATGTCTGGAATGACGCGAGGATTCCAAAAAATTGGGAGAATTGGGGTGCGATATCGCCGAATACTGGCGTTGAATCTCGCAGGAAAAGGGAACCGCAGCCCAACGTCGCGAGGGTAACAGCCAGCAGCCCCGACAACCAGGCGAGCTTTTTCTTGGGATGGCCCATCCAGAGACTGATGACCAAAGCTCCGATAAACCCCGCGTAGAAACCTGATGCTTCGCGTCCGCCCGGAATCCATTTCGGACTCTCACCCATGAATGGTTCGACGATGAGGAACGCTGTCACTCCACAAAAGCTTGCCAGCATCGCAACCGGCACTGCCAGAAACGTCATCACCCACCCCCGTCCCAGCCAACGTGATAAGGGAACGAGGGTCATGACGCCGAACCAGAACCCCGGACCGAGAAAGAGCTGAATTTCGAAAATGTCCGGTCTGCCAATAACTCGCTTCCAAAGATACGATAATAAGACGAGCCCGACGGCGCTCAGGCTGCCAGAAACGCTTCCTAACAAACCAAGAAACACCGTCGCTCGAAACGCCCTGGCTTCCCACCGAGGATCATCCAGCCATGGAGGTGGCTCACGCCGTAACCACCACTGCCGGGGATGGGCAAACTTTCCGAATTCAATGATTGGCGATGGCATCACTTAGGCTCGCGCTTCCGACTCGCACTTGACGGAGAATCTCCTCAACTGTTTAGCGAATTTCGTCGTCAATCTCACGCGGTGATGTCAGCCGCTGACCGACGAACGGGGATGTCGGAAGATTTCCCAAGAGGTAGGAATGACGTCCTGGTCAGATCGTCACCTTGGTCGATGCCGGGGTGTGGAAATCCCCTTGACGCTGAGACGGACGCAGCTTGATCGTTTGCGAGTAATCATTCACCGAGACAACATCATGCAAATTCGTAGTGCAAAGGTCCGTTATCCACCGCTGCTGGGTGGCAACGAAAACAGGCGACTGCTTCCAGCCGCCTGTTTTGAAAATCAATCGCTAACGACCTGAATCAGACAGCGGCCATCCGTCGTCGGTAAGCGCGTACCATCAGTCCGATCCCACCGAGGCCCATCAGAGCGAGCGTGGATGGTTCGGGAACGGCGGAGGCGGCGGTGCCAGTGACCGTAAACCCGAGATCTACACTTGATGTGTTGAAATCGGATTTCCAAGGTGAAGTGGTGTTCGGAGTGCCGTTACCTGCCAGAGCGTTAGCAAAGCCCCCGGTCACACCAGTCCCGGTGTTCACTGCGGAACCGAAGGCCCAACGGATGTTGGTGTCACCCGGAGTGGTGTCGCTATTGAACAATGTCAGATAATATGTTCCAGCTGCGAGAGTCTCGTTACTGAACAACGTAAGCGATGTGATATCGGCAGCGCCCGCAAAGGCAGGAGCGGTGACGGTTGTCGAGTCGATGAGATCCGCTGAGGTGGCACTTGAACCGACCGCTTTGGAAAGATATGCATCAACGGATGCTGAGCTGCCATTCACTGAACCGACCAAAGCACTGATGCTTACGCCCGTATAAGAGCCAGACTGCGTCCACGACATCATCTCGACCTGGCTGTTCACCCCGCCGATGCGAAAGGAACTACCTCCACTACCAGCGTCATTAGGACTCACGTCAACGATCGTGTCCGCTGACGCGAACGGGGCGATTGCCTGGATCAAAGCAAACGCGAACACAGAAACCATAGAACGAAATCGCATGCTGTTCTCTCCTGAAAAATGGAAATCAAAGTCGCTGGCACGACGCCCAACCACTTTTATCCAGCTGGAGATTTTGTAACCAGTAATAGAATCATTGAACTCCATTTTTTACACAAAACTCATATTCCACCGCGCTGACAAGGCCAGCGTTTGTTACCTGATTTAATTCAGCGCACACGCACGTTCCGTCATTCATCGATGATTCACGTCATTTAACGGAATTACCCTACTGAAATCATTCATGAGATCGAACTTCGAATACCACCCGAAGGTTATCGGGTCTCTTCGCCGATCTCACGTGGTGATGTCAGCAGCTGACCGACGAACTGGGATGTGGGAAGATTTCCCAAGAGGTAGGAATGACGTCCTGGCCGGATCGTCACCTTGGTCGATGCCGGGGTGCCGAAATCCCCCTGGCGCTGGGAGGGACGCAGCGTGATCGTGTGCTCGCCTTCCGGCAGTTCCACGCGGAAGACCTGGATCGTGTCAGGCAGCAAACCCCAACAGCGTGTGTCTGCCGATTCCGAGGCTTCCCAGGCGACCCCTGCGGCCATGACCCCAAGACTGAGTAACGAGCCTTTTTCGACGTTGGCAGCGTCCTCTGCAATGTACAGAATTCCCTTCTTGATCACACGACGAGCGACCGCTCGGCCGATGATCGCGGGATAATGGGCCTCTTGCTGTTTGACCGCCATGTCCCCGATGTCCACGATCGTTGCCGTCTGACCGGCGACTTTGCCGTCGACTTGAACAGAAACAAAGTCGGCGACCGGAACAAAGTTCACCACCTGTGGAATCTTCACAGGAGCGAGTGTCGGGGTGACATTGCGCTTTCCAACGGCGTCGAAGATTCGGTCGGCAACGAGTAATGCGGCCTGAGTGGGAATCTCGGCTGTTTCTTGTTTGATCGGTCCGCGACCGACCAACGCGAAGACGTAGAGTGCCCCGTTTCCGGGGTGCATCGGAACTTCATGTTGGCAACGCTCGATGTCCGCCTTGCCGTCACGGAAGTGTGGTTCCCAGTTGGCAACTTGAACTCGGGCACGGACCGCATCTTCCAAGGCCATCGATTCCTCGGCCAGCATTCCTCGAATGTACGGGCCTAAGGCGACCTGCTTGTAGGACTTCACGGCATCTTGATTGTCTTCTTTGTACTTTTCTTCGACTGCCTGCATGATCTGCTGTTGCTTGTCGACCACCTGCAATGCATAGGCGCCGGCATCGCCCCCTTCGGACATCAGGTTCGTAATCGACAGCATCGCGCGAATCAGAACTTTTTCGTAGTCTTCGCCGGCGTACGGTCGCACTTTGTCGTCCGTCAGCATGGAAGCGACTTCTTTCGCCGCGTCGATCCCTTCCAGATCGTCGAACTTGTCACGAACCTGTCGCAACAGGCGTTCGGCTTCCTTCGGTCGACCGGATGCCAGTTCGATGATCGCTTTATCAAGCAACAAGACGTCTTTTTCGCCTTTGTGCTTTTTCAGTTCCTTTTCGATGTGTTCATCGGCAGTGGCGAGATTGCCATCAAAGAACGCCGTACGGATCGGCTCAAGCCGGTTGAAGTGAGTACTGCAACCGGACAGCGCGATCAACAGCGAAAAAATTGCGCATGACTGGACCGCCAGAACAAATCGGCCAGCCAATACACCTGACAATCGGCTTGGAGAGGATCTCTTGGGATTCATCGCCACCTCGAAAAATATCCACTCGAATATCAACCCGATCCGTAGTTGCGGAGTTTTCCGAGTTTCGATTTGTGGTAGCCCTTACGAATTTTGGCCGATTCTTTTTCGGTGTGGCCGGTTTCGAAGTTAACCAGCTCCAGCGTGAAGAGGTAATCCCGCTGATAGTCTTTGCTGTTACTTCGAGTGGTTCCCGATGTAATCGTGGCGTACAGGAAGTAATCGATCGGTTCCCGTTCCTGTTCCATGACGGCGGCAAGCTTTCGCCGTGCACTGGGAGTATACAGGTCGTCGGGTCGAAGTCCGGCTTGCTGCAAACCCGCTTTGACAGCGCGAACGTTGACCAGTTCAAATGCTTCGGATGCGTTAACGATCGTGTCGATCTCTTGATAGATCTGATCGCCGAAATCGCCGATTTCCTCGGAACTGCGATTATCAACCTGCAGGAAACAAATCCGTTTCTTGCAGGGTTCACCCGTATGCGAAGTCAGTTTAACGGAACCTTCTTCGCGGCCCAGCAACTGGGTGACGGAAGTTTGAATCAACGGTTCCCAGGTTTCGGCACCCGCAGTGTGGCTGCCGACCATATCGCGATCGGATTCGTTCAGGACGTGAGCATATTGCCGTCCTTTACATCCGACAGCGAACCCGACAACCGAACTGGCGAGGGAAACGCTGATCCATTCAAAGAAACGCCGCCGATCCATGGCTGGCTCCCGTTATAATCCAACTTTTGCTGCAAACACGTTCTATCAATTTCGACCGGACCACGAAAAATCTTCAATCGCAGAGGCGAACCTGACGAACGCGGAAGGATGATAATCGGGAGTTCAAAACGCGCACAGACGGGTTTTTTCCGTTATGTATTCTTGTCGGCAAAAACTGCCGATAAAAAACGATCATCGGTTTCGCCACAAAACGTCGTCTGAGATGCCCAGAGTTCGCTGCGTTTCGGCGATTTCTTCCCGAAACCGCTTGGCGTCGACGGGATAACCCTGGGTCGGCTTCAGTCCATCGATGTGGCTGGCCCAAAACTGATTAAATCGGCTCATCGCCAGCTCCCGCACGTACTTGGCGGTCATCGACGCAAGAGCAACGGGTCCATGCTCTTCGGCTCGTGGCTGAAATCGAAGGACCGTTTTTCCGACACGGTAATCACTGCGATCGGCCCCTTCCTCCAAACGGAAAATCATTTCACCGTCGAGCACTTCGGACAACAGTTGATCATATCGATTTCGACCACCATGTTTGTCACCCACAACAAACGTCTCGGCTTCATCGGGACTCCAGACGGATCGCAGTAATTGAAACGCGACGCGAGAAACGACCAATGACTTATTGTCGTATTCCCTTATCAATTGATTGAATCGCTGCGGTTCGATGATCGCCGCCTTGATCGCCACCAGTCGAACAGCATGATGTTGGCAAGTAGTGCGCCATGCGTCGCTAATCCCAATATCAATCGGTTCGGTGGGGAGTTCAAGGGGATGATCTCGATACCAGGGTGGTATTGCTGCAACGGCGTCATCGTGTGTCGCGTTGGCCGAGAGGCCGTGACAGAGTTCCTCGAAAGAACGAGGTTCAAGTCCGTTCATTCGTAACGCAGCGACGACACCTCGTTCCAAGGCAGTAAACCCCCGTTTCGGCTGAAACACTTCTTTCGAATCGGCCACATGCAGCCGTGTGTCACGAGCGCCCGGAGAATTTGTCAGCACATCTTCGAAAGTTTTCCAGAAATCGAACTCGAAAGGAGAACCTGGAACGTCCCAGACGGTGACCGCCACGACGAAGGGCCCCAGGTTCGGACCGAGTCCCGCTTCGTCCATACCAATCAATCGCGCCACGTGTAAATCCTGGATCAGCGACAGACTCAAACTCGCTTCGACTTGAAACTTATGGAATCAAATTTGATCGAAGTGAGTTCACCCGAACGACAAGGCCTGCCACATTCCGACCGTTAAGACTCCCGCGATAACGACGCTGGCAATCATCAACAGCAGGCCTGCAGAACGTGTCCTCTTAATCTGCCACCACATTAGCAGTCCCGAGACTCCCCAGAAAAGCATGACGCCCGACATCAAGTCGACGAACACCGCCCACAACCATTGCGAACCGATCGAATACGTATAGGCATGAGTCTTATGCAGTTTCGTCAAAAATCGTCGAACGCTCAGCCGCTCACCCGGTGGATCGGTTTCAATAGGACGACCCGAAAGACTCCCTTGAAGCACGTTGTAACGAGCCACCCATTTCTTGCCGTCAGCTTCCAGATGGAATGAAAGATCCGGGATGAAACCAACCTTCACTTCGCCGGTCGCGTAACCAAGTTTCGTCAGAAGGATCGGAATCGCCTGCTTGTACCGCTCAGCCAACGGATATTCGAGCATCAGTTTCTCAACATCTTGAGATCCTGCTTCTGCCGAATTGTTCTTCTTCTTCGTGCCTGAGGAACCCGTTGCACTGGAAACGCCGATAGCAAAAGGCGGCTTTTCGCTGCTGGAGGAATCCTTCGTCGGCGAAAAATGAATTGAACCGCCCCGTCCCAGGACATCAAAAAACAATGTTGTCTGCAGACCCTCGGATTTGACGGAGGCCGAGACGATCTCCTGTACGAATGCCGCTTGGTCAGGATCGACAAGTTTGTAATTCGCCGCATCAGGCGAGCGTTTTTTCAAAGCCTCAACCACATCCGTCGCGATCTCAACGGCACTCAGTGGTTTAGCGAGATCAGTCCCCGACCAGTCCGATTGAGAAAACGATCGAGCTTTCAGGTCGCTGAATGCCAATGGATGATTGAACAGAAACCCCGTTACCCCATACATCACGGCCCAGGGAAAAAGGAAAATCCCGAAATAGAGATGCGTCCGACGGATCCAATGCAACACGTCCCTGATCCAACGACGTCGGTGCCCGGTTGGGATCGGGATCGACTCAATGACGTCACTCAATCGCTCGATCGTTGACGCGCTGCCAGGCGTGTTCATGTCAGGCTCACTCCGTAGTAGGCTTCGTCTGGAAAGATAAGCTTCACTGAGAAAGCTCCCGTTCATTCCCGGTGCTAGCGTTAAGCGAACCAATGGCGGATAACAGACGACGCACATTTGCCGGCGTCCGCAACAAGTACGCGGTTTCTTCTAATGAGTTATAGTACTCCATCGAAATCATCACGACAGATTGTTTACCGTTTCGTGTGATGATAATCGCCTCACGGTCATCACAAACACGGTCCATTATTTTCGCCAGATTAGCTCAAGCCACGGAATATGAAATTCCATCCATGATAGCACTCCTCACATCACAATGAACAAGACAACGTACGTCACTGACGATCGCTTGTCTACGATTCCTGACCGAGAAGCAAAATGTGATTGATGTTCAAATTCATTTTGATGAGCGGATCGACAGATTTCGTTCGAACATATCGACGATTCTTTAACGCCCCTCTTTGACAAAAGGATGCGCTTTGCGGAATTCGTAGCCAAGTTCCTCGGCGGTTTTCCACTCGCCTGCAGTCCCCTTATCAATAATTCTCGATAATTGCTCGAATTCCCAATCGGTTAGTTTCCGCGCCTCATGTCGCGTCTTTGCGATTTCGGCGTCGTCAGCCAACCACTTTTGGTTCTTCATCGTGATCGCCGTCAAAATGGCGTCCAGCAATCGCCGATTTTCCCGCGCAGTCACTGTCGGTTTGGAGCATCCCACGACCGTAAACGATAATGCGAAAAGAACGCAGAAAATGAGAATCTGTCGGAGTCTTGGCATCACTTCACCTCTTTTGAGCATCGATGTGAAACAGTCGCTTTCTATGCACGAGCGCGAATATTTGTGCATCTACTAGAACACCGTGTCACGTTGACCCGACGCGCAAGCGAGGGATCTTCTCTTCGTTTTAAACGGGAATAAGATCCCTCGTTTGCGGGTCGGGCTAATGAATAATCCGGGCTAAAATTCGCCTAACACTTCTCCGCCGTTTCGACTTGAAAGTGCAGCCCAGATCCCCAAGTTGACCGTCTCACTGATGAAACGGACAGATCCGTCCCCCAGCAAAATATGAGCACCTCCCGTATGCTGTGATTGCATCTGGTCTGTGTGGCCTAATGGACTGTTCGGAGGATGAATCACAACAGGCGATTCGTAAATGGACGGCCCACTGTGTGCACCCACATAACTTCCACCGCTGTCCCAGTTCGTTCCTGGGCCACCTGAGCCAATGCTCCCGAATGGCGGACGCGCGTAATGTGCTGAACCGGGAATCACGCCGGGCCAGACAGCGTCACTCAAATTCGGCGAACGTTCTCCGACGAAGACCGTGTTACTCAACCCATCATTCACGTCTGAAAACTTGACGCTGCTGTCGCGGTACATCGCGCCATTCGCAACCCCGCTATAATCCTGTGGTGCCGTTGCCGGCGCACTCCAGAGATCATTCCATCCAGCATTGTGAACGTAGTTCGAGCGGCCAAAAACGACGAGCGTTTTATGACTCACGTCCTCCACATTCACAGTCGCTGCTGGATTCACCGCAGTGGGACACAAAAAGACATTAATCCCCGTGGTGACAAACGTGGAATTGATCGGTGACCAGCAGGACGAATTCATGTTCAGTGAATTGTAAAGTGGTGCCTGATCGATGTTCGGCAAAAGGTGGGTCAACCATCCCCAGCCCGTCCCCCAGTCACCTGAAATTGCGTCCATCGTGCCCGATCCGGGTACGCTGATGTACCCGGGCGGCAAGCATCGCGACGAAGCTTCATAGTTATGTATCGCCAGCCCGAGTTGCTTGAGATTGCTTTTGCACTGTGTTCGTCGTGCAGCCTCGCGAGCCTGTTGTACCGCAGGTAGTAACAACGAAATCAACACCGCAATGATGGCGATGACAACCAGCAACTCAATCAACGTAAAAGCTCGGAATCGGCTATTTTTATCGGTCATTTCGACACTCAACAACAATCATATTGGTTTTTTGGAAAACAATGTTTTGATAACTCAAAATCGTAGTTTAGAATATTCAATACAGTGGCGGGCTGCAACTGACAAAAGTGCTAAAAGTTCACCGAGATATCGCTTCTGATCTGTCAGGAAAAACTTGAACGCGATAACTTTTTTAAACTCGAACGAGTGTCATGAGCTGAATTCTCGTCTTCGAAACCATTTATTTCTTCGAGGGATAAATCTCTTCTTTAAGAGGCCCGCTTCTTGAAACTGCCGATTCGTGATCAAATCTTGTGGCCTTTGCTGGGACTTCTGCTTGTCGCCGTGGCTGCCAATGCGATTTTTTCGGCATGGTGGTTGTCCGATCGGAATCTGGGTGCGCTCGACGCTCGGCAGCGGCAGATCATTGGTGTGCTGGAAGAATCAAGCTTTCCCATCTCAACAAACGTGATGGAAAAACTGCGTCGACTGACAGGGGACGAGCTTGTTGTCTGGGACAACGTTGAACGACGAGTCCTTGTTGGGACACTGCCAAAGGAAGAATTGACTGGACTGGCATTCAACGAAAACTCTGCGACCGACTCTACAGAACAGCCGCAACGAAAAACGATCGGCGGGATACCGTATCTTGTCCGAGCGGGTCGAATTCGTGGATCACCAACTCAGCGGCTGTACATCCTGACGCCTGAGGAAACAATTCGAAAATCCAGTCGTGACGCCATTTGGCCGCCGCTGGCTGTCGGGCTCGCCACAATTCTTTGTTCGGTTCCTTTGACATTGCTGCTTTCCTCGACCTGGGCTCGCCGTATTCGGACTTTGGAAAGGCACGTCGAAACAATTGCTCAAGGAGATTTCGGCCTGGAATTAAGTCGCGGCCCGATCGACGACGAATTCTCTCGATTGGTTCAAAGCATAAATTCTATGAGTCGCCTGTTAAACACGATGCGAGAACAGTTGATCCAGGGTGAACGAACTCGGTTAGTCGCGCAGTTGGAGAATATCGATCGTCAGATCTGGCGCGCATTAGGAACACGAACCGGGGGGGAAGTCACCGGGGAATTCTGAGGTCTCGCGTCGATCCACTGTCGGCTAGCACGGATTCGTCATTAGCCAGACGCGCAAGCGACGGATCTTCTCTTTTTTTGACGGCGAATAAATTCCCTCGCTAGCGCGTCGGGCTAATGTTTCAGGATGTTTTTTTGGTGACGACGGGATATCGAGCGATGCTCATCATGCGGAGAGGTTGTCAGTTTTTGTAGTGCGGGCTTTAGGCCGCACACGATGTTTTGGCTGAAGCCCATGCTACGGGTTGTGACTCGCCATTCTCACCCTTTTTACTTCTGCGGCTGGAAGCCGCAGCTACGATTGAAGACGGTCAAGCAGTGGCAACGTAATTCAGAAGATTGACACCCACTAGTAGCCAAAATCGGCGGTAATTTCACCACCGGCGCGAGTTCCCAGCGCCTGAAGGTTATTTGCCGAACCACCGTCACTGGTCACCGAATGCAGAAAGCGGACGGAGCCATCGACGAACGCGGCATTGATCCCACCCGCGTGCATGCTGGAAAAATCATCCAGTCCTCCATCGGGATCATTGATAGCATTGATCCAGTGGGCATGTCCCAACACATGAAATGACGATGCTTCATCGAGTGGAGCCGCGCGATTACTTGTCCCCGCACGTAAGCGACCTGTGTTCGGTGCGCCGATCCACGTCCCATTCGCCTGTGCCCACGAACGTTCCGCCACAAGGATCGTATTTGAGGTTCCGTCTAATACTTCGGCAATGCGGATACTGCTGTTTCGAAACAGCATTCCATTTCCCGGGTTAACATTGTCATCGACATCAGATGAATCGTTTCCGACGCAGCCAACGTAACTGCTGGGACCCGTTTGGACGACTTTCCCCCCAGCGGCATTTGTAATTGCGAAGGTCCCGTTTGGGACGATATCTGATGCACACAGGAATGCCGGGAATCTCGTCGCGACAGGGGCCGAGTTCAATGGATGTTCAATCGGCAAACTGAAATCGATAATGCCGAAGAGCGGAAATTGATCTATTTGAGGAAGAATCATCGCACCCCAACCCCAGCCTGGAGTCGTCGCAGTTGTGTCAGAACTGGCGACGTACCCGGGCGGAAATCGACCGTATAAGTCGCAATAGTTTTGCAGAGCCAGACAGATCTGCCTCAGATTGTTCTTGCATTGAGTTCGACGAGCCGCCTCGCGTGCCTGCTGGACAGCCGGCAGAATCAACGTCACCAGGATGGCAATCACGGCAATGACGACCATCAATTCGATCAGCGTAAAGCCCTTACGCGCCTGTTTTGAAAAGGAATCAAATCGAATCACAGGGCACCCCAACTGAGTCATAAAAGAAAGACGGAACCCATCAAAAATCTCGAGCATTTCACTTGAATCGACCAGTAGCCTGCTGTCGATCCGGCAGCAATAATATTGAGACTGAGTCTCAGTATCAATACAAGGATTCCGGGTTGTTTGCAGATACAGATCGTAACATTATAAATTGTAATGCTTTAAAATTTGGAACCTTCAAATACAGAGTTTCTCTGTGGTCTTACCGCTGAGGCTCGCGAGTCTTCAACATACCGATCGGTACAAAAAGCGATTGCTTTGTCACCACGAATTTGTTCCGTTGACCGCCTCGCCTCGCCTCGACCATTCCTACGAACGTAGAGTAAAGCGTAAATGTCTTAAAGAAGACGTTACGACTAAATCGATGGAAATGCAATGGCCAATGAATATTGCCTTTCCCGAATCATCCGACGGATCGACTCAATTATCTGACGTCGTCTTTCGCTTGGCCATGGGGACTCGCTGAAAGCGGCCCTTCCGGCTAGGACCGGGATCATTCAGTTCCATCAGGGCGTACGTGATTTCGTCCAGGTCACTCAATGGACGATCGGCAAGATAGCGATATCGCAGTTTCTGCTGCTTGTCGAAGATCAGGACCCCATGCGTGATCGCAGGCTCGTTTTCGGCCGCAGATGAAGAGTCACATTTGGCGAGATCGAAACCATCAGGGACCACATGAAATGTGAAGTGATCTTTTTTTCGAACTCCCAGAGCATTCAGTTCCCGCTGCTGAAACGGAGTCGCACTCATGCATTTGATCGTGGCGTCAAGGTTCTTCAACGGGTCAGATCGCTTCCAGAGTCGAACAAGCCCGTCGGCACAGTGGGGACATCCCATGCCGCTAATGAACACCAGCACGTTGTTCTTACCGGGTTCTTGATCAAGTCCGTCAATTTTCATTCGTTCCGCTTCAGCGACACGTTCCAACAGATAAAGCTCGGGATATTGAGCGCGTGTCGTTCCGACGATATTGAGGTCTTTCATCATCCCTTGATCCTCGTGATCAAGAATGTGGCAATGCACGACGGATCGCCCGCAATAGTCGCTGGGGATAAAGTGGATCGGAGTCACGATCTCGCGGCTGATGACCAGCGTGTCCTTCCATACCCCCAGCGAGGGAACGTAAAACGGATTCACGTGCATGTGAAACGGATGTTTGACAGACTCCGCGACACCCGGCAGAAATTCCTTAACGCCGAGATTCCAGATCTGAGGAGTATCGATCTTGATCGTGATACTGTCAGCCGTTCCAGACTCGGCGTAGGGCTTCCCGACATGGCGAGGAACGGTCGAAACTCCAAATCGTTCCTTATCCGCAAAGGTAAAATTCAGCTCCAGAGTTTCCGCACCCGTCACGTCGGGAGCCGGACGCTTGAGCTTCGTGATCTGTGCGACAGGAGGCAGACTCATCGGAATCGCAAGTTGCCCTTGAACCATCAGCTTCGCCACAGGAGTCGCATTCTTGACCGGTCCGAGATGAGTTCGCACCAGACGCTTTGCTTCGGACGGAAGCAGCCAATATTCCCCATCAGCCGCCTGGTCGGTCACTCGCACCAGCACGTCGCTGCGATACCCTGGATAAAGTTCGTTATGGATTTTCTTTCTGAGATGTCCGGTCGGGATTCCATCCGTCGCGATCTCATAAGTCTCAATCGCATTGGTAATCCCGGGGACATCAATCGACGCGTCCTTTAAATCACTGGCGCGATACCAGGCGAGATTCAATGCTGATTCTCGTCCGGCATGAATCAGCCGCCAGCGTTCGATCTGACCTCGTTGAATCTCGATCGTCGGCGCATTCTGGCCGTTAACCGCCAGGACTTCCGCCGATTCCGGCTTATTGCTGGGGATTCCCTCGGTGATCCGGCCAACGTTTTTTTCGGCTGGCGCGTTTTTGCGATCGTTCACGTCGGCAGGATCAACGATCCATCGGGTTGCCTGACCACCGTCCTGGCCTCCGACTTTCGTGAAAACCAACTGCTGAAGTAGAAGAACGCGCCCGTACTCGACGTCTTTCGTACTGTCCGTGGGATGCTTGATCCGGTTGGCAGCCTGGATCTCTTTCATTTTTTCGAGATCGTTTGATGCCGGATCGGTGTCTCCCAGAACAATTAAAGCGCCAGCGAGGCCATTTGCCAGTTGATACGTCGCAGACCCGTGTTCGTGCGCGTGATACCAGAATGTTCCCGCCACGTGATTTTGAGGCAGCTCGTAATCGAGGAATAATTCATTGGGTTTGTCACCCGTGGCAGGGGGCAGATCGAGAAAGGCATTATCGTGACCACCGCCAGGACTGACGTGCAATCCGTGCGTGTGCAAATTGGTCGAGAAAAGATTGTGAGGCGCATCCATCATCCAATAGGCAAGTGGTTCTGGAGCCGAAGGAGGTTCAGCACCCGCGTTCCAGTCGAGGACCGGCTCGCGACTCGGTTTCAGTTTGTTCTTGAGATTAATGATCAGCTTTTGGTTGCGATTGATGACCATCGTCGGACCACATAATCGTCGGTTCGGAAAACCTGGTCCGCTGTAACGAATTGCATCGACCTGGTCGGGCTTGCCATCTCCGTCGACGTCGATCAATGGCAAGTCAGGCTCGGTCTCCGTGACTTCTAATTCGTATAAAACGACATCTTTGGTTCTCGTCATCGCCTGTTCGAGATCGCGTCCTTCCAGCGTCTCTTTGGCGTGTCCAAAATGGAATCGACGGTCACGACGGGACATTTTCGAAAACAGGCGACCGAGTGCATCAGTCGAATCAATCGACTGACCACGCGAACTGCTCGGCATCGAGAACGGCGTTGGCGCAATCGGCTGCTCTTGAGTCAGACTCTCTTTTCGCCGAATTTCCGTCAGTTGTTCCGGCGAGATCCGATGGGTCACGTGTGATGGTTTGCTCGTGTCCAACCCCTGGGCGAACACGGTTTCCGCGTCACAAAAAAGCAAACCAGAAAGAAGAATGAAAATCCGTTTCATCGTCACACTCCATTGTCAGACGATGAGATCATAAAACGACATCAGTTAGCTGTGAAGGCGACCCGAATCAAAACATCCCGAAAACTTCGCCGTTCGCACGTCTCTCTTTAATGGCCCGGCGGGGCAAATCCATGCTTTTTAAGAATCGCCTGACCCGCTTCTGATGTCACGAACAGCCGAAGCTGTTCACACGCCTGACGATCTTTGGCCCACGAGAGGATCACGCCCGCCTGAACGAGCGTCGGATACGAATCGGTCGGCAATAGCCAGAATCGTCCCTTGTTTTGCAAATTCGATGCAGTTGCCAATGATGCAGCGATGATCCCGACATCCGCTGCTCCTGATTCCACGAACTGAACTGTTTGAGCGATGTTATCGCCGAGAACCAGTCGATCCTGAATCGATTCGTAGATTTCAAAATGATTTAAAGCGGCCTCTGCGGCACGGCCGTATGGAGCGAATCTTGGATTTGCAATGGCGATCTTTTTCACCGAAGCGTCGGTCAAAACGGCAATTCCGTTTTTGTCCAGATCGAGTGAACAATCATTGCGTACCCAGATGCCAATATGACCCACTGCATAGGAAAACAGAGCCTCTTTCAGCCCATCACCCTGCTCGATCAGCTTTTCGGGATAACCAATATCGGCTGAGAAAAAGATGTCAAACGGGGCTTTATTTGAAAGCTGCGAGAAGAAATTTCCTGACGAACCGAATGTCGTCTCGATCTGAATCTCGGGATGCAACTTTTTGAACTCACTGGCAATTTCCTCAAAAGCAAACTTCAAGTCCGAAGCTGCCGCGACGGAAATGGATTTTTGCGGAAAGGTCGTTGTTTTGGGGAAATCGGCATCAACGGGGACGCGATCACAGCCAGCTAATAACGCAATCAGAATCGCTTTACCCAGAAATGATTTCATGCCTGAAGTACCCCATCAATCCATGTTTCTAAGATTTGGAAACAGGTTGGATTATCGCCGACAAATAGAGAACTCGAGACTCTGATCAGCAAAACCCGATTAGTCTCGTCACCGTCCGGCATGACGAGTGCATTAGATTGGCAACGGATGAAATTCGGAAAATGGATGAAGCGATTCTGGCAAACTGGCCAGTGGAACGTATTCGCAGGCTGCTTCGAATTCGGCCCATAACGCGAGAACGGTTGGGTTATGATGGGCTTTTTCGATGGCTTCGGATGACAGCCATTCGAAGACCTCCACAATCGTTCCGTCTTTGGCCTGCATCGCATAGCGGGGACGATCCGTGACCAGTCCTTCCCTCTGCAGAATGTCCCAATGCTTCTCGACAACGGCGGCGAGTTCCGCGTCCTTTCCCGGCTTCGGCTTGAATGCGGCAATCACAAAACGGCTCGTCATCGAATTGACTCCTGAACTCGCTTAACAACCAACGGATTGAATTTGTGAGACCTTATCCAAGATAATGATACCAGACAGTCCCACAATCAGGCATTGGCAATTAAATGAATCGCGTTTGTGGTCGTAGAAAAAAAGTTTTCACGCGAAGGCGCGGAGTCGCGAAGAGGACATCACATTTGAATTCTTCCCTTCGCGGCGTACTGAAGGTTGGCCTTTTGGCAATCGATCAGCGGAGATCGGCAGAGAAACACCACGAAGGAGACGAAGAGAACAAAGTTGGTCTATTCCCTGCAAATCGGTTTTCGTGAAGCGAGAAGTGTTGTTGTTAAAAATCGATCACATGATCTGCGCACCAGACCGGTCGTGTTCCATGTCCCACACTTGCAGTTCTTGAGTGTTGTCTGTCAGAATAGAGACATTCTGCCTGATGTCAGTGGGCAGCGTTACTGCGATCTCAAATCACTCACGACTTGCTGTAAATCATGGGAATTAACTTGTTTCGTCGACAACTCGCAATCGTCATTGGCAGCCTTGTCACCGGATTGGCACTGGCAAACGATGCGGTGCCTGGTGACCGGATTTGGGATTTTGAACGGGATTCATCGGGCAAGCCCCCGTCTGGCTTTCGTACATCCATTGGAGAATGGACTGTTACGCAGGATGGGCAGAATCATGTCCTCGCCCAGACCGCTCAGAACGCAGACTCCGTTTTTAATCTCGTTCTTCGGCCCGATGTCCTCTATTTGGATCTGGAACTGAGCGTCCGGTTGAAGGCTGTTAAAGGGGTCGTCGATCAAGGGGGTGGCCTGGTCTGGCGCGTCAAGAATTCGCAGACTTATTATCTGGCTCGTTTCAATCCGCTGGAAGATTCGTTCCGCGTTTACAAAGTGGTCGATGGCAAACGGATTCAACTCGGAAGTATTAAAGCTCCCGGCGATACCGACTGGCATACGCTCCGTATCACGATGACCGGCAGCAAGATTGGTTGCCACCTGGACGAGGCGATTCATCTTGAGGTTGAAGATTCGTCGATTCGAGGTTACGGACGGATCGGACTGTGGTCCAAGTCGGATGCTCAAACATATTTCGACGACCTGACGGCGAAGGGGAAGCTGATCGTTCCCAAACCTGCCGAAGCGATCACCGAAACGAAGGAATTCGAAATCAATAACGACCGATCGTATCTCGGCGGTCATGAAGTTGATCTCTGGGGACTTCGCTGCGGTAATGCTTTCTTCAGTGATGCCGTGACAGAACGCTTCATTCGTAACTTCGACAACATGAACGCTCATGGAATCAATCTGGTTGGGGCATACATCCAAGGAGTCAACGCGGGCTTTCCCAACGGAGATGCGGGCCTGAACGGATTCAGCCGACATGGAGTGCTCTTGCCCGAAGTCGCTCGACGGATGGAATGGTTCATTCGCGAAGCGGACCGACGAGGCATGGTCGTGATGATCGGAGTCATCACGCCTCGCAAGGATCAGGACTTTTATGATGACGCCGCCATCCGAAAGGCGATCGAAGAAACCGCTCGGTTTCTGACCGACAAGAAACTGCGCAATGTGTTCGTCAATCTGTGCGACGAATTCAATCACCCGTTGAGTGCCGACAAACTCTTGATCCGTGAACCGGATGGTCCACAGAAGAAAGCGCTGATGACCGCCTGGTTCAAAGCGATCGCCCCGAATATCGAAGCGGGAGTCGGACCGCATTGGAAAGCCGAGACCGAAGATCACTATCCAACGATGGACGTGCGAATCATTCAGAAGGGAATGCCCATTCCGAAAGACGGGTTCGTCGTCAATGTCGAACCGATCCGCGAAGACTATTTCCAGAACGATGGAATTTTTAATCAGACAAACCTGGATGCCGTCTTTTCAAACTGCCGTAAGTACCTCGACGCCCCGAATGCGGTCTTCATGTTCCATTCAGGCTTTGTACAGGGAATTACGAACTACAGCGGCACAGCACCGCATGCGGAAATGGGTGGCTACGGAACCGGCCCGACAGACCGAGGGATTCGATTTTATTACGAATGGGTCCGCGACAATGTCGGGAAATGGGAATACCCCAATCACGTCCCGTCAGCAGAATTTTCCATCAATCCCTGACGAAATCACACGGATAAGAATCAGGAAGATACCCTGATTCAGGAGTAGCGATCGAAGCACTGAAGGAAAAGAGTATTGGCCACAGATGCACTCAGATTCACACAGATAAACGCATAAGAAAAAACTGGAAAATGATTATTTCTGTAATTTTTCTCGCGCTTCATATTTCTTATCTGTGTGGATCTGTGGCTGAATTCTTTTGAATGGAACGATTCCGTTACCGTACTGCTTGAGCGACAACCGGTTTCACTGGCGAAGCAACCAGTGGAAATTTCAGCGTGAATGTTGTTCCGATTCCCACGGCGCTTTCCACTCGAATCCGGCCTCCGTGAGCTTCCATGATGTCGCGAGCCAGCGAGAGACCCAAACCGGTTCCACCCTGTCCCTGTTCGTCAGCGGTCTTCGTCGTGAAGAACGGTTCGAAGATCCGACGCAGCTTTTCCGGCGGAATTCCACATCCGGAATCCTGAATGCTGAGCTCGGCCTGACCTTGTTCCTTATTCTGACGAACGGTGACGGTCAGATTGCCACCCTGTTCCATCGCCTGGCGTGCGTTGACGATCAGGTTCAGGATCACTTGTTGTACCTGGCCGGAATTCACGGCGGCGAACGGATGGTCGTCGAATTTTGTCGTCAGCCTGACCCGGTAACGCTGCAAATCTTTCTCGACCAGCACCAGGACATCTTCAACCAGCGGAACAAGATCCATCGGTTCTCGACGATCCCCCTGCTGTCTGGCATACGACAACATGCCCGTTGTGATTTTCGAGGCCCGATGTCCGGCGGCGAGGATTTTCTCGAACGATTTGTCTCGCATCGCAGCGTCTTTGTGACGGATCCCCATCTTGGCGTAGTTGATCACCGTCATCAGAATATTATTGAATTCGTGGGTGATCGATGAGGCGAGCACGCCGACGGAACTCATTTTTTGAGCCTGCAGCAATTGCTGTTGCAAGGACTGCACCTGTTGCTGAAGTTCGGCAATTCGTGCTGCAGCCCGACGTTCGTCGAATTCAGAAACTGTGCTCTTCATGTCGGAAACGACCTTGTTGTAATCACGTGATGAGAGCTTCTTGTTACGTTACTCGTCGAGTATCGGACGACCGGGCAAGTCGACTTCACGCGCAAGACGTATCGATTGTTCTGAGTCTACTAACACCCGAGGGTCGTATCGCGTACTCAAGTTGCGACGGGCAGGTAATTCAGAGAGGGTATGCCGGCAACACACGGTGTTGAGCTTATTCAGATAGCAGTCGAAGCTCGGGGTGCCAGGGTTTTGGAGTTTTCGACAAGGCCGTGTCTTTATTGGTCGAAAACGCGTTCGAAGAGGACGGCCTTACCGAATACGGTAAAACCGTGGCACCCTTTTTGAGAATTTCTGCTCCATAAGCATCGCGCCCCGAAAACAGCAGAATTTCAACGGCGGTCTCGGTAAGATGCGTAGCCTATTCGACTCGCGTCAAACAGATTTGAGAATGCTGGGATTTCATCAATGCCAGGCGCGAGGATCGTTGTCGAGATTCAGTGAAATCTTCTTAAGGAACAGGAAACCGATGAAAAAATCCGATTGGCTGATGGGAGTTGTATTAACCGCGTTCGTTTCAGGAATGGGTTGTCCCGTGAATGCAGATGAATATCTCAATGGGATCGAGTGGAAAGAGCCACCTCTGGTCGTCCCCGCCGAAAACAACGGTGCGCCGTCGGACGCCGTCGTCTTATTCAATGGTAAAGATTTTTCGGCCTGGCAGGGTGCGGACAAGTGGAAAATCGAAGATGGAGCGATGATCGCTGGTAAGGGAGATATTCGTACAAAGGAATCATTCGGAGACTGCCAGCTTCACATCGAATGGTCGGCACCAACACCAGCGACCGGAAGCGGACAGGGACGCGGAAACAGCGGCATTTTCTTCCAGGATAATTACGAGTTACAGGTGCTGGATTCGTTTGAAAACAAGACTTATTTCGACGGTCAGGCAGGAGCCATTTACAAGCAGACACCACCCCAGGTGAATGCGACAAAGGCTCCAGGGACCTGGAACATCTACGACGTGATCTGGACCGGCCCTCGTTTCAACGAAGACGGATCATTGAAATCGCCAGCGTATATTACGGCTTTGCATAATGGCGTTCTGATCCTGAATCATTTCGAATTGAAAGGTGATACCCCCTACAACCGTCCGCCACAGTACAAAAAGCACGCTGACAAGTTGCCAATTCGGCTTCAGGACCACGGCAATCCAATGCGGTTCCGCAACATCTGGATTCGCGAAACCAAACCGACCATCGGGGTGCAGGTGAAAAAGCCATTCCTCCGAGACGACAAAGGGAACGAGAAGCCGATCGAATAAGTTGCTCGGCAAGACGGATCAGACTGGCCGTTTGAATTTCTCGTCCACGGGGACCTGATATCCATTGGCCAGTCGATTTGTCATGTTGGCCGCACCGACGATGCTCATTAGTTCACCGAACATCGCGTCGGTCATCCCCTTCTTAACGGCGGCAGCGCTGTGTGACGCGATGCAATAATCGCAACCGTTTGTCGCACTGACAGCGATATAGATCAGTTCCCGTACCAGCGGGTCCAGTTCACCCGGCCCACCCATCACCTCTTTCAGCATCAACCAGGTCCGTTGAAGAGTTGGCGGGTGGTTGGCGATCGCTTTCCAGAAATTGTTGATCTCATCCGTTTGGCGAGTGGTGCGGATGTCGTCATAGACTTCGCGAACGAGGCCGGTACTTTGTTCGTACTCAATCAGTGACGCCATGGGAAGATTCCTTTCCAGAAATCCTGATGCTGGCACTTATTCGCAAGCGCTCCCACGACGACGGTCGCATGGCAAAATCGGTATCGTGAGAAGACTCGATTACCGGAAAAAGCGCTGTTCCAACCTGATTCAAATGCGATTGTTAAAACGGCTTTTACCACCAATTAGCCGTTATACCTGGAAAGAGCTCAGCCAGATCACCGGATAATTGATCACCTGTGGGGATCGGTCTGGCATTGTCGATTTTTCGCGTGCCGCATCGGGAAGAGAGATCCAGGTCGCCGTTGTTGATGTCGAAGGACCCGGAGATGACCTGACCCCCGCCAAGGGCGAGAGCGGGCGTTGCCACGGGTACTCCAAAAAACCGAAGAAAAGCTGTTTTCATAATTTTTGGTATCTCTTGAGGAACTTGACGTTGCAAGTGGCGCCAAAGTTCCTTGGGTTCATGGAGCCGAAGCTCCTGATGCGGCTCTCGACTTCGAAAATTCAGCCAGGAATCAACTATTCTGTCTGCAGATTGCGACGCATGACCGCACGGTACACGCCACAAGCAAAAATCTGGTCTTCGACGGGATTTTGCCGATGATGTTTGGTGTAAATCCGGCGCCGGGCCATAGGAGTGATAGACCGGACCGCAGGTTTGGCAAGTCGGAATTGTTTAATACGGACAAAATCGGGAAAACCGCCTCCAGTTCCACTGGTCTTGTTTGATTTCTGGTGACAATTTTATTGACATCGGGCCTGCGGTATTACTTCCATGGCTCGTCTTCAAACCCCAGTCGCTTGGCGAAATCTCTCGGATTTGAGAACATCTACTGACAAACATTTTCCGAATTGACACGCTTCGAAACGCGGACCCCAAATTCCCTTCCGGTTCACGTGCCACCCATTTGAATCGCAGTTCAGATCAAACTTGAAGGAACCTCAATGTTTGTTCGACTTCGCCCGCTTGGATTGGGGCTGATCGTTGTCATCGTGATCTCGATGGCAGTCGGTCTGTCGCGCCCGGTGCCGTCCGGTAACGCCGCGGCTGACAGCTTGAGGGAAGCAGGCCCACTCAAGTGGTTTCGCGGCAATCTTCACACGCATTCCCATTGGAGCGATGGTGACGACTACCTGGAAATGATCGCCATCTGGTATCGCGAAAAAGGATATGACTTTCTCGTCTTCACCGACCACAATACGATCGCGGATAAAATCCGCTGGCTGGAGATTGAACACACGAAAGGTGGAGTGGCTGCTTATGAAAAACTCAAAGCCAGGTTTCCCGACAATTGGATTGAAGAGCGAATTAAAGACAAAAAACACGAAATTCGTCTGAAACGATTCGACGAAGTCTTCGCCAAATTGAATGAAAAGGACAAGTTCCTGCTGATTCAGGGCGAAGAAATCAGCGACTCATTCGCCAAACACCCGATTCACCTGAATGTGTCTAATCTCGTCAGGACGATTCCGCCTCACGGTGGTAACAGCGTCTCGGAAACAATTCAAAATGACGTGAACGCTCTGCATGCCCAGCGTGAACGAACTCGTCGACCCATGATGATTCACCTCAATCACCCCAATTTTTCCTGGGGAATTACGGCAGAAGATCTGGCACCGATTCGGGGAGAGAATTTCTTCGAGGTCTATAACGGTCACCCCCTTGTTCACAATCAGGGTGATGAGATTCATGCTACCACGGAACGAATCTGGGACATTATCAACACCAGACGCTTGACCGAACTGAACCTGCCACTTCTTTATGGTCTGGCAACAGACGACGGGCATTCGTATCACAATATTCCGTCTCGCGCGAGTGAACCCGGACGGGGTTGGGTGATGGTCTTAACGGAGAGACTTGACCCCGGAGCGTTGATCCATGCCATGGAAGCGGGTCGTTTCTATTCGTCATCGGGGGTGACACTGGAAGAAGTGACGATGACCGGAAAAAGTCTTGAAGTCCTCGTCCGGCCCGATCCCAATACGACGTACACGATCGAGTTTATTGGAACGCGAGAGGGGTTCGACCCTAAAAGTGAACCGGTTGTCGATAAGGGGGGCAAGGCACTTCCGGTCACCCGAAAATACTCGAACGACATCGGCCAAGTGTTGAAAACCGTGACGGGAACGTCAGCGTCATATGCGTTTTCTGGCGACGAGTTGTATGTTCGAGCGAGGATTACCTCATCGCGACCCCATCCAAACCCGGCTGAAATCGGTGAGCCTCAGCGAGCGTGGACGCAACCGGTTACGCCGTAGTATGGGCTTCAGCCCGTGCGCCATCACAATTTGTGCGGGCTAAAGCCCACACTACAAAAACTTAAACCTACCACTTCGTGGTCGCGGCCCGTTCAAGGGTGAAGACCGCCGTCCCATTGCGGAACAGCGTGACAGTCCCGGTTGACTGACTGACGGTAATTGCCATGGCCAGAGTATGAGCTGAAATCGCGGCTGCCGTCTGATGTCGGGCACCCAGTCCATGCGGAAGACCCGGCGGCGACGACTTGGGCATGAGGTATGTCCCTGCGCTGAGGACGGTTCCGTCACCCTGAATGATGAATGCCCCGTCGATCAGGGCGTATTCTTTCATTGTTTCACTCAAACTCGGGTCGAGGACGTTGCGAAGCTGCTTTGAGTATCCATGAAACGGGTTCAAGACCAGTTGTTGTGCGTTTCGCAGGACATTGCGCGCGTCACCCACGACGAACATGCACCCCACCGGATGTGCTTCGCGACCTTCGGCTGCGATTTCGACCGCCAGAGATAAGACCCTGAGCATGACTGCCGGACGAACGATGTCGATTCCACGACGGTTCTTCTCGGATAACATGGCCCGGAAATGGGCTTCCGGTTTTGTGACGGTGATACTGTCAAGCCGCCGTCCATCGGGCCCAGTGACACAAATCACGCTGGTTTTTTCGTGCAACAGGTTTTGTGATGACGCGAGAAGTTGCCCGAGATTGGCTCGGTCCATACGGGAAAGGGAAGCGTGTAAGCCTTCAAACACGTGCGTGTCTTCACGGTCGATATGAAAATCTTCGCTATGCTCTGTCGTGACGATGAGCAATCGACCCTTCCACTGAGCCAGCGAATCCCACGGCACGCTTTCCAGCCGGTCGATGGCAATCAGCAATGCCTGTGCACCCAGCGATTCTACCAACTGCATCGCCTGCTTGACGATAACTTGTGTTAAACGCGGAATCCCCGGAAAACGGACGGGACGCTGATCTGGCTGAATCCCTGCTTTTGCCAGCAATAACGTATCGATCGTCTTCGTATCTTTTGCGTCGATCAGTTGCTGTCGGAACTCGGGCAGCTTCAGCAGTTCAGCAAGACCCGCCAGAACTTCGACGTGCGTTTGCTGCAGTTTCCGTCCAATGACCAGCAGCACGACCAGTTTCACGCTTTGGCCGCTGGGGACGCCATAGTCGATCCCCGTTCGGCTACGGCCAAGGACGACGCGAAAATCACCTTCCCAGTCGACGAAGGCGTGTGGCAGAGCAAAATCGCTGGAAACAAGAGTTTGGGCAGCCGCTTCACGTTCTTCGATGGCTTGAAGAACCGTATCGGGAGCGATCCCTTCGTCTTCCCAGTTCGCGGCTTGAACAAGCGCTCGAATGGCGGCAGGACGCTGTTTGACCGTCAGCTCCACAATCCGAATCGCACTGACCAAATCGCCAAAATCCAATGTTTCGTCTCCGCTCGGTCGTCAGACAAGATCATGCCAACGCAAACGCCAACGGTCTTATAGTTCAAGCCACTAAAACATGGCAACCGCGCTCTTCAGGATATTGCAAAAGAATCGATTGATCACGGCGCGTTTCGTCTGCCGCAAATTCTCTGTAATGTGAACGTTTACTTTGTCAATTTCTGAATCAGGGTGCCACTGCCTGAACGTCTTCGGTCAAGCAGTGCTCTTCGACCGGTCATGTGACCCAGAAAAGGACAAAGCCACTGCTTCTCCGAAGACTCCTAAGCAGTGTCACAGAATCCTGATTTCAAAAACAGACAAATCCCTTCGTTGAATTGACGCGCCCAAGAATCAATAGCAGCCAGAAGGATAGACATTATGAAGACAGCCACAGGATGTACGGTTATCTCGAATGGATCGGTGATTGTCGGTACTGGTATTGGACCGATTCCCGACGCGACGGTGATCGTGAGAGACGGCCGCATCGAATATGTTGGCCCCACGAAAGAGGCTCCTCTGGTCGAGCGATCCGCCTCGACCATTGATGCACGTGGCGGGACGATTATGCCGGGACTCATCGAATCTCATTTCCATCCGACTTATTTCAATATCGAGGCGTTGGAAGATCTTGATATCAAGTACCCGGTCGAATACGTCACGCTCCTTGCGTCATGCAACACAAAACTAGCGCTTGAATGCGGCTATACCTCTGCTCGTAGCGGCGGCAGTTTGTTTAATGTCGACGTGTGGCTGAAGAAGGCTCTGGAGAGTGACTTGATTCCTGGACCACGCATGGCCACGAGCGGTCGCGAGATTTGTAGCGTTGGCGGGCTGATGGATTGGAATCCCGACTTTCGCAAGATCGGTATGGAAGGCCTGGTACTGCTTGTGAACGGCCAGGATGAAGCGCGAGCTGCCGTGCGAAAACTGGTCAAAGATGGCGTCGAATGGGTGAAGACGTACCCAACTGGCGACGCGGCGTCACCCGACCTGAATGACCATCACACGTTGTGCATGACATTCGATGAAATGCATGCGGTTGTTGCGACGGCGCACAATCACGGATTGAAAGTAACGGGACATTGTCGGGCGACAGAAGGGATCAAGAACGCATTGCGAGCGGGTTATGACACGATCGAACATGGCACGTTCGTTGACGACGAAGCACTGGAAATGATCTTGAGGCGGAATACTCCGGTGATCCCTGCGCTCTACTTCGAACTGGCCAGCATCGAACGCGGACCGGAATTCGGGCTGTCGCAACGTGTTATCGACGGACACAAAGAGACTTTGGACGGAGGTGCGGATAGCGCGCGCCGAATCCTCAATGCGGGTGGACGACTGGGCATGGGGGGTGATTATGGGTTTGGCTGGAACCCGCATGGTCACTATGCCCGTGAGCTTTCGTTCTTCGTGAACTACGTCGGATTCACTCCGCTGGAAACGCTGACGTGTGCGACGAAGACGGGTGCCGAGATCCTCGGACGCGAGCACGAATTGGGAACTTTGGAAACAGGCAAGCTCGCTGATGTTCTGGTGGTCGAAGGAGATGTTCTGGCTGACATCTCCATTCTGGAAAACCGGGAACGGTTCATCGCTGTGATGCAAGGGGGAATCGTCAAAGCAGGTCAGTTGACACGACCGACATGGCGGAACGATTGAGAATTAACTTCACTGGTGCTTTCCGAAGAACGCATCGCTATAATTCAATGTAACTGCCGAAATCGTCCCGCCTGGTTGCCCACCCGACTCGATCGTAAATTCGGTCGTGTTTTGCCTGCTTCCTGCCTTTAAAACAGAGTATCGCCGTGTCAAAGCTCAACACAATTACTCCGTTCGGTGTCGCGTCTTCTGGTTTGTTGGTTGCCTGCTGCGTGACGATGTGTGGCTGTGAAAAGGTCGAGAAGATCACGACCTATCCCGTCGTGAAACATGAATCACTGCAAACAACCGAATATCTTGCCAACTTTGAACGAGCGCATCCCAAGCCCGAACGAATGATCGGACTGGTGGTCCCAAGAGCGACCACACTGTGGTTCTTCAAGCTGCAGGGAAGCGTCGAAGCGGTGACGGCTCGCGAAAACGATGTGCGAGAATTTCTGAAGACACTGCAATTTCCAAATAACGACCAGGTGGAATGGACATTGCCCGCTGGTTGGAAAAAACTGGACGCGAGTGAGATGCGGTATGCGACGCTGATACTGGACGGGGAACCGCCACTCGAAATGACTGTGACGAAGTTCCCCGGCCGAGACGATTTACCGCAAGCCGAGCAGGTCGTGATGAACATCAATCGCTGGCGAGGGCAGTTGTCATTACCGCCGATCAGGAACGAAGACCTCGAAGATCAATCCGAGCAGATCCCGATCGCAGACGGCAAGGGTTATTGGACAAACCTGGTGGGACGACCGCGTCCGAAACCCGCTGGGATGACACCACCGGCACAGGCCACCAGTCCGATCCAGGCGAATGCCGAACCAGCCGTCGAGAAATCAGCACTTCCTTACAATAAACCTGAAGGATGGATCGACGGGCCTTCCGCAAAGTTTGCTGCGGTTTCACTGCAGGTGTTGGACGGCGACAAGAAAGCCGCAATCACCGTCACCTCGGCCGGCGGTAGCCCGCTACTGAACGTGAACCGCTGGCGTGGACAAGTCGGGCTTGGTCCGCTGACAGAAGAACAACTGGCTGCCACAGCCAAAAAGGTTGACGTTGGTCAAATGGCAGGCAACCTCTACGAGATGTCCCAGGAGGGACGTTCGATTTTCGGAGTGATTGTCGAAAATCAAGGTCAGATGTGGTTTGCAAAGATGGCGGGTGATACTTCGCTGGTCGAGCGCGAGCGAGAGCGATTCGTCGAATTTCTTAAGTCGCTGAATTTGTAGAATCCGAATTAATCGACTCCGTTTTTCCCCGGCGAAGCCAGATCCGGGAAATACAAGAAACCCAATCAACCCCGTTCGATGGTGAGGTGTTTGATGGCAACAGGCGTAATGAATTCCGGTAGTTTCGTCAGTCAAGAATCGTCGGAGCACGCGCTTTGGAATGGAATTAAGAAGGTCCTTGAACCAGCCGCATCGCTGAAGCTGACGGTCGTCTTATTTGCACTGTCGATCTTTCTGATCCTCGCAGGGACTTTTGCTCAGGTTGATAAAGATATCTGGGAAGTGATCGGTCTTTATTTCCGCTGCTGGTTTGCGTGGATCCCCTTCCAGGTCTTCTTTCCCGCATCGTTTTTTCCTGAAAATCCATTGAAGGTGCCGGGAGGAATCTATTTCCCCGGCGGCAAGATTCTTGGTTTGCTGTTGGCCGTCAATCTGGTCTCGGCACATCTGATCCGGTTCAAAGCCGTGGCGAGCGGAACGCGGCTGTTTGCTGGTTTCATCAGCATCGCCATCGGCTGCGTCATGACCTGGGCGATCATCGCGGCGGGCGGGAACTCAAAGGGGATTATGTCTGAACCATTGATTCCTTATAGCACTCAATGGATCGGATATCAGGGATTATTGGGATTAGCGGCACTGGCTGCCGGGTTTGGTTTCGTCCTGCTTTGTCAGCAACCGCTGTCGAAATCGGGCGACAAGTGGGTTCGACAACTTTTCTTGCGGGGTCTACTCGCGGTCACAGGAGTTGGTCTGGCGTCGCTTCTCGCTTGGATTGTGGCACGTGGCCAGGCAGGGCGACCGAGCGATGCTTCGCTTCGAATCCTGTGGCAATTGACTCAAGGGGCCGCGACTTCGATCGCGTTGCTTGGTGGCTGCTGGATTGTGTTTGGCAAGCGAGCCGGGATTGTTCTACTTCACGGTGGTATCGGTTTGATGATGTTTTATGAACTGCACGTCGCACTGACTGCCGTTGAGACTCAGATGAATTTCGTCGAGGGTGAACGAACGAATTACGTTCAGGACATTCGCACGATTGAACTCGCGGTGATTGACGTCACCGATTCGAAAGAAGACCACGTCGTCGCGATTCCCAAATCAGTTTTGCTGAGCGGTAAGCCGATCGAGCATCCTGATCTTCCCTTCAAGATTACGGTATCCGGGTTCGTGAAGAACGCAGAAATTCGAGCGGCTTCGTCAAAAGAGAAAAATCCGGCAACCGAAGGTAATGGCCTCTCATGGATGGCGGATGAAAGGCAACCTGGAGCGGGTACCGACAATGACAGTCGCGTCGACACACCCGCCGCATATGTCACGCTCGAATCCAAGGTCGATAGCAAGCCGATCGGAACCTATCTCGTCAGTTGGATGCTTTCAATGAGTGACGAATTCGACACGATTTCGTATGACGGGAAGACTTATCAAATCGCTCTCAGGCCGAAACGCTATTACAAGCCTTATGTTTTCGAATTAATTGACGTCAAGAAGGAAGACTATCTCGGTACGAGTACGCCACGAAATTATGCGTCAAAAGTCCATATTCGCGATACGGCTCGAAATGTCGACGAAGACAAAACCATCTGGATGAATAATCCGCTCAGGTTTGCTGACGAAACCTTTTACCAAAGCGGCTATTACCGCGACTCGCGTACCGGTTCCGAGCACGCGACGCTTTCCGTTGTCGCCAATTCCGGCTGGATGATGCCGTATGTCGGCTGCATGCTTGTCGGGATCGGAATGTTGACTCATTTTTTAACCATACTCGTTCAATTCCTGACGAAAGGTGACGTCCCCAACATTTCCGCAGAAGAATCCGAACGGGCCGCAAAGCTGGCGGCGAAGTTGGGTATCAAGCCCAAACAATCCGTAGAGCCGGTCTTGGGACTTTCTCCGACTGAAAACGCCTCCGGATGGGCGTCGGCTGCGTTTGCCTTTGTGATTGCCGGTTTTGCCGCTGCCTACATCGGCAGTATTGCGATGCCACCAAAAGCAAAAACTTTGTCGATGGACCTCTACCGCTTTGGTCAGATTCCGGTTGTTTCAGAGGGCCGGACCAAGCCGCTTGATACAGCCGCCGCCGCGGCCTTGTTAACGATTTCCGGACGAACCCAGATTACCGTTGGTGACGAAGATTCGAAGCGGAAGATCCCTGCAATTCAGTGGTTACTGGAAGTCATCTCCGAAACAAAGGTTTCTGAAGAACGTGAAATCTTCCGAGTCGAGAATCTGGAATTGCAGGAAACGATCGGCGTCAAAAAGCGTGAAGGGATGCGGTATTCAAGAGCTGAAATTCGCTCACAGCAGGAAGAATTTGAAAAGCAAGTCAAGCTTGCCCGCGTTCAATCCCAAAAGGATCGAAAGCAACTGAGCGTTTACCAGAAAAAGGTGCTGGAGCTTAGTGATAAAGTTTCGACCTTCGACAACCTCGCTTTCGCCTTTGGTCTGCAACACCGGATTCGGGGTGAGACACAACAGGAGGTGTTGCGATCGTTTCAAATGGTCAGTCAATTTGCGGAAGTGATGGAGGAACAGGGCCAACCCGTCTTCGCAGTCTGGCCGAGAAATGATGAAGAGAAATGGCACATCCTCTCCCGGGCCTGGTTAACTGACCTGCCGAATCGTATGCGAAAAAATGGTGAGGAAAGCCAGGTGGTGGCGACTTGGGAAAAACTGTTGATGGCGTTTTCCGATGACAAAGCCCCGGAATTTAACCAGGCGGTTGATGGGCTCTTAAAACTGGTCGACGATCAGCATCCGAAAGACGTCAAGCCCTCGGTGATCCGTCTGGAATCGTATTTCAACTTCGTCCGACCGTTCACCCACGCCAGCGTCTTGTATTTGATTGCATTCATTCTCGGTGCCTGTGGCTGGCTGGTCTGGCCACGCGGTTTTAACCGAGCGGCGTTCTACCTGTTGGTCGTGACACTGGTACTGCACTCGGCAGCGCTCCTGGCTCGACTGATCATTTCCGGACGGCCGCCGGTCACCAGTCTGTATTCGTCTGCGGTGTTTATCGGCTGGGGTTGTGTCTTGTTCGGGCTGATGTTCGAAGTGATTTACCGGATCGGGATCGGCAATATTGTCGCCGCTGCCGCAGGCTATGCCACGTTGCAGATTGCTGATGGACTGGCAAATGACGGCGATACGTTCACCGTTCTTCAAGCCGTTCTCGACACGCAATTCTGGCTGGCGACACACGTGACTTGTATCACACTGGGATATGCAACAACTTACCTCGCAGGGTTATTCGGCGTCGCTTACATCCTGCGCGGCGTCTGTACCCCCTCATTGTCCGCCAGCGACGGACGAGACATTTACCGCATGATCTATGGAACGCTTTGCTTCTCGATTTTCTTCAGTTTTGTTGGAACGGTGCTGGGCGGACTTTGGGCCGACGATTCCTGGGGCCGATTCTGGGGCTGGGATCCGAAAGAAAATGCCGCGCTGATCATCGTGCTCTGGAACGCACTCGCGCTTCATGCCCGCTGGGGTGGGCTGGTGAAAGAGCGAGGACTGGCAGTGCTGGCAGTTGGGGGCAATATCTTCGTCAGTTGGTCATGGTGGGGCGTCAATGCGTTAGGAGCTGGCCTACATTCCTACGGTTTCAAACAGGGAACACTGCGAAATCTCGGACTGTTTATCCTCGTGAATCTGGTGATTATCGGAGTCGGGATGTTACCGAGAGGCATGTGGTGGAGTCTGCGAAAGCAGGACAAGGCAGCGACCGCGAATTCGTAGCGTCGGCTTCGTGCAGTCGCAGGCAAAGCCGGTTCGTGCGCGTCGGGCGAAAGGATGCGAATAGGAAGACTGCTCGCGCGTTGAATGAGGATGAAACACCTTATGCCACTGCTTGACCGTACCCGGACAAGCAGTGTTGTTCGATTTTGTTGGTTTACCAAAGAAGGGGTCGGGAGTTCAAAATTTCAAAATTGACTGACCCAGCGTTTTTCATGGATTATCGACCTGATCGGCCAATTTTGAAATTTCAACGTCCGACCCCAGATCGACACGCTACCGCTTTTTCTCCGGTTGAAGAGCGTTCGCTTCGCGAAGTTTCCCGCTGACCGCGTCGGCAGCTTTTTTCGCATTGGGTCGCTGCGTCTTTGATGGTTTTGCTTGTGCCTGCGGCGTCGCCAAGGGTCGACGAGTAATTTCCTGCCAGTGCCGAATATCGATCTCGTATGGACCGTGCGGCTGACCGTAGTCTCCATAGTCGGCGAGGTATTTTTCGAGTCGGCGAATTTTCTGGGTTGGTTCAAGTTCACCTGGATGATCGCTGCCAGGTGCTCTTCCCCACACGATTCGTGAACCACCCATGGCAGTTAATTCGAGCAGGATCTCCTTCGGGTCGATCGAAGGCTCGGCAAGTTGTGGAACGACGATGGCTTCCAGTTTGAGAGGTTTCCACTTTTCACCGAGAAGTTCCGCCAGGCGAGCCGCAGCCAGGATGTTGGGTTCATTCCAAATTGTTCCAGGACGGATTTTGGGTTTCGTTCCGGTGTATTGAATGACGGGAAAGCGATTCGTATCGCTCGCGGAAAAATCAGCGGTCGGCAACAAGACCCCATTAATATCAATCGGAATCCGTCCCCCCTGCACCTGAGCCATCAGGACTGGCTGACGATATTCCAGCTCAACGGTGACGGCCGCAGGAAACGATTTTTGGACTCGAACGACTTTTGCAACCCAGGGATGGCGTCGAAATGCCGCCGCGATATCTGATGTCAAACTTTCGCTGAGCAAAGAGACCTTCGATGGTACGCCAGACTGCTCTGCGACCTGCTCAACCAGATTCTGCGGAACCGGGTGCTTGGGGAGCGGACTGACTTGAATTTCCGTAAACGAAATCTGGTATTCGGGACGTCCCTCAAGGGATGGAAGCTTCTGCGCCACATAAGGCCAAAGCGCACAGATCCCCGCTACCAGTGATGCGCGAAACAGCATCGCCGGTTGAAAAAACCACTGGATAAACGACGAAACCGCCGATGTTTGCCTGGCGGTTTCGACAACTGTTTTACCAGTACGAGCCATAAGTTTGCTGCAATCCAACCATTTTACCCAGGGTCGTTCGAACAATTCGAACGAATCCCCTCTATCGGAACTTGACGATATCAGTGTTGCCAAAGCCGCTCGGGTTGATGAAGCGGGGGCTCCTGACGAACTGCCTGTGGCCTATCTGGATCATCGGATCAAATGGGATCGGCAAATGATGCCGATCTGATGGAAATCGGGGAAAAAGATAGCTGAATTCCCATTTGTATGGCACAATAGAGTGAATCGGTTAAGTTTCCCACGAAACTTCGGGTGGGGTCTTCCAGAGCGAAGTTGAGGTGCAGTCATGTTGCGATTCTGTTTGGCATCAATTCTGATTTTTCTCACGGCGAGTTTTTCGTTCGGCAAGGAAGAAATTCCCCCAAACATCATCGCCGGAAAACAGGTCGACAACGACGCGAAGCTGACCGTGGGGACCAAACTTGTCGGTATCTGGGATAAGAAGAACTATCTCGTGGAAGTGATCGAACTGAAACGCGATAAGCAGATCCGCATCCACTGGATCGGATTCGACAAAAGCGAAGACGTCGACGTCCTTCCAAACACGCTCTACCACGTTGCCGATACGACTCAAACCAGGAAGGTTCGGACATCGCCACTTCCAAAAGAGTATCAAGCTTACGATAAGAATGGCGATGGGCAGATCGGTCTTTACGAATGGGAACGCTCGAAATATGCGGAATTCAAACGCCTCGATAAGAACCATGACGGATTTTTGACTCCGCAGGAATTGGCCGTCAAAGTCAGTGCAACTGCTGCGGCAGTCGTCGCTTCAACTGATCCGGCAGTTACCAAAGAAGCGATTCCGAATCCGGGTAACCTTGAGGCTTATAACGGAATGATTGGCCAGTCGGTTTTGTTTGCCGTGACCGGTAAGGTCGAGGGGCAAGTGATTGGTACTGGCACCTACACCACGAGCAGCGATCTTGCCGCCGCTGCCGTTCACGCGGGCCTCGTCAAAGCCGGCGAGATGGGGACGGTAACAGCTACGTTTATTGAATCACCCAAGAGTTACAAAGGTTCGGCGGCAAACGGCGTGACGAGCATCGATGGGCCTGAGTTTACTGCCGCGTTTACGCTGAAATAAGCTACCTTCCAATACTTTGTCCGTTCGAACCCTTCTTCTTCAAATCGGCCACGAACTTTACGTTTTCTTCGCCAATTGTTTCCGTCAATTCGCGCCTCAATTCGCGATTGACGCTGATTTTTTGTTCCAATGGCTTAAGGCTGATATACCGCTTACGGATATCCCCTTCGCCGGCCGAATCGACGACGAGAATCACTTCGGCTTTGCCGGGTGTCTTTTGAATAATGTCGCGAACCCGTTCAATCGCATGGATATCGTGCAGTCCCTTCTGGAACTTGATCAGCACCTGTTTGGTGAACTCTTTCTCCACTTCTTCCAGCGTCCATATCGCGTCGACGATCACGTTCGGTTCGCGGCTGCGCTTGTCGACCTTACCTCGAACAAAACGGATCTGTTCCGTTTCGACCTTTTCACCAAGCCGGGCAAACTCTTCGGGCCACATGATGCAGCGAACGACTCCGGTCGGATCTTCGAAGTCAAAGTTCACATACTTCTGGTGTCCGTTTCGACTGGGCTTCTTCGTCTGAGCTTTCTTGATGGCCGAGACCATTCCGCCCAGTACGACTTCTTCGTTCTCGCCCGCTTCGGCGAGTTGCTTCGCTTCGTGTGTCGAAAATTGCTTGATGACCGACGACATTTCCGCCAACGGGTGCGAGGTCAAGAAGAATCCCAACGCTTCTTTCTCGAAAGCCAGCATTTCTCGTTTTGACCATTCGGGAACTTCCGGTAGAGTCGACGGACCGGCTTTCCCGACCACGACTTCGTCGTCGTCATCTCCTCCGAACAGATTTTTCTGGCCCCGCTGCTTATCTCGTTGAATTGAGGCGGCACCCTGGACAGCTCGTTCGATGACGGCAAATTGCTGGGCACGTCGACCTCCGAGACAATCGCAAGCTCCTGCTTTGACCAGCAGTTCGAGCACACCTTTGGTCACGTGCTTTGGATCGCAACGTTCGGCAATCGAAAAAATGTCTTTGAACGGACCACCTTTATTACGCTCAGAAACAATCGCCGAGATCGCCGCCTCGCCGACTCCTTTGATCGCACCCAGACCAAAGGTCAATTGATCGCCAAGGACCGAGAATTCCACGTCTCCGACATTGATATCGGGAGGCAGAATATTGATCCCCATGCGACGGCAGTCGTCAACATGTTCGACCAGTTTGTCAGTCTCGCCCAATTCACACGACAACAATGCCGCCATAAATTCAGGGGGATAATGAGCTTTCAGATAGGCCGTCTGGTAAGCGACCGCTCCATACGCCGTACTATGACTTTTGTTGAAGCCGTATCCAGCAAATTTCTCGATCATGCCAAACAGTTCAACCGCTTTGGCTTCGGCGAGATTGTTTTTGCTCGCACCTTCCAGGAATTGCGCCCGGTACTTGGCGATCGTTTCGAGTTTCTTTTTGCTGATCGCCTTAATGCACTGATACGACTGAGGGAGTTCGATCCCTCCCAGCCGGTTCAAAATCCGCATGACCTGTTCCTGATAGACCATGACGCCGTAGGTCTCGTCCAGGATCGAGTCGATAATCGGGTGCAGGCGAGGAAGTGGCAGGCGTTTGTGTTTGACGTCGACGTACGTCATCACCATGCCCCCTTCCAGCGGGCCGGGTCGATAGAGTGCGGATGTCGCGATAATGTCTGCGAATTTGTCCGGCTTCATCTTGGTCAGCAGATCCCGCATCCCGCCGGACTCAAGCTGGAAGATCCCTTTCGTCTCGCCTCGCTGAAGCAGTGCAAAGGTTGGCTTATCATCCAGCGGCAGCTTGACGGGATCGATATCGACCCCGCGATGCTTCTTGACGTTCTTGACAGCCTTATCGAGGATCGTCAGGTTGCGAAGACCCAGAAAGTCCATCTTCAGCAGTCCGGCCTTTTCGACCGTCGGACCTTCCCACTGCGTGATGACGTCGGTTTTCCCCGTGATCGTTTGCAGCGGGATATACTGTGAAATCGGTCGATCCGAAACAACGACGCCCGCCGCATGGGTTCCCGCACTGCGGGCCAATCCTTCGATCTGTTTCGCCAGATCCAGCACCTCGCGAATTTTTGGATCGCTGTTGTAAAGATCCTGCAGTTCGGAGCTCTCTTTGATCGCCTCGTCCAGTGTGATGTTCAACGTCTCAGGGACCATCTTGGCGATGACGTCGACGTCTTTCGGCGGGATCGACAAAACCCGCGCGACGTCACGAATCGCTGCTTTGGCCTTCAGCGTGCCAAACGTACCGATCTGTGAAACATTCGCTGAACCGTATTTCTGCTTGGTATAGTCGATGACCGCCTGACGTCGGTCACGACAGAAGTCGATATCGATATCGGGTGGTTCCGTTCGGCTGGGGTCGAGGAATCGTTCAAACAGCAAGTCGTACTCAAGCGGGCAGACATGGCTCAGTCTCAGCACGTACGCCACGATGGCCCCACAGGCTGAACCTCTCGCACTACATGGAATTCCCTGCTCGACGGCAAAACGCACGAAGTCCCAGACGATCAGAAAATAGCTGGCATAGCCCATCTTCTCGATCACCGAAAGTTCGAAATCCATTCGCTCGCGATGAGCGGCTGTGATGCCGTCGGCCCCATATCGGAAGATCATCCCTTCGTCGCATAACTCGCGCAGATATTCGATGTCTTTTTTGCCTTCGGGGGGCTGGAAGACGGGATAATGCCGCGACTTGAGGTCAAGTTGAATATCAACTCGATTGGCGATCTCTTGGGAACGCCTGACAGCGTCTTGGAAACCAGGAAAGGCGTCGTACATTTCCGAAGGAGTGCGGACAAACAACTGGTCGGTGTCCATCTTCATTCGATTGATGTCTGAACGCTCAACCTTTGTATTCACGCAGAGCAGCACATCGTGCATGGCGGCGTCGGATTGATTGAGATAGTGCGCGTCATTCGTCGCAACCAGCGGCAGCCCCATCCGATTGGCAAGGTCAACCGTCATATCCATGCACTGCTTTTGGATATCAAAGCCTGCGTTCTGAATCTCCATATACAGGCGGTCGCCGAAGACCTTCGAATACCATGCCACCAGTTTTTCTGCTTCTTCGTCGCGACCACCCAGCAGCAGTTGTGACAATTCGCCTGCGGCACATCCCGACAGCAGGATCAGCCCTTCGCTGTGTGCTTCGAGAATTTCCTTGTCGATTCGAGGCCGATGATAACATCCTTCCAGGAATGCGGCGGAGGAAAGCTTGACCAGATTTTGAAACCCCGCCGCATTCATCGCGAGCAGCGTCAGGTGATAGCACGCCTCTTTGACGCGTGAAGCCCCCGATTTATCAAAACGCGAACCGGGCGCGATGTACGCTTCCAGACCCAGAATGGGGTTAATGCTCGCGCCGCGACATTCGTTGTAGAACTCAAGCGCCCCGTAAAGGTTGCCATGGTCGGTGATCGCAAGGGAATTCATCCCCGCGTCTTTCACCTTCTTGACCACCTGATCAATCCGGTTCGCCCCATCGAGCAAGCTGTAATGAGTATGGCAGTGCAGGTGAGCAAATGGCTGTGCCTGGTTGACCGAAATGGAATCAATGGCAGCATCGGACATAACCGGAATCCCTTCCGCAAAGCGGTTTTTTAATATGCAAGATCCACCATGCGGCCATTCTTCTGGCAATTTACGGCGGGTGGAATTATTCGCAAAAAGGATTGTAACGCACAGGGATGAGGACT
>CAIVEI010000049.1 GCA_903904835.1 uncultured Schlesneria sp. | reverse complement strand
TTTCTCCTTACGCCGGAGGCATTAAAGCGATTAGCCGGTGGCTGAGCGGAGCGACGCCACCGGAATTGATCGCGTCGACAATTTTCGAATCCCGAAGGGATTCCAGACTCATCCGTCGTTTTGGTGTTGTTTCAACAATGTCGTTGCGAGGCAGAGTGCGATCCGGCTGGGATCGATCAGTTTCCACAACTTCGGTACCGGTGGCGTCGCTCGCGCTCAGCCACCGGCTAATCGCTGATGTCCTTCCAGGACGGCAAGCAAGACGCGGAACCCCTGTTTTTCTCGCAAAAAAATCCTTCACGGCGTTGCCGTTCAGGGCAAAATGACATTTTGCGGCGACGCTGACTGAAATGGAGCCTCACTGGTTGAAATGGAGCCTCACTGGTTGAAATGGAGCCTCACTGGCGCAACAAGACGTCCTGATGAGAATCCACCGTTTCTTCAGGTTAGCCTCGCTCTCCGAATGCAAACTATTCGCGGCGCGAGACGAAACATCACGTTATTTGACGAAAGCCCTGCTTGCCATTTCCAAGGCAAGCAGTGCTGTTCTTTTGGTAGACAAGATGCCGGGAGATTCGTTCGCAGAATCCGTCAAAAGTCCTTGGCAGCCAAGGAATTATTCTTGCCATCGATGCTGCGTCGGTCCGCCACTGTTGCAGAAGATTCCTTGAATCGCCATAGTTCAGGCTAATTGCGGCGGGTATTCATTGGAAGTTGCCCACCCGAACAACGAATTCACAAGCATCAGCAAGTACACATGGCCAATCCTGCACAGCGCGGTCCCGCACCTGACGACGATTCCTGGGGCAAAATTGCCACAGATTTGTTTGGGATTCAATTCAACGAAGACGATGATTTTGAACTCCCTGATGATCAGGCTCCCGTTGCAAAGACTCCACCCGTTTCCCCGGTGACTTCAGGACCGGCGACGAGCAAGGCTCCCGAAGAGACCGTCCATCACAAGCACGAGGACGAAGTCGAAGAGGTCGTGGCAGAAGAACCCAAGCCCGAAAAAAAGGGAACCGTGCCGGGAAACGAAGATCACGACGAATTCTGGGATATCCTCGAGTCGTGGAACTGGGACGAAACGGCGAAAGGATCAGCCGCGCCCAAAAAGACAGACGACTCTCGTGGGCGAAGGCCTCGACAGGAACAGGCTGCTCCTGAGCCACGTCGAAGTCACCGGGAAGAATCGCCGCGCCGAGAAGAACAGCGCCGCGAAGAGCCTGCCCGGCGAGAAGAACCGGCCCGTCGTGAAGAACCTCCACGACGTGAGGAATTACCGCCGCGCGACGAAAAACGCCGAGAAGAAAAGCGACGCGAAAGCACCGACCGGCCACGACGTCGAGACGCTGAACCGGTCCAGGAAACGACGACATCCGACGAAGAAGCTCGAAAGAGCCGATCGCAGCGCGAGGAAACGCGACGCGAGCGCCCAGCCCGAGCCGAGCAACCGCCCCGAACCCGACGTCCTGAAGCTGATCGGCCATCGGCAGAGCGTCCCCCTGCGGAACGTCGTCCGGAACGATCGAGTGAGCGACCTCGAACACGAGAAGTCCCATCGGCATTCGTGGGAGATGAATTCGGGTCAGGTGTCGATGAACCGGTCGAACCACCACGTTCACGCCACGCTCAGCCTGTTCGTAAGCGAGAAGAACCACCAACTCCACCACAGCGTAAACCGGTGGCCGCACGTCGACCCAAGCCCGTAGATGACTTCGAAGGAGATCTGTTCGTCGAAGATCTTGACGAAGAAATCGTTGACGATGAATCCGACGATTTTGTTGAACAATCTGCGACGGATGCTGATTCGGATGACAATGAAAATGCGCCTCCTCGCCGACGCCGACGTCGCCGACGACGTGGCCGTGGCCGTTCGACCTCAGATTCAACCTCCAATATTTCTGATCAAGACATCGAAGAATCCGCCGACGCCGAAGAGGCCGGATCGTTCGATGAATCGGACGAGGAATCTGCCGAAGTAGAACCGACCGACGACGATCAGGACGAAGAACGAGAAGTTCGCCGTCCCCGTCGACGCCGTCGACGTCGCACTCGTCGAGCAGCCGAAGCCGCCCCCGTTTCCGAAACCGATTCCGATGACTACGAGGAATCGTCGAACGAAGATGACGGTGATGAAGAACAAGACGAAATGCTGGCTGGAGAAGTCGATGCCGAATCGGATGATCCCGATGAAGAGGTCGTCGTTCCGGTCAGCTACGAAGGGATTCCAACGTGGGAAGAAGCGATTTCATACCTCGTGATTATCCCGCCAAACGAATCTCGTGGTCATCGCGGTCGTAGCGACGGAAACCGACGTGACGATTCACGAAGACGCTGATCGTGTGTTCTCACTCAATGAATCGGTCGTTTTGATCGTCCGTTACTCTTGAGTTTTGTGAGTGAAGTTGTCGAGAGGCTCATAGGGCTCGTTCGAGGTTTTCATGTCAGAAAAACTCTGCCGGCTGGTGACGCTCGGCTGCAAAGTCAATCAGTACGAAACGCAACTCGTTCTTGAGGCACTCGAAAAGAACGGATTTCGCGAAGCGCGCGACGACGAATCGGCCGACCTGTGTGTCGTCAATACTTGCACCGTGACATCGAATGCCGATTCGAGGTCACGGCAGGTCATCCGGCAATTGGCCAAACAAAATCCGGGGACCAGAACCCTGGTCATGGGCTGCTATGCCACCCGCGATTCTGACGCAGTGGCACGTTTGCCATCTGTGTTTGAAGTGGTGACCGACAAACGGGAACTGCCCGACATTCTGGGACGACATGGCATCGTCGACATTCCCACCGGTATCAGTCGGTTTGAAGGACGTCGTCGGGCATATGTCAAAGTCCAGGATGGATGCATTCTTCGCTGTACTTATTGCATCATCCCGCAGGTTCGTCCGGGCCTTCGCAGTCGTTCGCCAGAAGATATCGAAGCCGAAGTGCGGCGACTGATCGGTAATGGTTACCGCGAGATCATCATTACAGGCGTCCATGTCGGACACTACGGTGTCGATACGACACGTGGCCGACTGGGAGTTGCTCCGTTTCGGCTTCCTCACCTGTTGAAAAAGCTCGACAGCATTCCAGGCGATTGGCGCATGCGACTTTCGAGCATCGAAACGGCCGAAATCGATGAAGAATTCATCAAGGTTGCCGCCGATTGTGAACACCTTTGCCCGCAATTTCACCCGGCACTGCAAAGTGGGTCAAATACGGTCCTGCAACGCATGCGACGAAGGTACTCGGTCGAAAGTTTTCTCGGAAAACTTGAACGCATGCGAGAAGTTCTTGAACGACCTGCCTTTGCCACCGATATCATTGTTGGATTTCCCGGCGAGACGGACGCTGAATTTGAAGAGACGCTCGAAACTTGCCGACGTGCCGAATTCATGAAAATTCACATTTTCCCGTTCAGTCCCCGGACGGGAACGCCTGCGGCCACGTATCCAGATCGAGTTCACGGGACAATCTGTCAGGAAAGAATTACGCGGCTGGAACAACTGGAGCGGGAAATGGCAGAACGTTATTATCGTTTGCTGGTCGGCCGCAGGTTAGAAGTCATGGTCGAAGGATTATCCACTCGTGAGGGGTGGGTGTGCGGAACTGACAGGAGTTACGTACCCGTGGAACTTCCTGGAACACGGGACGACATCGGACGGATGTGTCGCGGCAAAGGGGTGCGGGCCACGCGTCAGTACCTCGAAGCCGAACGAGAGGGTTCCGAGAATGACTTTGCATGATTTCAAACCCGTTCACTTCACGATTGAAGAACGACCGCCGGTTGTCGTAGCCATCATGGTACGGTCGAGTCTCTCTGAAGAAGATAATATCGAAGAATTTGGATCTGAGTTGAATCAATTGGTGGACAATTATGGCTGTCGCTGGCTTGTGCTCGACCTGGGACAAGTCTCGTTGCTGACAAGTTCTGCCGTTGGCAAATTGATCGTGCTTCATCGATGCCTGCACCGTCGCAACGGACGCCTGGTGATTTGTGGTATCAACAGCGTGATTACGGATGTTTTTCAAACTGCGAAGTTGAACGACTATTTTCATCTGACCTCGACGGTGGACCAGGCCGTCGATCAAATGATGCAAGCCAAATCGGACACGCAACCGAACTCGTGAAAGACAACATGGCAGAAACATTTATTCTCATCCCAGGCCGAACCAGCGACCAGGGCTGCGGAATTAGTGAAGGTAAGTTTCTCGAGAAATACCAGAAAGAAATTAATACCTTGCAGGTTGCTCCTGGCGATATGAAGCGGCTCGGTCTGAAGGACGGCGACCGAGTCCGATTAACGGGTGAGCAAGGGCAGGTTGTCGAAGTCGCCGTCACACCGGCCAAGCAGGACGAACTTCCGGAAGGAATCTTGTTCATCGCTTACGGAGACGTCTCCAGCCGCCTGATGGGGGGTGACACACACGGTTCGGGCATGCCGACCAGCAAAGGAATGGATGTCCAACTGGAAGTCCTGCACTAACATCGGCCACCGATTTGTTTGCGGTTAATCGAGGGTCTCGTGGTGACCTATTTCCGTCAGCGTCGCCAGCACCCGTTCGGCCTCAACTCGATCGATGATCGTCAAGGCAATCCCGGCGTGAACGAGCACATAGTCACCTTCGGTCGCCTCGGGGACGCATGCCATCTGGCATCGCTTTTTGACACCGCCAAAGTCAATCTCGGCACTGGCCATTAACGGGTCTCGGTCAACCCAGCGAGTGACACATCCCGGTATCCCAAGGCACATAATCACATTTCCGTTAGCATTTGACGACGTCGATCTGTCAGAAATTCACACCACGCCGAGACACCCTCACCCGTTAATGCCGAAACGGGCAACACGGGCAGACCGGCATGAACGCGATGAGCATCCTCCGTCACGGCACTCACCGAAAACGGAACGTAAGGCAACAGGTCGATCTTGTTGACGACGCAGGCCTGACTGGTACGAAACGCCTTGGGATATTTCCCCGGCTTGTCGTCCCCTTCGGTGACACTTAGCACGACTACACGAATGTGTTCACCCAGATCGTGCGATGCAGGGCAGATCAAGTTTCCGACATTCTCAATGATCAGGAACTCGATCCCGTGCGAGTTCAGTTTTTCCCAACCCGCCAGCACCAGCGGCAATTCCAGATGACAAGCCCCACCTGTTGTGAGTTGCTTGACCGGAACATAGGGAGCCAATCGCTCCGCATCACGATCAGTCGCAATGTCTCCCACAAGCACTGCCATGCGTGGCCGATCAGCCCAATGTTTCGCCATCGCCTGCAGCAATGATGTCTTTCCGGCACCGGGCGACGAGATCATGTTCACACACAGGATGCCACGGTCCGTCAACGACTGTCTCCACGCAGCGGCTTCCGCCCTCCGTCGACTTTGCAGATCAAGCTGAACCGGAATCGTTTCAATGCTCACAGGAAACCTCGTCGTTATTTTCCTGAATCTTTGGCGTAACAGCCGAACGAAGTCAACTCGTCAGTAGGAAAAATCTGCATTGCCTTCCCGAATGACGCACAGCCGACGCCTTGTTTTTGCTCCCCCCAGATTGCATCTTGGCACATCAAGTGAGCCGGGGAGTAATCCCCCGGATTCTTCATGCAATCAGGCAAGTCGGGCCTGCGAACCGGCTTTCGTTTCTGATTCGCTCGACAAATCGATGCTTGCTGTTGCGTCAGTTACCCCGGTGGGCAAGAATGGTCTTCCACGAAATCTATTCCCCGAGTATTGATGCGAGAATCGGTTTTGTGATCGCTACATATCGACGGTGTTTGTAAGGCGAATTTCCCATGACAAGTTCCTCCATTGATGCGTACGCAGCCACGGCTTCGATTCCCGGTGAGCTGAAAGTCATCCAGGACGCGACCTGTACATTTTGTGGTTGCGTTTGTGATGACATCGATCTGACCGTGAAAGACGATCACATCATCGAGGCGAAACGTGCCTGCGTACTCGGTAAGGCATGGTTCCTCAACCATCATAACGACGGCCGTGCGAGTTGCCACATTGACGGAAAACCCGCCACCCTCGAAGAGGGCTATGACCGGGCGGCGAAGATCTTGACATCAGGCCGGTATCCCATCGTCTACGGATTGAGCGATTCGCCGTGCGAGGCTCAACGAGTCGCGGTCAGCATTGCCGATTGGATCAAGGGAACGATCGATACGACGACCAGCGTCTGCCACGGGCCATCCGGCATGGCGTTTCAGGGTGTCGGTGAAGTGACCTGTTCGCTCGGGGAAGTTGCCAACCGGGGCGACATGATCATTTTCTGGGGGGCCAACCCTGCTGAAAGCCATCCGCGTCACTTCACTAGATACAGCCTGATGCCCAAGGGGATGTTCCTGCCGAATGGTCGCAAGGATCGAACGTGCGTTTTTGTCGACGTTCGCAAAACCAAAAGCGCGAAAGCGGCTGACATCTTTTTGCAGATTAAGCCCCGTAAAGATTTTGAAGCGCTGTGGAGTTTGCGAGCACTTGCCAAAGGGATCGAACTCGATCCGGAGCTGGTCCTTCGGGAGACGGGTGTGGAGTTGTCCGCCTGGAAGGACCTGATGGATCGAATGAAAGCCGCCAAGTTCGGTGTGATTTTCTTCGGCATGGGCCTGACGATGACACGAGGCAAACATGCCAATACGGAAGCGCTGCTGGCACTGACCCGTGATATGAATGCCTACACTCGATTCGCGGCGAAACCGAACCGGGGACATGGAAACGTTTCTGGTGCCGACAATGTCGTGTCGTGGCGAACGGGATATCCCTTCGGCGTCAATCACTCTCGTGGATACCCGCGGTTCAATCCGGGTGAATATACCACGTCCGATACTCTGGCCAATGGCGAGGCCGATGCCGCGATGACCATTGCCTGCGACCCGATGGCCAACTTTTCGCAACCGGCTCGCGAACATCTCGCTTCAATTCCGCTGATCTCACTGGATACGAAAGAGACTCCCACGACGCGAGCCGCTACGGTTGCATTCACTGTCGCAACGTACGGTATCAACACGGGGGGCACGGTCTATCGCATGGATGATGTCCCCATTCCACTGCGACCTGCCTTCCAATCGCCTCATCCGAGCGACTTCGAAGTGCTGACAGCGATCGAAGATCGGGTGAAGAAGATCATGGGAATCACCGAATAATGTTGTTCAGCTTGTCATTCACGCTGTGATGTCTCCAACTCGTGGCGCGTTGGACGATTACCGATTATTCCTGAATTTTGACAACTTGTGAGTTGGAATGACTGCAATCGAATACACGAAGGTTTCTCAGGGGACTGTTTACGATCCGGCCAACGGGGTCGATGGACAGGTGCGAGACCTCTGGATCGCCGGCGGCCGAATCGTTGCCGCTCCAACCGATCCTGAAGCTCGTCCGGCTCGTATCATTGACGCCAGCGGACTGGTCGTCATGCCTGGCGGAATCGACATGCACTGCCATATCGCCGGGCCGAAGGTGAACGTCGCCAGAAAAATGCGTCCCGAAGAGAAGCGGAAGGGCGAGCAGATTTCGGGGACGAGCAACACTCATAGCGGCACAATGGGAAGCGTCCCCAGTACGTTTGCCACGGGATACAAGTACGCTGCACTCGGTTACACGACCGCGTTCGATGCGGCTGTTCCGCCGCTCGGTGCTCGTCATGCACATGAAGAATTTGATGACACGCCCTGCCTGGACAAGGGCTTTTATGTCCTGATGGGCAACAACCATTATGTGATGCAGTCGCTGCAGCGTAACGAACCGCAGAAACTGAAAGCATTCATCGGCTGGCTGCTCGCAGCCACGAAGGGGTTTGCACCCAAGCTCGTTAATCCGGGCGGAGTCGAAGTCTGGAAATCACATCAGGCTGGAAACGTCAGCGGTCTTGATCAGGCGGTCGATCACTTCAACGTCACCCCCAGGAAGATCATCCGCGGAGTCGCTCAAGCCGCAAACGAACTTGGGCTGCCTCATCCCGTGCATATCCACTGCAACAATCTTGGAATGCCCGGAAACTGGGAAACAACGCTGGAAACGATGAAGGCCCTGGAAGGATTTGGGGGCCACATCACTCACGCTCAATTCCACAGTTATGGAGGCGGCGATGGTGACGAAAACACCTTCAACAGCAAGGTGATTCAACTGGCTGACTACGTGAATACGCACCCGAACATGACGGTTGATGTTGGCCAGGTCCTATTTGGTGAAACGACCAGTATGACGGGCGACGGACCGCTCGGTTATTTCCTGTCCAAGGTTTACGGGGGAAAATGGTTCAGCAGCGATACCGAAATGGAATCGGGTTGCGGGATCACTCCGATCAAATACAAGAACAAATCGCTGGTCCATGCGCTGCAATGGGCAATCGGTCTCGAATGGTATCTGCTGGTGGAAGACCCCTGGCGCGTGGTCATGAGCACCGATCATCCTAACGGGGGTTCGTTCCTGGCCTATCCGCAAATCATTCGGCTGCTGATGGACCGTACGTATCGTCGCGACATCCTGCAGACTTGCCACCCGCTGGTCCGCGAACGGTCGACACTGTGGGACCTTGATCGCGAATATACACTCAACGAAATCGCCATCATCACCCGAGCCGGCCCGGCTCGCATCCTCGGCCTGAAAGACAAGGGCCATCTTGGAGCCGGCGCAGACGCCGATATCACGATCTATACTCCGCACGAGAACAAGGAAATCATGTTCGAGATGCCGAGGGTCGTCATCAAGTCGGGTCAGGTGATCGTCGAGCAGGGGGAAATCCGGCATACACCGATTGGCAAGACACTGCACGTTGACCCCGTTTATGACCACGAGGTCGAGCCGGATATTCAGCAATGGTTCGAGAAATATTATTCGATCCGCTGGCGGAATTATCCGGTCGATATCAGTTATTTGCACGAATCGGCAGTCGTACCGCCTCGCGCTTGAACTGACCTGAACCACAAACAATACACCGCGATTCCTGGACTTTTTGATGACCTCCGAAAACTCCGCGTCACTTAAAATGCTACGACTGAACGACGTCGAGATCGTGGATACGTTCGCCGAAGCGTTCCCGATCAAAGCGACTCGCCTGATCATCACGGCCATCAATGAACGCTGGGCCATGACAGCCGCATCAGTCCTTTGTGGTAATGCAACCAGTGTCATTGCCTGCGACGTCGAAGCCGCAATCGAACGGTCAATTCCCGCCTCAGAAACCCCTGACGGACGACCGGGGGTCGCAGTTCTCGTTTTTGCCTTCACGCTGGACGGCCTGGGAAAATCAGTCCAGGGCCGGGTTGGACAATGTGTCCTCACCTGTCCCACAACAGCCTGCTACAACGGAATTGAAGGTTGTCCGAAGGAAAAACGAATCCGCGTTGGTGGAGCGATCCGTTACTTCGGCGACGGCTTTCAAAAGGCAAAGAAACTGGACGATCGCCGCTACTGGCGAATCCCGGTGATGGACGGCGAGTTTCTCTGCGAAGACTGGTTCGGGACGATAACTGGGGTCGCAGGCGGTAACTTGCTGATTTGCGGTACCAACGCCCAGGCGGCCCTGCTGGCAACGGAATCGGCAGTCGAAGCAATGCGAACCGCACGTGATATCGCCTTACCGTTTCCGGGCGGAATGGTTCGATCAGGCAGTAAAGTCGGTTCGAAATATGCCAAGTTGAAGGCGAGTACGAACGACGCCTATTGCCCCACATTACGAGGCGTGACAAAGTCAGAACTCCCCAAGGCCTGCAATGCCGTCTACGAAATCGTGATCGACGGCCTCACCTTCGAAGCGGTCCAATCTGCCATGAAGCGAGGCTTACACGCCGCCGCGGCGATGCCAGATGTGTTGAGAATTACCGCCGGCAATTACGGAGGCAAACTCGGCAAGCACCATTTCCACTTGCGGGATTTATTATAGTCCTGATAATTGATGTGCCACTGCTTGACCGTCTTCGGTCAAGCAGTGCTCTTCGAACAAAGTAGCCATCATCGCTCCGCGTGATGAGCATCGTTCGAGAACCACGCTAATATCAATCAGCGTGTTTTCAAATCAGGATATCAAACGAAATATCTGTTCCTATGCGTCGGCAACGCATGCATCGTTTCCGACACGTGCTCATCACGCAGAACGACGATGGCTACTTTGGAAGAAAGCCTGAAATGTGAATTGATGAGTCAAGTTCAAGCTCAACGTAGTCCGACGCATTGGTACTTCTCGTCGGGACCGTTTTTAACATTCCGACACAGCGTAGAACCGATCATCTACGCCACAATCCCTTTAACAACTTCGCCATGAACATCGGTCAATCGATACTGACGCCCCTGATATCGGAACGTCAACCGCGTGTGATCGACGCCGCATAAATGCAGGATCGTGGCCTGCATATCGTGAACATGCACAGGATCTGCCGTGATGTTCCAGCCGAAATCGTCCGTTGAGCCATACACCGTTCCAGGCTTGACTCCACCACCGGCCAGCCACCAGCTATAGGCCTTTCCAAAATGGTCACGTCCCTTGGGACTGACTGGATCACCTTGTCCGAACGGGGTTCGTCCGAACTCGCCCCCCCAGACCACCAGCGTATCGTCGAGCATCCCTCGTTCTTTCAGATCGCGAACCAGCGCCGCCGATGGACCTTCCGTGTCTTTACACTGCGTTTCCAACTGAGTGAAAAGATTTCCATGCTGATCCCAACCTGCATGCATTAGCTGTATGAAGCTAACGCCACGTTCGAGTAGCCGGCGAGCAATCAAACAATTGTTTGCAAACGTCCCCTTAACCAATGCGTCCGGCCCATATCGTTCGAGCGTGGCCTTGGTTTCATTCGAGAAATCGACCAGATCGGGAACACTCGATTGCATGCGAAATGCCATCTCGTACTGAGTGATCCGGGTCTCGATTTCCGGGTCGCCATAATCAGCCAGATGAGCAGCGTCGGTGGCGACAATCTCATCCAGTAACGCTCGTCGTGCGGCAGCACTGACGCCCGGTGGATTTGCCAGATACGGGACCAGATCGCCGGTATTGCGGAACCGAACTCCCTGGTATCGACTGGGGAGAAAACCATTTCCCCAATAGTAGTCGAAGAACAATTGCCCACAGGTTTTTGCTCGATCGCTGGAGGTCATGACAACAAACGTCGGCAGGTTGTCGGTGACGCTTCCCAGACCATACGACAGCCACGCTCCCATGCTTGGTCGACCGGGAACCTGCGATCCGGTCATGAAAAAGGTGACGCCAGGCGCGTGATTGACCGCTTCCGTATGCATGCTTCGCACGAGGCAAATGTCGTCGGCGATGGCCCCAACATTCGGCAGCATTTCGCTCATCACGATCCCGGACTGGCCATAGCTTCGATGCGGCTTGATTGCCGGCAGGCAAGGCCATTTTCCGTACCCGCTAGACATCGTTGATAAACGGGTTGTCCCACGGATTGAATCGGGAATATTCTGACCAACCATCTCCCGCATCTTTGGCTTGTCGTCAAATAAGTCGACGTGCGAAGGCCCACCACCTTGCCATAGTACAACTACTCGTTTGGCTTTCGGTGGAAAATGCGGTAGCCCCGACAAGGGAGCCGAACCCTGTGGCGCAGGGGTATTGGCCTCTGCACCAAACGTCGATCCCGTTTCCATCAGCTTTGCCAACGCAGCCAGTCCGACCCCGCTGGCAGCAGAACCAAAAAGTTCGCGGCGATTGAGGCGGTTCAGATGTTCAAACAATGGATTGGTCATACGTGAGCCTTATTTATTCTCTTGTGAGTGCTTCATCAAAGTTGAGAATCGCCAGGCAGACTGCGGTAAACGCCGCCTGTTCTGACGCATCCAGCTTCTCGTCACGTTTGGCTGCACCGACGCTTAATAATGCTTGAGCGCTGGCTACGTCCGTCTTGTAAATTGCAAATTGCCGTTCATAGGCACGACGAAGTCGTGCGAGATCTCCATCATTCGGCATGCGACAGAGGACTCGTCGGAAAGCCTGAATCAATCGCCCATCTACATCGCCGGTCGATTGAGAACAACGTTCGGCCAGCTTCCGTGCGGCCTCAACCCATGTCGGATCATTCAGGGTCGTTAGCGCATGAAGTGGAGAACTCGTCGTCGCCGATCGTACGCGGCACGTCTGGCGGTTCGAGGTATCGAACATATTCGCCGGGTTTACCGTTCGACGCCAGAACGTATAAAGGCTGCGACGATAAAGGTCACTGCCGCTGGATGCTGGGTAGGTAAAGTCACGTTCCTTTGTGATCGCCAATGCTTCCCAAACGGCATCGGGTTGATACGGGTAAACCGGAGAGCCACCCACGCGAGGTTCCAACAATCCTGAGGCCGCCAGAGCCCAGTCTCGCAAGATCAACGAAGACATTCTCATGCGGCTGGCCCGGGCGTACAAACGATTCTCGCTGTCCTTAGCAAGGTGCTCAGGAGTAACCCGGCTGGATTGTCGGTAGGTTGCACTCATCACGATCAGTTTGTGCATGTTCTTCATGCTCCAGCCGCGCTCGCGGAATTCAACGGCCATCCAGTCAAGCAGTGGACCATGAATCGGGTATTCACTCTGAACGCCGAAATCTTCGGCTGTCTTGACGATCCCGGTTCCGAAGTAGTGCTGCCACATCCGGTTGACCTGCACTCGAGCGGTCAACGGATGCTCAGGAGCCATTAGCCATTGAGCAAACCCCAGCCGATTCGCAGGTGCACCGGCAGGCAGAGGTGGCAGGAAGGCCGGGGTCGCGAACGAGACTTTTTCGGTCGGTGAAAGGTATTCGCCACGATTGAGTATCTTAGTCTCGCGCGGACTGGCATCACTCATCACCATCAATCGCGGAAGCCTGTCGGCCCGATAGTTGGCCAATTGCTGCGTCAGATCCTGATGCTTGGCAAGGGCCGGTATCTTCCCGACCAGAGTGGACCGAACCTTCTCCTCAAAGAACTTTCTCAGTCCGGGATCGATCGACTTCTTTTCGTCTTCGGTCCGTTCACCCTCGGGCTTACGTAAAACGGATGCGAGTGCGTCCGGCAAACCGTTCCCTTCGGCGGGTTTGCCGTCGGCGAACAAACCGGTGCGCCAGCCCTCAAACGCCGCGTCGGTCGCAAGTTTGGCATCGCCACTCGCTGCGGCAATCTGCGATTCCAGATTGGCGATATGTGCCTTGTTCTCGTCAGTCGGAAGTTCAATAAACGGGGCTGCCAAACGAATCCGCGACGAGAAATATTGAGGTGTGCCGCTCTCGGGAACTCGATTGAACGCGTCCATCAGACTGTAATAGTCACGCATCGTGATGGGGTCGTACTTGTGGTCATGACATTGCACGCAGGCCATCGTCAGACCCAGCCAGTTCGTCGACGTCGTATCCATGCGATCAAACAAATTGACGAACCGTTGCTCTTCGGCAATTGCGCCCCCTTCGCCATTCAGCAAGTGATTCCGGTTGAATGCACTTGCAATCTTCTGGTCGGTGGTTGCGTCGGGTAACAAATCACCCGCAAGTTGCCAGATCGTAAACTTGTCAAAGGGAAGGTCTTCATTCAAAGCCCTCACGACCCAGTCTCGCCAGATCCATTGCCATGTGTCTCCATCCTGCTGAAAGCCATTACTGTCGGCATACCGGGCGGCATCCAGCCAACTGAGCGACACTCGCTCGCCATAGTGAGGACTCGCGAGCAAGCGGTCGACAACATTTTCGTAAGCTCGTTCGCCGGTATCCGCCACAAAGGCTTCAACCTCTTCCGGGGTCGGGGGGAGGCCGGTGAGATCAATCGAGAGGCGTTTGATCAATGTCGGACGATCCGCTTCGACAGATGGTTGTAGCCCCTCAGACTCCAGTTTCGCTAAGACAAATCGATCGATCGACGTCCGCACCCAATCCATCCGTTTGACGGGCGGCTCAGCGGGACGAACAGGTGCCACGAAGGCCCAATGGGACTGATAGACCGCCCCCTCGGAAATCCATCGTTCGAGCAGATTCTTCTGCTCGGGTGATAAATGCCGATTCGACTTTGGCGGAGGCATCATCTGGTCGGGATCATCCGAATGAATCCGTTTGATCAGTGAACTGGCAGCCGCATCGTTCGGCACGATCGCTCCCGCTTTCACTGCCGCGTCGCGTAAATCAAGCCGCAGATCGCCCTGACGCTTGTTGCCATCCTGCCCGTGGCAATAGAAACAACTCTCGGCAAGAATCGGCCGAATGTCGCGATTAAAATCCAGATCCGGGGATGCGGCATTCGCAACGGCATGCAAGCCACTGATCATCGCTAAAAAAATCAGTCCGCGTTCCGAGGGCCGCCAGCCTGCGACTGTTGTGATGAAACGACCTGAAGTTGGAGTGTTTGGGTTGATAGGGTCGCGGTGCTTTTGAAACGGAAATCCTCGAAAAGGGTGCCACGGTTTTACCGTCTTCGGTAAGGCCGTGCTCTTCGAACCTGTTTCCGACCAATTAAGCCACGCCCTTGTCGAAGACGCCAAAACCGTGGCACCCCGAGTTTCGACTACGACTCCACTCACAAGGCGCAACAGTATTTCGTGCGCCTGTTTTGCAATGCTCGCGGACCAGCCTTCGGCTCTTCGTAGTGTCGGCTTCCAGCCGACACAAAATGTCGTGAAACACGGGCTAAAGCCCATGCTACGGGTTATGGCTCGCCATTTTCGATTGACAAAAACTGACAACCACATCGGGACACATCGAACGTACTGCATCGCCGGTCTATTCAATTTTTCAACTCCAGCACATGCTTTAAACTCGAGACCGTCACCTGCAATTCAACAGGTGACCGACCCGAGTTTCAAACGTGCTTATCATCAAAGCTGCAACTGTCACGGATTGTTTGAGACTTCCTTGTTCTGCTCTGCCGCGAGCAGATCAGTCAACAATCCTCCCTTCTGCGGGACCAAAGTCAACTTGGATTTCCCGTCCAGCAGCTTTTGAGTTTCCAATATTGAGAATAGCGCTTCCGATGTTTCCGGATCTCGGCAGATTTTTTGCAGTGCTTCGCCAACCAGTTCGGGCCTGATCGCTGCCGCTTTCGCGAACTCGATCGCCGCTTTCCGGTCCGCCGTACTGGTGATAATACTCACCTGATTCGCTCCATCCTGCTTGATGGCTGACGTCACCTGACGCAAGCGATTGACGACCTTGCTTTCAATCTGGCGGATCATTTCGAGATCGCGGAAATGGACTTTGCGGATATAGACCGATCCCAGCCGGTAACCCCAT
>CAIVEI010000048.1 GCA_903904835.1 uncultured Schlesneria sp. | reverse complement strand
GATCCCTCGCTTGCGCGTCGGGCTAAGGAATAATCCGGGTTCATGGAAACGATTTATTTCTTTCAATTTCGTATGGTTTTGTGGTTCGTTTTCATACACCTCAATTCAATTTTCGAAATTCCCTGTTTTTCACGTTATCGACCAATTCTTTGGTTGGAAAAGAATCGATAAAAAGCATAAACTTCTACTGTTGCGTTTAAATGGAATGGAATTCAAGAGGGCTCATCGATGCAGCGCGCAATCAATGGGATCAGTTCCAACGAAGGTGGAATCCAGATTCGAGGTACAGCAGTACGCGAGCTGGACACGGCGAAACAGCGGTTTTCGCGATATCTGAAAGAGATTGGAATTGGCCAGTACGTGAAATTGATTGACGAGCGAGCCACCTCGCCCGGATTTCGCGGGTTTCAATTGCGTGATCTCAGTTCGAAAAAATGGGCACCAGTGGGAGATACGGCCCAGTTATGCAAGAAGCTCAACCTGGATACTCAAGCCAATCCGGTTGATCTGGAACGAGAAATCGTCATATCCATGTTGTTGTGTCCCGTCCCGTTTCAGTTCCCGAGCTTTGACGAATTGATGTCGTCGATTCGTATTCGAAAAAACATCGTTCAGGCAGCTCGGAAAACGTCATTGGCATTTGCCACGCACGAAGCGGAACGCCCGCCTGAATACTGGACTTACGACGAAGATCGCGGGTTCATTCTGCGGCCCGGGCAATCATTGATCACGGCCCTGGAACGAGCAACTCAGCCGGAAAATTCCGGCACACGATATACATTTTCCTGCCGCCGAGCAGCGGAGTATATCTGCCTGTTAGGGATGGCCACGGAAGCCAGAACCTGCAACTTGGAACTGTTCCAGAATATGCATCAGCAGGCAGAAACCCGAGCAATCAAAGGCTCGGAATTTGAACGAACTTTTCTTCGCCAGATCGGCTCACCAAACAATCCCCTTCCCGTCAGGTTTTTTGTCCCAGGCGATCGAACATGGTTTCGAAACCCTGACAAAGACTCTTCCGACGTGACAGGTTACGAAGGGAGTTGGACATTTTATCTCGGTTCCGGGTTATTCGCCGACTTCTGGCGTCCCGATCGAATTTACGACCTGACCACAAAGTGCCTGACGATCTTTCATTGGCGAAATTCCACCTACCGTGATCCCAACGGCGACCTGCAAATGGATGAGCAGCGAGTCGAAAGCCTGGTCGAATCAACGCTGGCCGACCCCGCAGCAACAGATCAGGTCATGCGAGAGATGCTTCAGATTCAGGAACCGATGGATACGTTTGGAGGTGGCTGCGTCGAAGCCCATCGCGAACACGCACGTCAAATCTGTCGCGGGACATCTGATCTCGTTCTTCCCGATGTCGTAACATCACAACGAACCGCCGTACAATTGAATTAAAATTCGCCGACGAATTCCCCGACTTTTCATTAGCCCGAAGCGCAAGCGAGGGATCTTCGCTATTCATTAGCCCGAAGCGCAAGCGAGGGATCTTCCCTTGTCATTAGCCCGACGCGCAAGCGAGGGATCTTCGCTTCGTTTTAACGGGAACAAGATCTCGCGAGCAAACAAGGGACTTGATTTGTTCGTCAGTGCTGAAAAGTGTTCTCAACTTTCCTTTTCTTCGTTTTCAATTCTTTACCGACCGTTTCAGCCGAACATGCGATGAACGGTTTCGTCTTCCCGTCGGATCGGGGTCACTGCCGAAGCTTGCCGAGCCAGAAAATTCAGCAACCACGTGTGGGAAAACCGGATCAGCAACCCAGGGTTCTGATGACATCCTTGCCGATGTCCACCGCAAAGGGTACAAAATACGGAGTTCAAGGCGAGCCGTGGCAATCAGGCCACCCAAAGAATTCTCAAAACGAATTCGAATTGGCTCCCCCAAAGGGCGATTAACTCAGCGGCTAGAGTGCCATCTTCACACGGTGGAAGTCACTGGTTCGAATCCAGTATCGCTCATCCCTTTAACCCCTGAAATCATGGCTTGTGCCTGTATTTCAGGGGTTTTTCGCTTTACATCCGCAATCTGAGTTTTTTGGTTTCCGGTCGTTTCTGGCGTTTTCTGAGCATCGCTGCAAGTTATTTGCAGCGCTTTTTCGAAGTGAGATTCCAGGACTTGTAGGTAATGCTTGTTCGCTACCTTCTCGCTGTTGCCTAACCAGGCGTTGACGATGTGACTGGGGAAAAGATCGGTTAACTCCGTCTGGCGGGAACTTCGCAGGTTGTGCCAGATTCTTGGCCACAACTCGACACCTGCCCGCTCGATGTATTTGACGAGCATCCGCCGCGTATTGACGTGTCTCCAGTCTCCGGCCTTGATTGCTTTCTGTCGCAATGTTTCGAACGATGGCAAAACCCACAGTGATTTTTTGTCCGCCGACAACTCGAAGACATCTTCGAAGTACGGCCGCAGTTCCGGAAAGATCGGCACTTCTCTTGTGGCGTGTCCCTGATGATGTTCCGTCTTCGGCGAATGGACCAACATCCGCTTCCAGTCAACGGTATCCACGTCCTGCCACCGCAACAGCATCGGTTCTGACGGGACCCGCAGCCCACCATATCGGGAAAGCGCGACGAGTAACTTCCATTCCGCATTCGGACAGGCGTCAATTACCTTGCCGATCGTTTCATGACTGATGAACCGTTGACGTTCAGGGTTTGCAGTCGATCCCTTCCCGATTCCTTCGAACGGGTTTGATGTGATGTACTTACGTCGAACGGCATCCCTGAATAGCGTTATCGCGAACTGACATCGACGGTTGACCGTTGCGTCGGCAAGTTTCTCCTTCTTCTTCAAGAATCGGCGGAAGTCGTCGGCATCGCCTGCATGGATACTGACGAGACTTTTACCGACGCCGAAACAGTCTTTCAGGTTGCGTACGGTCATTCCGTACATGATCAGCGTTCCAGCCTTAACATCGTCGCTACGACGATCGATGTAACCATCAAGGAATTCGCCCAATGTGACGACGTTCTCCGGTTCACTGGGCTTTTCAGGTTCGATCAATCCGACTGCAATAAGCTTTTTCTTCGACTTTTGCGGAAGACTGGCCAACCAACTGGCCGTTACAGTTTTAAACGGGTAACCCGTTAGTCTGCTCGCCAGAATCTCGCCAATTCTGATTTCGAATAACTGGGCTTCATTCTCATTAACCTTGCCAATCCAGACCGTTTTACGACTTGTTCCATCAAGTCCAGTGAATTGGACGATGAAGTTCCCTTTGGCGTCTTGGTAGCGACTCGCCATGATGGACAAAACCTTTCTGACAACTTACCAACCCCCGCCGGTCGTTTCAGTTCTCGTTCTTCCGCCGCATGTCAATTGGGGGGGGACTGTTTGCATAGACGCCGATGAAAAGTTCGACTTCCGGCGTACAACCATCGGCAACCCACTCACTGAAGACGCGTTCGTATTCCGACCCGCCCGGCTCGTCACATCGCCCTTGCTTTGACAGCCGCTCGTATGCTTTTCTGAACAATGCCTCATTCGGTCTCATCGTTTTCACCTTTAAAAAAGAGTCTTTCCCCCCGTGAAGGGAACAACCATCACGCCCCAGGCTTTTTCTTGACAGCTTTCTTCGTGGGCTTCTTCTTCGACGGTTTGGGCAGTTCGATCTTCGCCAGTCCGTAACCGAGTACAGCACAGATCTTGCTTGCCGTGGCAACTCGCATGTCACGTTCACCGCTCACAAATCGGTCGATATTGGCGATGTTGACGCCGGAAGCCTTTCCGATGGCATAATGAGTCAGACCGCTGTCAGCAATTGCTTTCCGCAGATCTTCAGCCAGGTCACCAGCGTTCAACATATCCATCATGGCATCTTGCCGTTCTGGCGTTAGTTGGCTGAAGATTTCTTCGAGACGGTCAAGCCGCTCCTTCATGCTGCGCGGCTTACGATCCTCTGAATTGTCGAGTGAGTCCAAGGTTTCCCTTCCTTCGTTGGGATTTGTCGTTTATTGAGTTCTGCGGCGATGTCTCGAAGACTTGCGCCCCCTTCTCGCAATTCACGGATCAGCGTAACCGCCTCTTGTTGCGCTTCGTTGGGAACCAGAGTCACACCATCGGCTGACAGGTCGAAGCCGAAAGGAACCTTTCCAACCCGTTCGCCCTTTGCGGCTTTGAACTTCATCGCCGTTGATGTCCGTTCGCTGATTTGGTCCCGTTCGAACTCGGCAAGAACCGCCAACATGCGGAACATCATCTTTCCCGCCGCGCTGGTCGTATCGATTCGTTCTGACAGGGACACAAGATCGGCTTGGGACTTGTCCAACCGTTCGCCGATGGCAATTGTGTCTTTGGTCGACCGAGCCAACCGAGACAGGCTATAGACCACAAGAACGCCACGAACCTTGCAAACCGCGTCCAGGGCCGATTGCAGGCCGGGCCGATTATCCGAACGTCCGCCACTCAGGCCAGCATCAACGAAGACGTCAGCCATTGCGTAACCGTTCGCCAGGCACCATGCCCCGATTCGTTCCCGCTGTGCATCCAGAGATACACCGTCGGTCACTTGTCCATCGGTCGAAACTCGAATGTAGCCGATTGCAGTTTGCATGATCCGTTCCCCCTTGTGCGAATTATTCTATATGCCTATAGGCGTATGTCAATAATACTCTTCGAACTTTCGACGGGATTTTTCATGATTTTGTACGCAGGGGAACGGTTGCGTACAAAACCCCCTTCGCACCCGTCCAGATTCCGGGAAGTTTTGACACAAAATTTCGGTCGAGATACGCTTTATCCGAGTTCACAACCTCAGTCTTCTCTTTGGACTCCGCCAATGGCACAAAAGCCGCTTCGCCCCTCTTCTCAATCTTCTTTGCCACAACGGACGCAAACCCGTGAACCTTATCCACTGCCGGAAGAGACGACGGAACTGAAGGAACAAGCCGCTCCGTCGCGATGGGCCATGTTGTTTGACCTGCTGCTATGGCACCCGCTGTGGCAGATTCGCCATGTGTCGCGATGGGATTGGTTTTCGGCATGTCTGGCAATGCTCGCCTTTTGGTTTCTTGTTGATATTTGGGGAAGCACGTTTTCACATTTAATTCGGATCTCTCGGAAGGAGGATCTTCTACCGTCGCAAGAGGCAGCCGAAATTCTCGCCCTCGGCGCTCATCACGACCATGATTGGACCAATTTCCTGATTTGCATCCTCGCTATCCTTGGTTGCCGTTTCCTCATCCGCAGTGATCGGCGACGATCGAATAGGGACAATGCCGCTTGATCGATTTCAGCTTCTCATCTCATTGCCGGTCAAACCGTCTCCGTCCCCAGGATGGACAGAACCTTTACGCGCCTCGTCCAATTTCCTTTTTAGAAACGAATGTTCTTCGATTAACGTTTCGATCAGTTTCGTTGTTTCACGGGAATAGCCGATGATGTAGGCATGAACCTTCGAAACCGATATTCCGCCGGTCACCACCTCGTCACCTTCAGGAAACATCGTTGCTGTTGACGATGTCGGCAGCCGGTCACCTCCCCGCCGCCCTCGATCGAATTCCGTTTCAAAAGTCAGAACCCATCACATCAGCGTCTTCGCCCCAATTGACGACATCGGACAATGCCGCCGCCTGTACCGGGGGAGCCTTTGCCCCGTTCCCTCCCAGGTTGACGCCGACATGCACGTTCGGCGCCTGAATCTGAAACTGAATATTCGGGACCTTCTGAACTCGTTGGCCACCCTTCCGGGCCGCCTCTTCGTCGGCAATCGTCCTTTGAACATCGGCCTTGAGTTCTTCAGCTTTCAAATCCCGCATTGCTTGATCAACTACGGTTGCGTTGTCCCCGCCCAATACACCGCCCAGCATGCGATGTGTTGAATGCCCGTAGAATGAATCGAAGAAGTCGTAAAGCTTGTTCGCACCGTACTTGACGATATCGGGCATGTTCTTCGACTCGGTTAGGGTTTTAAACTTCTCTCGATCGAGTTCAGACCCCGTATCCCTCGCCGATTGAAACAACTCCTGTTTCACTTTCTGTCTTCGAATTTCGGCGTTTGGTCCCGTCGTCGTCATGGCGACGTCGGACGTAAATTGTTGTTCTGCCTGCTGTCCGGTCATCTTCCGGCGAAGATCTCGAATCTCTGCCGACGATTGAGTCGTACTGATCGCTGACGAGATGTTCCGCCCTTCAATCAGAGTGTCCCAGGCTGTCGCCCGTTCCGTCTCGGTTGGTAGTTTACTGATTGCCGCATTCAGCTTTTCCAGGACGTTTTGCAACCCGTGGGTTTTGGGGTTCACGTCGTCCGCACTCATCCCCAACGCGCCCAACTGGTCGACAACTTTGGGCGAACCGCCGGCCGTCGCCAACTGGCGAACCATTTCACGCATGTGTGTTGATGCTCGCTCTGGTTCTTCGACCCGTCGCAGTTGTCCGAATATCGCCAATTGTTCTTCGTCGGTCACTCCGCCGATTTCCCGAAGCAATGACGACTCTCTCGCAAGGTGCTGAAGATCGGTCACTTTCATAGGCGTGTCTTTCAGTCCCTGCACCATCACGCCCAGGCGTTGAACGTTCTGAGCGTTCAAATCCTTTTTGTTGGCGTTCAGGAACTGAGAGAACGATTCCGCCATTTCTGTATTCGAGACGGTTTTCCGTGGATCAATCGCGTTGGCTTTCATCGTCTGCAGGAACGGAATCAACGATGGTCCTTGAGCCTCTTTCGTTGAAAATCCCGTCGACACCATCGACGCCGCCGCGTCCGAGGCCTCGTCAGTCGTCGAGCTCGTCCGCAATGCAGACTTCATGATGTTCAACTGCGCCTCCCGCCCCTTTAGCGCATCCAACGAACCTTGGGCACGAAAACGAACCGTCTGGCCCTCCTGTTTAGCTCGTGCAAATTCAGCCAATTGCATCTGTTCTTTATTGGCCGTCGTTAAGAAGCTTACCGCCGTCCGAAGCGACAGATAACCAGCAGCCAGGCCAGCAAGATCTCTTGTCAGATTCACTGTCGAAGCAGAAGCCGCTCGCTGCGAAGGAACGAACCCCCTGTTGAGCATGTCCGAGTTCAACCAGGCCGCCCGCCGTTCTGCATCTAACTGAGCGATCATCCGCCGCGCTTGAGATAGACGTTCGGTCGATGCTTGGTTTTCCGACTGTCTCCGCTGGTTCTGAATCTGGCGAGCGTCCGCCGCCTGTTTTCTCAGAGATTCCAATTCTCTCTGACGATCGGTATCCAGCCTTTTCAGCAATGCGCCAGCCTGTTGAAGCCTCAACTGACGATCAGCCTCTTCAGACTCACGGGCTTTCTTTCGAACGGCTTCCAGTTCGTCATCGTGCTTTTTCTGGTCGGCAACTTCGTTGTCATGCGTCGCGTCTAACTCCTTCATCTTGGCCGTAGCCTGTTGAAGCCTCAAACGACGATCGGCTTCGTCAGACTGTCGGGATTTCTGTTTAACGGCTTCCAATTCATCGGCGAGTTTTTTTGCCGTCGCCTGTTCGGCCAGGGCCGCAGACTTCAACGCCGCCAGCTTTGCCGCAGCATCTTTGCCAGGATCGCCACCAGACTTGCCGATCTTGGCCATCGCCTTTGCGATCCCAGCCATTCCCGATTCAACATCTTTACCAGCAGACGCGCCGGCCTTGCCGAGACCACGAAGCCCGTCGATCGTCAGTTTCTGCTCGGCGTTGATCTTCTTTAAATCCGCGATCACCTTTGAGGCGTCGGAATTCATCACAATGTTGATTTCGTTCGTCATCTTTCATGACCTCCTTGTAGTTTGATGGTTCACCTGATCAACGACACCGTTTCGTGTTGATCACGGTCAAGTGTTTATTAAGCCGTCGCCAGTAATTGTCGGCTTTCGTCGACAACTTGGATACGAGACTCCAGGCCATCCCGGCGCATGTCGGTTCCCCGCAGCTCGATGAATGATCCCTCCAAAAACCGGCTTTGAATCCGTTTATCAAATTGCTCGCCAATTTCCTTTGGAGTCAGATTGCCCGTACAAATCAACGGTCGATGCTTTCGGATTTCGAGCAGCTTCCACAGGATTTCATTTCGCCAGTCATTGCCGGTACCAGACCCGATTTCGTCCACGATCAAAACCCTCGCATCGCGTAGCCGGTTCCACCATGCCGATTCTGTGATTTCAAACCAGACGCCGGTTTTGTTGTACCCACTGAGATGTCCATCCTTTGCCGCCCGCATCGCGTCCGAAATGAAGTCACAATACCGCATCATCATTGCATCCAACGGATTGCCGGGCCAAAGGACATACACCGCCGCACATGTGAAGGATTTACCCCGCCCAACGTCACCATAGAGATAGATCGGCCATCGTTTCGAGTGACAGGCAGATCGCATCTTTTCAAGCAAGGGTTCACTGACTCTGGTCATGTCCAGGTTTCGATATTCAGGCAGTGGAAGCCGATGCCAACCCTTTGGTAGTTCGGTCGAAGAATTCGCCGATGTCGTCTTCAGGGCTTCCTGACTCGGCGGGTTTTTTAGAACCTTTTCGGACACGTTTACTTTCGTCGACATAATTCCAAGCCTCTTCGTTATCGTTGAAATGGCCTTCCTTCAGAAAATTCAAAGGTGACCATCGGAACTTTTCGTTTTTGCCTCTTGGCGACTTGGCGAACAACTTCGTCCGCTCAATCAGATACTCGATCGCGTCGGCTTCACTTCCGGGCTGGATCGTCTGGATTTGCACCAGGACGCCGGGCCACTCGTTCCAGCAGGCCGTTTGTCCCGATTGCATCCCGGCGGGTAAACATGCCCACCAGCGTTTGAAATCGTCCGACGGTCCAAGAAATGTCAGATCGTCTCCGCTCTGGTCTGCTGGGAGAGTATTATTCTTATTATCTTCTCTTCTCTTCTCTGGTCCCGTTTTTGTCCCGTTTGGATCGGGACAATTTGGGGGACATTTGCCGCTCTGTGATCGGTTTCTCCGCTTCTTGTCCGTATCCAAAGCCCTTGTCTTTGCAGACGTTCCGTTGTGCCGATCCCAGTTACTGAATGACAGCTTGCCACCGTCGACAGAGAGCCAGCCAATCTCAGGGGATGCGAGCGCTTCACAAGTTCCCTGCAAACAACGGGACAACGTGTCCAGATCGGAAGGGGACAAAAACGGGACACAACCATCCGAGACATTCGCATCCGCCCAAATCAGGACCCTGATCACGGATACCGCCGCTTCCGAATACGACACGCCAAGTTTTTTGGCCAGAATCGCGATTTCCGGCTTGTCGATGAAACCGATTTCCAGCTTGATCCAACCAGCCATCAGGCACCCGCCTTTCGACGGTTCCCGCCGCGCATTGGCTTTCGAACAATCGGCTTGCCGACTTTCGGCGGAAGTGGGTTTCTCTGGCGTTCGTCCAGCCAGGCCGTGATATCATCAGGTCGGTATAGGGTCCTACCAGGTAACCTTACGCACCGTAATGTCCCCCTCGGTTCTGTGATTGAAAACAACGTACGTTCGGAAATCGATAATCTGGCCGCCGCCTCTTGCGTCGTAATCAACAGCTTTTCGATGGTTCTCGCCAAATCAACATTGGGCATCGGTATTGCCCCCCGCATCGTCAAAAAGATGCTTCTGAACGGTTGGCTTCTGTTCCGTTGGTTGAATCGTCGCAGGGATGACCGGCGCTATCACGCAGCAGGGCTCAAGTGGGGGACATGCTGCGTGATCGACTATCGGCTTCGTTGATAGATCGGCGGCATCAGTCGTCACGACATCGGCCGGGGCCGGGTTGTCGACCAACCACTGCCTCAATGCGACACGGGCCTCATCGCTCGTTGGTTCATAAACCGGAATTTTTCGGCCGTGTGCTGTCGGTCTCGACGATTTCACCCATCTGACCTCATGGACAAGTCCAGAGATAATAAACGGTCCAGGCACACACCCTAAGAATGTCGGGTTAATGTGTTCGGGAATTGTTATGTTTTCATGAACAATATCCGCGTTTACCCAACCCGCCTCACTGCAGTGACTCGCAAACACACGACGCCCATCACGAATGAGCGTTTGATTAAGTGCCTCCAAAACATCGTGGACAGCATCCTTTCGCCGTGTTCCTTCTTTTCGACCTTCGCGCCGCCGCTTTGCAGCGTCGTCATCGCCCGATATCATTTGCATTGCCCTTAGTTGTTTTGGCAAGCTCGTGCCTCCCGCCAGGTGTCACGAGCTTGCCGTTTTTTACGTTTCCTGTCCGGCATCGCGACTGGCGAACGTATCGCCTGATGCCGACTTCAAACGGCTTTTTCTCTTATTTTCGGATTCCCGTTTTTGTGCCAGCTCCTGCACTCGTCGCGCTGCATTCGCCAAAGCCCGATAAGCCTTTTGTTCTTCGGCGGTCAGATTTGATGTTTGCATTTGAAATTTCACCTCCTAACTAAACTGCCGAGTGCAGGTATCGATAATTCGAGTACCTGCACTCAAAAACGAAAAAGCCCCTGTTTTCAGGGGCTTTTTCGTTCTGCAATACCTGCAAAGTTTTTTATTAACATACCTACATCGAATACCTACTCATCGTCATGATTGTCATGGACAACCTCCTGCCCTCTTCTGTCTGTTTTCAATCGCTCAGTTGTGGCTTTTTTCGAAGCGTTGATTCCGAGCTTTTTGTACGCAGCCTCGAGATGTTGCTTCGCGCACTGGCGACTGATTCCCATTCGACGTCCAACATCGCTCATGTTCCCCTTGCATTCGCCGTCCAAACGAATGGCTTCGGTCTGTTGTGGTGTGAGTGGATTAACTTTCGTATTCGTCGATTTTCGACGTCGTTTCATTGGTTTGGTTGGCGACTTGTCGTTCAAAGTAGCAGGCGCGATGTCTGCTGCATTGCCCAATCGTTTCTGTAAGTCGGCATGGTCAACCGTCGTCTTCGTTTCTGAAATGTATCGGCGCCTCGCCTCTCGAATTTCTGTTCGCGCTTCTGTCCTTACTTCACCCAGCAAACCAGGCAACCCGGCGAAATTCAGGTGGTCATATAAAACACCAGCGTCAGATGCGTTAGATGGGAACGTTTCACGTTTTGCCGCGAAAAGTTCATTGCAAAACCGACATTCAGCCATGAAGTACAGAATCAACTCAAACGTGGTTTCGGCTGAAATTGGCGTATCAACAACGTTCTTCGGAAGCCATTTCGCAATGCGTTCAGCATGTCTATGAAGCGGTTCGGTGAATGCCGCCGCCTCGCTTATACGTTCCCACAAGATAGGTCGAAAATCGTCGAAGTCAGACGGCTCTTTCGTGTCGCACAGCAAGCCGATACCGGCGTTTACTTTGGCCAGTGCTAAAAGAGCATCCCTCAAATCCGCATCGACTTGTTCGAAGTTAAACAAGTCGGTTGTATGTGCGGACATATTCGCCAACACGGCTTCGTCCATGATTCCCCCCCCAGTTGAATCGGGACGTGATCGGCAGCGAGCAAGGGGGACTTGCTCGCAACCGATCACAGATTTCATTCCGTCAAGCTTCGAATCAAGACGGACCCCGTGCCAAATCTTACCCATGCACAGCCACCGCTGCTACTACGTCGCCGTTCAAACACAAGTACGGATAACGTTGTGTCAGTCGATTGAAGACGTTCGTCAGTACGGACCTTCTATCGGACAATCGCTACGATTCACCGTCATCATGAAAACGCGATCGAGCGAAACCGGGACATTGATAACATCGATTCTGACATCCTCTTTCATCAGTCCGGCCCTTGTTCCGGCAAAGGCAATCGCCTCTTCTTTGTTCAGAAACTTGCGGCTTTCGACAAAGTACACCGGAAATGTTTCTTGCGACATGCTTTTCATACTTTCTTAAAAAGAACACGATGAACGCCATCAGGCGTTAACAAGTCCACACAACACAAGAATGGTTGTCGGCATGTTGAACATTGCCACTACTCAGGCGTTACCATGGATAACGGTAATTCCGTTTCCCCGATCTTTGGCCGTGGCTTTGACCGAACTCGTTTTGTCTTGGGCGACGCCGCTTTCGGCTTTGCTTCGGGATCGATACCAAGTCTGATCAGATCATCCCACAACCATGTCATGTCCAGAAAAATCGTTGAGCCAAATGTAATTGTCCGAATCGACGGATTGGCGTTAATCATTTTTCTGAAGTACTCGACTTCCCTTCGAAACATTGGTGCAACATCTTCGATCAGAAACCTACCAGACATCGGGACCGGCGGTACCTGATTGACATGCGTCCGTTCGTTCCCATTATGATTTTCCGTCATGATGAACAATCCCCCCTTTTTTTAAGTTCATTCCCCAGGCACCGAACCCACTCGGCAGCCGGTCAATCAAACACCCGCCACAACTCGAAACGCCGCCCGATACCGTCAAACAGCCACTTTTGGACGATGGTCAAGTCGTCTTTCGTCCCGAACTCGGCAAAACGCAAATTTGAGCGTTGAACAACATCCCGCCAAAACAGGCCGAAACTTCAGCATCGGACAACACACCGGGCAAAACCGGCAAAACTACAACACGGCTTTCCACGCCACGAAGTGATTGCAACATCAGTCATTCAAGACATTTTCACGTTTAATAATCACATCACTCAAATTAACGACATCACAACAAAAACAGATCACGAACGGATTGCCGTTCATTGCTCTGGAGGTATCAAAGGCGTCTGGACCGACTTGAAAGTTTTCCCGCAAGCCTTGCACTTGTGGTAACGAATCAATCCGTCGCTGGTTCTGACTGGAACGTTCGTAGACCTGCACTTTCGAACCGGGCATTGGACCATGTGGTAAAAAACTGGACCGTCATCAATGCCCCCTTCAATGAGTGAACGCCATTTTTCAGAATCTTCGACGTTGCCAGGCGTTGACCGTTTCCGCGTCCGCTTCGGTCGGTCGTTCGTTGGTTGGTCGGGTAAGGCGTTCGAATCTGTCATGTTGAAGGACTCCGTTCCAGATCGACCCGAACACAGACCGCAATTCAACCGCTACCCTCTTTCGTGAAATCCGGTACCCGCCGTTCCGATTCAATCACCTGCAGGCAGAGTTCCGGCCAACCGTTTCAATCTCGATGCTCGCTGATAATGCCGCCTACAGAGCCCCAGGGCACAAACTGGATCCCCGCAAACCGTGCACGGCTTCGGGGGAACCATGGGAGGAAGTTTCAACCGTTTGTAACACCCGCTGCAACGCTTCCGGGCCAAAGCCGGTTTACCACAGACTTGACAGGGAGTCGTTCGCCCGGTCTTCAGTCCCAACTGCTTGTAATGAGTCGAACAGCGTTTCCGGGCCAAAGCCGGTTTACCACAGACTTGACAGGGAGTCGTCCGGCCGGGCTTCAATCCCAATTGCTTGTAATGAGTCGAACAGCGATTCCGGGCCACAGCCGGTTTACCACAGACTTGACACAATTTGGGCGGTAGTTTCGGAAGCCGCTCCAAAAGCTTGTAACACCGTCGGCACCGGTTTCGGGCAATAACGGGAACCGTTTGGCAGACTTCACAAGTTTTTGTCATTTAACCCCTCGAACATGTAGGAAGTTCTTTTCACGATGTCATTTGTGATTTCCGGCAAACCAAGGCGTTTTTGAAACAGGAGGGAAGGAAGGAACACGAAATTTTTTGTTATTTCGTACAGATTTTTCGCCATCGTCCGACCGCGCCGGGGGAGGGGGTGGTCAGAAAGGACCCGTGAAGGGGGGGAGGGGGGGGTGTCATCGCCCGTCACGATTGGATTGCCGGTCACAGCTTGGCAGTTCATCGGACACCGCCAGTCACTCGCAAAGCTACCAGGTGGTCAACATGTTCCCGGACAGCTTCCCGATCGTCAGCCGACAGCATCGGCCAGTTCTCTTGGAACCAAGTCAGATCCGTATCGGAAACGAATGCAGTGGAATTCGCAGCGCTCGAAGATAGAATTGATGTTTCGCACTGGACATGTGAGTGATGTTCGAATCCAGTATCGCTCACTGACATTTCTTGTTTATTCGCTCGTTACAGCGAATTTCAAGGATTTTTCGCATGAGACGCTCACGTTGAAACGTGGAGTTGTCTGGACGGATGGTGATCGGGAGTGTGAAGTTCATGACCACTCTATCGGAAATCGAAGCCGCTGCTGACACTCTGCCTCCCGAGCAGCAAGCACAATTGTTGGCATTTCTTCAAATGCGGCTCGGAAGAAATCCGACGGTCGCGGGTGAAACGTGTCGACCTGCAACTCGCCGCGCTGGATTGCATGCAGGGGTTTGGGAAGTTGCGCCAGATTTCGACGCAGCACTTCCGGATGATTTCTGGCTGGGCCGAGCGTTTAAGTTAGAAGTTTTCTAACGCCAATAGTTGGCAAGACTGATGCGTTTGGCAATGTCAGCGTTGAATACGACAACGCTTTCGATTCTGAAACGAAGAAGCGCAAACGGCGTCTTCTCCCTGCTCGGTTGCCATCGAGAAATTGCTGAAAGTCGCTTGCTGAAAGAAGAATTACGCAGTTTAATTCATTTACCTTAGTTAATTTCTAAAATTCTAAACAAGCGAAATTCAACGTAAACAACGGGTATAAAAGTTTGATGAGATGTGTGAGGAAAAGAGAAGCGACTGCGGCCGTGAACGAATGGAATCTTTGTAACGCCCTGCCTCTCTTATGTTATGCTTAGCAGCGACGTCAGACTCCGTTCAATTTGGGCGAGAAAGAAAAAATCCTATGTCCGACCAGCTTGAATATGCGGGATTTGGGGCGAGCCAATTCGCCGAGAACCCCGAGCCCCGCGTACCCTGCGTGCTGCTCCTTGACACGTCCGGTTCGATGGCCGAGGTCGTCGGCGACTCGGGACAAGCGACCGGCCAAACCGTCATGCAGGACGGGCAGTTCTACAACGTCGTCTCCGGCGCGACGACTCGGATCGACCTGCTGAACGATGGCCTGGTAACCCTGAAGGAAACCCTCGGCGCAGACTCGTTAGCCAGCCGCCGAGCCGAGATTGCGATTGTAACCTTCGGCGGTACGGTCACGACGATCCAGGACTTCGTGACCGCCGAGAACTTCCAACCGCCGCGCCTGCACGCCACCGGCAGCACGCCGATGGGCAATGCAATCCTTGTCGGCTTGGACATGGTTGCCAGGCGCAAAGCGACCTACCGCTCCAATGGCGTCTCGTACTACCGCCCGTGGATTTTCCTCATCACGGACGGCGAACCCGACCCGAGAGACCCCTGGATGTCCGCCGCCGAGCAGGTGAAGCAGGGAGAGGCGTCGAAGTCATTCGCCTTCTTTACGGTGGCCGTCGAAGGTGCAAACATGGACGTGCTGGCTCAGATCGGGGCGCGCCCGCCGGCGAAGCTCAAGGGCCTCAATTTCCGCGAGATGTTCCTGTGGCTATCGCAGTCCATGCAGGCCGTGTCCCAGTCCTCCCCCGGCGACACCGTTAGCCTGCCAGCGCCCGGCTGGACCGAGGTTTGAAGTCAAAATGTGGAAACTCGTGTTCGGCAGCGTACAGGGCACGTCCCACGTTCGGTCGGGGCAGCCATGCCAGGATTACTGTGCCGGGACCGTCACAGGTACTACCCTAGTCGTCGCGTGCGCCGATGGGGCTGGTAGCGCCGAGTTCTCGCAGTTGGGTTCCAAGGCGGCAGTCGATCGCTTCTTGGAAGTTGCCTCCTGCGATGAAGTGCCGACAAAAGAGCAGGTCGAGGCGTGGATTGAAGTTGCACGTGAACGCCTGATCGAAGCTGCCGAGGCCAATGGGTCGACGCCTCGGCAGTTTGCCTGTACTTTTCTCGCTGCGCTGGTCGGCGACGGCTGGGCCGCCTTCGCTCAATTGGGCGACGGCGTGATCGTCTTCGACGGTCCGGATGGCTACGACTTCCCCTTCTGGCCGGACAATGGAGAGTATGCCAACACCACAAGATTCCTGAGCGAAGACGACCACCGACAACATCTGAGAATCGAGATCGTTAAGCGGAATGTCTCCGAGCTGGCGGTCCTGACTGACGGTCTGCAGATGCTCGCCCTCGACATTGCAGGAGCGAAAGTCCATGATCGCTTCTTCGCACCATTGTTTAAAGCCGTGAGAAACGGGCCGGACGAGGCCGTATTGCAGGCCTCTCTGCTGGAATTTCTCGGCTCGAAGCGAGTCAACGAGCGCACTGACGACGACAAGACCCTCCTCCTTGCCACGCGAATCACCGCCGATGTCCCGCCCAACCTACCCGACGCAACTGCGTGACCATTTGGGAAATGACGTCCGGCTGCCGGCGAAGCCTTTCGCCACTGGTGGCGAAGGGGCGATCTTCGACGTCATAGGTCATCCCGACCTGGTCGCCAAACTCTACAGCAAACCGCAGAGCAATGAACGCTGCGACAAACTCCGGGCGATGGCGAAGCTGTGCAATCCCGATCTGCTCAAGATCGCTGCCTGGCCTATATCGACGCTCAGCAACGGCACCTCGGCGGCGGTCGAGGGTATCCTTATGCCTCGAATCGCAGACCACAAGGAGATCCACCACCTCTACAGCGTGGCCCAACGCAAGAAGGACTTTCCCGAAGCCGATTGGGGCTTCCTCCTACACACGGCTCGCAATTGTGCCATAGCCTTCGAGAGCGTGCACGGCCAAGGCCACATCGTGGGCGACGTCAACCAGAAGAACGTGATGGTATCGAAAAAAGGCATCGTCGCTCTGGTTGACTGCGATTCGTTCCAGGTGAAGGAGGGGAATCGTATATTCCGCTGCGGCGTGGGCGTACCCGAGTACACACCGCCGGAACTTCACGGAAAGAAGTTCACCGACTTGGACCGGGACGCGAACCACGATCTGTTCGGCTTGGCTGTCATGGTGTTCCATCTGCTGATGATGGGGCGTCACCCATTCGCGGGTGTGCCCCAAATCAACATCGACATCCCGATCGAGAAGGCGATCCAGGACGGGCTCTATGCCTACACGCGGAACCCGAGCAAACTTAAGCCGCCTCCGCACGTTCCGCCCTTGGCGATGCTCGATGTCCCCACGCGAGAGCTGTTCGAGCGGGCATTTGGCTCGCGTCAGCGTCCGACGGCGACCGAGTGGCGCGGCGTGCTCGACGCTTCGATGAAGGGGCTCCAACGCTGCAAGAATGACCCCAATCACGCTTATCCAACGGCGGGCAGTTGCCCGTGGTGCCAACTCATCGCGGTGGCTCGGTTGATGTTCTTCATTCCTAGTCAAGGGGTATCAGGTGCGACGCTTCGGATCGAAGACATCCGGAATTTGATCCGGAAGCTCACCAGTTTGCAGTTGGTGTTCGCCTCCTACGTGCGGCCCACAGCGAACTTACCCGTCAAGGTCAAGCTGCCCGCCAATTTGCGTGCGATTCCGAAGCCCGCGTTGCTGCCCCATCCTGCCGCGCCTACACCGATAAAGAATCCTGCGCTGATACCCATACCGCATCCCCCCGTCCTCTTGGCCCAGCCGATACTCCGCCGGCTGCCAGAGGCGCCCGATATCCCGCTCGCCCCGATGCTAAGGCCCAACCCGGCTAAGCCGGTCCTGCTGCCCCGTCCCACGCTGCATGCCAAGCCGCGACCGCCAGTCTACCCACTGGTTCCAACACCCGACCCACCCGATCATTTCCTTGAATGGCTGTTCGTCGGCGGGGCCGTAGCGGGAGTACTAGTTTACTTCGTCGCATGGCCGGTTGGCACGATCATGATGTTCGGCTTTGGGGCCGTGTGGCTCCTTATGAAGCTCACCGAAGGATTGCGGCTCGCGATTGCACAGCAATCTTTGAAAAAGGCTCACGAAGCGGAATGCGCGCAGATGGATGAGGAATACGCGGAGCAGATCGAGCCGGTTCAGATGGCTAACGAGAAGCTCTTGAACGCATGGAAGGTTGTGAACGCAGCTGAGGCCGCAAAGCACGAAATGCTATGCGAAGCGGTCGCCGATGAGAACCGCCGCAGGACCGCACCTTGGATAGTCGAAAAGAAGGTGATCGAGGCAGCGTACCAGCGAGTTACCCAGGAGGTCGTGCAGGAAAACCGCCGCACGCTCTCGGCTTGGGAATCAGAAAATACGGCTCGCCGAGCGTCTTACGATCAGGCGCGCCGGGAGATAGAGCAGGAGAATCAACGGCGCACCTCGGCTTGGGATACCCTGACGGCATCCCTACAGGTGGAACATCACCAGCAATGCCAAGAAATCGACGCCAAGAACCGACAACTCATGGCGGCGTGGGCCGTCGAAAACGCCCCTTGGATTAGCGAGCAGAAGCGATGGAGTGACCGCGCATTGGCCGCTGAGATGCAGATCAAACGGATGGAGGACGAACTCGTGACGGAGCGGCGAACGAGCATTTCGCGATTTGGGCAGCGGAAGGCGAACGCCGACGGCGTGATCAAATCCCACGACGGAACACTGCAGGATTACGAGCGGGAGCTGCGCCAAGCCGAGATTGACTCGAATAAGATTCAGTTGGAGGAGCACCTCGACAAGACGCTGATCCGTTGGGCAAGGCTCAAGGGCATCACCGGTGATCGCATCCTGTCACTGGAATCATTTGGCATCGAGACAGCCAAGGACGTGGCTATCCTGAATTATCAGAAAGTGCCGGGGATCGGGCCGGTTCTGAGTAAACGTCTCTTAGATTGGCGCGACAAGTTGGCAGCGTCATTCCGCCGTCAGCAGGGATTGCCGGAATCGGAGAAAACCCGAATTGCCGCTCGCTACGCGCCAGTGTTCCTGCCGCTCGGGCAGGCCATCCAGACTGCGATCAATGAACTCGAAGCGATCGCGGCGGAGCACCGCGCCCGAGAGACAGGGCGGGTCGAAGCAATCGAGGCGGCAGTACGAAACTTGGCAGTCGCCGAAGCGTATGTCCGGGCGATGAAGCTCGTCTGAGTCAGGTTAGCGTACACGACGCGGATTCTCTCCCCTGAAAGGGGAGCGGAGATCAGCCCAGCGGCAAGCTCGTCCGCGAGCGCCGCCCTGGGTTACAAATCAAAAACAATGGATTTGCCCTGTAAGGGCAATGGAACCGACGATACACAATTTCGGCATCATTTTTTTGACCCGAAACGCGATCATTGTGTTACCGTGCCCCTTCAGGGCAGTTGTAATTCTCTCAACCGCGACCCAGGGCGGCGCTCGGAGACTCGCTTGCCGCTGGGCTGGTATCCGTATCCCCTTCGGGGAAAAGATGGTTGTCAACTCCAAAACGAAGACGGTTCCGACGAATTGTTGACAGTGCGAACAATTTCACCGACTGCGGCGAGATCCACCGTTCTCACTGAATTCGGTTGATATCCTTCCGTAAGGCGGGTGTTGAATTGAATCGCATGTGAACGGTTAACACAACGAATGGCGATTTTCCACGGAAAGTCTGGCATGGCGCATTTCGTTGTCCCGAAGGGACTGCAGCAATTAGCCGGTCGGTTGAGCGAAGCGACACCACCGGGTATGACGACGGGAAAGGTCCTGAATCCTGGAGGGATTCCAGAAAAATGACGATCGACCATGCGATTTGGGCGAAATCAGAAGTGTCATGAAAAATAAATCTGTCATCCTTCCCGGATGAAAATCCCAACTTCATACCTGACCCGGTGGTGTCGCTGCGCTCAACCGACCGGCTAATCGCTTTCGTCCTTCCAGGACACAGGACAATCCAGAAAGGATACGAAACGTCCTGGTACAAAATTGTTAACTGCGTTGAGTGGCATCCACATTATTCGTGTTGACGCGGTACTACGACATCGATTTCAGGAAGTTCGGTCGCGGGCATTTGCCAGGGAACGTATAATTCCCGACCACGACGAAGGGCTTGCACGAGGACTAAACCAATTTAGCACTCGCTTTCATTTGGCAGGCTCCTTTCGGACCGAGGGGTAGGATGTCGCAATATTATTTCCGAATCCACGGAGTCAACTTCGGGCCAACGTCGCTCGTTTGGCTGCAGGATGAAATTGCATCAGGTCAGTTGTCAGGCGCTGAAGTCCGAGCTGCAGACCAAACCAGTTGGACTCGTGTTGACGACTTCGTCGAACAAGTGTTAGCGCATCACACTCCGACGACACAAACGACGCCGTCAAGTCCGACTTCTGAGCTTCAAGTTGCCGATCATCAGACGCTGTGGTACGTGCGAATGGGGCGTGCCGAGCATGGGCCGATCGAGTTTCAAAAACTGCTTGAGATGGTCGCTGCCGGACGCATTCTACCCATCGACCGCGTTCGACAGAGCGATCAGACCGAATGGAGGATCGCTCTGGATGTCCCTGGTCTCTTCTGCTCGTATCCTGGCTTGATGGCAGACGGTTCTTCATTCGCATCTGAACCAACTCGTCCTTCGGTCGCCGAGACATCTGGTTCCAGTCAAAGGAGTCATACGCCGCAGACCTCGGCCATCCCGCCGGCCGCACAGGCACCCGTCCAACATGCGATGCATTCCCCGTTTCCACCGGCAGCACAATCGGCGACATATTCCCCGGCAAAAGATACGGCTCATTCACAACGTTCAGAACCGCAGACGTTGAACAGCGGCGCTGATCTTAAAGTCGAATCGACTCGACAATCCACAAACCGAGAGCATTTGTTAAGCCGCTCAAACCTCGGCCCGAACGTTGGCGTGAATCAGTCGCCGCCGCAGCCAAAGAGCGGTCCGTATCCCAAGTACAAAGGTGAAATCAAGCCCAAACCTCGAACAGATCGAATCGGCGATTCTCAGCCCCTCTTTTCAGGGAATTTGATCATGGCACTGGCCGGTTGTGTTTTGATCTTCTTTCTCGGAAGAAGCATGATACCGGCGGAGGTTGGACAGTTTGAATCTCCACTGGCAGATTTGTCGACCGCTTACCACGCTCTTGATCAAGAACGGTCGACAAATCCGAATGGAGAAGTCAGAGCCGTGGTAACAAAAGACTTTGTGGACAAAATTGATTCAGCGAAACAAAGGATCACAAACCTTTCCACAGAACATGACATCCGTTTGATTCTCCTGACGCTCAGCGACAATCTGATCCGGGCCGCCAAATCTGAGGAGAGCGATGAACTAATGACGTACATGGAGGTCTCTCGAAATCTCCTGGGTTCCGCAACCAGAGAAATGCAGAAATGGAAAGACGAGGCGGAACGGAAAAGATCTACGAAGTAGCCTGATGACGGACCATCATCGAGAGACAATGCGTCCCTTACAGAACGCGAGTTGGCTTCTTGGGGACGCGATGTTGCCAAAAGAGTCGATCTTGCGTCAGAAATCCCATCCTGAGCGCACAACTGAGACAGTACCGTTCGTGTTGCCGTGTGACGTAGATTTCGCCGTTCAGGATCAGGTGGAAATAATCCTGTTCCGGCTGTTTGGCATAACAGTAAATTCTGTCCGAATCCCGCTTGATCTCGACCCCCCAGTCCTCATTGTCCGGGACGTACAAACGCGAATCCACAACAGGCTGATCGTCGGATGTAACAGGGCGGTTTGAAATACCCGGCAAGTTTTCAAACGGTGCAGGGTCAAGACCCGGTTTGGGGTCTAAGTCGCTCGGTATGTTGCCGGCTTCGTCGTTCATTTCATTACTCGACACCGAGTTTTTGTTTCGACATTTGGGTGGAGAAGAATCTTATAGAGAAGAGGATTTCACCACGGATGACACGGATAAATGCTAAAAGCGATTCTGAATTTCGCTGCTTTTCTTATCCGTGGGCATCCGTGTCATCCATGGTGAAATCCTTCCGTTTTGATTGTAGTCATACGGACAATACTTAATCTGGAAGCAATTTTCCTTTAGTTTCCGGAGCAAGCCAAATCAGCGCCATGCCGAGCACATAGACTCCACAAACGACGCTACAGGCGATCGGATATCCCCCTTTCACCCGTGCAAAGGTTTCGTAGTTGTCGACAAGTTTCAACAGCGAACCAATCTGAAGCGTGCCAATCGCGGCGATAATTCGGCCGAAGTTGAAGCTGAATCCCTGTCCCGTCGCGCGGACGTTTGTGGCAAACAGTTCCGGCAAATAAAGCGGCAACCAGCCGTAAAACGATGCGGTGCAGGTCCCGAGCACGAATGAGGCGAACAAGAATTCTTCGTCAAACTTGGAGTGAAATTGATAGAACCAGATCACCGAGGCGATCGACAAGACGCACAATGCGCAGTAGGCAGATCGTCGACCGACCCAGTCGCCCAGCATGGCGGCAAGGATGGTCCCGACGATGGCTCCCACTGCTGTAAACATCTGAGTGTATTCGCGGGGGTTCTTAAAAATTGCTGCCTTAAACCACTTTTGAAAAGCCCCCAGGCCGGTTGATGGAGCGTCTTCTGCCTGAGATGTTGCTGGATCGTCATTCTGTTTGAGATTCTGAGTCAATTGTCCGGCCCATGACATGGCCCATTGCGTCGACCCCCAGGTTCCGATCAAAGCGACGGCGCTGAGGCACGCCCCGAGCAGCATCCGGCGAATGGTTCGTCCCGTTTCGTTTTGTGCCGAAGCAGAATTGGCGAATGTCCGCTGCAGGAACCTCAGGGCTGGGAAAATGTAACCAATCGTGGCAATCACAAGTCCGATCAGCGTTCCGATCAGGCGCGGCGTTACGCCGATACGGTCGTCGGCCCAGACCCAGACGATAATCCCCGGACCAATGGCACCGATGAGAACTCCGAATAAGTCGGATGTCACCCAATTGGACGTGGTTCCGCGGCCTTTTTCTCGCTCCCATTTTGCCGATTCCGGGACGAACATGCGGAAAAAGAACGTCAGAGCCGCTGGCAAGGTCCCTAACATCATCATCAGCCGCCAACCTTTATTGGCGACCAGCATTTTGACCGTGGATTCCGGTAAACCAAGGCCGCTCAGCGATTGTTCGCACTGGGTCAGCATTGCCGTCAGTCCGATACCGATTATTCCAACCAGCAGATATCCGGCATTGGCAGCGGCTCCGATCAGACCTGCCATGAGGGCTCGAGACCGATTTGGCCAGACTTCCATGACGAGTGCCACTCCCAGTGACCATTCGCCCCCCATTCCGAGAGCGGCGATGAATCGAAGGATACCCAACTGAATCGGAGTTTGAGCGAATCCACAAAGTCCCGTAAACAGAGCATACGTCAAGACGCTAAGGCTCATGGCTCGGACTCGGCCAATACGATCCCCAAGCCAGCCGAAGACGACGCCACCCGTTGCCGCTCCGATGAGAAATACGGAGATGACGACGCTGAAATAAAAGCCGATTTTCTGTTCGCTTTCCGGAGTAGAGGGGCCGGAGATCCCCAGCAGATCTTGAATCGCAGCGCGACCCACCATCGAAAAGACGCCCATTTCTGCGCCGTCAAACATCCAGCCTAACAACGCGGCAACAAGAGCCATCCATTGTCCGAATCCGGTTCCGACCAGAGCCGGTGATCCGTTTGTGGAGGATTCCGGGGAGACGAGCGGAGGCTGAGAGTCAAGTGGCGTAGTCAAAGGAGGGGTCTCTCAACAGGGATGTCGGGGTCGGGTCATTCTCAAGATTGTGGGCTGACTTATCTCGAAAGGCAATTGCACGAGACTTTCTGCTTGACCGTCCACTTTAGCCAAACCTATGATCTTTGGAACATTGTCACATTGTTCGAGGGTATCATTTCGATTTAAAACGGTCGTAACGATTTTTTCGACAATTCCGGACTGAAATTGCAGGCGAGATTTGGTGGTGTCGCCACCGTCACAGACGGAATCTTCGGTCGATTAAAGAGTAAATAATCGGTGGAATCGCGTTCACAATAACTTGAGAGAATCTGCTGTCGCCTTTGTCGAGGTTGGGTCGATAACAGAAAGCAGTCTGAAGTGACCTGATTTCCGCCGATTTTTACGTAAGAGATTGCAGACTTTCTTGAAATTCGCGTCGCGGGTGCAATAGTTGGTGTTGGGCCGTGCGTGATTCGGGACTGCCAAACAAAAAATAGAGATTGAATTTCGCGACAAGGATCTAGTTATGCATACATCCGGCAAAGTCTTGGCATTTCTCGTGGTCCTCCTTGCGGTCACTGCTTCCGTTCTCACCGCAAAGCTGGTGCAGGTGCGTAACAGTTGGACGGCGAAGTCGGTCGCGTCCAAAAACAAATTCAACGACATTTCTCCCAAAATTGTCGCTTTGCAGGCACAGATTGATTCTCTGAATAACGAACTGTTTCGATCTCGTGAACTTTGGGGCAACTTCTTTTTCCCTGTTCAAACGGAAGTTGTGAATCAAAACGATGGGACCGTTCGGGTCGGCGTTGGGTCGGACAACGGCGTTCGTGATAAGTTTTTAATGCATGGATTTGAGACTGCCGAGGACGGGACTTCGATTTACCGGGGTTCTTTCCTGCCGGTCGACATCCAGAACAACACCGCCACGATGAAGCCAAACTGGCGAGCGAATCCAGAAGAAATTCGAACCTGGAAGACCGGCAACTGGCGATGGCGCAATCTCGTTCCACCCGGTTACGTCGAGAACTTTGACAAGCAATTAACCACAATTTTGAAACATGAGGAAACACTCAGCGACCGAGTGCGAACTCTCAAAGGCCAGGTGAAATTGCTGGGAGAGGCAAACGCGAAGCTGAAACTACGAGAAGCAGAACTCGTTGGGGGCGACATATTGCCCAAGACCGAGTCGGTTAATCCGGAATTCCGAGACGGTTTAGTCGCCGCGATGGCGGCTGCGGAAGAGGACCGAAACCAGACGCTTTTGACGATCGATAAACTTCGTCGCGAGGTCCGAAGTGTTCAGGCCGACATCGATCAGATGCTGAGCGATAACATTGAATTGACAAAACGATTGCCTCAAGCTGGCGCAGCGAACCCATTGTCAGTGAGAAAGAACGAATCTTCGGTCAATAAGTAACGCGGACCGGACTAGTCAGTCTCCTGGTGTGTGTGTGTGTGTGTGTGTGTGTGCCACTGCATGATTGTCTTCGGTCACGCAGTGCTCTTTGAACTGGTGGAAAGAGAAGCCACTGCTTCTCCGAAGACTCCGATGCAGTGGCACAGAATCCTCATTGGCCAGGCTTATAAGTACAAACTGTCAGTGAAGAAATGATGGGTAGTCGCTACACTATTCAAACAACCAAAGTTGGGTTCTTCGGCAGTCAACGGACGATTTGAGGTCAACACGGACGATGGGTTCAACCAACCGCGACTATATGCGCGATGATGACGGAACAGGAGTCGCTTCCTGGGGGCATGACGTTCCGACAACAAAATGGCTGATCATCGTGACGGTCGGTCTGTTTTTCCTGCAGACGATTTTCACTCATGAAGTCGGATTCATCGAGAGAGAAGAGCCGCGAGTTGCTGCGATTCATTATCTCCACAATGTCGAACCTGCCGCGATGCGTGGTTTTGGCGCACAGGTGTCGTACGTCGAAGAGTGGTTGGAGCTTGATGTTCGTAAAGTTTTGCAGGGTCAAATCTGGCGATTGGTGACATTCGCTTTTTGTCACTTTCGGGATGCTCCGTTCAATCTCGTGTTCAATATGGTGGCCGTCTGGTATCTGGGGTCCGCCATCGAACGGATGTATGGTTCGCGTGAACTGTTGTGGTTTTACCTGTTTTCGGCACTCGTTTGTGGGGTGATCTTCACCTGCTTTGGTCTGAAGTTGTTTTTACCCGCACCTTTAATGGGTTCTAACCCCTGCGTCATTGCGCTCCTGGCACTTTTTGCGACTCATTTTCCACGCCAGGAAATTCTGTTTTTCGGGCTGATCCCGATGCAGATTCGGGTCTTGCTGGCGATCTACATCGTTATCGACTGCTATCGCATCCTCCAGGCGTTTTCCGGGCAGGGGACATGGACCAGCGTTGCCTATTGTTCTGAACTTTGGGGAGCAGCGTTTGGATATCTTTACCGGCAACAGCGATGGCGACTGGCCTCAATCGGCGAGTTCTTCGATGTCAGCCGATTACGGCGAACAATCCGTCGAGCCAGCACGGCGAGGAATCTGAAAGTCTTTCATCCAGAAGTGACTTCGAACCTCGATGAGCAAGTCGATGCGATCCTGGCCAAGATCCACGAACACGGTTCAGAAAGCCTGACCGACCGCGAACGGTCCATCCTTCAGCGTGCCAGCGATCGAGCCAAGAATCGACTTTAGGTTCGCGTGGCAGTTTCCCCCTGCATGGCGGTCATGATCGTTCTTGCCAGTACTTCTTAAGTCTTGAGGAAGTGCAGCCCCTGCGGCCAACAAAACACCACTTTTCAACGATTAATTGAACTTTCCCCAAGTTCTTCTCCGTGTCCGTCTCACGCAAATCTCTTAAAAATCTGCGTCCGCTTGGCCGTAATGGAAGTTTGCTCTTGAGCACGTTCCAAACATTAAGAAAAAACACGCAAGCAAACATTGACAAACGACATTTTTATCTCAATAATTTTGTCGTTCTTTTGTGTTACCACAAGAGGGCAGCCGATATTTTCGGATTGTTTGACCCGCAGCCGAGCCAAAACGGAAGAAAGTCGTCAGGAGAGTGTCATAAGTAGAACCATCAGGAGAACGATTTATTTCTTGATCTGGTCTACTTTCCACGTTCTCAGGTCAACTTTCTGAGCCGTTTCGGCTCCGGTGTAATGCAACGAATTTGATCATTGAAAATTCGGAATGACTTTAACACGGGACGCCCTATTACCGCAGCGGGACGTTCGTGGCGGCGCCGAAACGGCGAGAGAGTAGTTTTGAGAAAGTAGTGCGTCGAAAATTCAAAGAATCGTTTAGGGAATTTCACCGTTCATCTCGCGTGGGCGGAATGTTGGGATTCGAACTTGATCGAAGTCGAACGAACTGTGTCGAACTCGAGCGAACTCGAGCGCTGCAGAAAAATGGACAAAAGCCTACGAATTACGAGGAATGGTCGAAGTCGAACGAACTTGATCGAACTTTGACACCAAATTTTGTGAAGCCCTGGTTCCAGCGGGATAAGAGAGATTTTTTTGAACAGAAGGACACGAAGTTCACGAAGGGAAGAAAAAACGCATCCGGCTGGGGTTTCGTCCTAACTGTCCGGGCCGATCGGAATGAATGCATTGTTCTGTATTCCTTCGATCCCTTTGTTAACTTCTGTTCAAAGTCTTTTTTATTTCATTGCTGACCAACTTGGCCAAGTTCAAACCTGTAAAAACGCTATGAAACAGGGAACTTGGCCAACTCGGCCAACTTTTCTTCGAGGATCTGGTGGGCCTCGAAGACTCGACCGACCCTACGCGTTTTGGGTTACGCTAAACGACGGCTTGGGTTGGAACCTCGCCCACGCAAAGATTGGGGGTGAACGGGTGAAGTTGGCCAAGTTCGAACCTGCAAAAACACTACGAAATAGGGAACTTGGCCAACTTTGCCAACTTTTCTTCGATGGGTTCGGCCGGACCCTAACCGTTTTATTTGATCTCGAAGATCGCTTCGACTTCTACGGCGGCGTTCGTGGGAAGTTGGGCGAATCCCAAGGCACTTCTCGCGTGGTAACCGTCGGTTGTTTTTCCGAAGATCTCGTGTAACAAATCTGAAGTGCCGTTGATCACCAAGTGCTGTTCGTGGAACTCAAGCGTTGAATTCACGCAGCCCAGAACTTTAATCACGCGCAATCCATTCAGCGTTCCATGTGCGTTATAAACTGACCGCAGAATCTTGACGGCGCAATCTCGGGCAGCCTGGTATCCCTGATCGACAGAAACACCCGCTCCAAGTTTTCCCTTCAAATCGCTGACATGTCCCGAGGTCATCAGTAAGTTGCCCGTACGAATGCAAAGGTTTAAGTAACCTGGTTCCGATTTTGGAAATGTCAGCCCGAGTTTTTCAGCGATTTCTTGAGGTGTCATTATTCTGGAAAATTCCTGTTTAAAGTTCGGATACAAAAAACACGCGATAACGTCTGTCGAACATTTCATTTGGCTGTCGACCAGCGTTTCCAGGCGAGTCCTGGTTTGTCGACTCGGAACTGGACCAGACGAGTCTGTTCAACTTCAGTGACATAGACGGTTCGACCATCGGGACCTCCAAAGCAAATATTGCTCGGCTGTTTTCCCAGGACATTGATCTCGTGCAGTTCTTTTCCATCCGGTGTCAGAACGACAACGGTCCCTTTTCCGTAGCGGGTAATGTAAAGGTTGCCATCAACATCGCACCGCATGCCGTCAAACCCGTGATCAGGAAATTTCTTCAGCAACCGCTTTTCCCCAAGTGATCCATCTGCCTTGATCGGGAAAGACCAGACATTCCGCTGCGCCGATTCGTTAACGTACAGGGTCTTGCCATCAGGGCTGACTTCAATTCCATTTGTTGTCCCCATCTTTTCGGCAATCCGTTGAACCTTTCCGGAACCGTCAATTCTCCACAATTGGCCAGTGGAATTCCCCCAGTTCGGATCGCTGGCGTAGAGCGTTCCATCAGGGGCGATCGCAAGATCATTAGGTTGATTCATCTCGTCATGGTGGGCGAAGACTTCGATGTTACGGGTCTTCATATCAATCCGAAGCACGTTATGGCCGACATAATCCGCAACGTACATGCGACCTTGCTGGTCGAATACGATTCCGTTTCCAGTACTTTCGCCGGGCAGAGTGACAAAGATTTCCGCTTTGCCATCGGGCGAAACTTTGCCGATCGTCTGCTGTTTCTCAAAATTAACTGCGTAGATATTTCCCGCTCGATCGCACTGCGGTCCTTCAATTCCCGGCGTGAATTGTTTGGGTTGCGTCAGTGGCGTGGCCATGAACAATTTTTCGTTCGGTTGGCTGAAAAGTATCATCGCCAGAGCAAGAATTTCCATGTTCTGCAATCCTTCAGGGCAAATCGATTTTGAATGACGGCTGATATCCTGCCGTGATAATGTGATGGTCGTCAACCGGACGAACGTTGAGTACATTAGAGATTGTTCTCTTTGACACGAAATGAGAACTGTCGTCAATCAAATTTTCGAAACTCATTCCGATGGATTGCTGATGGAACCCGACGACACAATTTGCTACTGCTTTCATATTTCCAAGCGAAAGATTCTGAATTTCATTCGCGTGCATCGACCGAAACGTGCCAGTCAAATCAGCGAATGTGGTGGAGCTGGAACAGGATGTGGATGGTGTGTTTCTTACTTGAAACGCTACTTCGCGGAATCACAGGGTGAAGTTGCCAGCGGGGCTGAAATGTTGAGTCCCGCCGATTATGCCAGGCAACGCGCTGCCTACATTCAAGCCGGGCATGGAAAGCCAGCGGCTGGAGCAATCCCGTTGCCGACGGATATACCGAAGCAAGAGGCAACGGAGTGAATGACTCAATTTGCTGCCGCAACTTCCTCAGGGGATTTTGAAATTAGCACGATTCGGGCTTCCAGGGTGCGTGTATCGAGAATGGCGACTGATGGACGTCCGTGTGACCAACCGCTGGTTTCTCCCGGGTTAATGAACAATCGGCCTTTTTCATCATGAGTGATGCTTGGTTTGTGAGTATGTGCGTAGATCGCAACGTCGAAATCACCGTCTAAGTCTCGTAACGAACGGTCCATATGAGTCACAAGAATCTTTCGTCCATCGGGAGTTTTGAAACCAAAAGGAGGCTCGCCAATGGTGCCAATGATTTTCATACCTGCTGTGACACCAGGTTTGTTCCCTTCGTTATCACCGAAGCAGGCAATGACTTTACATTTCAGTTCTCTGAGTGGGGGCACGGCAAAGGAAGAAACGAGATCGCCTGCAAAAACAACGAGTTCACATCCCGCGTCGTTGAAGACGTCGACTGCGCGCCGAATATGGTCCAGATGATCATGACTATCCGCAAAAATTCCGATCAGCATCGTGAATCCTGTCGTTTCATTTCCAAATCTGCCTGAAACAATCATATTGTGCTGATGGGATCGTGAAACGGACTGAAACGATTTGCGACGTCAAATTCGAGATTTTTTGACACAGGTCGTGTCTTCATTTCAGTCATTCCAAACAGCAAGAATGTCTTCCGGGGCAAAGTGACTTTGAAGGACGAGGTCTCGTCGATAAAGTACGCGTGCATTTTGACGAACGAAATGGCAAAGGGAAATCACATGGCCAATGATCAATTAGTTCAGTTGTCGATAAATACAATCCGCACGTTGTCGATGGATGCAGTCCAGCAGGCGAATTCCGGGCATCCCGGAACGCCGATGGCACTGGCACCACTGGTTTATACGCTTTGGAATCGGACCATGCGATTCGATCCCAAAGCCCCGAACTGGCCTAATCGCGATCGGTTCGTCCTTTCGAATGGTCATGCGTCGATGGTGCTCTGGTCGGTTCTGCATCTGAGCGGGACACAGCAGGTGAATTCCGAATGCAAAACCGACGGCACTCCCGCGATTTCGCTCGACGACATCAAACGCTTTCGGCAACTGGGAAGCAAAGCGGCCGGACATCCCGAATATCACATGGTTTCGGGGGTTGAAGCGACGACAGGTCCATTGGGACAGGGCGTTGCCAACAGCGTAGGGATGGCGATCGCTCAAAAGTGGCTGGCGAACCAGTATAACAGGCCTGGTTTTGACATTTTCGACTACAACGTTTACGCGGTTTGCGGCGATGGCTGTCTGATGGAAGGGGTCGCTTCGGAAGCAGCATCGCTCGCGGGGCACTTAGGCCTCGACAATCTTTGCTGGATCTTTGACAACAACCACATCACGATTGAAGGCAATACCAGCCTTGCCTTCACGGAAGACGTTGCGACCCGATTTGTGGGTTATGGATGGAACGTCTTGCGGGTTGTTGATGCCAACGACATTGAGCGAATCGAGCAGGCCATTGCGGTTTTCCACAAGACCAAGAGCAGACCTACTTTGATCATTCTGGACAGCCATATTGGCTATGGATCACCCCACCGCCAGGACACCTGTGAAGCACACGGAGAACCGCTTGGCGAAGCGGAAGTTCGTCTGACGAAGCAATTTTACGGCTGGCCCGAAGACGCGAAATTCCTCGTGCCCGAAGGTGTCCGCGAGCATTTTGACGCTGGAATCGGTGCTCGTGGTGCAGCCGCTCACAAGAGCTGGACGGAACTGTTCGCAGCCTACCGTGCCAAATTCCCGGAACTGGCCACGCAGATTGACCAGATGCAAAAACGCGAGCTTCCTGCCGGTTGGGATCGGGATCTTCCCGTTTTTCCAGCCGATCCAAAAGGGGTTGCGGGACGAGAAGCTTCTGGCAAGGTTTTGAACGTGGTGGCACAGAACGTCCCGTGGCTGATCGGAGGATCTGCCGATCTCGGATCGTCGAACAAGACGCAGCTCAAATTCGCGAATGCCGGTAGCTTTCAGGCAGAGACCCCAGGAGGGAGAAATTTCCACTTCGGAGTTCGAGAGCACGCGATGGGAGCGATCATGAACGGGCTGTCGCTTTCGAAGATTCGCCCGTTCGGTGGCACGTTCTTCGTTTTCAGCGATTACGCTCGTCCCGCGATCCGGCTGTCGGCCTTAATGGAAATTCCGACGATTTTCGTCTTCACGCATGACGCATTGGGAGACGGTGAAGACGGCCCGACACATCAGCCGATCGAACACCTGATTTCATTGCGGGCGATGCCCGGCTTGGTTGTGCTGCGTCCAGGCGACGCGAATGAAGTCGTCGAAGCTTATCGCTATATCATGCAGTTGAAGCATCATCCTGTGGCTCTGGTTTTGTCACGACAAGTCCTGCCAACGTTGGATCGCGGCAAGTATGCGTCGGCAGCCGGGGTTTCGCATGGTGCGTATATTCTTGCGGACGCTGCTGATGGGAAGCCGGAAGTCATTCTGATTGGAACCGGCGGTGAACTCAGTCTGGTCGTCGAAGCGCACGAAAAACTGGTCGCGAAAGGGATTCGCTCCCGAGTGGTGTCGATGCCATCGTGGGATATTTTCAGCAAGCAACCGCTGGAATACAGAAACAGCGTTTTACCGCCGGAAGTGAAAGCCCGAGTCGCCGTTGAACAAGGGGCGACGTTTGGTTGGGAACGTTATGTCGGCGAGTCAGGACGAGTCATTGGAATGACAACCTTCGGTGCTTCTGCGCCATACAAGGACCTTCAGAAGCATTTCGGCTTCGATGTCGAACACGTCGTTGCCGCTGCGTTGGAGCAAATCAGTTCGAATTCGAAGTCGTGATTGTTGATGAATCGATGAATCTCGTGACTCGCTATGCGGTGGTTCGGTTGTATAATTGAGAAAGCTTGGTGTCTTATTGCCACCGGGTTACTCTTGCAAACGAAGGTAATTCAGTCGTGGTGGCTTACCGCCAGTTTCGAAACGCCGATCCTCCGCACGTCGTGCGTCTTTGGAACGAAGCAGGATTAGGCCGCGGAGCCGCGCAAGGAATCAGTTGCGACGTATTCGATGGCCTCGTGATCGCTCAGACGTACTTCGATCCCGCAGGAATGATTCTGGCAACGGCCGATGACAAACGTGTCATCGGATTTGTTCATGCGGGATTTGCAGCCGATGAATCAAAATCCCAGTTGTCCAAAAAGACAGGTATCATCTGCGCCGTCATCGTCGAACCGAAATATCGTCGACAGGGAATTGGCCGCGAATTGATTCGTCGTGCCGAGGAATATCTCCGCAATGCCGGAGCAGAAACAATTTTTGCAGGGTGTGCAGACCCACGAGATCCGTTTTATTTCGGTTTATATGGCGGTTCCGAACCGGCAGGTTTTCTGGAATCTGACCCTGCAGCAGCCCCGTTCTTTGTTTCACTTGGGTATACCCAAGTCGAACGACATCTCGTATTCCAAAGGACATTGGGGCCTGGTGGGCCTGAAATCATGTGCGTTCGACTACTGAATGCAAAACGGCAATCCAAGCTGGCTGCCGCCACGGCCTTCGAACCGAAAGATTGGTGGTGGTCGACTCGACAGGGGCGTCTTGATTCCATGCAACTTGGCCTGGTGCCAAAGGCTGGCGGAAATTTGATCGCCAGAGTCTGCGTTGTCGGATTGGATGTTTATTCAAACGGGTGGAAGGTGCGCGCGATTGGAATCACGGGGTTACAGGTTGTCGAGCAGCAGCGTCGAAAGGGTTATGGACAGTTACTGCTGGACGAGGTATGTCGGCGTGTGCGAGACCAGATGATTCAATTGGCTGAAGCGCACGCCTGCGAAACTGACGCAGCGGGAATCGCTGTCCTGAAGTCAGCGGGGTTTCATCAGGTGGATGCGGGAGTGGTTTTTCGCAAGCCGGATTAATGAGTTGATGATTCAGTAATTCAAACAAACCCAATTGGGTCAAATCTCTCACCCAGAACGGGCTCACTGGGAATCTGCAACCAGTTTAGTAGCGATGCATACACTGAGCGGAAGTCGGACGTGTGTTTAAGGTCTCCGTCTTCCAGATCAGTCATGCTGGGATGAGTTCCATACACCCCCCCTTTATTCGGAGATAATGCAAAGAGCATCGAGGCTGCACCGTGGTCGGTTCCCAAACTTCCATTCTCGGCAACTCGACGTCCAAATTCCGAAAACGTAGAAAGCAACACTCGGTCAGCCAAGCCGTGTCCGGCGAGGTCGCGTTGGAACGCCAGGATTGCTCCTGCAAGTTCCGCCAGCAATGCCGCATGTCCACCTTCTTGTTGTGCGTGCGTGTCAAAGCCATCCAGTGAGACAAAAAACATTCTCGCAGGCAATTCCGCAGCGATCATTTGTGCGATCAGCTTCAGCCGATTTGCCAAGACGGTGGCAGGATAGTTAACGGCGGCTTTGTAGTTGTTAGCCATGCTTTTCAGGCGGTCGGCACTCGTCAGGGCAGTGGCCGTCGTTCGGCGGAGAAAATCAAGTTCTCGCTCGCCCTGCACTGGCGATTGAATAACTCGATTTAGTATTTCTCTTTTTAATCTTTGATGAGATTCAGGACCGTGACCGGCGACAAGTTGAAAATCTTCGAGTCGACGTAACGAAGGAACGCTCACTCGTCCGCTTACGAAGGCTAACGGAAGTTTATCCGTCCCCAGAGAAAGACCTTCGGCTCGTGCGGGTTGGCGATCGAACTCCCATTCGAGTGCCCGTCCAAGCCACCCATCGCGAGGTACGGGGTTTGAGGGTTGAGCGGATTGCCAGATATCCATTGAACGGAAATGTGACCGATCGGTTTGTGGATACCCAACCCCTTGAACAATCGCGAGATTACCCTCGTCATAAAGTTCTTTCAGCCCGGTTAACCGTGGATGAAGTCCGATGTGATCGTTGATGCGTAGCACCTGATTCTTCGGAATTCCGATCCCTGGACGTGCTTTGTAGTAAGCAGGATCGCCATAAGGAACCAGAGAATTGAGGCCGTCGTTGCCGCCGGCGAGTTGTATCAGTACGAGGACTCGCTGGTCAGTGGAGGTTGTTGTGGCAGCGAGGTCGGCCGCGTTCGCCAGGAAATGGGGCGGAGCCGCCGCCAGCGAAATCGCACTCGCCGCGCCAAATTGTTTGAGAAATTCGCGTCGATTGGAGGTGATCGTCATGCCTGATTCCTGAGTTTTTGAATTGCGGACGGCTACAAATCGATACCTTGCATCTCCGGCAATGGTTTCAACGCCAAACAGGTAAGATCGCCTCTCGTCTAACCGTCGCGGTTAAGCGGGATCTTTTACTGCCGGTGGTTCAGACGGTTTTGCCCCATGAGGAACCGGGTGGGGTGTATAATACGCCACGGTGACGATGCAGATCCCCATGCCGATAATCCCAAGCCAAAGCCGCGGATCAGCTTGGGTCTTCGTTGTGAGTACAGCAATAATCGCGCTGACGGTCACGGCGGTTCCAAAAACGATCGGCATCACGACTTGAGGCATGGCCGTTCCCCCGGTAAACATGGCCAGCGTCAGAGTTAACGCTCCCCATGCGCCGAGAGTTCCTGCTGCGAACCCCCAGATTGTGCCATTTTTCGTAAAACTGAAGCTGTCTCCTTTGGCGACCATCCCGATCAATCCACCAATGATTCCCCAAATCAAATAGGCGATACCGATCATGACATACGGTTTGAATGGACTTTTCTCAAAGGCCCGGGCTTGACCGAGGACGGGTCCGTAACTACCCCAGCATAATCCGGTCAACAAGGCAAAAATAACCGGCAAGTTGCTTTTCATATTTGTGTAATCTCAGTGACTGTTGTGATGTTTGACAGTAAACGCGTCAGAATCGTAGCGGCAGATCATTCGTTCTGCACGTCCGCAAGCGGTCAAAGTCGCTTGCGGACGATTTCTGAAACCCTAAGTTTTCGGTCGATCAAAACGGTCAGACCCGTCTGCGAACATTGCGTTCAACTTGATGTCGAGAATATTATAAGCGAGGTGCCAATCTGTTCGTGACCATATTGCTTTTGGAAGAGCATCCAACATGCCGACAGTGACTTTTGTTAACGAGAAAAAGACGATCGAAGTTCCAGCGGGATCGAACCTGCGACGCGAAGCGATTAAAGCTGGCGTCCAGCTATACCCCACCCCTCACAACTATGTGAATTGCATGGGGTTTGGACTTTGTACCAGTTGCAAAGTGATGGTGAAGAAGGGACTTGAAAACATCTCGAACCAAAGCTTATTTGAAAAAGTCTCGATGACCGCCCATCCCCTGACGTTCTTTGCGCGGTTGGGGAACGAAACAAACCTTCGCCTGGCCTGCCAAATGCAAGTCAATGGTGACGTGGAAGTGCAAACTCAGCCCCCGATGAACTGGCATGGCGAAAACTTTTGGAGCTGATTCAACGTCTCGCGGCTGGCAATTGAGACTGTCGCATTACGGCTGAGCCAAAAGTCGAATGTGCTCGGCCTGGTTCGGGTCAGTATCCGGGAAATCGCTGCGGTAGTGCGTGCCGCGACTTTCCTTTCGTGTCAGCGCAGAAACGATCATTAAGCGGGCCACCAGCAGTAGATTTTGCAATTCCCAACCCTTGGTGATTGCAAACTCGTGTGGTCCGACGTATCGATCCCAGAACTCAACTTGACGAAGCGCCGACTCCAAATCGCTGGCGTTCCGTTCAATTCCGACGTTTCGCCACATTTCACTGTTGAGCGAATTCAACAAGTCGTCGAGCTTTAGCGTCGACGATTCAAGTGGCTCGTCACTTTCGGCGAACGTCCCCTCAGTTGGCAAAAGTTGCTTAGGATCAGTTTTCAGTGCGAGCGCGGTAAACTGGTCTGTCTCTCCAGATGCTGCGGCTGAGGCATTGATCCCCGCACGAAGACCAAAGACCAAACCTTCCAGAAGACTGTTACTGGCAAGTCGGTTCGCGCCGTGCAGTCCCGTGGATGTCACTTCCCCAGCGGCCCACAAGCGCGGCAACGAGGTTCTTGCCTCGTCGTCCACGGTTATTCCACCGATCATATAATGGGCACCAGGACGAACAGGGATCTGGTCTCGCAACAAGTCGAGACCGAACTGCGTACAGACTTGTCGAATATGCGGAAATCGTTCGAGAACGAGTGACTTTGGCAGGTGCGTCAAATCGAGATAGACACAGTGGTGACGTGTCTTCTCCATTTGACGTGTGATTGATCGGCTGACAATATCACGCGGGGCGAGTTCGGCGGCAGGATCATAGTCCGGCATGAAGCGATGGCCTGTGCAATCTCGCAGAATTCCGCCTTCACCTCGCGCGGCCTCAGAAATTAAGTGGCGAGAGGAACCTGCGATATAAAGCACTGTCGGATGAAACTGCATGAACTCCATATCACGCAATTCACATCCGGCACGAAAGGCCATCGCGTGACCGTCAGCCGTCGCAATTTCGGGATTGGTTGTTTCTCGATAAAGCCTGCCAGCGCCACCTGTAGCAAGAATCGTTTGTTTAGCCCAGACGAATGTCTTACCGTGACTCGCATTCCAAACAAGCGCTCCGCGACACTCGCCGCTGTGTGTCAGCAGATCAATTGTAAAAGTGTTTTCCCAAATGTCGACTTGCGTTGCACTGCGAATTTGTTCGATCAAAGCCCGCATCACCTCTTTTCCCGTCGCGTCTCCAAGAGCATGAACAACACGTCGATGGCTATGCCCACCTTCCTGAGTCAAAGCAATTTCGCCATCCGCTTGATCAAAATGCGCCCCCATCGAGACTAATTCGCGAATTCGCGAGGGAGCTTCTCGGACAACAGTGTCGACAATGGCTTGAGTGCAAAGGCCCTTCCCCGCCGCCAAAGTGTCTGCGACGTGATTCGCGAAGTCGTCAACCGGATCGAAGACACCTGCAATGCCCCCTTGAGCATACGCACTATTCGATTCTTTAAGCCGGTCCTTCGTTGCAAGGACTACGTTCAGTTTGGGATCAATGGCTAGCGCGGCTCGAATGCCGGTTATTCCAGCACCGATTACCAAGACATCTGTGAATAAATGCGGAACTCGTTTGGGGTTAAAGCGAACGAGATAACGTCGTTTCGGCAAAACAATCTGAGGTGGCATAAATGTATCGTTGCAAGGGAGATTTCAGGAACTATTTGAAATCGACGTGAATCGTTCTGTTTTCAAGGTCAAGGCGAACTTCTGAAGCGTCAAAGTGCTTCGCCACGACTGCTGTTAGAGCGTTAATATCGGAAACGGGGATAAATCGACATCGAGTTTTTCCATTGTTCGGAATCAGTTCGTAGTCGGCGTTGGAGGCAGAATTGTTGAGCGTTGCCATCACCGCGTCTTTGAGTGCCGTTAACTCACTATCGGTCAGTTCGCGGTTGATGACGCAATGAACCGCGTTTCCTTTCCGAGGGGTTGTCGCAGCGTCTCTCATCGATTGCTGAGCCATCTGAGCTCCAAATGCGATTGTGAGAACCAGTGGCGCAACGGCCGCGCTGAATTCATCAGATGTTTTCGCACTTTGAAGCTGTTCCATCATTCCATTGATGGCGTCGATCTGCTTCATGGCTTCGGGCTTCACTACGGAGACTCGATTGGGAAGATCTTCCAGTGTGGCCTTGGCGTCGGCGACACTTGAAGACCACCCGTCGGCGATCCATTTTGGCAGCCATTTCCCTTCGATCAACACGAATTCAACTTGCTTTGGATCGGCATCTCGATTTTCTCTGAATGATAAGGTCGCTGTCGTTGAATCCGACTTAATCGTCATCACTTGCACCTCGTCAAAAGGTGGAAGCGGCATGCGTCGGAAAATCTTGCCTGCTGATGTGAGCAAATCACGGGCATTTGCCTGTTTCAGTTTTGAAAGATCGGCCACATCGCTCGATGCAACCTCAAAAATGCCGGCGGCAATTGCATCCCAGTGTGGCTTGATTGACTCAATTTGCGGTGTACGCTTCACTCCGTCCAGACTGAGAATCAGCGTTTTCTTGGACTTTAAGATATTGGCGACTTTCGCCAGCAAATTGAAGGAAGCTGACCAGATTTCGGCATCCATCTTTCCTGCAAAATCATGAAGGAGCGTGTTGACGTCAGCTTGATACGACGGCGGCAAGAAGTCTAATACGGATTCAAGTCGCCCTTCTTGAAAAGCGATCAATGTCTGTTGAAATGTCGATTCTGCGGTTCCTTCCCTGGCGGTACTCACGAGTGGAATGGAAGTCGTCGGCTTGGATTCTGATTTGGTCTCGTCAATTACTGCAGATGACTTCGTCTGTTTTGCTGGCTCTGGTACGACCGCAACCGGCTTGGAATGGCCACAGCCCGCGACGCATATCAAGGCGAATACCAACCGTGCTTTCATCAATCGATTCATTTGCAATCCTTTTCCTGAAAGGCCGACTCTAAATCGCCAGCGAATCCGACGGGGTCCTGCCAGATTTCGGAAAATCATAACGAATCTCACATCAAAAGAAGACCCCTCGTCGACGAGGGGGGTGAACGACAAATTGGCCGGGCTTGCTGGCAAGTAAGGGTGGTCTATACTTCTTGAGACTTTGACTGGTTTGTTAGACGACGGCTCATCCTCTTGCTGTGTTGTTTTTCCCATGCCTGCTTCTGATATCGTGATTCGGGGTGCTCGCGAGCATAATCTGCGAGACATCAATCTGACTCTCCCCCGAAACAAATTGATCGTAATGACGGGAGTCAGTGGATCAGGAAAGAGCTCACTTGCCTTCGACACACTGTATGCGGAAGGCCAACGCCGATACGTGGAGTCGCTTTCGTCTTACGCTCGCCAGTTTCTTGGCCAGATGCCGAAACCTGAGGTCGATTCGATCACCGGGCTGGCACCATCCATATCGATTCAACAAAAGGCAAGCGGGCGGAATCCCCGCAGTACAGTGGGAACAATTACAGAGATCTATGACTACTTGCGGGTCCTTTTTGCTCGCGTAGGAACACCAAGTTGCTATCAATGCGGCAGGGCGATAACAGCACAAACGCGCGAGCACATTCTCGACAATGTTTTGAGGCTTCCTGAAGGAACCAAGTATCAGGTTCTCGCGCCGCTCATTCAAAGGCAAAAGGGTGAATTCAAAGATTTATTTGTTGATCTACTTAAACGAGGCTTTTTGCGAGCTCGTGTCGATGGCAACGTCGTTCAACTGACGGACGATCTGCAACTCGATAAACAAATGAAGCACACGATCGACGTTGTGGTCGATCGGCTGATTGCAGGAAAGACTCCTCGTGGACGCGTTGCCGAAGCAATCGAAACCGCGCTGAATCTGGCCGAACGTAAATTAGTCATTGCTCGTGAAGTCGATCGTGATCCGACGATGGCAGCCAATCAGGATTCAAACTCAACGGAAGCAGCTTCATTCGCCGAAAAAAAGAAGGGAGTCGACAGGAAAGTTACTTCGCGAGCTGAGAAATTGCTGCCAGCCGATGCGGAGGCTGAATCAACAATTCCTGTCGATCAGCTTTACTCGTGCGACTATGCATGCACTCATTGTGGCATCAGTTATCAGCAACCTTCACCGCAATTGTTCAGTTTCAATAGTCCACAAGGGATGTGTCCCGATTGCCAGGGTTTGGGGATTCGTTATGACTTTGCTGTCGATCGATTGGTTCCTGATGACAATCTCACGATTCAAAAGGGTGCGATCGTCGTGCTCGGGAAACTCAGTTCTGTAGGCAAGTGGCGAAAGCACATTTTGAAAGGTGTTGCCCGGGCCATTGAGATGGACCTTGGGTTGGTCGAGGACTCGTTCTTTAAGACAAAATGGCGAGATTTGGCCGATGCAGCGAAGCATTTGTTCCTTTACGGAACCGGGTCGCGAAATATCACGTTTGCCTATCGAACGGGTCATGGTGTCTGGAAACGTGGGGGAACTTACGCCGGTTTCATACCAGAATTGCTTGAAGAATATCGTAAGACGCGCAACCCGATGCGTCGTGTTCAACTTGAAAAATATATGCATGAAACCGGTTGTGCCAGTTGCGGTGGCCGTCGGCTGAATAAGGAGGCAAGCAGTTATCGACTTACTTCGAAAAGCGCCGATATTGCACAGAATGAACGTCGAGAATCCTTGGACCGGATGAACAACAAGGAAACAAAAGCTCGGCCTTCGTCGAGCGACAAAAAGACGATTCCAATCTTATCGCTTTCACTGCCAGAAATATGCTCATTGAGCACGCTGGCTGCTTGGTTTTTTTTTGAAGAACTTGAACTCTCGAATACAGCGCAATTTATTGCATCTGAGGCGTTAAAGGAAATTCGCGGACGACTGGGATTCTTGCTTCGCTGTGGATTGGATTATTTGACGCTTGATAGAACGGCACCAACACTTTCTGGCGGCGAAAGCCAGCGAATCCGTTTAGCGGGTCAAATCGGATGTGGACTCGTCGGCGTGGTTTATATCCTGGATGAGCCTTCTATCGGCCTTCATCCGCGCGACAATACAATGTTGCTCGACAGCCTAAAAGACCTGCGAGATCAGGGAAATACCGTCATCGTTGTCGAACACGATGATGAAACAATGAAGGCCGCTGATCATCTGGTTGATTTTGGGCCGGGGCCGGGAGTGCGCGGCGGAGAGGTCGTTGCCGAAGGAACCGTCGACGACATCAAAAATTCAAAACGCAGCCTGACTGGAGCGTTTCTTAGCGGTCGCCGGACGATCGAAATTCCAAAGACTCGTCGTGCAGGAAACGGTCACGCCATCGAGATCCATGGTGCGACACATCACAATCTACGCAATGTCACAGCAAGTTTTCCGCTTGGAAAATTCATCTGCGTCACCGGCGTCAGCGGTTCTGGAAAGAGTTCGCTCGTCAACGACATTTTGTGGGAAGTATTGAATCGTGACGTCAACAAGGGAAATGGGCGTCCAGGCCAATATGCCAAAGTAGTCGGACTCGAACACATCGATAAAGCGATCGACATCGATCAAAGTCCGATCGGTCGAACCCCTCGCTCGAATCCTGCAACTTACGTCAAGTTGTTCGATCTGATTCGAGATCTTTATACACAGTTGCCAGAATCCAAATTGCGAGGATTTAAGCCAGGACGTTTTTCGTTCAACGTGCCTGGGGGACGTTGTGAAGCGTGTGAGGGAAACGGTTCTAACAAGCTTGAAATGGATTTTCTTGCTGACATCTGGGTGACATGTCCAGTCTGCCAAGGGAAACGTTTCAACAAAGAGACGCTTGAGGTTCGGTTCAAAGGGAAGAACGTCAACGACGTCCTTCAAATGGATATTCAGCAGGGTCTCGAGCATTTCGAGCACCATCCAAAGCTCATGAAATCCTTGCAAACGCTGCACGATGTCGGAATGGACTACATCAAGCTTGGCCAGCCTTCGCCGACGTTATCTGGCGGTGAAGCTCAACGCGTGAAGTTGGCGAAAGAGCTCAGCAAACGATCGACAGGCAAAACAATCTACATTCTCGACGAACCGACAACCGGACTGCACTTCGTCGATATTGAGCATCTGTTACGCGTTTTGCACGGATTTGTTGAAGCTGGCAACACCGTCATTGTGGTTGAACATAATCTGGACGTGATCAAAACAGCAGACTGGGTCATCGATCTTGGCCCTGAAGGAGGATCTGGAGGGGGTCGCATTCTTGTGGAAGGGACACCTGAAGATGTCATTCAGTGTGAGGAATCGTATACCGGCAAGGCGTTGCGCGCATTAGCGGGGCTTGTGCCCACCCCAACGGGTTCACGAAAGAAGATAGTAAAAAAGAAAGTCGCAGCGCTAGAAGCTTCCAGCCTTGCAGGTTCGGGGGCAGTCTCGCGATGGCAGACCTCCGTACCGCTCAGTCAATCACCAGACGGAGCCGAGACTTCGATCGTGGTTCGCGGCGCGGCTCAACACAATCTGCAACACTTGAATCTCAATATTCCCCGGGATCAGATGAGCGTCTTTTGTGGCCCCAGTGGTTCCGGCAAAAGCTCACTCGCAATGGATACTCTCTATGCCGAAGGACAACGGCGATACGTTGAATCTCTCTCGTCTTACGCGAGGCAGTTTCTTGGACAGATGCCGAAGCCGAGGGTCGACCACATTCACGGTCTGCAGCCGTCGATTGCAATCGAACAAAAAACCGTTGGGCATACGCCTCGCTCGACCGTTGGTACAGTGACAGAAATTTATGATTACCTGCGAATACTGTATGCTCGATTGGGAACGCAATACTGTCCTGACTGCGGAATTCCAGTCAAATCACAAACAGTTGACGACGTCATCCAACGCCTGCTTGAGCTCAGCACGAACAATGAATCGACCAGCGATCAGAAGAACCCTGGAAAGAACGAAGCAGGCACGTCTGATTCAATTCGAGCGCTCGTTCTTGCTCCGCAAGAGGTGACCGTTGGTCAGCAATACTCAAAGCTCTGGGAGCGAGTTGGAGAACAGGGGTTCCGAAGAGTTCGAATCAATGGGGCAACCTACGCTTTAGAGGACGTCCCGGAAATCGATCGAAAAAGAAAACACCATGTTGAGATTGTCGTTGACCGGATCACGATCTCAAAATCAAGTCGATCTCGCCTGGCAGAGTCGGTTGAACTCGCGTTTGATCTGGGTAAGGGATTGATTCGCGTCGCAATTGTGGATGACAGTCGTGACGAAAAAAAATGGAGGGTCCTTCCGTTTAGCCTGTTTCGCGCCTGTGAGTCCTGCGGGCGCGGATTTGAGGAACTGGCCCCGCATAACTTTTCGTTCAACAGCCCACTCGGTTGGTGCAATACATGCGAAGGGATTGGCGTTCAACAAGGTACAAATCTGGGGGCGCTCGTTTCGGATCAGACACGGACTTTGTTGCAAGGAGCTGTGACCGCATGGCCTGATCCGGTGAAATCGCCGCTCTTTCGGGTGATGCTGGAATCAATGGCTAAAGAATGCGATATCCCGTTGGATGTCCCGTTTTCTCAGTTAGATCCGCTTCAACAAAATGCCGTATTGTTTGGGACTGGTGACACATGGATCCCACTGGCACCGTCATCCGACGATTCAGTTTCGCGTACTGCGAAGAAATCAAAGTCGTCGTCAACTTCAGGATCAACATCTGGAACGGTTCGCTTTCAATATAAAGGGCTTTATCCGGCGATTGAGCAAGCAGCAAGCCTTTCGTACGACTATCGCATGAAACTCTTCGGACTTGTCGGTGATGTTCCCTGTTCGTCCTGCAAGGGAAGTCGATTACGCGACGATGCGAGCTCGGTAAAAATCGCATCCCATACCGAGGGCACCCGTGTTGCAGAACCAATCACAAAACGTCCTGTCTCTGTAACCATGCCCAATGGGATCCAAACAGGAAAGACGCTTAAGCAAGTTTGTGATCTTCCGCTGAATGACGCTCTCACGTTTTTACGTGAGCTGAAACTGACAGCGTCTCAGAAGCGGATCGGAGGAGATCTACTTGCTGAAGCGACCTCACGCTTGCAGTTTCTGGTCGAAGTCGGACTGCACTACCTGACGCTCGGCCGGACTTTGCCAACGTTATCCGGCGGCGAAACGCAGCGGATTCGACTTGCTGGTCAAATCGGTCGTGCATTAACTGGCGTCCTGTATGTTCTGGACGAGCCGACAATCGGTCTTCATCCCAGTGACAACGGTCGACTGCTGACGGCCCTGGTGAAACTCCGGGATTTGGGAAATACGATTGTGATGGTCGAACATGATCGCGAAGTCTTGCAGGCTGCTGATCGGTTATATGACTTTGGCCCCGCTGCCGGTCGATTTGGTGGAACAATTACAGACCAAGGGACCCCTCGCGAAATTCAGAAGAGCGAAATGTCGCTCACGGGAAAATACCTCTCAGGACGCGAAGAGATTGTTATTCCAAAGCAACGACGGATGCAGCGAATTACGGTTCAAGAGCCTTTGAAACTCCTAAAGCCGTTGGCGAAAAAGGTGAGTAAGCGAGCTCCGGAGATTATCCCCGGGATTGGTCGAGTTGCAGATATCCTCGAATTTGAACCCCTCCCGTTGGAGCGTGAGCCTGGTTCGTATCAAACTCCTCCCGGAGGTGGATGGCTCGAACTGTTAGGGGCTCGACAGCACAATCTTCGAAATGTCGACTTGCGGATTCCACTCGGGACACTGACCGCAGTAACGGGCGTGAGCGGAAGTGGAAAGAGTTCGCTAATTGATGACACACTGGCCCGTGCGATCTCTCAAAAGCTGAACCGCGCCACCGCACAACCAGGCCCGTATGACGAAATTAATGGTCTACAATTCCTCAGCAAAATCATCGTAGTTGACCAGCAACCGCTTGGAACGACACCCGCATCAAATCCGGCGACATATACGGGTGTTTTCGAACATATTCGCGAACTATTCTCAAGGATGCCCGAAGCGAAAGTTCGGGGATTCAGTACCACCCGTTTCAGTTTCAATCGAGCAGGTGGGCGCTGTGAATCCTGTGAAGGAAATGGCCAAAAGCTCATTGAGATGCACTTTCTGCCTGATATCTGGGTCGAATGCGATACGTGTCACGGAAAGCGATACAATGCCGAGACACTTGCCGTGACGTATCGTGGTCAAAGTATTGCCGACGTGCTGGAAATGTCGATCGGACAAGCATTGGAATTGTTTAATAATATTCCGAAGATTCGCGGACCACTGTCCGTTCTCGCGGCGATCGGTCTCGACTATCTGACTCTTGGACAGCCTGCACCAACCTTGTCCGGAGGAGAAGCTCAACGTGTTAAACTGGCAGCGGAACTGGCTCGACCTCAGTCAGGAAAAACGCTTTATCTGCTGGATGAACCAACGACTGGATTACATTTTGATGATATCCGCAAACTATTGAAGATTCTCAATAGTCTTGTGGATGCTGGAAATACCGTCGTCGTGATCGAACATAATCTCGACGTGATAAAGACGGTTGATTGGATTATTGATCTTGGTCCGCAAGCGGGTGCCGAAGGCGGTTGGATTGTTGCTCAAGGCACGCCTGAAGATGTCGCTCAACTCGCGATCAATCGTCTGCAGTCAAACGTCGCATTTCGCTCGTTTGTCGGAAACAAGCCAAAGAGAACATCGCCAGCCTCGTCCACCTTCTCTTTTGATGGCGACAAACCAACAACGATTTTGGGCCACCGCAGTTTTACGGGAGAGATTCTCGCAAAGACGTTAGCTAACGGAGGCCGAGGCGACCGAGAGACGTTTGACGCTGAAACAATAAGGAAGAAAAAGGCAGGAGATCTTGATCCAACGAAAATCGGGGCGGACGCCAAGATGCCATGGGAAGTTGATGGACGAAAATGGCATACGGTCGATGGATTAGCCAACAACGGAAAGCCGCGTAAATGGAAGGGGGTAATTCTCGGTCGGATTATTGATGAATTGGAAGCGTCCGATAGGTTCAGCCCCACGAACTGGAATGAACGCAGCACGGTTGAAGTGGCGTCGAAAGCCAAGGGGATCGGCTGGTTCCTGCACGGGTATACGGGTGACGAATGGTTATTGACGTTGAAGTTCCGTGTTCCAAAACGGACTTTCGCCGAAGCGACATTGATCGCTGAACTTGGACTTAAAGATGTGAATGATCTCGATGAAATACCGGTCTACAATCGTCAGCCGCGAGTTCGAATTCGTCCTTCCACTAACGGGCCGTTTGAAGATGTGACGATTTCAATCGTCGACGTTGCCGAAACTGAGACCGAAGCATTCCGCACTTTTTTTGCCACGGCACAGAAATCGTTTGTTGATCGAACCAACCCCGAGTCACTCAATCTGGAAGATCTCACTCCCTGGAAAAAACTCGGCCGAAAATGGCATTTGATGCGCAAAGGCTTTCTTCAGGGATCAATTGAATGGGAACCGATTGTCTTGGAAGAACTTGCATCGCTTCTTAGCGAACTGCTTCCGGCAGCTGATGTCGATTGGACACAAAAAATCGTCGTGAACTTTACGATCGATAAAATTCCGAAGGCGTCGCTCGTGACGAAGCGACCGTCAGCTTTAGAACTGGCGATCTCCGTCACGCCAGGGGCGGTTCAATTAGGCCAAGTTTCAAACTTGGGAATCGACTCCGAAATCGCATCGCGCGACAACGCGGGTGTAGATACGCTTCGATTGAAGTTCACGAACGTAGAACAAGTAACATCACCGGCCTTACGCAAGTTTTTATCAGAACTGTGGAAATGAGGATTGTTTTCGTTTGCTGAATCAAACGGTTGAGACAGTTGATGATGAATGAATCGTGGAATTGGAAATCAAACTATTCCAGTATCCGAACGGTGCCCGCGTAGTGTTTTTCCATGGAAAACGCCGTCCGTAAAAGCAGAGCACCTCCTGAATCGATCCCCGCGCACACGCCTATTGCTTCCTGGTTTCCATTCGTGATTTTCACCGGATGACCAGAAAGAACACATGCTCGCGACCACCGCTCAACGAGATTAATGGACCCTTCGGCAACGTAACCCGCCAAAGTCTTCCATTCGTTCAAGAACATAATGAGAACTTCGGTACGAGAAAACCGGTGACCTTTCGCGGAGTCAGTCATTGATGTCGCTATTGTTCGTAATTCTTCCGGAGCGTCAGCGAAAGAGTTGTTTACATTCAGACCGACTCCAACGATCAATCGGCCAGGTTGTCGATCACACTGCTCGATCAGAATACCACAGACCTTTCGTCCTCGGAGCCAAACGTCATTGGGCCATTTGAGACCAACGGCAACACCAGGAACAAACGATGCTAAAGTTGTTGCGATTGCCAAGCCGGTCACCAGCGAAAATCGAGGCCAGTCAATCGGTGAGAGTCCCAAACTGCTCATATCGATGACGACGGAAAACAACAAAGATCCGTCGGAACCCCACCAGCGATTAGTGCCTCGACCACGCCCCGAGAGTTGCTGCTCAGCTCCAACTAAATACGGCGTTTGCAAACCGGACTGAGTTGCGATTTCCAAGGCCCAATTGTTCGTCGAATCGACTTGATCAAACCATTCGACCTTTTGCAAATCTGTTTCAGCGAGCAAACGTGGAATATCGATCACAATCTTTATGAGCTTTCCGTTGGCTATGGTGCCAATTGCAAGGCGATGACGGAACGACCGACGCCGTCTTCAAGAGGTACGATATCGAACTTAACGCTGCCGTAAGTGATATCGACGTTGTCATTGCGGTAACTCACTACTGGGAAATTCTACCTCGTTTTGAACTCATGCGGTTTGAAGTCAGATCCGATTTCAACCGAATAGCTTTGTCCATCCTTTGCGACAGACGCCTTAATCCAGGTTCCCTTACAGTTGGCGGTTTCTGTCAAATTCGCAATTTGCTCGACAGGTGCTTGATCTTTTTCCGCGAGTCTCACGTTGCGATGAAGTTGATACATTGCCTGCAGGGATTTGACCCTCTTTAGCGTTTTGATCGTTTCCAAATCGGCTCCCTTTGTCGGGCCATTGCACGTGACAACGACGCGCGGATCGAGGGCCAGAACCATGACGGGATTATTGCTTACACTCAATCCGTGGTGGGTTGCCATAAACATATCAATTTGCCCGATCGGATTGTTAGGCGTCATTAACTTGGCTTCAGTATTCCATGTCAGGTCACCACAACAAACAAACTTGAACCTACCATAAGTCAGGAGCAGGCTGATGCTTTTTGCATTGTCGGACGTGTCTTCGGGTTGAGCCTTGGACTCAGACGCGAAAGCGTTGGGTTCACCGCGATTGGGAATGACTTCGCCGCTCGCTGTTATGATTTCTATGTTAAGCGCCGGCGAGTTAGACTTGAGCGGCAAAAAATCGCCGGCTTTCAATGTCTTAGAACGGTTCTGACTTGCAGATCGATACGGAGCGACTCGATCGTTGAATCCAGGGTCTTCAATCAGTAAATCAGGAATTCCCCTGTCCCAGAAATTGACAATTTTTAATTTTGCGGCAATTGCTGCGTGATTACCAAAGTGGTCCAAGTGCCAGTGCGACACAACGGCATGATCAAGCTGTTCGAGCTTCGCAATGTTTTGAACGACGTCAAGAATTCGGTCCCTGTCGCGACCACCGTTATCTGGATAGCCCGAGTCAATCAGCATTGACTCCCCCTCGGGCGTAACAATCAACGTTGCCGCCCCGCCTTCAACATCCACAAAGTAGAGATCGAGCCTTCCGTCTATAATTCCAGCGAAAACAGACCTTGAAAGTAATAGACTAAGAAACGTGGCGAGTGCGATTCTGTTCATCTTGCGGCCTTGCGTGTATGGATCGGATAACACTCAAAGCAACATACCGTCGAAGGGAATTCATCTCCACCGAATTGAGAGGATTTCCGCTCGCGCTCAAAAATTTGCTGGGAAGTCGTTCACCAATCAAATGCGATCGACGCCACTTCGAACCGCAATAATGATCTTCAAGCAACTTTTCTGGTTGGGGCTTCGACAGGATGAAAGGGACGAATCATTGGAGTTGAAACGTCCTGATTGACGTATTCGGAGATGACGCTGCGGATCGCTTCTCGCGCTTCCGCTGCACTTCCACGTGACGCTCGCTCCAGATCGACGATGTGCCGTTTGATCGCGGTGGGAGCAATCGGTTCCCTCTCAGCACAGAAGATTTTCTCGTGAATTTTCTTGGCTGTCTTTTCATTGCCGTAGAAGAGTTCTTCGTACATTTTTTCACCGGGTCTGAGGCCTGTGAACACTATGTCCACATCTTCAGGATAACGCAGCCCAGAAAGTCCAATCATATCTCGGGCGAGATCGACAATCTTAACTGGTTCGCCCATATCGAGGATCAAGACCTGTCCGTTGTCTCCGATCGCTCCCGCTTGCAAGACAAGTTGTACTGCTTCGGGGATTGTCATGAAGAAGCGAGTCATGTCTGGATGCGTGACGGTGATCGGTCCTCCTTCGAGGATTTGACGGCGGAACGTCGGTACAACGCTCCCTGCAGAGTTTAGAACATTGCCGAATCGAACAGTGATAAATTTGGTCTTGGATTTCGTCGCGACGGCTTGCAAATACTTCTCACCGACCAGTTTGGTTGAACCCATGACGCTGGTTGGACGAACCGCTTTATCAGTCGAAATCATTACGAAGCGTTCGACGCCGAATCGGTCTGCCAGATCAACAATCGATTTTGTTCCCAACACGTTGTTTCGGATTGCAATTTGAACATTGTGTTCCATCAATGGCACATGTTTGTACGCGGCGGCATGGAAAACCAGGTCGGGAAGATATTCGCCGAAGACTCGTCCCAGCGTCACCTGATCATTAACATCAGAAATCACATACACGAGATTTACGTCCGTGATTTTGCGAGCCACAAGTTCCTGCTCGATCTGAAACATTCCGAATTCTGATTGATCCACGAGAATTAATGTTTTTGGTTTGAGATCGACGATTTGCCGGCAGCATTCCGACCCAATGCTCCCCGCAGCTCCGGTCACAAGAACCGTCTTGTCTGAAATGCAACCGGTGATACTTGCCATATCCAGTTGCGTCGGTTCGCGTCGAAGCAGATCGGAAATGGTGACATCACGAATCGTCAGTTTAACGCGACCAGCCACAATTTCATTGACGTCAGGAATCACACGAGCCGTCAGGCCGTGTTCCTGGCAAACTTGATGCAGTTCCCGAACGATTTGCCCGGGTATCCCATTCGGAATCAGCAAGTGGCTGGCGCTGAATCGATCTGCGATCCGTGACACACCGCGAGTCGATGTCACAACGGGTACACCGCCGATCAATGATTTGGCTGCGACTCCCGACAGATCGACAAGCGCCACAACTTTGTACTCGGATTTCGCGGACTGAAGCGCTCGTAAGATAGCAATCGACTTCGCGTCGGCACCGAAGACCAACGCTCTTAGTTTCTTCGGCTGAGTTCGTTGATAATGAGCACTCTCAAGGGCCATACGTACCGTGGCACGCAGAAGACCTGTGGCGAGAATTGTCAGCAACCAGTCAATCGCAATAACGGAACGTGGCAAGTTATTGCCAAAACCTTTGGACAAATGAATTGCCAACAAGATCACAGAACTCAAACTTGCCGTTGAAACGATCGACGCGACGTCATTCATGGTCGTATATCGATGTCGGCGTCGCCATTCCCGCGTGACGGTAAAGATTGACGCCTTCACCAACAGCGCAAGCGGTAATGAATCCATCAAGCGCCCTGCCACGTCAGCATCGATTTCCAGGTCGAAGCGAAGCACGAAGGCCGCCGTCAACGACAAGGCATAAAGCGCGAGATACACCGGTAGCGTAGTGAAGAGTCGATACTTCATCGAGGGGCACTCTTTTGATTGCAAATTACGAAGGGAGATAACCGAGTCCGAATGCCGCGACCAAAGTCGTCCATTTGACAGACTTGCGTTCGAGGCCAACCGGACAAAACCGATGAAACGAGATTCCGACGTGAATTGAGACAGGGAGGCGGGTTGTATATTCGATCTTGAAATTTGTGTCCAGACGGGTCTTTAATTTGATTGCAACGATGCTTTTTGTCACCTGACAAAACGTCCTGCTGGTTGAACCCAGATTGTCGGGCTGCTGACTTTCCCAAGTGACTCGATGCCGTGAACATTCTGCGAAACAATAAATTTCAGCCTTTCCGCAAGACGATACCCTGCTAGTACGATGCGGCGCTCTGCAAGTGCATGTACCTGATCGATCCACTGTTGCGGCATTGCAGGAACATTTTCAGCCGTCAATTCGTGCGATTCGACCCGGGACGAAAGCGCATAGTGAAGACGCCCGTTTTGATAGACAATCTCTTTTGCCGCCTGATAGCTCTCTTCTGCAAATTCCCAGGCCAGCCTTCGTCGTGAGAATTCGGGAAGCCGCGATACAGAAAATCGTGGGTCGTGTGATAATCGTTCTGCCAATTGAACGACTTTCTCGTAACGCGGGTTTGCTCCCAGCATGTCATCACAAACCGCATGCAGGTTTCTCGGTGCGGATGCATGACTAACCCGAATTGACAGTTTGTTGCCACCGTCGTCCCCGTGTTGAAGCACTGGAATTCGAGGCTCGACAAATGCCGTCACATGAAGTGGTTGATGGATGTCGCCCATTAAATGGAAGAGCCAGCACAGACGCACAGCGCGGGTTTCTGCGAGATTCAATTCGAGTTCTGGTTCAGAAAACTCACGTTCGCGTCCGCGAACAATAAGGTAGGAATGGTCCAGTTGTTCAATGATGTTGGTCTGGTCTGCTGGATTTGAAGGTACTGGGTGATGTGGTAGGGGGTGGCTGGGAAGAGCTGTTTCTTGTTGGCCGGCACGATATTCGAAGTTGACATAATGCCACGTCGCATGGTGAAACCGATAGACGGGATTCGATGACACGGGTTCTCGATGGTGGTCACGAGGTGGTCGAACATTGTCCGGCCATGTCGCAGCCCTGAGAAACAGCCATTCATCGATCGAGGCTTGTGACGGTCGGTCCCTGAGCAGTAACTCATGAAGATGCGGATGATGCCTCAGGATTGCCAAAATTGCCGCCCGCTCTGAATCGGTCAATTTTTCGTAGGCAATCCGGGCTACCGCCATGTGCCCGACGTCGTTCCATCCCCAGATCGGACTGCAGGAAAAAGTTGAAACGCATAAAAATAGCAACAATTGGATACGCTGCATGACAGAATCCTTTCCGTCGAGTCGCTCTTCTTAGGAATTAGGTTACGAACTGAAAAACAGACGTGATGCGTGCTTAGTCCGGTATCGTCCGCCTTAGGGTTGAATTGAAATGAGTTGGAAGCAGAGCAATTTGAGCAATTCTCGGCAAGATGAGTATGTCAACTCAACGTTTCCGATGGATTACGTCTTCAGATTCTAAACCGACTCACCGATTCGATTTGACGTTTTCTGGTTACTTGCCTTAGAGTCTAAGTTTCAGTCTCACAGTAACTTACTTTTTAAATGACTTTAGAATCTATGCTTGCCAAACGAATAATTCCGTGCCTTGACGTCCATGCGGGGCGAGTTGTCAAAGGAGTGAATTTTCTCAATCTCCGCGACGCAGGCGATCCCGTGCAGGTTGCGGCGCGTTATGAGGAAGACGGCGCAGATGAGCTTGTCTTCCTTGATATCACGGCCAGTCACGAGCAACGTGGGATCATTCTGGATGTTGTCCGGCGCACTTCAGAAGTCTGTTTCATGCCGTTGACTGTGGGCGGAGGTATTCGAACCCTCGAAGACATCCGCATGCTCCTGAACGCTGGCTGCGACAAAGTCTCGATCAATTCGGCTGCTGTCAAGAATCCTGATTTTGTACGAGAAGCCGCATTAAAGTTCGGTAGCCAATGTATTGTCGTGAATATCGATCCGAAACGAGTCCATCGCGACGGACGCGAGGTTTGGGAAGTTCACGTCAATGGAGGTCGTGTTCCAACCGGCTTGGAAGCGGTCGCCTGGGCCAAAGAAGTCGAACGGCTAGGTGCCGGTGAGATTGTTTTGACGTCAATGGATGCTGATGGAACGCAAGACGGCTACGACGTGCCAATCACTCGAGCTGTGGCCGACGCTGTTCAGATCCCTGTCGTCGCCAGCGGAGGTGCCGGAAATCCTGAACACCTCAGAACAATTCTGACGGAAGGCCACGCAAGCGCGGCACTCGCTGCCAGCATCTTTCATTATGGAACCCACCCAATTGGTGTGACAAAGAAATATCTCGCCGAACGAGGTGTACCAATTCGATTTAATACCCTGTCAGTCGGCGCCTGAGGGTGGAATCGCTGGGCGGGACACATAAGGATCAGTCTTATGTGTCCCATTCGTCCGATTTCTCAACTTGCCGCTCAATTCACGGTTAACGAGGTAAAAACTTTTACTTCGGCAGGTCCCACGTTTCAGCTTGCAGTTGCGTGAGATAGGCTTTTTCAGTGAGATCAAAGTGAAGTGGCGTTATCGTGATATCCCCTTCTTGCAACTGTTTGATGTCTGTTCCATCATCCAGCAGATGGCTGCGAATCGGGTTCAGCCCGCTCCAGTAATAGCTCCGTCCACGAGGATCGACCCGTTTTTCGATTTCTTCGGCAACACGATTGACCCCCATCGCGACGAATTTGACGCTTCGCGGCCAACCATTTTTCGGGGGTGGGAAATTGATATTCCACAATTGCCCGGGCCTCGTTTTCGGAAGCAGCTTTTGACAGATCGGTATCGCTCGGCGGGATGTCGCAGCAAAATCGGGTGGTCCATCCATCCACTGCGACAATGCAAACGAAGGGATTCCAAAGAACGCTCCTTCAATCGCAGCTGCGACGGTTCCCGAATAGAGCACGTTAATTCCAATATTGGCCCCCGTATTCAAGCCGCTCACAATGACATCAGGCTTCGTTTGACAGAATTCCAGTACACCTAATTTGACACAATCAGCCGGACTTCCTTCCAGTTTCCAACCGAAAAACTCACCATTCTTGTATTCTTTATGAGCCACGAGTGGATGCAAATAGGTGATCGAGTGACCGACGCCACTTTGTTCGACAGCGGGAGCAACAACGGTAACATCACCCCATTGACATAATTCCGCATAAAGCGCATGAAGACTCGGGGCATGAATCCCATCGTCGTTGACCAACAGAATTTGCATAAAAGAGTTTCTTTAAAAATGGACGGACACAAAAGACGTACAGCAACGAGTGCGCAATGACGCGACGAAACCCCAAGACCGAATGCTCATCGTCACAGCGAATGCTGTCAAGCGACTCGTCGACCTTCGATTGGATTCCCATTTCTCTACGCGTATCACGGGGAATTACCGGAATGATATTCGTTCTTGGACTACTCTATTATTATCTTTGTTCCCGCCCCATTTGGCATTCCGACATCTGGGGGCATCTCAGTTACGGACGATATCTCTGGGAAACCAAATCGTTACCTGCGACGGAACCACTCTTGCCTCTTTCGAAAGAGATTTCATTTATTGACGGACCTTGGCTCAGCCAATTGATTGGGTTTGCCGTTGTCAGCACTCCTCGACTTCAACTTGCTGGTTTACAAGGGTTATTTGCAATGATGGTAACATCTTGCGGCGCGATCTTATCTTTGAGCTCTTACAGACAGACCAAAAGCGGTTTGTTCGCGTTCCTGTCGCTGAGCGTTTTTTTGCTGGTCGCTTGGGATCATTTGATGATCTTTCGACCTCAACTGGCAGGATTGGTCTGTTTCGTTGTCGTCCTCACACGACTGGTACGTAGTCCTTGCCTCAAGTCAGATTGGACCGTGATTCCAGCTGTTTTTGCTCTGTGGGCAAACCTTCATTCTTCGTTTTTTGTAGGACTCGGACTTCTGGGATGTTTTTGCCTCGGCCGTACTTTAGATGTATTCAAACGAACTTGCAGCATTAAAGCCTGCTTACACGACAGTTATACTCGCCGCTTTTTTTCTTTAACGCTCATCGCAGCAGCGGCAGTGCTGATTAATCCGTATACGTTTCGACTTTTCCGAGAAGCATTTTTTTTCTCGGAAAATGAAAATCTGCGAGATTTATCCGAATGGCAGCCGCTGACGATCAAAGATCCTTTAGGACAAATCGTCGCCGTGGCAGCGATCATACTGGCAACATTTTATCGGCTGTCTCCTCGGCGGGTTAGGTTTTGGGAAGTCTTTTCCTCGTTAGGCTTGGGGCTTGCAACGCTTTGGTGTTCACGAATCGTTGTCTGGCTGGCCCCAGTAGTTGCATTGATCATTACTCAGCACGCGTTCGCCGTCTGGCGAAGATGGAACGGGGAAAGTCGCTTGGTGGATCAACCCACTCGAAGTTCAAAATGGTCGTTGATCGCAGTCGCGTTTGCTGGAATCTGTTTTATTCTCAGTCCATTTGGAATTGCCGTCCTAACAGGAAAACAAGCGGCCAAGATTCAATCGGTTTCCAGAGATACTCCAGTTTTTGCGGCAGAGTATCTCGCTGAAAACCCGCCTGATGGGATGGTTTTCGCCACGCTAGAATTGGCCGATTACGTGCAATGGGCAGGACCTGAAAATCTGCGGTTGTTCGTCAACTCGCACGCTCATCTTGTTCCGCGCGATGTCTGGGTTGCCTACATGAGGGTGATTGAGCAAAGAGACGGGTGGAAAGAGACACTCAACTACTACGGGATCAATACGCTCATCTTGGACAGAGCAAATCGCACATCACTAATCGACAAGCTGAAAATCGACCCCACGTGGAAGTCACCTCCGATTGAAAGGGATGGTCAGGTCATTTTCTTTCGTCAAACAACAGAAGTTGAGTAAAGCTAAGCCACTGCTCCACCTTCGACAGTAAAGCAGTGGCAAAACGTTGTTTTGAGATTGAGTGTTCTCGGTCTGGTCAACACGGGGTTCGATGAAAGTGAACGTGTTTCCAACCGGCGGACGTTTTTTGCCAGATGCGGGTTTCCATCGCTGCCGCAGTCATCGGAGCACCCTGTCCATCGAGTTTTTGGACGACCCGAACGTAGGTCACGATCGCCGAATCACCAATCAAACGAACCTTTGGCGACGCAATCGAAGACTGCTTCGCAGGCTTTGTCGCCGTCGCGGGAAGATCGAAATAGAATTTGTGAAAGGGCAATCCTTCTACGAGATGACCAAGTGCCTCAGGTTCGAAGCAGGTAATCGATGCATCGCACATAGAGGCATATGTCGCCCAATCACCAGTATCAATCGAATTGAGCAACTTGCGACTCAAATCCAGCAGTTCCACTTCTGCAGACATCCGTCCGTTTCCTTCAATGATTTTTCAGTTTTTGCCACCGCAATCTGGCTGGCGGCTCCGGGCAACATAGTGAACCGTCCGGAGCACTGAGACAAGGTTAATGGGTAAAAAAAACGATCGGAATGCTGAAGATTCCCATTGTCGGTTTGTCCTCGATTATCGTCAGCGAGTTGGCTTTCGCACAATTTCACCACACGTAATGCGGGCCTGACCGAATTTTGCCTGCCAGACAGGGAACTCGCCCGCTCCAGGTTTTTTGGGACGATTTTCTTGCCCCGTACTGTTTCATTTTCCGATCGTTGGTGTCATCTTATTCGCACTCAGACGGAATGCCTTGATATACTTCGGGTGACTCGCAGGTTGACTCGAAATGGAAACGAACCGGTGACGTGAATACGACTCGGGAGAGGGTAACAACATGAGCGCCTGTAATATGACGAAGCCATCGAACGAAGCGTTGTTGTATCGACGTCGATTCGATCACTTGGTGTTTGTCGTGTGGTTCGGATTGAGTTGGGCCGGAATGGCGTCGATCGCATCCGCGCTGGACGTGGCGGACTACAAATGGGGATTCAACGGTAAAGTCGCTCCACACCGCTTCAACGTCCTCTCAGTGCTGCTGAACAATCCCACTCCTCAGCCCTATAACGGCGAGGTCCTCTTGCGGAAATCGCTCGGCGGAGCCGGAACCGTTGATGCGACGCTCGTCGAATCGGTCACTCTGTCTCCGAATTCGTCAAAGTGGATCCAGTTTTATCCGTACATCACCAGCGACGGAGGGTTTAGCAGCGAGAACTGGCGAATTTCATACCGGGGTGGAAGCTACGACTTGCCGGTCCCTCGGATCGCCAAATACCAGCGAATTGTGCTTGATGATCCTAACGGAGTGATGGCCAAGGGTGGTTCGATCAAATTTCATCTGCCCGACAACCTGTTTCCGCCGTTTGTGACAGCGACAGATGCGCTTCAGTTGGTCGCACTTGATCACGTCCCTCGCTGGGAAGAAGCGCGACGTCAGGCGTTTCTCGATTGGATCTACCTGGGTGGGACTGTGGTTATCCTGCAAGAGGCAAGCGGCAAGTTTCCTGACTTCAATGGACCGCTGAGCGTCCTCAAAACTCCCCTCGAAGATCAGATGTACGGTGCTGGACGCGTACTGCGGATTCCGTTAACTAGGCCGCAGTTCGGTGAAGAAGAGCTTCGGCAAGTCTGCGCCGGGTTACCCAAGAATTATCACGCTCCTAACTCAGAAAAGTCTGATGACATCGTCGATCATGTCGATGAGTCTCAACAAATCGCACCAAACCAGAATTTCGGTTACGGCGATGGAACCGACCCGTTCAAATCGAATTCGTTCCTCAGTCAACTTAAGCAGATGACCAAGCCTGATCACAATTGGGTTCTTCTGCATCTGATGTTCTGGGTTTACATTGGTCTCGTGTTCCCCGGTTGTTATCTACTCGGGAAAAAATGGTCGGATTTTCGAGTGGTCTACGCTGGTTTACTTGGGACAGTTGCTCTGTTCAGCCTGCTGTTCTCCTACGTCGGCCAGCGCGGATACGGCGAGGCGACCGCAGTCCACACCGTCGCTGTCGCGAAACCCCTGCCGGACGGCCAGATGGACGTTGCCAGTTGGTCAAATATTTTCGTGACCGGTGGCGCAGATTATGAGATCCGCCATAACGCATTCGGCTCGCTCTATTCGACCTGCAACGAGCACGAGCAGGTGAAGGGCGAAATTAATAACGGAGCTGAGGCAGTATTCAAGGTCGATATCCCCCCGTTTTCTAATCGTGAACTGGCAGCACGCACAAAAATGCCATTTGAAGGTCCAAAGCTGACAATATCGTCGTTGAAACTGCAGGATAGCCGATTGACAGAGCTTGAGATTGATGTCGTAGGACTGAAACAAGCCGATGTCGAAAAACAATATGCGCTGATTGGAAACTCGTTTTACATGCTCAACTGGCGAGACGACAAGCTCGTCTTGGCCCATGAAGCGGGAAACGCTGTTGCCATGCTACGAGTTCAAGAGAAGCACAATCAGTATCCCTATTATCAAAACCCTTATAACCAATACGGCAATCAAGCGACAAAGGGCGAGCGATATAACCAGATGTTCGATCTGCTCCTGTCTCGCAGCCTGAGCGTCAGTCGTGTGAGAGACGCGGAACAGTTGCGACTGCCACCAAATATGATTCGCGCCTACATTTATGCGAAAATGCCGGGGGAATTCGCAGTGCAGAACAATCGACTTGCAAATCAGGAAGGCCGTGTTTTGTACTGTATCAACCTGTCAACCACAGATTTCAAAGCCTCAAAATGACGACTGCCCCCTTCAAACATAGCGGTGGCTGGACAAACATCTTTTCACGCTTCAATCGCAGCTTTTACTAAATCCGTTGGTAGCCATCTGATCATTCCGTCTCAGTCGATTCCAGAATTCATTAACATCACCCTTCAGTGCCGAAAGCCCAAACATGAGCAGTTCGACAAACGGCAATTCTCAGCGACCCGTCATCGAAGTCGATGACGTCGTGCATTCCTTCAAGGGACGACGAGCGCTTGATCATGTCAACTTCAAAGTGATGCCTCAGTCACTACACGGGTTTGTCGGCCCTAACGGAGCCGGGAAAACAACGTCGCTCAAAATCATCTGCACTCTGCTACGGCCTCAATTCGGTATCGTTAAGGTTTTTGGACACGATGTCGTTGACGAACAGAAGATGGTCCGTCGCAAGATTGGTTTCATGCCCGACCACTTCAGTACGTACCGGCAGATGACGGTATACGAATACCTCGACTTCTTCGCTGCTGCATACGGCTTACCGTTTGCGCAAAGAACTCGCGTAATCGACGAAGTTCTGGCATTGACTGATATGGAAGGCCGAAAAAACGACCTCATCAGCGGTTTATCACGAGGGATGCAGCAACGTACCAGCCTCGCTCGCGTTCTCGTGAACGACCCCGATTTACTGCTGCTTGATGAACCAGCGTCAGGTCTGGACCCACGAGCCCGAATTGAATTAATGGAAATTCTGAAGGCACTTCGTTCCATGGGAAAAACGATTTTTATCAGTTCACACATCCTTCCAGAACTGGCCGAACTCTGCGATGCGGTCACCATCATCGACAAGGGAAAAGTGATGTACAGCGGTTCGATGAGCGGCCTGCAAGCCTCAACGAACGAACATCCGACCTGGCGAGTGACCCTCGGTTCAGAAGTCGATGGAATCGTTGATCGGATGAAAGGCTTGCCGGGAGTTGTCGACGCGGATCAAGTCGAAGGCCGACCCGATTATCGAGTCTCATATGACTGGACGGTCACTGACACAAACAGTTTGTTAAGGGGATTGCTCGATCTCGGTGTTCCGATTGTGGGATTTACCGAAGACAAGCGGCACTTGAATGACGCCTTTATGGACTTGACCACCAAAGGGGTGAAATAACTTCGGATGTGTGACCGCTCGGCTGTTACAGGTCGAGCAACCCATGTTGAATTGTCGTCTCGCCGATTTTGACCTTCTCCTTTTCTCGAGCTAGTCCATGTATTACGGTTTAGTCGCACTACTGACGCGAGCATTGAGGATGGATGCCCGTCAGTTGCGGAACCATCTGTTCCGATTGGCGTTCGTCGGATTCATCTATCTTTCTATGCTGATGGCGACAATCCAAAGTGCATTCCTCGGGGCACCAGGATTATTATTCTTTTCGCAGATCGCATGGTTAAACGTCCTGTTCATCACCTGCGCGGGAATTGGCTACTTCTCTTCCGCGATCACCGAAGAGAAGGAAGAAGAAACAATCGGCCTGCTGCAAATGGCGGGGCTTAACCATATCGGTATACTGCTGGGAAAATCGACAAGTCGACTGATTCAAGTCATGCTTTTGCTGGTCGTACAATTTCCATTCATGCTACTCGCAGTCACCCTGGGAGGGGTGACCCGTCACCAGATTTTTGCCGCCTACGTCGACGTTCTGGCCTTTACTGTGCTGCTGGCAAACACCGCGTTGGTCTGTTCTGTGGTCTTTCAACGCGGCGGCAATGCGGCGGCTGTCACGACGCTACTGATGATTCTCTACGCGGTCTTTCCTCCAATTGCCGGATTGGAATTGAAAGATCTTGTGGCGACGGGTTGGACCAAATCCGTCTGGTGGCAGTCGCTGATTTTGACATCGCTTGAATGGATCGAAAAGTCGTGTGTTTACTACCAACTTCAAGAAGTGATGCAGACCGGTTTCGACCAGCCGATCCTGACGAAACAAGTCATTTCCAATATCGTCGTCGGGATCGCCTGTTTTGGCCTGGCATGGCTGCTATTTGGACCGAGCGTTAACAACGCGGCTCCCGGTGGTGCCACACGTGGTGTCGTGCTGAAATCGACAAGTCGTATTCAATTTCTCAGCCCGGGTCGCTGTTGGAGTAATCCATTCGTCTGGAAAGATTTCCAGTTCATCGGCGGCGGATATTCGTTGTTTGTTGTCAAGCTTTTGGCGTATGTGATGTTGTTCGCGCTCATTTGTGCCGTGTCTGTCTACAATCACAATTGGCTCGGCATTCGTCTGATCGATGTTGGCGGAATCTACTTTGGCTGTATGCTGGCCATTTTGATCATTGAAGCCTGCGTCTCTGCATCTCGCGTATTTCACGATGAGATTCGATTGCAGACCATGTCGTCTCTTTTGATGCTTCCTCGGTCAATTCCCTACATCGGGTATTCGAAAGCGATTGGCTGTCTGATGGGACTGGCGCCGGCCGCAATTTGCCTCGCGGGTTCCGCATTGTTACTGCCAGACTTTCGCATTGCCAACTTCGCCAAGTTGTTAATCGAACCTCATTTCTGGGCGTCAGTGATGGGGATCATGATCTTTCTGCATCTGGTCGCTCTGCTTAGCCTGTTCGTCAAATGGGGCGCACTACCGATGGCCTTCTTTATGATGGGGCCGATCTCGACCTGTTGCCCCGTCTGGCAATTGATGTTTCTTGCGGTCGGCCCCAATGGTCTACAAGATTTATGGGGGAAACTTCCCGCCACGGTCACCGTCTGGATCCTGACAGGACTCGTCTGTTTTGTGTTTCAGATGATGATTGCTGCACGTCTGCAGGAACTGGGGACGAAGTAACTACGGCAATTCAGTAAAATCAGGCGCTGGCACAAGCCAAAAATGCCGATATGATGTACCGGCCTGCAGCCAACGTTTCCTGCCGGTCGAATCACTCCTTTGGGTCCCAAAAGTCCCATTCGTACCGCGACCCTGCCGAGGTTTCCCGATGTCCGCGATTCAAACTCTACATCGCCAGTTTTTGACGTCCCGGCGAGATTTCTTGTGTCGAGCCGGGGGTGGATTCGGTGCGATCGCACTCGCTGGACTGATGGCCGACGAGCAGCGGAGGTCTGCCGCCGCATCCGAAGAATCGGCGCTGAAACCACATTTGCCGGGAAAAGCCCGAAACGTCATCTTCCTGTTCATGGATGGCGGGCCAAGTCATCTGGATACTTTCGACCCCAAGCCCCTTGTCAACGAGTACGCAGGAAAGCCGCTCCCTTCATCGATTAAACGTGTCATTACTCCGATGGGTGTCACCGAAAACGGCTTGCTCGCCTCCAAAAGGACCTGGAAGAATTACGGCCAAAGCGGGATTCCGGTTTCTGACTGGTATCCGCTTGTCGGTGAGTGTGCCGACGACCTTTGCGTGATCCGCTCATGTAAATCAGATGCTTTGAACCACGTCGGTGGTGTCACGCAGATGAATACCGGCAGCATCCTTGCTGGCCGTCCTAGTCTGGGTGCGTGGGTCAATTACGGACTCGGCAATGAGAATAACAATTTACCGGGTTTCGTTGTCTTGCTGGATAGCGATCGCGAACCACCGGGCGGGAACAGGGTCTGGGGTTCCGGGTTTATGCCATCTGGCCATCAAGGAACGAAGTTCCTGACCGGCAAGTACCCGATTCTGCACCTCAATCCGCCGCCCGAAATCAGCGACGAACGGCAGCGTCATAAACTAGACTACATCAACCAATTGAATCGCGAACATCTTGCCAGCCGAAGTGGTGACAGCGAGTTGGAAGCCCGGATTGCTTCTTATGAGTTGGCGTTCCAAATGCAGGCCCACGCGCCGGAAGCGGTCGACCTGACTCAGGAAACCCAAGAGACTCAAGCCGCCTATGGCCTGAACGAAAAACGAACTCAGGCATTCGGCCAGAACTGTTTGCTCGCACGTCGCCTGGTCGAGCGAGGCGTTCGGTTTATCGAACTCTATTCCGGTTCGGGCAGTAAGTGGGACGCGCATGCGAAGATTGAACAGAATCATACCGAACATTGCGGAGCCACCGATCGACCAATCGCGGCGCTGTTAAAAGACCTCAAACAACGCGGCCTCCTCGACGAATCGCTGGTGGTCTGGGGAGGCGAATTCGGTCGCACTCCGATGAGCGAAAAAGGAGATGGACGCGATCACAACCCATACGGATTCACGATGTGGCTGGCCGGCGGTGGGATCAAGGGTGGTCAGATCATCGGATCAACCGACGAATTCGGTATGCACGCTGTCAATCGTCCCGTTCATGTCCACAGCCTTCATGCGACGATTTTGGCCGCACTTGGTCTCGACCACACCGAACTGACTTACAAGCTTCAAGGCCGACCCGAACGAGCGACGGTCAACGAAGGGGAAGTCATTGACGAAGTATTCGCCTGACAGGTTCACTTCCAATATGATCGATCAAGCGTCCGATAGTTGATGGCTTCACTCAGGTGCGCAGCAGTGATGTTTTCGCTTGCTTCGAGGTCGGCGATCGTCCGACCGATTCGCAGGATCTTGTCGTGAGCCCTTGCCGAGAGCCCCATCTCTTCCATGGCACTTTTCAATAGCGACTCGGCGTCCGGTTCCAGCTTGCAGAAGATGCGGATCTGTGACGGCGGCATCCTTCCGTTGAGACGCAAAGAACCTTTTCCAAAACGACGCTGTTGAATTTCTCTCGCGGCGACGACTTGAGCCTTCATTGTTTCGCTGTTCGTTCCCGCCGTCTGATTCGAAAGTTCTCGAAATGGGACTGGTGGGACTTCGATGTGGATATCGAGTCGATCCAATAGCGGTCCGCTGATCCGGCTCATATACCGTTCGATCAGCATGGGATTACACTGACACTGCCTGCGGGGATCACCGAAATAGCCGCAGGGGCAAGGGTTCATTGCGGCGACAAGCATCAGATTGGCAGGGAATGTCAGGCTCCCCATGGCACGGCTGATCGTCACACATCCGTCTTCCAGCGGCTGACGAAGAACTTCCAAGGTGCGCCGGTTGAACTCGGGCAACTCATCTAAAAACAAAACTCCGTTGTGGGCGAGAGATATCTCGCCTGGTGTGGGAATACTTCCTCCGCCGACCAGGCCCGCCTCACTGATCGTGTGATGGGGCGACCGAAATGGGCGCTGCAACATCAACGCCTGACCCGGCTGCAATCGCCCAACAGCACTGTAGATCCGAGTCGTTTGCAGGCTTTCTTCAGGAGCCAATTCCGGCAGGATTGTTCCCAGTCGCGACGCCAGCAGGGTCTTGCCGGTTCCGGGACTTCCCAGCATCAGCAAGTGATGTGCTCCTGCCGCTGCGACGGTGACCGCTCGTTTGGCAGATTCCTGACCTCGAACGTCGGAATAGTCGACTCCGTATTTGCCGAAACTCGCCACAGCATCAGACCAACTGAACGGCTGCGGCGGGATGTCTAACTGTCCGCTGTAATAGCCAACGGCTTCGGTCAGCGAAGTGACAGGAATAATCTCGATCCCTTCCACGACCGCCGCTTCCTGAGCATTGGCTGCAGGAACAACGAAACCTTTTAATCCTTGTTCTTTCGCCGAGAGCGCCATAGACAGCGCTCCCTTCGCGGGACGGATTGTCCCGTCTAGGGCTAGTTCCCCGATCGCGGCATAGTGGCCCAATACATCCGAAGCCAACTGCCCGCTGGCAACAAGCAACCCCAAGGCAATCGGAAGGTCGAACGACGCGGCTTCCTTCGGAAGATCGGCTGGCGAAAGGTTAATGACGATCCGATCAACCGGCTTGACGTAGCCGCAGTTCACTAATGCCCGCTCGATCCGATGGGAACTCTCGCGAACGGCCGCTTCAGCCAAACCGACCAGGATCGTTTTGGGGATGGCGCCGGGTGAGATATCGACCTCGACCTCAACAGGCAGAGCGTCAATTCCCAACAGCGAATAAGTCGTCAGTTTGGCGAGCATCTTCGCGTTTCTGTCTAGGCGTCTTCGCCGTGATCCATATCGATCTGATTGGACTCGTCATCACCTCCCTGGATCTCTTCCAGTCGCTTGGCGACATCCTTGTAGTCATAGTCGATGGCGAGAATGTCCGAGTAATACTGTTCGGCTGATTTCTTGTCGTTACCTTCTTCAGCCAACCGTCCCAGATAATAGCAGCACTCTTTGTAAGGGATTGGGCTTTCCGTTGAATTCAACTTTTCCAACGCTTTTTCAAACTGACGTTTAGCCAGATTGTTCTGCTTCTTCGCCAGAAAACAAGTTCCAAGACTGGCCAGGACCTGAGCTTCCAACCGGACATCCTTGGAGGCGGCCTGCAGCAGCGGGATCGCCTTGTCATGTTTTTTGCACCGCATGAAGCGTTTCGCGAGCTCGTGCTTCAGCTTCAGGTCGTTCGGATAACGATCGACGCGGCGACTGAAGACTTCGATTTCTTGTGACAGCAACTCGTTCGCGAGCTCGACGACGATCGCTCGTGATTGCTCATCGTTTGGATCGCGTGCTGCCGCCTCCTTCGCAAAGTTCACATTTCGCCGAACCATATCGAGTTCAACGTCTTCCATCTGTTCCCGAATGTTGGCGTCGCCACTGACGTCCAGCGCCAGCTTGTAAGTCTTCGCCGATTCTTCCAGCTTCCCTTCACGTCGATAGTAATCGGCCAGCTTCTGATAATGAGCGACGTTCGCAGGCTCTTTGCGTACCATTCGCTGCAAATCGGCTTCAACCGATTCACCCGGGCCAAGCACTTCCTTATTGGTTTTGACATCCCCTTTAACCGATTCTTCGTAACCTTGCTTAACAGCTTGTTGCTTGTCTTCACGAACTTCATGCGTCGATTTGGCGTCGTCATAGCCCTTATAGATCGTCGCGTCCGCGCCCAGCGCCTGGATTTTCGACCGAACAGCACCATTCAACGGGTCGAGCGCCATCACCTTATCGAGAACAGCTATCGCAGCATTGAAATTCTTCCGCATCTCATAGACCTCGGCCAACGAGATCAAAAAGTCTTTGTTGGTCGGAGCACCATCAGGAGCTGTTGCCTGCTCGTAAGCAAATGATGCGATTTCGAGGAACCCCCGTTCACGGGTCGCTTCACCCAGGTCGGCATTAAACTGTCCATCCCACGGATTGATTGCCAGCGCTTCTTCTGCGGCCAGATCCATGTCGACCCAGTTTTTTGCGCCGCGGGCTTTTTTGATGCGCGATCTGAGACTCGACAACTTCAGGAACGCCATGCTGGCGCCGGTCTTGTTGTCTTTGTACTTCTTCCTTTCGCTTCCTCGCAGCGACTGTCGGTACATCAAATTGTCCGGGACCATCTTAACCGCCGTCATGAACATCTCGACGGCATAGTCCCAGTTCTGCTTGGCCATTGCTTCGGTGGCTCGCTTCAAGCAATCGGAAGCCAGCTTCCGCTTGCGTTGCTCTTCAGGTGAATATCCGGCGGCGGACATGTTGCGTTCTCAATCAATGGAGGCGAAAGGTTTGTTTCGATGCTATAAGACTACCATATTGATGACTTCGAACCCAACGAACAATCCATCGTGACGTAAGATTGCTCGCGCAGGTCAGTTACAAATCCAGCAGGATTGGTCCAACGACCGAATTCGCCTTTGAGAATAGATTAGGAAAGTTTCATGGGTCAGGCCGTAATTCATCCCACACCGAAAGACACGGTTCAACATGCGACCGTCGAGTCCGAGAGGCCATCCACTGTAGGTCAACAGGATTTACAAACATCAGGCCGTCGCTGGATTCGACGTTTGGTTGGTTTCGTTCTTTTGATCACCGCTTTTGGTTTGGGTTGGATGGCCGCGCTGGCACAGGTCGGAAAACACGATAAAGAAAAGATCGAACCCGTCGTAAAGCCTGAAGGACGCGATGCCGCAGCCGTCATCGTCACAACCGAGCCCGTTTCTGTTCGTTCAGTACAACGTTCCGTCGAGGCATTTGGATCACTTCACGGTTTCGAAGAAGTCTCGATTTCTGCCCGAGTCGAAGGACGCGTCCGCAAAATTCTGCACGATGTTTCTGACATCGTCGCCCCAACCGAACAACTGCTCGAAATCGACCCCACCGATTACGAATTGTCTGTTCAAAAGGCTGATCGCACACTGCAGGTCGAATTGTCAAAGCTGGGACTTCAGTCTCTTCCCGATTCCCGATTGGACTTAGAACGCGTACCGTTCGTGGCGAAAGCGAAGTCGCAAATGGATTACGCCAAATCTCGCAATGATCGAATCAGTCGTCTTGCTGCCTCGAAAACCGTCTCTGCCGAAGAAGCGGAAAGCGCGGCAAGCGACTACCGGACGAGTAAGGCAGAATATGAAAACCAACTCCTGACCGCCGAAACGGACCTCGCAACAATTCAGATGCAGCAGGTGGGACTGGAAGTCGCCCGTGAACAACTGGCGAACACCAAAGTCTCGGCCCCGATCCCATCGGTTTCGGTGCCGGGAATCGATCAAGTGAAATACGTCGTTTCTCAACGATCAGTTTCGGAAGGAACACTCGTTCGACCCGGGACCGAGATCTTTCGCGTGGTGATCAACCAGATCCTGAAACTGCGTGTCCCCGTCCCTGAACGATTCAGTTCCGAGGTTAAACTTCAGCAGCAGGTGAATGTCTTCGCCGCAACATCGGCTACTCCTTTCGTCGGAACGGTGACCCGAATCTATCCGACCGTCGAACCGGCAACGCGTACTTTTCAGGTTGAAATTCAAGTCCCGAATCCCAACGGCGAATTGAAGCCCGGTAGTTTTGCCAAGGCTGCCATCCTGACTCGCGTCGATCCCGAAGCGACCACCGTCCCTCTTTCAGCCGTTATTCAGTTTGCAGGAATCACGAAAATTTTTCTGGACGAAAACGGGCGAGCCAAAGAGGTCCCCGTCACCCTCGGAACGCAGACGACGGACTGGGTCGAAATCACCAAACCACAATTGCCGCGTGGTGCCCAGGTCATTACGAGTGGTCAGTCAGTGATCGCGGACGGCACAGACGTCAATGTTCGTGATCTGACCCCGACACCATAAGAACCCCAACAGAAGTCGTTTTCCAATGAATCTCTCTGAGATTTGCATTCGTCGGCCAGTCTTTACCTGGGTACTTGTCGGCATCCCCGTCGTGCTTGGCATGGTCTCGTATTACAGCCTGGGAGTTGACCTCTTTCCTAAGGTCGACTTGAGCGCAGTCACGATCTCGGCAAGACTTGCCGGTGCCAGTGCCGAGGAAATCGAAACCACCGTCACCAAGCTGATTGAAGAAGCGGTTAATCAGGTCTCGGGAATTGAGGACTTGCGTTCGACAACCCGTGAAGGGATGGCGACGATCGCGATCCAGTTTCAATTGAGCAAAAACGGAGATGTCGCGGCTCAAGAGGTTCGAGACAAAATCTCGTCCATCCTGAACCAGTTGCCCCAGGGAATGGAACCACCTGTCATCAACCGGTTCGATCTGGATGCCGCACCCATCATGACGATCGGTGTCTCGGGTCGCCGCGACGTGCGGGAAGTCACCGAAATCGCCAAGCGCCAGATTCAGGAACAACTGCAAACCGTCTCAGGCGTTGGCGCCGTCTTTCTCTCAGGTGCACGCACCCGAGCCATCAACGTCATCGTTAACACGGAAAAACTAGCCTCTTACGAACTCTCCGTCGAAGACGTCCGAGTCGCTCTGCAGACTCAGAACATTGAAGTCCCCGGTGGGATCGTTAATCAAGGTTCACGAGAACTCGTTCTGCGAACGCTTGGTCGGATGCAGACCTCCGACCAGTTTAACGAACTGATTGTCACCAATCGCGAGGGACACGCGATCCGTATTCGCGATGTCGGTCGGGCCGAGGATTCTATCGAAGAACCGCGCGGGCTTAGCCGACTGGATGGTCTCAACGCGGTCAGCCTGTTCGTCCAGCGTCAGTCGGGCACGAACACGGTCGCCATCTCGGACGCCGTTCAGGCTCGGCTTGCGAGAATCAAACAGGCCCTGCCCGCCGATATCAAGGTCGAACTCATTCAGGATCAGGCACGCTTCATTCGCGAATCGATGGCGGAAGTGAACTTCCACCTGTTGCTCGCCGCCGTTCTGGTCTCCGCAACCATCTTGTTGTTCATTCGCGACTGGCGCACGACCGTCATCGCCACACTGGCCATCCCCACGTCGATCATCCCTACGTTTCTGTTTATGCACTACATGGGCTTTACCCTGAACAATATCACGATGCTGGCCTTGATCCTTGCCATCGGCATCGTGATCGACGATGCCGTCGTCGTGCATGAAAATATCTTTCGTCACATGGAAGAATTCGGCAAGGACGCTTTTACTGCTTCACGCGATGGAACACGTGAAATCGCTCTGGCAGTTCTCGCCACCAGCTTGTCTCTGGTTGTGATCTTCGTCCCGGTCGCGTTCATGGGTGGAATCGTCGGACGCTTTTTCAGCAGTTTTGGCTTAACTGTGGCGTTCGCCGTCGTGATGAGCCTGTTTGTGTCGTTCACGCTGACACCCATGTTGTGTGCTCACTTTCTAAAACTTGAGCCGAGTGAAGCGGGGCATGCACAATCGAAAGGGGGCTTCGTCTATCGAACCATCGACGTACTTTATGGTCGGACGCTCGCCTGGTCATTGAAGCACCGCTTCATCACGATGTTCATCAGCGTTCTCGCCTTTCTTTCCACGATCCCGATCGTTGCGAATCTGGGGATCAACCTGGTGCCGCGAGATGATCAAAGCGAATTTCAGGTGACCTACATTACGCCGGAAGGTTACACCTTAGACCGAACCAATCAGGTACTGTCCGAGATTGAACAGCGACTGAGCAGCCTGCCTGGTGTCCGACACCGTTTCACGATTATCGGCCAGAACACTGGCGGATCGGGGAAAGGACAGGGGGACGTCACGCGAGGATCCATCTACTTCCGCATCAAAGAACTGGAAGAACGAGAATACACTCAGTTCGAAGTCCAGGAACGAGCCCGTACCATTCTGAAGGAATACCCCGACCTTCGAACGGCTGTCTCGGACGTTTCGGCCATCGGCGGGAACGGACAGGACAGCCGCACGTTTCAAGTCAGTATCCAAGGCCCGGACATCGACAAACTGGGTAAGTATTCGTCCGAGTTCATCGAACGACTTCGCGCGATTCCAGGACTTGTCGACGTCGATTCCACCTTATCGCTTCGCAAGCCTGAGGTTCAGGTCGCTATCGACCGCGATCGAGCCAGTGACCTCGGAATCCCCGTACAAACAATTGCCAACAGCCTGAACGTCCTGGTCGGTGGCCAGATCGTTTCTCGCTATAAGGAAGGGACCGAACAATACGATGTCTGGCTGCGAGCCGACCAACCCTTTCGCGCCACACCACAAAGTCTAGAGAGTTTAACGGTCCCGTCCCCCACCGCAGGGCAAGTGAGGCTTTCCAGTCTGGCAACGGTGACTGAAGCACGCGGACCAAGTCAAATTGACCGGTTTAACCGTCAGCGAACGGTGACACTGCTGGCTCATCCCGACAAGGTCTCACTGAATGAAGCGATTCAACAGGCGCGTGTCATCGCGAAAGAATTAAACATGCCGCCGGAATACGAGGTCACCTTCGGAGGCCAGGCCAAGATGCTGGGTGAAACCGGCTATTACTTCATGGTCGCACTTGGACTGAGTGTCCTGTTCATGTACCTGATCCTGGCTGCTCAATTCGAAAGCTGGTTAAACCCGGTCAGCATCCTTGCCGCGTTACCCGTGACCATACCGTTCGGCCTGCTGTCGCTGCTGATGTTCCGAACGCCGATGGATTTGTACGCCATGTTCGGCCTGTTCATGTTGATCGGAATTGTCAAGAAGAACGGCATCCTTCAGGTTGATAAAACCAACGAACTGCGGGCTTCAGGGATGGAGCGGACCGCTGCAATCCTGGAAGCCAATCACACGCGTCTTCGCCCGATCTTAATGACAACGGTCATGCTGATCGCAGCAATGGTCCCGATCGCACTCGGACGAGGCCCCGGAGCCGGCGCCCGAGCCAGCATGGCCAAAGTCATCATCGGCGGGCAATCGCTGAGTTTATTATTGGCACTGCTGGTCACCCCCGTCACGTACGCGATCATCGACAGCGTCGGCCAATCGCTTCGTCGATTCAGCCAGCGTTTAAGCCGATTGTGGTAAGATACGGCTGCCTGTCTTCGTAGTGGAGGCTTCCAGCCTTCAAACACATTGCCTTAAGAGCCTGAAAGCCGTTTACGGTCGGATGTGCCACTGCTTGACCGTCTTCGGTCAAGCAGTGCTCTTAAAGTTTCAAACTAGTTAAACATCAGGAGCGAAGGCGAGGGCAGCCTGATGAAACGACTTGAAGATGGGATGTTTACGACGTTGGGGACAATCTGCATTTGGGACAGAAAGTGGGTGCCACGGTTTTACCGTCTTCGGTAAGGCCGTGCTCTTCGGACGCGTTATCAAACCACGAAGACACGGCCTTGTCGAAGACTCCAAAACCGTGGCACCCCGAGCCGTCTTAACCGTTCGCTCCGTACTTCGTGTCGAAGCGTGCGGTCGAGTCTTCGAGGCCAACCAAACCATCGAAAACAAGTTGGCCAACTTGGCCAACTTCCCTGTTTCGTAGACTTTTTCGCGGCATTTGAACTTGGCCAAGTTGGCCAAGTTCGACCTGGCCAGTTCAAATATCTTTTCTTCCATGCTCCGGAAATCGAGTCCCCCACGAAATCTGATCGATCGAGTGCGACAAAGTTGGCAAAGTTGGTCGACTTCCGTATTTCGTAGGCTTTTTCACAGATTTTGAACTTGGCCAACTTGGCAAAGTTCGACCTGGCTAGTTCAAATATCTCTTCTTCCATGCTCCGGAAATCGAGTACCCCACGAAATCTGATCGATCAAGTGCGACAAAGTTGGCAAAGTTGGCCGACTTCCGTATTTCATAGGCTTTTTCGCAGTTTTGAACTTGGCCAACTTGGCAAAGTTCGGCCCGGCCAGTTCAAATATCTTTTCCTCCCCGCTCCGGAAATCAAGCATTCGCCAAACTCAACCAAAAAGTTCGAGCGAGTTCGCGCGACTTCGACCATTCCCCTTATTTCATTGAGTTTTCGAAGCCGTTTTCCATTTTTTCGTCGAGAAAAAGTTCACCCGAGTTCACCCGAGTTCACTAGAGTTCGGTCCAGGTTACTCTCCTCCGAGGCAAGGCAAGTTGTCTAATTCCCCGAACGCTTTTTAATTTGTCTTCTTTCTCAAAACGACTCTTTCGCCGCTTCGGCGCCCCGAGCGGTCTTAATTTCTTTCCGATATGTCAAAGATCGAATGTTGTCGTCGTCAGACATTGATGTCTGGAAATCCCAGGCAAGCCGGGAATGTTAATCCCCGGACGCCTCCCGATTACCGCCAGCATTCGCACAAAGCTAAGTTCAAGCTTTAACCCAGCAACGTTCGGAAGAAATCGGCTGGACGCCGATTCGCCGGCGCCGCTGGCTTCGGGTTAAACGACAGACCACATTTACAGACAACAACATATTACGACAAGCAAACTACAAGAGTATTTCACGCTTGTCAATAGAAAATGAGACTTGGCTTCTTAACGATTGGAATGTGTGGATGAAAGTCGCTCCCCGAGCAAACTCGCACGTCCCACGCCTGAATCTGCAAAATGATTTTGCGTGTGATAAGCCGGTAAATTCAGGACGCAACAACGCGCGAAGACTGCTCCCTCTGGCGACTCCTACTCTCTAACATCGCTCGACCGGGTCAGAGAAAATTTCGTGTGGCGGCACGAGCGCTGATTGGAGCTTATGTTAATTGATTCCGACGCTGGCAGCGTCGCCCACGGTGACTTGACCACAATCATTCTGGCTTGCCCGTGATCAACAGCGGTGGCCCATCAAGATGCCGGACATACGCATCTCGGAACAAAGCAAACTTCGCATCAGCAGCCTGTTGAGTCGCCATCGTTGCCGCACCAATTCGAATCGCCTGTTTCAGCATGTCTCCCTCGGCCAGTCCAAGTGACTTGAGCGTGTCGACAGCCGTCTTCAACTGAGGGTCCTGTTCAATGCGAGCTTCTGCCTGAGGACGCGGTTTAGTTCCATCGCCGGTCTCGGTCGCTTGCCAGACCGTGCGCCATCGGCTCTCGGCCAGCTTGGCGACAAACCGCGTTTCGACCGTCACTCGCATTGCGTTTGGATCAATGTCCAAACGAGTCACTCGAAAGCCATGCAACTTCTCGCGTTCCGCCTGCCGAATCGCCCCGGCCAGCCATTCCGAGTCCCCCTTCAGTTTCTGTTGAGGTCGTCCGTCGTTAATCAGGTCCTTAAAAACAGATCCAAGCTGCTGCTGAAGGATTTTCGGTAATACGTCCCCCAGGTTGGCCGGTTCTCCTTCACGAGTCCGGGCTAGAACATCACCCATCCCCTGGAAATCAAGTGGTTCGGCGAGTGAATATTCTACGATGGCCATGCGAGCGGCCCATTCCTCATCGGACTGTGGTCGAGGCGGAATGCGGTCTGACAGATCAACGGGAGCAACCTCCAGCTTCACACCCCGATTTGTCAGTTCCTTTTCCAGCGAGCTTGCATCGCGTGTTTCGACATGAGGTAAATGCTCATTCCATCCAAGTAACGCAATTTTCTGACGATCAGGAGTCGCTCGTGCAATCTTGGCGATCGTTTCGTGCCGAACATCCAACCACAAAAAGTCGATCTCTGGCAGATTCCGATCAGCCAGCTTTTGGTCAACACGTTCCTTTTCCTGTTTCAGGAAAAAAACAAGATTCGGAGAATCAATCGGCGTCTTCTGTCGCTCGACAATTCGATCACGAGCCTGAGTCCAACTTGACCTTTGTCCGTCCTGATTCTCTTTTAAAGCCGTTTCCAGTAGGGTGGGATTTGCCGAACCAAGCCATTCGCGAGACACAACCATCGTCACGGAACCATTCGGCTCTTGAGACGCGACCACACCGCGCAGGCTGCGTCCTGACTTTAACGTGACGACGTCAACAGCGGGATGCCCGACCCCAGCAGGTTTCGGCTGAGCGATAAGGGGCGAAACAACGAACATTCCAATGGCGATTGTCAGAAGACCAGCGCGGCCTGAAATGGACCTGATCATGATCTTGCCTCGGGTGCCACTGGCGTGCGTCTTCGCTCGCCAGTGCTCTTGCCTTGCGGCGATGAAATGCAGGAACTCGTTCAACCTCGGTTCACGAACGCCACATAATAGAATACAAGCCCCGTAACGGATGTCATCACCAAATCCAGAGTCGAAGCCCAGCCGAGCAGTGAATGCAGCCGACTATGTGATCCTGGATGAGGGGGATTTGGGAATTGTCGCAAAGCAAAAGCAATCGTCACGGCCCACAGAAACGGCGTGCTGGCCGCGAAAATCAGGTGAAATCTTAAAACGTTGTGAATGAACGACATTTGGTCCGGCGTCACCGTCGGCCCCTTTTTCACCACGTTCTCCCAACCGCCTTGTACCCAGTGCAGATCGATTTCAAAGGCGCACACGGCCGCCAGCAGCGTCACAGCCAGCACCATTTGAACGTTACGATGCACGGAGTACTGTCGACGAAATTTGACGGAAAACAAGCTGAAGAGCAGTACGGGAACGACGAGCACCAGAGCCACGACGACTGCGTCGAGCATAAACGAGGCCTGATACCCCAGAAATCCATCCTTCATCAATTGTTCGCTCCCTCGTTCCTCTCGCAGTCGTACACTTTTCGAGAATTTCTAATTTCCACGAATCCCCACCTCCCCTGCGGAGATGGTCAACGGGCCTTTGCCCTAGGTTAGCACATGAGCTGACAGATGGGTAACCGGGGAACGTCAGGTCATGCTCTGGGGTCGGGCGTTCAAATTTCAAAATTGGCCGTGCAAACCCGCATTCAATCGTAAATCGCTGAGATGGCCAATTTTGAAATTTGAACGCCCGACCCCCTCTTCTAAACCCCTTCAACCAGTTTCAGGACCCCTATTTTTCGAAATCAGCCGATGATTCACCCATGCTCCTTGACTCGATTTCCCAGCCGGTTAGGATTTGGTCAGTCCGAACTCAGATTGTGAAGATCTAGTGAAGCAACAAAGGAATGCACGAGGATTATAGTCCAAGGTGCAAATCCGCGTTTGCCGAACTGGCTTTTTTCAATCTGCCAGGACCTCGGGGGCGACCGGATTCGACTGGATCATGCGAGGTCTGGGTTGCGTGTCGTGGTTGATCAGTTGGCCACGTAAAAAGCTGATCAAAAAACAACTGCTAACAAGCCGTTGACCTTGGCTGCCTAGTGTGGCCTTGACTGAGGAATCCCCGCCTGTGGAGTCCAAAAGTCAAATGCAAAAACCGGCTGGCCCTTGGTCAATGTGACCTACGCCCGGGGCGAGACTCGTGGGACACTGGTCGCCAGAAGGCTTCGTTCGTTGTGCCTTCAGCGATGACATTAATCAGCGGAATACACACGTAGATATCCATTCTAAGGGATCTCAGGACGGGGGTTCAATTCCCCCCGCCTCCATTTTTTTGCCTGAACGGCCAAAAAATGAAGCGGCGAGAGAGTAGAAGGTAGTAAGTAGAGAGTAGACGGAGAAAACAGTTTGACATCACTGTCAAAACCGTCCGCCGCGATCTACTCACTACTCTCTCGTCTTCGCTTTTCTCCTCTTCAGCGGACCACCCCCATGGCATTCGCCTTCGAAAAATTGCTCGTCTACCAGAAGGCGGTGGATTTCGCGGACCAGATCTGTGTTTTGACCGAAAACTTCCCACGCGGCTACGGCTTCCTCTCCGATCAACTCAACCGAGCATCACTCTCTATCGCCGCCAACATCGCAGAAGGCAACGGTCGTTTCACCAAACCCGACCGTCGCAATTTCTTCATCATATCGCGCGGGTCAATTCAAGAATGTGTCCCGCTCATGGAACTGGCATTCCGCCGAAAGCTGCTGACATCTCAGGACCACGAAAATCTGAAGTCGATGCTGGAAGAGATCTCTCGAATGCTCAGCGGCCTGATCAATAATTTGGAAAACTAGGAAGTATGAATTTGGTTGAATTCGCCAAAACAGGTTCTTGCCCGTCACAGTCGTTATGCGGTATTCTATTCCCATGGACACAATTGCCATCCGTAACGTGAATCAGATACCGGCCGAAGAAAAGCGGACGCTAGAAACACTCTTGGGTTCGGCCCTGGAGCCAGAGCAGCACGTTCTGATTTTAACCTACACGCCAAGCCAACTGAGCAGCGATGAAACTCGTCAGGCCGCTCGCGCCCGCATTGCCGAGACGCTTGCGGTCAATCAAAAATTCGCCAATGTCGACGGGATTTGTGCGGCGGAAGCTGATACGGCAATCGAAGAAGCCCTTTCCATCATTCGGCATTGTCGCTGATGCGAATCGTCCTCGATACAAACATTCTGGCCCGCGCTGCCAGCGGACCTCCCAGTCCCGCCGCCGAAGTTTTGCAACTGTCACTCGCACCACCGCATATCCTCTGCGTCTCACCGTTCTTGATCTCTGAACTCAGCCGTGTATTACGTTATGAACGGGTGCGGCGAATTCATGGAATGTCGGATCAAGTTATCGATCAATTCCTGCAGGACCTGCAAACAGCCAGCCTGATGGTCGAGCCTGATCCCGACAAGTCTGTGGCTGTCGTTGTCGCTGATCCGGACGATGATCAAATCGTAGCTACAGCGATTGCGGCGTCTGCGGACGTCCTTTGTACGCTGGATCGCCACCTTCGCATTCCCGCGGTCGTCAGTCATTGTCAGCAGAACGGCATCGCAATTCTCAGTGATGTCGAATTGCTGCAACGGCTGAAATCACCGCCAGCCGGCGCTATAGTGGATCTCGATTGACAGCGTGCCGAATGCGCGAGTCTTAAAAAAGTAGAATTTCCACTTTTCTTCTGATAAGAAAAGGTGTCAGGAACCATTATTGCTGACGGCGGGCCAGAAAATCGGTAAACTCATGGCATGGGACGACCAAAACGAGCCGCAGCGGGTGGTTGGATTTACCACGTTCTGAACCGTGCTAACGCGCGGACGCCGATCTTTTCTTCCCCCGATGATTTTGAGGCATTTGAGCGAGTTCTTGAGGAAGCGGTTGCTCGAACAGGAATTCGGCTGCTCTCCTATTGTGTGATGGGGAACCACTGGCACCTCGTCGTCTGGCCCGAAGAAGATGGACAGCTTTCGAAATTCGTCGGCTGGCTGACCTTAACTCATACTCAGCGCTGGCATGCTCATCGCCAGTCTGCCGGACTAGGGCACTTATATCACGGACGTTTCAAATCCTTTCCAATCCAAGACGACGAGCATTTTCTCACGGTCTGCCGGTACGTTGAACGCAACCCATTGCGGGCGAATCTCGTCGTGCGTGCCGAAGAATGCCGGTGGAGCAGTCTTTACCGCTGGTACTGCGGAACACCCGAACAAAAATCCCTGCTCGCGAGCTGGCCGGTTCGTCGGTCCGCAGGCTGGGTGGAACATGTGAATTCACCCCAAACTGACGAGGAGCTTTCCGCCATCCAACGTAGCATTGATCGCGGTTGCCCGTTCGGAGACAATTCCTAGTTCGCCGAAACGGCAAAGGCTCTCGGCCTGGAAATCACGACTCGACCCCGCGGTCGACCCAAAAACCATAACAAAGGTTCCTGACACCTGGTAAGTGGTTCTTGAAACCATAAATCTAAAAAATTTGCTTCCTCTGCTTTTGTGGGAAATGTTTGAACAACGTTTCTCTTTAGAAAGGCAGAGAAGATGACTACAAAAGTTGAAATCGGAAAAAAGCGTACAAAACG
>CAIVEI010000047.1 GCA_903904835.1 uncultured Schlesneria sp. | reverse complement strand
TGGAGGGACCGTCGTCTTCAGTGAGTCTGGCGAGTTACTTCACCTTTCGCCTGCTGTCCCGTTGGGCGAGACAGTACACAAATTCTCCGCGAACGAACCGCCGAACTATGAGTCCCTTGATGAACAACTAGCCTATCTCGTGGAAGAAACTGCTGGAAAAATCGAGATTGTCAGGCCGTCGGAATTTAAAAGCAGGGTTGAGACCGCAGCCAGACGCGCCCCACCCGTGTCCGCTTCTTACCCAGTCAACGACCCGATCGATTTGCTGGCGTTGACCAAACCGGCCGAACCTGACCCGACAATGGTTGCCATTCCGCGATTTATTGATGGAGAGTATGACATCGCTCTCTCGGTAACGGCTCCAGAGAATCCAGAATTTCTGGCGGTCGGATTAGTGCAAAGCGGTCATCCTTTCGAATTGATTTTAGGCCAGAATGCCGTGGGTTTGACGCTGGTTGATGGGAAGACTGCCTGGGAAAACGAAACGTTAGTCGGTGGGCGCGCGATTCTGCCCGGCAAAAAAAATGAATTGCTCTGCCAAGTTCGCAATTCGAGCGTGATTATCACTGTTAACGGGGAACAAGCACTGGAATGGAAGGGTGATCCGAAACGATTGTCGATTGAACGTCGGACAGTGCAAGGTCAGCCAATCCCCACCGTCCGGTTCAACCCTGGAAATTGGTTGATCGAATCATGGACGCTGACCCCGCGTGAGTCCGGCGTGAAACGTCCCAAGGACCTCGAACCGCTCACGTCTGTGGAACGAGACGTCATTACGCAGTTGCTCGATGAAGGAGGAGGAATCTCTGTTCGCATGGGTAACCGCGAACAATGGCTTACCTTCAGTGAACGTCCAGATCTTTGGCCTAACAACGGCGATTTCGAACTTATCAGGTTTGAGGGGGAATTCTCAGACCGGATGATTCCACTCGTCGCGGAATTAAAAGGCTTGAAACGGCTGACTCTCCGTGGCGAGAAATTAACGGATGAAGTATTGGAGCCTCTGGCCGGGTTGAAGAATCTGGAAGACCTCAGTCTCCACGGCACATCTGTCTTCGGACGGGGGCTGAAATATCTGGCGGAACTACCCAATCTTAAGCGTCTCGCGATCAGCGCGAAAGAGCCTGAGGGCTCGCGTGCGTATGTGGGGATCATTGATCATCTGAATCGAGTGCCGAATCTTGTGACGCTGGAGCTTTCGAGGCTTGGTCTCACTGACGGCGATTTGGCTCGTTGGCAACTGCCGAATAAACTCAAGACCCTTGGGATTAATGGCAATGATCTCCGTTTGACAGAGAATTGCCTGAGTCATTTACCGTTGGGGCCGTCGCTCATGGAATTTGCCGCAGGTGAGATCCCTGCTTCTGAAGCGTCTTTCGTCAGGCTTGCAAATCTATTGAAACAGACAAGTGTCACGCATATCTGGTTCAATGACACCAGTGCTAATGATGACTGCTTGAAAATATTGCAAGAGCTTCCACATCTGAGGAATTTGGAAGTCCTTAGAAGCCACATGACACAACCGGCGGTCGAGGCATTTCGGAAAGCGAGACCTGAATGTCAAATACACTGGTCCCCAAGGGAAGACTAACAATAATCACAACCATATATCGCCTTTTGTCGCACACTTTGCGCAGTGCGTTTGCGGCTATCATCAAGGTATCAATCGCCTTCTTCCAAATTCAACAATTGAACTGACGGAATGCAAGGACGTCCTTATATCTGTGACTGACCACCTTGCGTCTTTGCGCGTCGGTAACCTTGTCTTGAATTCCATTGATACGAGCTTCTGATTAACAAACTCATCGTGGTGGAATCATATCTGCCACGATGAGATCACTTCGCGAAAAAAGGCGTCTCATGAGCACCTTCCAAACGTTAAGAAAGTATCTCCATTTTTCTATTGACGAACGACAATGTCATTTTTGTTTTTATGTCGCATTACGTTGTGCGAAAGGGAGAAGAACGCAGAATCCGAGGATTCACATCCTCGCCTGGCCTGGATTTCCCAAACCAAAACCTGACGACGACGATTGATCTTTGACATCTTGGAATTTAATTAAATTCGGATCGCCCCCCGTGGCCTTCGACAGGTGCGGGATGATCCGTGTCGGTTCGTTGCTCGCCTTGTGGGTACGCACCGAAGCGAAGAGAGAGTAGTTTTGAGCAAGCGGGAATGAGACAATTCAAGATTAATCCGGGAGTTTACACCGCCTGGCCTGCATCGGCAAACCGATAATTGATCGAACTCGATCGAACTTTGACACCAAATCTCGAGGCGGCCGGATTGTCGCGGAACGGAAGTGGAGACTTTTAAACAGAACGACGCGAAGGGCAGAGCTGTAAGGCAATTGTTGCGCAAACGACTCCATTGTCGCGCAAACAGTGTTGCGCAAACATTCAGACCTTGAAAGCATCGAAAAAGTCCCCTATTCCGCCATCGTTGCGCAACGTCTTTCAAAAGTATTTAAACACGCATAACACTGACGGCCACGGGTAAGAAATGACAGGAGATTTGAAAGCGGTTTTTGCCTTTATCAGTGCTCATCCGCGTTATCCGGGGTTAAAAACTCTTCTGACTTCGGGGGCATTCAACATGTTGTGAAGGAACACAAGCTGGTGACGAAGAGAGCCAAAATGACGGATCCCTTTTTGACTTGAGAAAAGTCCTTGTTTCAGGCACGGTGCCTTGACGCAAGCGCTTACTGCCAGAACAATCATTCCGGTTCGAGTTGATTGATTGCCAAGAATTGTTCCCGGAAATTGTCATTCATGAGTCCTATTGCCCTGTCCCCTGCCCTGCAAAAACTGAAGCCATCCGCCACTCTCGCGGCAGCCGCCAAGGCGAAAGAGCTTAAGTCCAAAGGGGTTAACGTTCTCGACTTCACCTTGGGGGAACCAGACTTCATCACTCCTGCCAACGTTCGTGAAGCGGCGATCGCGGCTATGAACGCCGGGCATACTCATTACACACCCTCAGGGGGAATCCCCGAATTGAAGCAAGCGGTCTGTAACGCCTACGTGCGGGACTACGACCTTCAGTTCAAGCCGAATCAGGTACTGATCTCCAACGGCGCAAAGCACTCGATTCACAACGTGATCGCTTCACTCTGTGGACCTGGTGACGAGGTCATCATCCCTGCACCGTATTGGGTCAGCTACAGCGCTCTGGTCGAATTGGCAGGCGCAATTCCTGTACTGGTGAATACAACAGAAGCCAGTGGCTTCTGCATGTCGGCCGAGCAGTTTACAAATGCAATCACGCCAAAAACACGATTGCTGATGCTGAACAATCCTTCGAACCCGACTGGTTCCACGTATCCGGTGGCTCAATTGGACGCATTGGCACGAGTCGCTGTCGAAAAGAATCTGCTGGTTCTTTCAGATGAAATCTATGAAAAGCTAATCTATCCCCCAGCCGAATTCCGGTGCTTTGCCAGCTTTGGCCCGGAAGTCGCCGCGCGAACAATCATTGTGAGTGGCGTGAGTAAAGCCTACGCCATGACCGGATGGCGAATCGGCTGGACGATCGGGCCGGTTGATGTAATCAAGGCGATGGACAATCTTCAAAGCCAGGAAACATCGAATCCTTGCAGCATCAGCCAGTACGCCGCTGTTGAAGCGCTAAACGGTCCACAGGAAAGCGTTGAAGCGATGCGAGTCGAATTTGAAAAACGACGTAATTACGTCATGGAACGCATGCGACCTTGGCGAGCCCGGTATGGAATCACCTTCGCCGAACCTGGCGGTGCCTTCTATGCGTTTTTTAACGTCAGTTCGTGCTTCGGAAAGCAGTTACCCGGCGGAATCAAAGTCGATAATGCGACCGACTTCTGCACGGCTCTGCTTGAAAAGGGACACGTCGCCTTAGTCACGGGTGATGCATTCGGAGCACCGGGCTACGTACGACTCTCGTTCGCGACGAGTCTCGATCTGCTGAAAGCCGGCTTGGACGCGATCGAATCGTTTCTTGGCTAGAGATTCGTCAGGCTTCTTCATTCAAGTGCCACTGCTTGACCGTCCTCGGTCAAGCAGTGCTCTTCAGTTGTTATACGGAGAAGACATTGCTTCTCCGAAGCAGTGACACAGGATTCTGCTCATCGATTACCTATGCAGCTGCTGCATCGGACAAGTTGATCTGCCGGTTTCGAGTGGTCATCAGGTGGATCGCGGCGGTGAGACCGTGCATCGCAGAATCCATCTGACTCGATTCGTGCAGGACTCGCAGGTTATCGGAAAGAGTTGCCTGCAGTTCAATCAGCCGCCCTTCACCGTGAGCAATGGCATTAAGGGCCTTCGTCAACTCGCCAATCTCTTCTCGGAACAGCGACGCACGTTCGAGCGTCGTCTGAAGTTGCTTCCAGCTTTGCTCTTGTCGGGCGTCGACGAGTGAGATCAGTTGTTGGAACTGTTCTACTCGAGCGGCCTCATAGGCTTCATGCCGTTGTTGTAATGCTTCAAGCGCTGCTTGATCGCGAGCAGATTCTTGTAGGTGTCGTTCCTGAAAATGCCCGAACAGGACATCAAGACTTTGTGCCCACGTTCGGACCTGTTCGTGCAACGTCCGGGCGATCTGATCTAATGTTTCTCGGTTGGCGTCTTGAATCACAGACAAGAACGGGCCGAAATTCGCATCCTGTGTTTCAAATCGATGAAGCAGTTCCCGGTCGATCAATCGATCGGTTGTCGCCACGACACTTTGATCGAGCCGTTCGCAAAGGAACATCGCAAACATCATTGTCATGGCTGTCGCAAGTGCAACACTAGTGGTGTTGAATGCGGTTCCCATCCCCGCCACGATTTCGGGCAACTTTTCGTCCATGTTCTCGAACGAGAAACTTCCGATAGCTGATCCGAAGTGAACGACAGTACCAAGGAATCCCAGGATGGGTGTCACCGAAATCACGAAGCGAAGTACCGTGTATTTCGCATGCAGTTCCTGATCGTCCATGTCGGCGAGGTGCTGTAATTGCTCGCGATAATCGTCAGAAGTCCCCTTTTCGGCGACCAGACTTAAGGCGTGGATGAGCCTGCGCCCCGTACAGGATGCCAGCATCCAGGCGGGGTTCTGGCGAATGTGATCCAGCAGTTCACGAGCCTTCGAGGCTGGTTCACGGCCTGTACGAGCCGGAAGCCATTCGTGACAGGCGGCAATATACGCCCAGGGAAGCGACGACACCTTCATGATGATGTCGGCCATGCCCCAGAAAAACAGGGTCACGATGACGTATTCAACAGCGTGTTCTGAAGTAAACCGAGCAAGCTGAGTTTCGCTTAACCCCGGTTGCAGGATAATCGAATAAAAAATTCCGGTACTGATCAATCCAAATATCAATGAGGGATCAGCGACAAGAAGCGACCAAGTCTTACGGGAACCCGCCATTTTCAGACCTTCCAATTTAATCGATACAATCTATGCAATCGGAATATCGGTTAAATCTGGCCGATTTATTGAAAGAAAATCTAAAGATTGGCGAATGTACTTACGAACGGGTGTCGACGACGGGCTGAAAAGGTCACGTAAAGCCTGAGCGATACAAACGCAGTCTTGATGCGAGTTTGCGTTGTTTCTGCGTTGCCGGTGCCCAATGGTAAATGTGGTATCGCACGGGCTGAAGCCCATGTTACGGGTCTTGGCTCACCATTCTCTCAGACCGACAACTGCTCAGCGTGTCCGGAAAAACCAACGACGCTGCCGACCGCGATGATCCGTGACGACCACGTTTTTCCGTTCACATCACACCAGATGCGGCTTCGCTCATCTAATCCGACTCCCGCAGAAGCGAGATTCAGTCCATCCGTTTTCCCTTCGCGCCCCATGCAGGCGATGACGACATCAGCAGCCATCTCACGCCCGCTGGCGAGTCGTACGATTGTCTGATTCCGAGATCGCTGTTCGACTCCGATGGCTTCTTCTCCGAGCCTGAACGCGATTTGCAATTCTTGAATGACGTCGAACGAATCGCCAAACATCCGGCAGATCTCGAACAGACTGACGTGGTCATCAACGACCGTCACTTCAGCACCCAGCCTGGCCAGCAAGATCGCGGCAGCAAATCCAGTTTCACCCGCTCCAATAACAATTGTCGATCTCGGCACAGACGCCAATTCCAGTAGCGATTCGACAACAAGCACTCTTCGACCATCACAATGAAACGAGGCAGGCTGACGAGATTTCGTCCCACAGGCGATGACAATTTCTGTTCCAGAAACATCTTCCTCGTTAGAATCATTAATGATTCTGACCGACGTCTCAGAGAGAAATCGGGCCTTGCCAGAAATTCGATCAATCGCCATAGAATCCAATAGCGAATGATCCGCAGAGACCTGACGTCGACTCAGCCGCGAAACCTCCGTTCGCCAAGCAACCATTATCGACGCCCGCGACTTCGTTGTCCGGGCAGCCATCATGTCAGCCCGACGCGCAAGTGAGGGATCTTGGCCCTTTGATGTTACGCACTCTTTTCCGGTCAGATTTTCCACCGCCTGCATGAGCAGATTGAGCGAAGGTGCAGTCTCTGGGTCACTGATGACAGCGACGCGACGCCCCAGTTGGGCAGCAGCGATTGCTCGCGATACACCTTCACGTTCGTCACCAATGACCAGCAGGTCATACAACATCGCCATTCTCCACGTCTTTTTGGGCATAAGGGACGTGATCGTCCAGAGTGAAGCCGCGCAATCAGCGAAGACTTTGTTGGTTGACGAAAGTTTTCCGATCAACTGCGACGGTAACGGTCGTAACGGTTGCAGCAGTGACATGCTGTTGTGCGCAGGTCTCCTGACCTCGAACTTGGGGCGTTTCAAGTCGGTTCAGCTCAGAATTTCCAGTATTGGTTTGCCGTGATCGACATCTAATCGCTTACGTCCTGGGACTTCGAGCCGCCTTGAGTCGAGTCCCAGTTGATGCAGGATCGTCGCATGAATATCCGTCACGTAATGACGGTGCTCAACGGCGTGAAAACCAATCTCGTCGGTCGCGCCGTGAACCAGTCCCCCCTTGATTCCGCCTCCCGCCATCCAGACCGAAAATCCATAGATGTGATGGTCGCGACCATCCGCCCCCTGAGTGCCAGGCGTTCTGCCGAATTCGCTGGCGAACACCACAATCGTTGAATCCAGCAGCCCACGCTGTTTCAAATCTTTGAGAAGACCGGCAACAGGTTTATCAACCGCTTTGAAATTCCCTGAATGATTCGCTTTTAACGCCGAATGCGCATCCCAAGCTCCGGCACCACCCGCGCCATGTTGAACTTGAATGAAGCGAACCCCCTGTTCGACAAACCGACGGGTCGCCAGCATCTGCATTCCGAAACTCCGTGTCGCAGGATCATCGAGACCATACAGGCTCTGAGTTTCCTTCGTCTCGGCATTCAGGTTCATGATTTCGGGGACAGACGTCTGCATCCGAAAGGCCAATTCATAAGCTTTAATCCGGGCGTTTAAAGCGGGATCATCTGGGTATTCAATCCCCTTCAGTCGATTCAGCTTCCCAACAAGATCAAATCCAATCTTTTGTTCATCCAGACTTTGTCCGCTGGCAGGTTTGCCAAAATCAAGCGGATTATCAGGATCGACACGAATGGGGATCGCATCATGAGCCGGCCCCAAATAGTGGCCATCCTTCGCGTTCCAGTATTCGCGTTTGCCCATTGAAATGAACTGCGGCAGATTGTCATTGAGCGACCCCAGACCATAGTGGACCCAAGCTCCCAGAGTTGGATATTCACCATCGAGCATGTGCCGACCGGAATGAAACTGCGTCTGCGCCCCGTGATTATCGTCGGTCGTGTACATCGAACGGATGACGGCGAGATCGTCCACGCACGCACCCACCTCGGGCACCCAGTCACTCAATTCGATGCCACTCTGACCATATTTTCGAAAGCCGACTTGTAACGGATAAAGCTTATTCCGCTGCTGCCCATTGGCATCATTCACGACCGTCACCCGAGCCAGCTTCAGTTTTTCGGGGTTCTGCACATCTTTGTAAGGAGTCTCATTGATCGACATCCCCGCATACTTGGTTAACTCTGGCTTGGGATCAAAACTCTCGGCCTGTGACATGCCCCCGTTCATGAACAACCAGATCACACTTTTCGCTTTCGGAGAAAAGTGCGGGTCGCCTGTGGGCGGCTGCCAGAGACCCGGAGACTCAGCTCTAGCAACCCCATCGCGGCTGAGCATCGCCCCCAGCGCTAATCCGGTAAATCCCATCCCCATATCCGACAGGAAGGCGCGCCGATGGACGCCATGAGACTGACAGCAGTCACCAACGACTGATGGCGATTCATGAGATTCAGAGGATTTGTTATTCAATCTTCTCTCCCAAATTGATTGACGGGAAAAGGCTAACGAACCGTCACAAAATCGTTGTGGTTGATTAATGCTTGAACGACTTTGATCCTTGCGTGCAGTACTCGCTCGTTATCGTTTCCATGCTTCGAAGCCGCTATCAATGACGACATCGCCTCGGCGACGACCTGTTCCTCCGATTCCGTCGGCTCGATGCAAAGCACTGTCAGAAATGCATCGCGTATAAATTCCGCGTTACTCGCGGCTCGATTTGCAACCAGAATTTTCTCGGTGATCTTGCGAGACAGTTCGATTGCCAACGGACTGTTCTCAAGCGCAAGAGCCTGTTGAGGAACGATGCTTTCGGCACGGCGATAACAGTCAAGCACGCTGGCATCATCAAACATCGACAGGAACTTCTGGTGCTCGATGTTCGAATGAACAAAGTAAATGCTGCGACGACGTGAAGTCTCGTTGCTGATCGGAATCGATGGACCTCCCATTGTCGAATCCAACTCGCCCGCCAGGGACAACAATGAGTCTCGTACAATTTGCGATTCCATTCGAATGGGGTTCATCCGCCATAAGAATCGGTTGTCCTGATCCTTAGCAAGGTTTTCACTCGCCGCTCCGACCGTTGATGAGGTCATGTGATACGCGTTGGAAGTGACGATCAAACGGTGAATATGCTTCATGCTCCAACCGGTGTTGCGGCGGCTGGAAGCCGCCTCCACGTAGCGGTGGCTTCCAGCCGCCGTCTCGGAATCCTTGGAAATTACCTTGCTTCTGCAACCCTCGATCAATTCCATCGCCAGCCAATCAAGCAACTCGGGGTGCGTTGGTGGGGTCCCCTTTCGACCGAAATCAAAAACGGTCGGAACAAGAGGCCGACCAAAATGACGCGACCAGATATGATTCACAGCGACTCTGGCAGTCAGTGGATTTCGCGGATCAATAATCCACTTCGCAAGAGCTGACCTGCGTCCAGTGCTGGTCGCTGGAAACGGCTTCAGCCGCGATTCTTCCGTTTCCAGGTTCGACTCCAATGCCTTTGATGCCCCACGCAATGAGGTAAACGATTCACTCGGTTCATCAATCGCTTTACGAGCGTTTTCCAAAGCCGTTCGAGCCGTAGCCAGCTTCGCTTCCAGCTCAGCCTTCTTGTCCATCGCCGCTCGAACCACATCCAGCTCTGCCCGAGCGACTTCCTCTTCGGCCTTTGCCGCACTCAAGATTCGCTCGGATCGAGCGGCAGCCCGTGCAAGTTCCATCGCCCGTTCTGAGGGTGGCAATTGAAATCGAGCCTGATCGGCCGCAGCCCGCGCCCGTATCGCGTCGGGCTGCTTCATCGCCCATTCCAGCGACTTTTCAGCGATGACAATTGCCAGCTTCGACTGGGCAACAGGCAGTAAAGAATCAACAGGTCGATTCCCAGTGGTCGCCTCGACCAGCATCGTCGTGGCAGGAAGTGACTTTAATTCAAAGGAATGAAATTCGGCCCTGGCATCGAACGTGATCAGTTGCAGTTGGCCGCGTTGTCGAGCCAGTGGCAATCGATAGGCAATCGAATGCTCACCATTGACCAAAATGTTTATCAACGTCCCCCGAACCCGAAGCATTAATTCGTAAGGCATCCCCAAAAGAATGGGACGTGCTTGTGTTGCTTCACCAGGATAAACATAGTCACCTTTTTTATAGGCAAACTGAGCTTTCGAACCTTGAGCATAAGCACTGAGATACGCCAGTAATTCATTAGAATCCGTCCCGTCGAAAGTGATTCCAACCGACTTCCAGACCTGCCCACCTGTCGGGATGAATTTGAATTTTACCTCAAAGTCAGGTGGAGGAAGCTGTTTTAGCTTCAAAACTCCTCGAACGGAACCATCTTTTGACTGACTCAACTTGCCGTCAGCATAAATCCATTCGCCGTCGAGCATCTCCCACAAATCTGGTTTCGCAACGGTAAATTCATCTTTAACCAGCGTCTCACCGGAATTTCGCTGTGCATCCTCCGGCAACATCGAAGCCGCCAGAAGCTCTAATCGTTCGGCTTCAGCTAACCGCTTTTTGGCAGTTTCCAGTTCCCCTCGCTTCTCTGCGATCTTTTGTTCGGCTTGTCGGAGATATGCATCGATCACCTCAGGACGTAACCCCGGATGAATTGCGACTGGTGGCAAGGATACCGGCTCGATCGTCATCGGAACGTGGGAAAGGAATGCCGGGAACGCCGGTTGCATGATCCGATTGGTATCTGGGTTCCGATCGTCACCACGAATGTGGATGTACGTTTTAGCGTCCAGATTACAGTCGAACGGCCGTGGGATTCCGTCCTTTTCAAAGTCAATCTGACCACCGATGGAGTCGAGCCGTATCTGGTACGGCTCGAACACCGCCCGGAATCGATAATAATCGGCTTGCGAAAACGGGTCGTACTTATGGTCATGACATTTCGCGCAATTGAAAGTCAGGCCGAGCATCGCCTTAGCGGTATGCTCAATGGTCTCGTCCAGCCAGCTTGTCCGATTGAATTTAAAGTACTGTCTGCCGAGGAACCCGCCTGCCCGAAGCTTATCGAAATCCTCAGGATACAATTCATCAGCCGCCAGCATCTCACGCAGCATCTGGTCGTATCCCTTATCTGAATTCAGTGACTCGATAATCCAGTCGCGCCAATGCCAGATATGTTTCTGCGAATTGCGGGCATCTTCACCCAGTCCCCACCAGTCGCTGTAACGCCAGATGTCCATCCAGTGCCGACCCCAGCGTTCGCCATACTGAGGACTGTCGAGCAATCGGGTCACGACTGTCTCGATCGCCTCAGACGAATCATCGGCAAGAAACGAATCGAGTTCTTCCCGTGTGGGAGGCAAACCGATCAAATCCAACGTAACGCGTCGCAGCCAGGTCCGCTTGTCGACCGCAAGCTGCGGCCGCAGTCCTATCTTCTGATGAGTCGCAGCAATAAACGAATCAATCGGATTCTTACACGTGCCACTGCTCGACCGCCCTCGGTCAAGCGGTGTCTTCGAACCGCCAACCGCCTCTCCATGTACCGAACCCCAATCATCATCCGGCACACGAGGTCGAACCACCGGCTTAAACGCCCAGTGGTCACGGGGATCACGTTCCGGCACTTCGTCCGCAGGAGCGGATGCACCTGCCAAGATCCAGCCGCGTAACGCAGCGATTTCTTCCTCTTTGAGTTGCTCGCCTTCTGGCGGCATCCTTTCTGCTTCATCCGCCGAGGAAACACGCCGCAATATCGAGCTGGCATCGATATCACCCGGCTTGATCACGGCCCCAGCATCGCCACCCTTCAGAGCCAGCGCCGCCGTATCCAGTCGAAGTCCGGCTTCCTGCTTCAAGACGCCGTGACAGGCATAGCACCTTGCCTGCAACACGGGCTTGATACGACGCACGTAGTCAACAGGCTCATCCGCAAAGATCGGTGAAACCAATCCAATCCAGCAGACTACGAGCCATGTCCATCTCATAAAAACATCCGCAATTCATTCAGGCACAACAGACCCACACAATGAAGCGACCAATAAAAAAAAGAAAACGATTTTTGAACACTGATCTTCGCTAATTTACGCTAATAAATCCAAATACGAAAAACTGGCGCCAGTCGCATTCGCAATTTCTTATTAGCGTAAATTAGTGCCAATGAGTGTTCCCTCCCTGCATTTCTCCTTCTTATCGTTGTCGCTTTCTTGTATTTCTTAACGGAATACCTCAAACAGGATATTTCCATTCGCCGCGATAGTCCCGTTTCAAAAGCTTGTTCGCAGCCTCATCATTGACGACCAGTTCCTTCGTTGCGTCCCATTCGAGACTGCGGCCAAGTTTCAACGACAGCATCCCGAGCAAACTCATCGTCGTCGAACGGTGACCGATTTCGATGTCGCTGATTGGCAACTTTCGTGATTTGACCGAACTCATAAAGTCAGCCCACAATTCCTTGATGTTCTGTTCATCCGGCATACCGAGTTTAGGATCTTCGTGGATTGGTTCACCCCAGGTTGGATAAAAGGTCCAACCCTTCTGCCAACCCATGTGGAACGTTCCCTTTGTCCCGTAAAAGTAACAGCCGACGGTTTCACCCTTTTCAGCGCTGTTCCCCGCGAACTGACGATGTTCCCAAACAGCGGTAAACCGCTCGAATTCGAAACTCGCCACCTGATGATCTGGTGCGTCGGTCGTCTGCTCCGTGCTGGTGTTCACCAAAGGACCGCGAATTGATCGCCCTCCGGTCGAGAAGACTTTCTTCGGCGCCTTTTCGTCCATGACCCACAAGATCTGGTCCATCCAGTGGATGCCCCAGTCGCCTAATGTTCCGTTGGCATAGTCCAGAAAATTTCGGAAGCCTTTCGGGTGGATGATTGGACAATAAGGGCGTAGCGGCGCTGGTCCGCACCACATGTTCCAATCAAGTTCCTTGTGAGGTTCCTGATTCTTGGTCGGTTGTTCTTTATCGCCGCCGTAGTGCACGAACGCGCGAACCATCCCGATCTTGCCCGCTTTTCCCGACTGAATGAATTCACGACCTGAGATATTGTGCGGCGAAACCCGGCGATGTGTTCCCACCTGAACAATCCGGCTGGTATCGCGAGCCGCATTGACCATCGCTCGACCTTCAAGAATCGTGTGGCCGACCGGCTTTTCAACGTAGACATCGGCCCCGGCTTTCACGGCAGCAATGGTGATCAAGGGATGCCAGTGATCCGGCGTGGCATTGATCACAATCTCAGGCTTTTCTTTGTCGATCAGGTCACGAAAATCCTGATAAACTTTCGGCGAATCAGCCGTCAGTTCCTTTTGCTCCCCCTTCAACCGCTCGACCTGCTTTAGATCAACGTCGCAAAGCGCCACGATCTCGCACTGGCCAGATGCAATCGCTTCACGGACGATGTTTCCACCCCACCAACCGCAACCGATCAATGCAGTTTTGTAACGCTTTCCACCCTTGGTCGGGTCCTGGCCGCGTAGCAGTGCGGGCGCGGCGAAAGCCACACTCGCCGCCGCAGCCGTTTTCAATAATGAACGACGGCTTAATCCATTATCAGGAAGTATCAACTCAGTCATGGGGAGCGCCTCCATTAAATTCTGACGAACAGGAATACGACGGTAGAAAATGATACCGACCCCGCAAGCCTCGCGACAGGCGACCGTAAGCGAAGAAATTCAAAAATCGTTATTGAACGCAGGGCAAAAACATGATGTGCCAACAGTACCAAAGCATTAAACAGATAAAAACAATGGCGTACTTTCGAATGATCGTGAATGATGCAAATGCGGAGGTGATCAGGATTGCCAATGGTAGAAACATCGGCAGCAAAAGGCAGTGTAGAAGGACGACAGTCAACAGGATATTCGCCGGAGTCGACAATAACTCAATCCCTATAACAAATCTTAACCAACCGTGTGCAAACGCGGTGTCCAACGACAACAAGGCTACGTCCAGCCAGACAAATACACGAATTAACGTCCGCGCCCGCGTTGAACTTCGGTGTGTTTCGTGGCCCCTAGAAAGAGGCGACTCTTGAATGCTGTGGCCCCCACTTAGCTCGTCTGAATCGAAGTGCGATGCGCCGGTGTGAACCATCAAATGAGAATGTTCAGGCGACATAGGAACCTCACGATCTCATCCGCCAAATTGACGAAGAGCCACGAACCGTTGCGTTTTCGCCACCCCCATGAGCATACGAAAGCATCTGCCATAACGCCACAATAGTCGGTGATTTACGAATTTGGAGAATTCAGCGGGTTATTTCGAGCCTGATTGCCCCGCGACAGGATTGCGGGTAAGAAGAATCCTAAGTCGCCCGACGGTCGACCGAGTAAAGTCGTTAACAAGCTTCTTGTTCGACGGGCCTGATCGTGACAGAATGACAATCAGAAATAAACGAAAGTAATTGCCGTGCCGATCGTGATTTGGAATGCCTGTGAGCCAAATCTTGATGGGCAAAAAGGAGAGGAATCATGATGGGACGAGTCGTCGTAGAAGCAACCGTTGAGAACCTGATGGACCTCTGGGATGCCGACCGCGGGTTGATTCCCCCTGATCAAGTGCGACGCGTCCAATTGACCGATGCACTAGTCGATACTAGTGCCACGACGTTGGCACTGCCTACACGGTTCGTCACACAACTCGGCCTTAAAAAGAGTTACGAAAAAGGGTCAATTTCAACTCAAGGGCCGGGTGTCGACTCGGTTTATAGTACCGTTCGGTTAACTCTTTTCGGCAGGACATGTACGGTCGAGGTCATGGAAGTCCCAGATTCCGTCCCCGCCCTGATCGGACAAATACCCCTCGAAATGTTGGATCTCGTCGTCGACTTACGCTCGCAAAAACTGATCGGCAACCCCGCCCACGGCGGCGAGCATGTACTGGAACTCTATTAAACTCTGATCGACATCGTCCCTGCTTCGTGCTCTCGAAGCAGGGACGATGAAACAAATCATCAGCACGAGTCTTGCGACTCTCAATTCTTACAGAATCGATCTTACTTTCGCCAGGAAGTCGGCATTAGTCGGATACTTCTGCAGAATCCGGGTCAACTGTTCCATCGCTTCGACAGGGCTTAGTGAAACAAGGCTTCGCCGTAGCAGCGTCACACCTTCAAGAACGTCCGGAGGCAGGATCTTCTCTTCGCGTCGAGTTCCCGATTTGGAGATATCAATCGCTGGCCAGATTCGCCGTTCGGCCAGGTCGCGGCTGAGCACCATTTCCATGTTGCCCGTCCCCTTAAATTCCAGGAAGATCGCTTCGTCCATCCGACTGCCGGTTTCGATCAAGGCCGTTCCGACAACGGTCATTGAGCCACCTTCGTCAAACTGACGAGCCATACCGAACATCTTTTTCGGCAGGTCCATTGCCTTTACGTCCAGACCACCCGTTCCCGTTCGACCGGTATTCGTCCATTTATTGAAGGCACGAGCCGTTCGGGTAATGCTGTCGAGCAACACGAAGACATCGCGTCCCGCTTCTGCCATCCGTTTGGCTCGCTCAAACACCAGTTGGCTGACTCGAATGTGATTTTCGACTTCACGATCGAGTGACGAAGCGACCACTTCGCCCTTCACTCGTCGACGCATTTCCGTCACTTCCTCAGGCCGTTCATCGATCAACAGCACGATCAAGTAGATTTCCGGATAATTCGTGCTTACCGAATCGGCAATTTCCTGCAACAGCATCGTTTTACCGGTTCGAGGAGGCGCTACGATCAACGCACGTTGTCCCTTACCGATGGGGGTCAGCAAGTCCATCACACGCATCGTGATCGGAGTCGAACCCGTTTCGAGCTTGATTTGAACATGCGGATTGATCGGGGTCAGAGCATCAAAATTCTTGATCTCGGCATACTGCTCGGGAAGCCGGCCTTCGATCGATTGAATCGACCTCAGCCGAGGCCCCTGCCCACGTCCACCGGGGATACTTTCGCCAGTGATTAACACCCCTTCGCGAATGCCATATTTTTCCAGTAAGGAACCTGAAACGAACGAGTCTGTTTCTTGTGAGATATATCCCGCTTTGGGGTCTCGCAAAAAGCCGTATCCTTTCGGATGCAACTCAAGAATACCCTGAACCAGCGTGACGGTGTCTGAAGTGCTGCGATCCCGATCCTGATTGCCACGCGGTTCTGAATAGGGACGACTGTTCCCACCGGAATTCGAGTGACCATTGTATTGTCCGCGGCGATTATCCTGCGGAGGACGACGCTGACCACGACCTGGCTGCTGCCCGTATCCACCTTGCCCTTGGGGCTGATTGTAACGCCCCTGAGGCGGTCGCTGTTGCTGCTGCTGATTTGGCGGTCCGCTGTAGTTTCCACCACCCCCTTCAGCTTGACCTGCAGGTCCGCGACCCCGCCCGCGACGACGGCGACGACGACGGTTTGGACCACCGTCCTGGAATCCTTCAGGACCCGTTGGATACCCTTCAGCTCCTGTTGGAAATGGACCGGAACCAGCCGAAGCTTCTCCCGCCTCGTCGGTCACAAACTCGCTGCTTTCGCCACTGGACCTGCTATCGCCGCCACGACTGTCGCCCGATGACTCCGCTGTCTCTCGCAACTCGCGTGGTTCGCGAGATTCTCTTCGCTCACGCAGATCCCGAGGCTCGCGTGGTTCACGGGTTGGTGCCGGAAAGGACTCTGGTTCTGCTCGCTCGACAGGGGGGGTGACTTCTGCACTCGCTACTTCGGGTGGCACTGCGGCGGCACGCGGAGGACGGCCGCGACGAGGGCGTTCCGTAGCCGGAACAGGCGTTGCCGAATCTGCACGTCGTGCCCGCGTTCGCCTCGGGGCCGGCTCGGCGTCTAAAGCCTCGAAATCCATGTCCTTTTCCGTGGGATATCCTTCGGACTCTCTTCGCACGGCGGCGATTTCGTCGAGAACATCCTCGATCAACGGCTTTACCGATTGGGAATCCGACAGACCGGTTTCTCGCATTTCGCTGGATTCGGTCGCATCCACCTTCTTCGTACGGCGACGGACTACGCGTTTCGGGGAACCGGAACTTTGATCGGCGGTCATAAACATTTCCATTGGCTAAACACACTCAGCGCGAGCGGGCAAGAAAACCTCAACGCTGTCGAATGGCATGTGCCACCCGGCGGAGAACAAATCGGTCCAGATTGGAATCCCCAGCGCATCCAGGCGGGTTCCGCTCAAATAGTCTGACCCCGTCACACGGGATCCAAGATTGAAAAACAACGACAAACTGATCGCAAATTCTTCGATTAAGATACAGCTAACGACAAGAAATACCTGATTCTAAACGTACAGCCGACACACACAGCAAACAAACCCTGCTACGCCCAACCTAATAAAACGCCCGAAAATCACGAACGTCATCAACAACGAACTTGGCAACCACAATTCCCGCCACAAACGCACGCCAAGGCGAGTAAATTTTCGCCTCAAAGGAGCGTTTCAGACGACAACGAGCGAATGCCAGAGAACTACCAATGTAACAGCAAGTTGAGTGATCGTCGAAAACCCACGTTGGAAAGCAAATAGAAAGCGTTTCAAACTGATGAGCCTGAGGACGAAGAACTCAAGATGCCACAGCCACCCTCACCATCTTGAACCGTCTAATGTTACGAAAACCGTACTATTAGCAGTTCTAGGGAGACCGTCAAGAAACCTTGGACATCTTGCGAAGCGAGGCGATTCAAAAGTAACACCCTTGAATCTGTGCCTGTCGGAAAGCACGTATCGACAGTGGGATCATATCGAGCTTACGAGTTCTGTCAATTCAAGTCTTTTACACAAAACCACAAATTCCATCGGAGTTCAAAAAAAAGTTGCGGAATAGTCTCGCGGAACCCCCGCAGAGACGCTGTATCTCACCTGATCGCTCGACATAATCCGCTGTACGCATCTTGAAAAGGAAATTACAGCAAAGCCTGGTCGCTTCCACGCTACGATCAGACACGAAAAAAATTCTTGCCAGCTCAATCAACATCCCAGGCCTCTCGACAGGACGACTATCTACTCCACGAAGACAGTTCGAGAACATCCAACAGCGACCTTCGATTTCTGTGCTCGAATTAATAACAAACGATGGAGAACTGAGATAAAACAAGTACTTCGGGCCCTTCTTCATGTGAATGTGAGGATTCCATGCGAAATTTCCATTACCAGCACGCATTCCTGGCGATTTCGCTGGCAATGTCGCTCGGCCCAGACGCGATCTCGGCCGAATTGCCGCAACCCTGCAAAATTGTTGTCATCGAAAAGGGAACCGGCTGGCCTGTCCCACTCGTCGAATTACGAACCACGAATCTCTTGCGATTCGTGACCGATAATGCCGGAGTCATCGCGTTCAACGCTCCAGAACTGATGGGGCAGGAAGTCTGGTTTGATGTCCTTGGGCACGGTTACGAAGTTCCCGCCGACGGATTTGGCTACCGAGGTATCAGGCTCACTCCCCGACCAGGCCAGACGCTGAAAGTGGAAGTCGAACGCAAAATCATCGCCAAGCGAATCGGACGACTTACCGGCACGGGACTCTTCTGCGAAAGCCAGCAACTTGGCCTCGAAACCGACTGGCACGACGCCCCAATCGTCGGTTGCGACACCGTCCAGACTGCAATCCATCGAGGCAAACTCTATTGGGCCTGGGGTGACACGACACTTGCCAGATACCCGCTGGGAATCTTCGACACCAGCAGCGCAACAACCGGCCTCACGCCGTTTAAATCGCTCGAACCTCCCCTTCGCCCCTCGTTCAATTACTTCACCAACAACAAAGGTGAGCCGCGCGCAGTCGCAAAAATGCCGGGTACAGGACCAACATGGGTCAATGGATACGTCAGCTTACCCGACAGAACCAATCAGCCAAAACTTGTTTGCACCTATATTAAAGTGAAACCGCCGCTCGAAGCCTACGAAACCGGATTAGGCGTCTGGGACGACGAAAAATCAGAATTCATACCTCTGAAGACCGTCTGGACGAAATCAAACGAGACACCAAAACAATCCGTCGTCCCCGATGGACACCCTGCGTTCTGGAAAGACGAAAATGGCAAGGAATGGGTCTTGTTCGGTAACCCGCTGCCAAAACTCCGTTGCCCTGCCACTTTCGAAGCCTGGCAAGACCCGTCCCAATGGCAGATCCTCGAACCACAAAAAGAAATCCCTTCCGCCATCGACGGAAAACCAGTCGTTCCCCATACCGGTTCCATCGCATTCAATGATTACCGTAAACGCTGGGTCACCGTCTTCATGCAGTCATTCGGCAAACCATCGGTATTTGGAGAACTCTGGTACGCTGAAGCGAACTCTCCCACCGGCCCGTGGGGACCCGCCATCAAGATTCTGTCCCACAACAATTACACCTTCTACAACCCTCGCTTACACCCTGAACTGACTTCCGGAGATTCGCCAGTGCTGCTCTTTGAAGGGACGTTTACCCAACAGTTCGCAGACCGTCCCCAGCCAACCCCGCGCTACGATTACAACCAGATCCTCTATCGACTCGATCTGGACGACCCGGCACTCGCACCGGCAATGCCGAAAAACTGAAACAGTCAGAATGTTTTGTGCCACTGCTTTGGAGTCTTCGGAAAAGCAGTGTCTTCTCCTTTTCCACGTCAAATTCTCCGCGTCGAAGAGCACTGCTTGGCCGAGGACGGCTAAGCAGTGGCACAGGATTTCTTCGGAATGCGAATTTCCGCTCGATTTTCTTCATCTCGTGAACGAAATCGACACCCGACCACCGCCACAGGATTCGGCCTGCCGAAACAAATCGCCCACATCTACGAAAACCCACTGGCGAACGGTCTGGTCCAGCGATTAGGCTGCAACGGTCTTAGTTGCCCTTATCGTCAGGAATATTGCGTTGTCACCGATCATCCCTGGTTCCTTGAACCGATTCGTCCCCCTCTTCGTTGCCCTTTTCGTTTGTCTCAGTTCGTTCAGCCCGAACTTACAAGCGGACGAAGAACCCGGCTTTCACATCCGAACTTTCGCCATCCGAAACGCGAAAATAGTGACGGCACCCGGCCAGCAGATCGATGCCGGTACGTTGATCGTCCGTGCGGGCCGAATCGCCGCCGTCGGCCCGAACATTGAAATCCCTGCCGATGCCGAGATCATCGAAGGTGACGGCTTGACGATTTACCCCGGTTTTGTCGACGCCGGAGCCGTGGCATTGCTCGATGATTCAAAACCGGTCCCTGTCGAAGGGCGAAACGTCGACGTCTCGAAATACGCCCTGGCAGGCCTGCGAAGCGATGACCATGCCGGACTCACCCCTGAATTCGCCGCCGCAAAACATCTGAAGCCATCCCCGCAGGACCTCGAAAAATATCGACAAGCGGGTTTCGTCGCCGTGCATGTGCTTCCCGGTGGCCGCATCGCCAGCGGACAAGGAGCCGTCATCAACCTGGCATCCCTCCCCATCCGTGAATCTCTGCTCTCCCCCACAACTTTTGCCACGCTTCAACTTTCCGAGCGAGGTGGCGACGAGTACCCCTCCACCAACATGGGGGTTCATGCTCACTTAAGACAGACATTTCTGGACGCCATACGACACGAAAAACATCTTCGATTATTCGCCGAAGGTGTTTCGGGCGTCGATCGGCCTGCGACTGACACAACTCTCGACGCTTTCAGTGCCATCCGGGCCGGTCGCTTACGGACCCTGTTTCTAGCCAGTTCACGCGACGATCACGACCGCGCACTGAACTTTGCGGCCGAACACCAATTGCGAACCACAATCTGGGGAGGCCACGAAGCTTATCGGATCACCGACCGGCTGAAGTCGACCGAAACCGATGTCATCGTGCATGTCGATTTCGGAGACGAACCAAAAGTCGAACCCGCCAAACCAGGTACCGACGAATATCCCGACATCCCTGAACCGCAACGCGTCCGCGAGCAAAAGCTGCTGCAATGGAAACGACGAGTCGCAGGGCTGGCCGAACTGCAAAAAGCGGGAGTCCGTTTCGCGGTCTCATCCCGCGACGGAAAATCACCTGCCGATGTCCTGAAGGGAATCCGACAAGCCATCGCCAATGGCCTGACAAAAGAAGCGGCTCTCGGAGCACTGACCAGCCAGGCCGCCACGATCCTCGGTCTCGAACGGGAACTTGGCACAATTGCAGTCGGTCGACCTGCTTACTTCGTCGCCATGACCGGACAGTTTGATAATGAACAATCAAAAGTCCGGCACGTCGTCATCGGCAGCCAGAGGTATGAATATCACAAGGAGGCCAAACCGGTTGAACCCTCCAAGCCAGGCGAACCAGCTCCACTTCAAGTCGCAGGAAAATGGAATGTCGAAATTGATTCTGCCGACGCCAAAGTCCGAGGAGACCTGGAACTGACTCAGACGGATCGAACTCTTTCCGGTCGATTCGTCTGCGAACAGGGAGACGGACGAATCACCTCAGGAACCGCCACAAAAGACGGAATCGAATTCGTCGTCTCCATCGGAGCGGGCGATTCCACGATCCAACTGAAATTCGACACGATCGGATGGACTGTTCCCGCCAAGCCGCAATCAGACCCTCAAGCCGTCGCCCCACCCGCAACAGAACCGTTTCGACCGACCGAGCTGAAGGGAAACCTCAAATCACCTTTCGGTGCGGCAACAAAATGGTCTGCCAAACGAATTGAACCGAAGGACGCATCCGGCTCCCCTTCCTCAAATCCTGGCATCCAACTGACGGGGATCGAAGCAAGCGACCCGGAACCGAAGAAGGATGCCGCCACGCCAGCGAGTACCGCTAACGCATTGACCCCGGCAAACAATTCCAATTCGGAAAAACCTAAAAACACCCAGGCAGACCCCAACGAGCAACCGATCGAAACAATCGACGATCGAAAAGCAAGACCGGTCGTGACCGGAGGCAACGTTCTCATCAAGGACGGAACAGTCCTGACAGCCACCGGACAAACCCTCCCCAAAACGTCGGTGCTGATCAAGGCGGGAACGATCGTCGCCATCAGCCCCAACCTTCAGCCCGAACCGGGAGTCGCCGTTATCGACGCCACCGGACGCTATCTGATGCCAGGTATCATCGATACACACAGCCACATCATGATCTCAAACGGCTTAGGGGGCGTGAACGAGGCAACCGCGTCGATCGTCTGCGAAGTCCGCGTTCGCGACGTCGTCAATTCTGCCGACGTCAGTGAGTATCGCGCGCTGGCTGGGGGCGTCACCACCGCGAGATTACTGCATGGCTCGGCAAATTGTATCGGTGGTCAAGACGCCGTCGTCCAGCTCAAGCATGGCCTGAGTGCTGCCGACCATCTCTTCCCCGGTTCGAATTCAGGAGTGAAATTCGCCCTTGGTGAAAACGTCAAATTCCAACGGGGCCGGTTCCCTAACACACGACTCGGTGTCGAAGCAACACTCAACCGAGCCTTCATGGAAGCCCTCGACTATCGACGAGTCTGGCTCGAATACGAACAGGCCAAACGCCAGGCCGGAGGCGCCGCCGATCGGCTGCTCGAACCTCGCCGAGACCTTCGCCTGGAAGCCTTGACCGACATTCTGAACCATCAGAAGTTTATCCATTCGCACTGCTATCGAGCCGACGAAATCCTGATGCTGCTGCGAGTCGCCGAGAATCACGGCATCCGGGTCCAGTCGCTTCAGCACGTGCTCGAGGGATACAAAGTCGCCCCCGAAATCGCGAAACATGGCGCCAGTTGCAGCACGTTCGCCGACTGGTGGGCCTACAAAGTCGAAGCCTTCGATGCCGTTCCACACAACGCAGCCCTGCTCCAGGAAGCGGGTGCCAACGTGGTCATCAAGAGCGACGATTGGGAATTGATCCGGCATCTGTATGCCGAAGCGGCCAAGACCGTCCGATATGGAAACATGTCACCCGACGCCGCTCTTCAAGCAATTACTTTGAACCCCGCCAGAGAATTGGGAATTTCCGACCGGATCGGCTCGATCGAAGTCGGAAAGCAGGGAGACATCGCCATTTTTAATGGTCACCCGCTCAATGGATTTTCACGATGCGAACAGACCTTGATTGCGGGCGAAGCCTACTTCACCCGTGACAAACAGCCCAGCAGTATGAGTCCCGCAGGTGTCGCTCGATCCGCCACACCGCCGGAACTGATTCTTCCCAAGCCAGAACAACGAATCACCCGGATCGATCTCGACGCAGCCAAGGCCACGAAATATGCCATCACCGGTGCCACAGTCCATCCGATCGACGCCGACGATATCCCCAACGGCGTCGTGATTGTGGAAAATGGCAAGATCGCGGCCGTCGGTCCCAATCTGCCCATCCCCGAGGGAACGCCGATCCTCAAAGCGGACGGTTTGCACATCTATCCCGGCCTGATCGATGCCGGAACATCTGTCGGCCTGATCGAAATCGCCAAGGTCCGAGAAACCAGTGACCTGAGTGAAGTCGGCCAGTTTCAAGCCGATTTACGAGCCGGTATCGCCGTCAACCCCGACTCCGAATTGATCCCCGTCGCCCGAGCAGGGGGGATCACCACGATCCTTTGTCTTCCCGCAGGGGGAGGCAATATGACGTCTCATGGAAGAGCACACGGCGGAACCGTCCCCGGCCAGACTTCGCTGGTACAACTCGCCGGCTGGACGATGCCCGAAATGGTCCTCGACATGGAAGCGGGCCTGCATCTGCTCTGGCCAGGTGGCGGAAATCGAAAACAGGCCATCGAAGAATTAACCAATCATCTGAAAGCCGCCCGACTGTACGAAAAATCCAGATCGCCACAGCCCGATGCGAAACCCGCCGCTGACGGCAAACCAGCGACACCCGAAACCCTGAACGATCCCCGTTTCGAAGCTCTGCGTCCGTATCTTCGCGGCGAAAAGCCAATCTACGTCGAAGCAGACACAAAGCAGGAAATCGTCGAAGCCTTACACTTCGCCGAGAAAGAAAAACTGAAAATCGTGCTGTGCAGCGTCACCGATGGCTGGAAGGTCGCCGACAAAATCAAAGCCGCCAACGTCCCGGTCATCGTCGGCCCTGTCATGCGAAAACCGGTCGAAGATTACGACACCTTCGACGCCGCCTATGCCAACGCAGGCCGCTTGCACGAAGCCGGTATCAAACTCTGTTTCCGTTCCGACACGGCCTCAAACAGCCGCAACGCCCCGTTCGAAGCGGCGATGGCGGTCGCTTACGGTCTCCCCGAAAGAGAAGCCCTCAGATCGGTCACCCTGACCTCCGCGGAAATCCTCGGCGCCGCCGATCGACTCGGTTCCCTGACGGCCGGCAAACGAGCCAACATCATCATCACAGATGGATCGCCGTTGCAGCAGACCACACAAATCAAGGGAATCCTGATCCACGGACAACCGTTCCAACCCGAAAGCCGCCAGACAAAGTTCTACGACAAATACCGGGCAAGGCTAAACAAGAACTAGAAACGAAGACGAGCCCCCAATTTGTGCCACTGTGGGACGGTCTTCGTGCCACTGTGACACCGTCATTCGGTGAAACAGTGCTCGTCAAAAATCGCCGGACGATGTATGGTGAAAACGCTAAAACGGGAAATGCAAAAGAGTTTTGACCTCGAATTTGACGAATTCCACGAATAATAAACACGAGAACTGAAAAAAATTTTGAATTTTCTGATTAGCGAAGATTAGTGCTGATGAGTGTTCTAAATCTCTTCTTCTCTTTGTTTTCGCTACTCTGCAGGCAAGGTGCCAAACGATTCGCGTGACGAGTTATTCAATCCTCGTCCAACGTACACAAAATCGGCCCCGTGTGACGAGCGTATTCCGAAAACGAATCTACCGCTGCTGAAACACCAAATCATTCTTTTCAAAAGGAGCACGCCGCTCTCCACATGGATGTTCGCATAAAATGCTCGACACCTTGAAAAAACGTGGGTAAACTCAATTCCATGATGACTCAAACGACATTTCCACCCGCTGGCATCTTTCCTGAGATCGTTGAATCATCGGGTTCCGTCGAGAGTCCGCAGATTGCCAGGGAGTTGCTGTCGCTCCATTTGAAGGAAGAAGCAAAAGAACTGATCCGCCAGTTACTACAAAAGAAAAACGCGGGAGCGATCACACCAGAAGAACAGACAACTCTCGAAGAATACCTGGTGACCGGAGAATTCCTCGATCTCTTGCACGCGAAGGCCCGTCGAACTCTCCGTGAAAACGGCTTACCAATCCAATGAAACCGGGATTGCGAGCCCAAGTTCGTCAGCGAGCGTTGGGCCGATGTGAGTACTGTCAGACACCAGATTGGTTGACGGTGTTACCACATGAAGTAGACCATATTCGCGCCGTGAAACACGACGGACCGACTGAGCTTGCCAATCTTTCCTGGGCCTGCGCCCGATGTAATGACTTCAAAGGAAGTGATGTGTCGTCGTATGTTCCGGGAACGGATCGTTTGGTGCGACTATTCAACCCGCGCGTCGACGTGTGGAACGAGCATTTCTCGTGGAACGGGTCAGAGATAATCGGCCTTTCCGAAATCGCGCAAGCCACCATAGCCCTTCTCCGTCTCAACGCGATCAGTCGGCTAACGATCCGCCAGGCGTTGATGGACGACGGACTTTTCTTTTCCACCCAACCCACCCTTTGAGATGGCATAAGTTAAGGTTTGAAATTGATGTGCCACTGTGACACCGTCTTCGGTGAAACAGTGCTCTTCGAAGATTTCCTGACAATGCATTCCGAAAACGCCAAAACGACCAATTCAGAATAGTTTTGACCACGAATCTGAGTAGAGTAGGGGAGGAGCGATAGCCGCCTCCCCCCTCTTCAAACCGGACTGGCAGATTTCCCGCATCCGGCTTACCCAACAATACATTTCACCGAGACGCATGCACAGGTGGAACCTTCGGATTGAAGAACCGCAAGCCG
>CAIVEI010000046.1 GCA_903904835.1 uncultured Schlesneria sp. | reverse complement strand
AGCGATCGAATACGGTATTGTAAATGTAGGGGTATCGCGCGTGAAACATCCCTGCATCGCCCACGCAAAGAACCTTCGTCTCTGGTGGAAGTCGACCTGATTCGAATTCCTGGTTCAACCATTTGATTCGAGGGGAAATTGCAATTTCGCGAGCCGCGATTAAATCGAGCCGACCCGCATTAAATCCGCCGACATACATCATCACTTCGGTGTTGTAGAGAATCGAAGCGATAATCAATGTTCCTGCGCACCAGCTCCAAATGCTTGAACCTCGAACTGGCTTGGCGTCTGACGCGAATATTCCGGGCCAGCATGCCCCCACCCCCGCCATGAACGAGACAGCCGAAAACATCGGAACGTAAAACCGGTCAATATGGTGGGTGAACAAAAACCAGGTCGCAAACTGCCAGACAATAAATGGCCATGTCAGGCCGATCACGCATCGCTGCAGAGATTCGTTCTCAGTATTCACGATTCGTTGATCGCGTCGTCGAAGCCACCAGAAAAGTGACAACGGCGCAAACCCAAACATCAGGGGGCTATGCCAGTCATTGTTGGCCGTCACATCGGTCACTTTCACGGACGCATCAATAAGACGTTCGTTCCAGCCAGAATATGATTTTGATGCGTGTCCGTGACGCCATTTTGCATCCAGGGTTTCATCACGATCAATGCCCCCAAAGATTCGATATGCGAGCGGATAAACCGGGTTACCTGTCGCAATGGCGTTCTTCAACAACCATGGTCCAACACTGGCAAGAAACCCGATCGAAAAAAACAATGACATGATTAACGTCCATTTTAAACGGGCGTTATGAGTATGCCGAACTGTTGTCCAAACGAGCAAACAGCCGATTGGAATGACGACGGAGATTAAGCCTGTGTATTTGCAGGCCATTGCGCTACCAGCCATGATCCCTGTCATGAGCGCCAGTTTGCTCGCGTTTTTTTGCAGCGGCGCACCACCGGAAATGAAAGGCTCTCGAAAGAGAAGTGCTGCAAATAATGCGGCGAACAGGTAACAGGCGAGGCCCCCCTCGGCGTAGGCGATAATTGAAATGCGATAGGTCCACGGTGACGTAAGATAAACAAGAGCTGCCATGATACCGGCATTTGCTGAGAACCATCTTCGTCCGGCCGCAAACAAGCCAATCGCAGTCAGTGGTGCGAATCCGGCAATCGCGGCCTGACCAGCGAGCGAGCCCCACTGCCAGTCACCATAAAGAATCATCCCTGCCAGTATCAACATTTCAGTGAGAAATGGAAAATTTGTGTAAACGTTATGAGGCAGTCGAGTGATTTGTCCGTTCTGGAACCATTCTTTGGGGCCGCCAAGGTGATACTCGACAACATCAAAGTCAGTTTGAGGCGACATGGCCCCGAGAAGTTGGACCGAGACAAACGGGATGAGAATGGCGACCGCGATCCATCCCCACTTTGAAATTCCTGACGTGGAATCAATGACTGCCGATCCCGTCGTCCGACCAGCGTTCTGCTGTCGAAAGTGACACAAGATCGGAAGAGCGTCGTGTAGGGAAAGAGTGTGCCTCTATGTGTAGATCTCGGTGGTCGCCGTATCATT
>CAIVEI010000045.1 GCA_903904835.1 uncultured Schlesneria sp. | reverse complement strand
TGAGCATGCGTTGAAAACGATTCAAGCGTTGCCTCAGCATCGGGACAAATACTTGGTTTGAATTCCTTTTTTGAGAACATGCGAAATGAAATTCGGTAGGTTCTCGAACAATGCTCATCACGCGGAGAGGCTGTCAGTTTTTGTAGTGTGGGCTTTAGCCCGCACAAGATGTTGTGTCGCACGGGCTGAAGCCCATGCTACGAGTTGTGACTGACCATGCTCAACTTACAAAAACTGACAGCCTCGGAGCGATGATGGCTACTTTGGCCTGAGGCGAAGCCTCGCGGGAGTCTTCGACAAAGCCGTGACTTCATGATGCGATAACGCCTTTATAGAGCACGGCCTTACCGAAGACGGTAAAACCGTGGCACCCGTCTGGAGGCCACCAAATAGATGGATGACATCAAGCGTTTCTTCTTCTGATTTCTTCGTGTCATTCGTGGTGGAATAATTCACTGACATTCGACCGAGAAGTAAGCGTCGTTTGCTTGACCCGGGCGAAAACCCATCTCATGGACACCTTCCAAATGTTAAGAAAGTACTTTTCTTTTTTCCATTGACATGCGTTTTGTTTCTTTATACTTTTTTATCGCCTCTTGTGTAATGGAAGCGAAGAAATCCGCGAGGGCGCGCATCAAGCCAACATCGCCAGCTTGCTCCGGTGTTGGCGACGTTGATCTTGTGCGACTCTTGCGTCAACTGTAGTTCGGAACGGGCTGAAGCCCATTCTACGGCTTATGGTACGTCTGGATTTCTGACACCAAAACCTGACGGCGACAATTGATCTTTGACATCCTGGAAACGAATTTACTACGTACCTCCCCCGGTGCCATTAAACGGCGCGGATTGATCCGTGGCCGTTCATCGTTTGGCAACCATCAGCGGAGGCATTTTTTCGTGTTTTCGTACTTTCGTGTTTTCGTGATCCTCCTGGTTTTTTCGCTTTCCGCGAATTGAGGAGGTAAACCAATCACGAAAGTTCGAAAGTTCGAAAACACGAAAAAGAGAAGATTTTGAACGGAATGAAGGATGAAGGGAATCGAACTCAGGCGAACTCGCGCGAAGTCGCGCGAACTTTTTAGTGGCGAAAACGACGGAAGCAGTCGCCGAAAGCCTATGAATTACGATGAATGGTCGAAGTCATGCGAACTCGCGCGAACTTTTGCACCAAATTTCTCGGCGGCGCGGGGACCGCAGCGTGGAAAAGAGGTTTTCTTGAATCGTTGTGCAGGATGGTGATGAAGGGGCTAGGGCAAAGGCTCGATGTTCACCCCCGCAGGGGGGGATTGGGTGGCGTTTTTTGTGTGGTGGGATGATCACCGCGCGTTATGCGAACAATTGCGTGATTGGTTGACCGTCGGATAACCTGCTTGGGCGGCCGGTCATGTCGTGGATTTCTGTTGCGGGATCGATGCCGAAACGCCAGAAGATTGTTGCGGCCAAATCGGATGGCGTGACCGGGTCGCTCGCGGGGAAGGCGCCCATGCTGTCGCTGGCTCCGAAGACGGAGCCTCCTTTGACTCCGCCGCCCGCCAACAGCACCGTGTAGCAATCGGGCCAGTGGTCACGGCCTCCGTCGGCGTTGATTTTTGGTGTGCGTCCGAATTCGCCCATGGCGACGACAAGAGTCGAATCGAGCAGGCCACGATCTTCGAGATCTTCGATCAGGGCACTCAGGCTTTTGTCGGCGAGCGGCAGCAAGTGCGACTTGTGCTGATTGAAGTTTTTGAAGTGCGCGTCCCAGTTCTGCCCCTGCTGACGGAAATCGTAAACGTTGACGAAAGGGACTCCCGCTTCGACCATGCGTCGGGCGAGCAGCAGGTTCTGACCGCGCATCTGGCGACCGTAGCCCATTTCTGATCCGTTTCCGCCACCGCCCCCTTCGCCGACACTGGCGGGGGACGGGCCGAAACCGTAACGCTCTCGCATCTGGGCTGTCTCGTGAGACAGGTCGAGTGCTCGACGCAAGGTCTCAGAACCGAGCAGTTGAAACGCCTTGTCGCAGAACATCCGCCATTGTTCGCCCACGGGTGTCGACTTACTCGAAGCGGCAGCCAGTTCGAGCGTTTCGAGTAACCGGCGTCTGTCAGAAATCAGTGACGATGTGTGCCCGGCGGGGAGGGTCAACGCACCGGCTCGATAGGTCTTGGTCTCCACGTCAACCGAAATCTGCAGCGGATCGAACTTCGTCCCAAGAAATCCGCCACCCTGACATGGCGTATCGACGACATTATGAAACACAAACGGGAGTGCCGCGTGTGGAATCTCAATCCGCTTCTCCTGCCAGAGGTAACTGAGGCATGCTCCAAAGCAAGGATAAAACTGGTTGATTGGCGCGAACTCTTCTCGATCTCCGTTTGGAGAAGGGCGGCCAGTCAAAGCTTCGGTCGAAGCCGAGTCATGCAAACGGTTGTTGTGATGCATGCTCCGAATTAAGGCGACCTTATCCATCACGCGAGACATTCTCGGCAGATGTTCGCTGACAAAGATCCCCGGTGCGGAGGTAGCGATCTGCTGGAATTCACCCCGGATGTCAGACGGTGCGTTCGGCTTCATGTCGTAAGTGTCGAGGTGGCTGGGTCCGCCGTAATAGAAAACGACAATGCACGATTTAATAGGAGAGACAGATGCGGGTTTTGCGAGGGGAATTCCGGATTGTGCAAGTCCCGCCTGCGCGTGCCAAAGACCGGCCAGATTCAAGCCGACGGCTCCGCCAGTAAATTGCAGTGCCGCGCGACGATTCAGCCGGTGTTCAGATTGAGTGTCAGCAGGACGGTCACGCATCGGGGCACTCACCATAAGGGTCAATTTCATCAATGCCTACCAATGTGACAAATTGGAGGGGGGACGCCAAGTGCAAAACGGTTTGAACAAGCGAGATCGACGCGAATTAAATCATGCGATGAGCGACGCCTCAAAACGGGGGTCTGTCCCGACAGAGGAACGAATTGATGATGGAGTATACATTGTTAAAAACGAGGTACGTATAGGAGAGAACACTACAAAAACGTGTGATACAACCCACGGGTAATAAATTCTTTGTTACGTTTGATCTGACCTGTCTTTGTCCCGACGGGACTGCAGCAATTAGCCGGTGGTTGAGCGCAGCGACACCACCGGTATCAGCAAATTAATGGAGACCCAATCCCGACGGGATTGAAGAACAAAGAGGTTGATGCTTCTAATCGGTCGCAAACCTGCATGCGACGTGACCTCTGGCATCCCGCCGGGATGCGAATGTTTCTACCTTTCCGTTCACCGGTGGTGTCGCTTCGCTCAACCACCGGCTAATCGCTTTAGTCCTTCCAGGACACAAGAAACTGGAAAGGAAACGCGACCTTTACATGCGGAAAGATTGTTACTCGCGTTGAGTGGCACAGGAGTTTCGACATCGGCTCTAGGAACGTATCACCGGATGCGGAACAACAGCGATGACAATGGGAGACGCTGGACCACCGAACCTCAATTCGACATTGGCTGAAACATAGGCATACGCTTCGAAGGGGGTCAGTGAAAATTCTGAGATTAGAAACTCATACGCATGGCGCGTGGCAAGCTGAGCGGCCTTTTCGATCGTTCCCTGTTCGTCCAAGACTGACAGGCAAAGGGTGCGGTCTTCAAGCAGAATTCGCGGGGCGAACAGTTGCAGATTCTTTTCCACTGTGACTCGAACGGCAGCCTCGCCCGCCGCTTCGAGGCTGATGTGGGCTGGTTCACCGGCCCCCATGGCGGCGTGCAAGTCGCCGATTGATAGCCAGGCACCGGACGTTTGCACGGGAAGCAACAAGGTTGCTCCGACACACAGTTCGCGAAGGTCCAGATTGCCGCCGAAGGGATACGCAGGTTCCAGTGTCGAAGCCGTTCCTGCGGCGGGGGCCAGTCCAATACATCCGATCATCGGTGACAGTGCAACATTCAGCCGATCACTGATGGCGATTTGTCCGTTGGCGAACGGTAATGGACGCACCTGAAGCTCGTCAGTCAAATCACCGAGTGGGCCATATCCTGGAATCCACACGGCCCAGGCTCGACGGATGTGAATGTGGACAATCTCAATTCTCAGTGCGTCACCGGGTTCGGCGGTGCGGACGAGGACGGGTCCGGTGACGATATTGTAGTCTTCATCGGGAATCTCATCCGGTGACTCGCCGCGCCACAATCGCTCGTAAGCCTCGTCCGTGGTTTCGAATGTCACGACGTCCCCCGACGCGATTTCGAGGGCCGGTTGAGCTAACCGCGCGAATGCTTTTTGGCAATGGGATCGCGATACGAAATGGTGATCCATGTTAAAGCCGTTTTGCAAGACCTTCCGCCAGACGTTTCAGGGCCTGACTGATATCGTCGGGTTCGAGGTGAACGTTCAAAATACTGAAGGCGTCTTTATGGGCGAGTGCAGCGTTCAGCGACTGATCCAGGTCACCTTCTGTGTGAACTTCAAAGCCCCAGCCGCCGCCGAGAAGATCCGGCATCCGATGATAGTTCCAGTTCAAAATATCATTGAAGGGACCATCCTGAAGGAATCGTTCCGTCGTATAGCCTTTGTTATTCAGGACGATCACAATCGGATTGAAGCCATGCCGAACAGCCGTGGAAAGCTCCATGCAGGTCATCTGAAACGCTCCGTCTCCGACAAGTACGATCGGACGCCGATCGGGAGCGGCAACGTTGACGCCGATCGAAGCCGGAACGGCGAAGCCCATCGATGTGTAATAGGCAGGGCTGATGAATTCAGTCTTACGGAAAATTGTCAGGTCAGCGGCCCCAAACAGGCAGTCGCCGACATCGGCGATTACGATCATCGTTTCGTCCAGAAGATCGTTGATCCTGGCGAACAGCCTGGCGTTGGTGATCTTGGCGTCAGGCTTCAACACAAACTTGGCATCGGCCCCTTTGGGCTTGGCAAGCATCGTTCGTTTGGGAACCTTCAAATCAAGTTGTCCCAGGCCGTGCACGAAGTCGGTCACCAGAATGTCATGGAAATGATGGTGCGAGATTCGCGTCTGGTCTGCTGTCGAATAGATACATTTTGACGGATCGAGATTGGCCGTGAAGATGCCCATGTCGATGTCGGTCAAAAAGGCGCCCAGCATGATCAGGCAATCGCTCTCTTCGACGTACTGACGCAATGCGTCTCGACACATGGCTCCTTCATAAATACCGAGATACAGCGGATGTTTTTCGCTGACGACCGATTTCCCCAGCAGGGTGGCACACATCGGAATCGAATTCTTTTCGGCGAACTTCACCACTTCGTCTTCCAGGCCGAAGCGGTGCATTTCAACACCTGCAATAATAACCGGCTTTTTGCAGGCGTTGATGGTTCGCTTCGCTTCGGCGAGTGACTCACGCAGGGCGTCTTTGTCGCTGATGAATGTTTCGGGCTTGGGGACATGCGGATATGGGCACTTTGCATGCACGCGGTCACGAGGGAGTTCCAGGTAGACGGGTCGCTTCAGTCGGACGGCGGTTTCCAGGCAGCGATCGATTTCGCGAAAGGCTGTTAACGGGTCTTCGAGCGACACGCTTGCAACTGTAATCTTTTCGAAGACCTCACGCTGAGTATTGAAGTCTCGCACGCGATGATGCAGCAGGGGGTTTGATCGGCGTTCGTCGACACCTGGAGCACCGCTGATGACGATGACGGGCGATTTTTCGGCGAATGCCCCTGCGATCGAATTACAAAGACTGAGACCTCCCACGCAATACGTGACACAGACGGCACCGATCCCGTTGATTCGAGCGTATCCGTCGGCAGCATATCCTGCACAATCTTCGCGAGTGCACCCGATGACCTTGATGGGGCTCTCTTCCAGCATTCCATAGAACTGCAGGACGAAATCACCAGGGATACCGAAGATATCGGTCAGTCCGAAATCCTGAAGTCGTTGGATCAGGTAGCTGCCAATCGTCAATTCCGTTTTTGTTTTTGTAGCGGGTTTGGCTTTCGTCTTCGGTATACTGGATTTTTTCGCCATGTCGGTCCCTCGCTTGAGATATGATTTGGTTTTGAAATCGCAACAATTCGGTCAGCCTCGGTTGCAAAGTATCTGTCCGTTCCCGAAAGTCCGCAAGACGCTTTTCAAGGAGCTTTGACGATGTTACTTGCGAAATGGTCATCTTTGTCATGTCCGGTGATTGGGATGTTACACGCGCCGCCACTTCCCGGTTCGCCCGAGTATGAGGGTGATATCGTGTCTGTCCGTCAATCGGTGATCAGGGACGCAGAAGCGCTGGTCGAGGGAGGCGTTGACGGACTGATGCTGGAAAACTTCGGAGATTCTCCGTTTTATCCGGATCGAGTTCCGGCGATTACGATCTCGGCAATGACATCGCTCGCCTGCGATTTGCGATGGCGATTTGATGTTCCACTGGGGATCAACGTACTGAGAAACGATGGTCGAAGTGCTCTTGCCATCGCGGTCGCCTGTGGAGCGTCGTTCATCCGGGTCAACATCCTTTGCGGTGCTCGTGTGGCCGATCAAGGGCTGTTGCAGGGGATCGCTCATGATCTTTTGCGAGAGCGAGCAAACCTGCGAGCGTCGTCGATTCAGATCTGGGCGGATGTCGATGTCAAACATTCCGCTCCGTTCGCCGAACGTCCTTTGGCTGACGATGTGCAGGATTTAATCGAACGGGGAAAAGCCGACGCCGTGATTGTCTCGGGATCAGCGACCGGGCAACCAGTCGATCTGGGGACGCTGAGCATCGTCAAAGACGCCGCCAGATCGACGCCAGTGCTGGTGGGGAGTGGAGTCGACTCGGAGTCAATCCATCTGATGCTTCCCTACGCTGGGGGCGTGATTGTTGGTTCGAGTCTCAAACAAGATGGGATTGTCGGAAAACCAGTCGATGTTACCCGTGTTCGTCAGCTTGTTTATGCGGCGCATCGATCGTAAACCGTACGACGACATTAAGAACTGTGAACGGCAATAGTCTGGTGCGAATTGGGAAAGTTGATGACGGGAGACGGGGCACGTCTCAGACCGACCCGCTATACTCTGTTTTCTGTATAGAATTTGGCGAGCGGAGTTGCTTCAGCTCTCGGGTTCAAACAAATCGGCCATGTGGGCTGGTTCGTAGGAATCTCCGGGGAAGACTTACCCTGGTCTGGTGATGCAAGTTTGTTCAATGGTTGACTTCTACAAACCCGGATGAAGTCGATCACGACGACGATGGAATGACGAAATCGGCAATTGCTTTAAGGATTTGATGGTGGCTCTTGGCGTGAATGATGTTCTCGGTGACGGTGGCAGCATCGCGCGACGGCTGAAAAACTACGAATCCAGGCCCCAGCAAATTGAGATGGCCAATGCGGTCGAACGTGCCATCGAGAATCGCCAGCATCTCGTGGTCGAAGCGGGAACGGGAACCGGCAAAAGCTTTGCCTATCTCGTCCCGACGATTCTTGCGGCAACGGCCAAACAGGGTGAAGGGGGCAAGCGAAAAAAGGTCATCATTTCAACGCACACCATCAGCCTTCAGGAACAATTGTTCGGCAAGGATATTCCGTTCCTCAATGCTGTAATGCCGGTCGAATTTTCGGCAGTGCTGGTCAAGGGGCGATCCAACTATATCAGTCTGCGCCGGATGAAAGGGGCCGTCGACCGATCGAATTCTCTCTATTCGCGGCCAGATGAGATTGCACAACTGGAGAAGGTCGTTGAGTGGTCGCGGAATACCACCGACGGCAGCCTGGCGGATCTCGACTTCAAACCGATGTCGAGTGTCTGGGATGAAGTGCACAGTGATCATGGCAACTGCATGGGCAAAAAATGTCCGACGCACGAACAGTGCCTTTATTACAAGGCTCGTCGCCGGATCTGGAATGCCGACGTCATGGTCGTGAATCATGCTCTCTTCTTTGCGGATTTGTCGCTGCGACGTGAGGGGGTCAGCCTGTTACCGGACTACGATGTTGTTGTTTTTGACGAAGCTCATACGGTCGAACAAGTGGCAGCCGATCACCTTGGCCTGTCTGTTTCGAACGGTCAGGTCGAATACATGCTGGGCAAGCTGTATAACGACCGAACGCAAAAAGGGTTGCTCATGCGAATGACAACCTCCAATTCGTCGACGCTGAACTTACAGCGAGAGTCGCTTCAGCTTGTCGACCGGATTCGGTTTATCGCTCGCGACCTTTTTGATGCCGTTCAGGAAAGTCAAAGAAATCAGGCGGCGAAAAATGGCCGCTTTCGGAAGCCACTGGAGATCAAAAATGAAGTCAGTCCGGCGTTGAAGGAACTCGGGTCGATGATCCTGCAGCTCAGTTCTGATATCACATCGGAAGAAGAACGGATCGAATATACCTCGGGGGCCGAGCGTTGTTCGGGCCTGGCTGACACGTTGAATACGTGGCTGCAACAGGGGGCTGAAGACGCTGTCTACTGGCTTGAGACGAGCGGGCAGAACCAGCAGCGAATCAAACTGGTCTCCGCCCCCATCGACGTCGGGCCTGTATTGCGCGACGAACTTTTCAACAAAATCAGCACGGTTGTGTTGACCAGTGCGACTCTCGCCGTGGGAGGTCAGAGTTTCGAGTTTATTCGACAACGTCTGGGGCTGACCAAATCGAACGAGAAAAAGGTCGGTAGTCCTTTCGATTATCGATCTCAAATGAAATTGATCCTGCCTGAAGGGATGCCCGATCCCAGCGAAGCACCAACCGCTTATGAATCGGCTGTCTGCGACCGGATTCAACAGTATGTCGAAATGACGAATGGCCACGCGTTCGTCCTGTTCACCAGTTATCAGATGTTGCGCAACTGTGCTCGTCGCCTGACCCCCTGGTTCGTTTCGAAGAACATGAACTTGTATTCGCAGGGTGAAGATATGCCCCGCACGATGTTGCTGGAAAAATTTCGCAATGATCCTGCCGGGGTCCTTTTCGGAGCGGACAGCTTCTGGCAGGGTGTTGACGTTCCCGGTGATGCACTTCAAAACGTTATCATTACAAAGCTGCCGTTCAGCGTCCCTGATCACCCATTGCTGGAAGCGAGACTGGAAGCGATCCGGACGGCGGGCGGCAACCCGTTCATGGACTATCAGGTTCCTGAAGCGGTCATCAAATTGAAGCAGGGATTTGGCCGGTTAATTCGTACGCGAACCGACAGCGGAATCGTGGTTATTCTTGATCCGCGGGTGAAGACCAAGCGTTATGGACAATTGTTCTTAGACAGTCTGCCTGATTGTGAAATGGTTCACGATCCTTAAAGTGCGAGCGTCAAAAGAAGGGGTCGGGTGTTCAAATTTCAAAATGGCCGTTGTGAAGCATTCACTTCAGAAGGTGGTTAAATGGCCATTTTTGAAATTTGAACACCCGACCGCAGAATATGCACCATTCGATCTCTCATAGCTTACGAATTCACCCTGCCTTCGCAGCATGCTTTTTGTATCTCTTTCTACTTGCCTTGAAATTAACACAGTGTCTGCCGAATCAATACTCGAACCCAACGACGAATGCCGTATCCTTCGCGATCTTCGCGTAACGCCGGAGATCTTCGCACAGATCGAGATTTCGAGTGGCTCCGAACTCGCGCTGCAGTCGAAGCTCCGCCGGGATTATCCTGACGACCTGGTACGAGCCGCCGTGTCACTGTACCAGTTGCGAAAACGAGGGCTCGCGAAATTCACCCGCGCCAGCCAGATGTGGTTCGATCGCCAGGGATTAGAACAGTCGACTACGGAAACTGTCTCGCGATACAAGGCGACGCGATTTGCAGGAGTGGTCTGGGATCTCTGTAGCGGGATCGGTAGCGACACACTTTCGCTGGCCTCCCACTGCGACGTAACTGCCGTTGATATCAATCCAGCCGCAGGGCTTCGAACGCTGTGGAACGCCGAGGTCTACAATGTTGCAGATCGGATAAAAACGATTTCTGCCGATGTTCGAGAACAGAAGGACCTGGATGGGCTGGTTCATATCGATCCAGATCGTCGGCCCGGTTCGGGGGGGCGAGTTTCGCGGATTGAAGATTATGTCCCTGGCCTGGAATTTCTGCAGGAACTGATGACGCGCTGTCGTGGTGGCGCCATCAAGGTCAGCCCTGCCAGCAACTTTGGCGGGAAGTTTCCGGACGCTGAAATCGAACTGATCAGTCTGAACGGTGAATGTAAGGAAGCAACGGTCTGGTTCGGCGAACTCGCGCGTGACACACTTTTTCGCGCAACGGTATTGCCGGAGGGAGAAAGTATTGCAGGGCATCCGCTGGAGGTTGCCGTTCCGGTCGTGCCACTTGGTCGCTTTTTTTATGACCCCGATCCTGCCGTGGTACGAGCGGGTCTGGTTGATGTGATGGCGGATCGACTGGGGCTATGCCGTCTTGATAGTGCAGAAGAATATCTGACATCAGACCAGCCAGTTCATTCGCCGTTTGTTCAGACGTTTGAGGTCCTGAACAACCTTCCCAACAATGAACGAGACCTGAAGGGATGGTTGCGGACGTCCGGTTTCGGTCCACTCGAAATCAAATGCCGTCACATTCCTGTTCAGGCCGATTTGTTGCGTCGACGATTGCCACTGAGTGGAAGCGATCCCGGTGTTGTAGTCTTCGCTCGACTGGATGGTAAGGCGAGGATTATTGTGGCGCGGCGAGTTGTATCTTGAGATGACTTTAAATATTGGTGCGAACAAAGAGGGGGTCGGGCGTTCAAATTTAAAAATTGGCCGATACAAAGTAATCACTTCGGCAAGCGTCATAACCCGCCATTTTGAAATTTGAACACCCGACCCCAGAACAGTCAGCAAGGAATCTGCAGATGTCTTTTCCAATCCAAAAGAGATCGTATTCTCCTTTCCATGTCGCGGTGCTTCTGCTCGGTATCTCGTGTTGGACCGTTTGTTCTGGTTCAGCAATTGCTGCCGATAAATCTCCGACCTATGACAAAGATGTCCGCCCGATCCTGTCGCAATACTGCTTCAAGTGTCACGGACCTGACGATGGACAGCGTCAGGGGGGATTGAGACTGGACACAAAAGACGGTGCAACGTCGCCTGTCGATTCCGGTCACACAGCAATCGTGCCAAAGAACGTCGACAAGAGTGAACTGGTACGTCGAATTCTTTCCGAAGATGCTGACGTTCGAATGCCGCCACCGTCCACGAAGTTCGTACTCACGGACGCACAAAAGACGACGCTGAAGCAATGGATTGCGTCGAGTGCGACTTACACTGCACATTGGGCTTTTGTTCCACCGAAGCGACCTGCAATTCCCGTGGTGGCTGGCAATCACAATTCGTTGGCTCTTCTCTCGCCGATTGACGCTTTCATTCTGAGCCGACTGAACGCCGAGCAGTTGACGCCATCACCCCCTGCAGACCGTTATACACTGATCCGTCGAGCATCGCTCGATCTGATTGGGTTACCTCCTACGCCCGAAGAAGCTGACGAATTCGTCAATGACGCTTCTCCGGATGCCTACGAAAAGTTGCTCGATCGATTGCTGGCTTCACCGCATTACGGAGAACGCTGGGGTCGCAAATGGCTGGACCTGGCTCGTTACGCTGACACGAATGGCTATGAAAAAGATCGAAAACGAACGATGTGGCCTTACCGTGACTGGGTCATCAACGCGATCAACGCCGATGTTCCGTACGATCAGTTTACGATCGAACAATTAGCGGGTGATATGCTTCCTGACGCGTCCATCGATCAACGCATCGCAACGGGATTTCATCGAAATACGATGCTTAACGAAGAAGGGGGGATCGACCCGCTGGAGTTCCGCTTCTATGCGATGACCGATCGGGTGAGCACGACCGCCACGACGTGGTTGGGACTGACGCTTGGTTGTGCACAGTGTCACACTCACAAATATGACCCGATCACGCACCGCGATTATTACGGCTTCTTCGCGATGCTCAATAATGCCGACGAACCCGAAATGGAAATTGCCTCTCCAACACTCGCGTCGAGACGAATCGTCATTCAACGGGAAATCGCGAAGCTTGAAGCAGACTTGCCAAATCGTTTTCCTTTGCCAGACGAGTACGAATGGCATCCCGCAAAACCGATCAGTGTGACGTCCGGCAAAGGAGCGAAGATGGAAGTCAAAAGCGACTTATCGGTCCTGATCAGTGGAGACAATCCCGATACTGATCTCTATCAGATTAACGTCGAAGCAAACCTGTCGGATATGACCGCGATCAAGCTCGAAGCACTCACCGACCCAAGTCTGCCGAACACAGGACCTGGTCGCACCCCGCACGGAAATTTCGTCTTGTCGAAAATTTCCATTGCGGAATACGACGCGGATCGGCCGAGTGAGTCGCACTCGTTGAAATTCGTCCGCGCGACGGCCGACTTCTCGCAAAAGAATTATCCGGTCGAAAAGGCAATCGACGGCGAGGCTGGAGCTAAAACGGGTTGGGCCATTGCCACGGAGACAGGTCGTTTAAACGTTGACAGAACGGCCTACTTCTTTCTGGACAAGCCTGCAAAAACCGATTTTCCCAAGCCTCGATTGATCCTTTCACTCGCTCACGAATTTGGCAGTCAACATACGCTGGGCAGGTTTCGAATCAGCCTCGGTCGTTTACGACCGACGGGCGGCTTGTCCGAGGCGGAACGTCGAAAGGCTCATTTTGCCGAGAAGTATCATCAATGGCGAAGCCGTGAGAAGGAACGTCTGGCAAAATGGACCCCGCTACAACCCGTTTCAGCTACCAGCAATCTGCCGTTGCTCACAATCCTGGAGGATGGCTCGATTCTCGCGAGTGGCGATCAATCCAAGCGTGACATCTACGAAGTCGGTCTTGCAAACACGCTCCACAGCGTGACGGCTCTCAGGATTGAAGTGTTGCCGGACCCAAACCTTCCAAAAAACGGCCCCGGTCGCGTCTTCTATGAAGGACCATTCGGCGATTTTTTCTTGAGTGAAATCTCGCTCGCGTCGCAGGGCCAGCCGATCAAACTCGTCCATGCCTCACATAGCTTTGCCAGTGGCCCGGGCGCGTCTGCATGTCTGGACGGTAATCAGCAAACCGGCTGGTCGATTGATGGGGGACAAGGTAAACCTCACGTCGCGGTCTTTCGGTTCGAGAAACCGGTCACTGAAGTCAAGCAGTTCGATCTCACTTTGTTATTTGAAAAGTACTACGCAGCAGGGCTGGGACGTTTCCGGGTATCCGTGACAGACGATTCCAGAGATGTCGAAGCCAGTCCGCTTCCGACCAACCTTGAAGCTTTGATTCGGCAAAGCACGACCGATGATTCACAGCCACTCGAATTGATACGTCATTTCTGCAGTATCGCTCCTGAACTTGCGAATGAACGCAAGCCGATCGACGATTTGCGAAAGCAGGCCATGTCCGCAACGACGGCCCTGGTGATGAGTGAACGTCCTGCCAACAATCCCCGGCAGACATTTCGTCATCATCGCGGTGAATTCCTGCAGCCCAAGGAACCTGTGGCACCCGCCGGTCTGTCGATGCTCTCACCAATCCGATCCGATCGACCAGTCAATCGGCTATCGCTGGCAGAATGGCTGGTCAGTACTGAAAATCCGTTGTCAGCACGAGTCACGGTCAACCGTCATTGGTCAACGTTGTTCGGACGCGGAATCGTCCGCACGACCGAAGATTTCGGCAGCCAGGGTGCCAGTCCGACTCATCCAGAACTGCTCGACTGGCTCGCCACACAGCTATCCTGCGCCTCGGAAGGGGGACGCATCGAAGCGAAACCATCGCCGCAATCGTGGTCAATCAAGTACTTGCACAGACTGCTGACATCGAGTGCCACTTACAGGCAATCATCACAAGTCTCACTGGAATTGCTCGCGAAAGATCCGTCAAACGAACTGCTCGCGCGAGCCCCAAGGCTCCGATTGGAAGCGGAGCTGATCCGTGATCTCGCACTCAAAGTCAGCGGGATCTTATCAGATAAGCTTGGCGGTCCCAGCGTCTTTCCACCTCAACCAGCAAGTGTGACGACAGAAGGAACATACGGCTCGCTCGCCTGGACCGTCAGCACGGGTGAAGACCGTTATCGAAGGTCGATCTATACGTTCTCAAAAAGAACGTCCCCTTACGCGATGTTCATGACATTCGACGGACCGAGCGGCGAGGCCTGCATTGCACGACGCGAAGTGACCAATACACCGCTTCAGGCCTTGACCATGTTGAACGACACGGTCCTGGTCGAAGCCGCTCAGTCGCTTGGTTTCGAGTTCGCAAGTCGGGCTCAGCCTGATTCGGAAAAACTGAAATACCTGTTCCGCCGCTGCGTCACTCGTCCTCTCACCGCTGAAGAACTGCCCCTGCTGCAAGGGTTCTTTCAGGATCAGTTCGCACGACTGGAACGAAAGGAACTTGACCCGATTGCGATTGCTGGTCCTGGCGAGAATGCCGTTAACCGAGCCGCCTACACCCTGGTTGCACGGGCCTTGTTAAACCTGGACGAAACAATCACTCGGGACTGATCTTCAGTTCCGAGTGAGATGTCGCACTCCCCAAAATGATCCCGGTTTGGCAAAATAGATTTGATATCCGCTGTCCTCAATTATTGCGAAGAGATCGAGACTTCGCTTTTCGGAGTGATTCAATGATCGGTCGAGGAGCTGTTCCCGATAACCACGAGCTGTCCCAAACAGGACGTCTCTCGCAGCGCGGTGAACCGTCGTGGGAAGTGGCGTATTGCTTTCCGCGACAGGGGGAATGGACCGACGAAGACTTTCTCGCATTTGAATCATCCAATTTTCCAGTCGAGCTTGTCGATGGTTGCCTGGAGTTCCTGCCGATGCCGACATACAGCCATCAAAGGTTGGTCCGCTTTCTCTTTCTGCAGCTTGACCGAGCGGCCCAGATGTCTCGTCGCGGGGAAGCCTCATTTGCGCCGTGTCCCATTCGACTGTGGGATTCGCGATTTCGCGAACCGGACGTTTTCTTTCTCAGTGCCGAACGAGTTGCCCGGCGCGAAGACCCTCCGCAAGGGGCCGAGATTGTAATCGAAGTTCTCAGTCAAGGTCAGACGAATCGGGATCGTGACCTGGTCGTTAAACGGAATGACTACGCGAGAGCTCAGATCCCCGAATATTGGATCGTCGACCCGGAACAATCGTCCGTTACGGTGCTGGTACTTGCGATAAATCAGTATATCATTCACGGAGAATTCAAATCTGAATCGATCGCGACTTCGGTGTTCCTGCCCGAATTCTCCGTGAATGTCACTGACCTCTTCGCGTCAGCCCAAACCGATGTTCAAAGATAAGATGCGAAAAAAGTGATGCCTCGTATTGTCACGACTATTTGGCGTCGCTCTGCGGCGTGTTGCTCGCGGCTGAATCAGGGGAGGTCAGCCAATTGGTGATCACAGGGTAATCTTCACGGTTATGGCTGACGACGCTCGAATGCCTTCGAGCATGTGTGCGGCGATGTTCTTCGTCATCGTCATTGTTATCTGCGTAGGCCGGAACCATGACGCTGAGGACCATCAATTGAGCAATTCCAAATCCAAACATTCCACGAATCGAATCCATAGGACACTCTACTTTCTTTCAGAACAAACCCTGTCCGGTCGGCGAAGACTGGACACACCAACTGTTTGAAGTCAACTGGTACACGAGTATCGATGCCTGATGTCGCACTCAATTCATTTGTCGCGTCGAGTATTGCTATTCCTAATTACGACAATTGTCCCTTGTTCTTCCAGAGGAACTTCGCAACCCTTTCAAAGATTCAAGCTAATGAGCTTCCACACGATTACTTTTATGAAAGGGGCCATCGATTCTGTCGAAAAAGCGATAAATGACGGCCCAAAACGGACGAGCCGTTCGTGAATCGCAGTAGAAGGGACACGCCTCCGGAAAACGGATGCCATCGCAATCACTTCGCCGAGGTGCAGAGTCGCTTCAGATCTTCAAAGTAATTTGGATAGGTCTTTGACGTACATTCCGGGTCGGCAATCATAATCCCTGGAACGCGCAGTCCCAGAAGAGCAAAACTCATCGCCATGCGATGATCGTCGTAGGTGGCGACCGTACCACCGTGTAGAGTACCTGGATGGATGGTCATCCCGTCTGGGTGCTCGTCAACGGTCAAACCGAGCCGTTGCAGTTCTGTCACGACTGCAGTCACGCGATCCGTTTCTTTCAGCCGCATGTGAGCCACGTTACGAATTCGTGTCGGACCTGTCGCGAAGGGAGCGACACACGCCAGCGTTTGAGCAGTATCGCTGATCGCATTCATATCGATGTCTATCCCGTGCAGCGAGCCCCCGCGAACAGTGACGCTGTCTGCATTCCACGTCACCTGGCACCCCATCTGTTCGAGTGCTCGTACGAACTGAATGTCCCCTTGCAGGGCATTTGCGCGTAAGCCTTCGACTGCCACGGTCCCGCCGGTCACGGCGGCCAGACCGAAGAAATAGCTCGCCGCAGATGCGTCTGGTTCAATGTCATAATCGGTCGCTCGATATGTTTGAGGGGTGGATCGGAAGAGACCCGGATGCGGCCTGTCGATCGACACACCAAACTGTTGCATCGCTGCCAGAGTCATCTCGACGTACGGTTCGGAAACCATTTCTCCCGCCAAGCGAATTTCGACCGGTCCGTCCGCACATGGAGCGGCCATCAGAACGGCGCTGAGGAATTGACTCGACAAATTCGCGTTGATCGAAATCGTGCGACCCTCTAGACCGCGTCCCGTCACGACCACCGGCGGACAGTCGTTACCCAATTCGCAATCGACCGAGATACCGAATTGTCTTAAAGCAGTAACAAGATCCCCGATCGGACGTTCGCGCATGCGAGTGTTGCCGTCGAGCCGGAATCGGCCGTGCCCCAACGCACACAAGGCGGTGAGAAACCGAATGCTCGTCCCACTGTTTTCCAGCCACAACTCCGCCTGCGACGCTGGAGGGTGACCGGTGCACCCTTCAATTCTCACCGTCCGATCAGCGAGAGATTGCTCAACCGTCAGCCCCAGCCGTTTCAAGCTGTCAATCATGACTTGAGTGTCGCGGCTGTCCAGGACTCCGGTCAGCAGTGACGTTCCTTGTGCCAAAGCCGCAATGACGAGCGCTCGATTGGTCAGACTCTTAGAACCCGGTGGTCGAATCGAACCGGTAACAGGGCCGGAAACGGGTTGAATTTCGAGAACATTCGTCATTGTCAAACAGACTCCAAATAGATTTCTCATGTATTGACGAAGGGTGAAAAAGTAATCATCGCCTTGCGATTCGGGTTCGGCTGTTGCCACGTGTCTGCATGCGGACGCGAATGATTTCGGGTAGTGCTGTTTCCAGAGGTGTATCTGTACTCATGCGATGGTAGACCAGACCCAACCTGGCACAGATCCCCTCGATCGACTTCAGGTGTTCACCAAACCGCAACAGGTATTCTTTTCGAATCGCCGCAGGATCGACGTAAAGCCGACGATCGGTTTCAAGATCGACAAATAGTTCAGGGGTGCCAAATTGAAACTGAAGCTCTTCGGGGTCGAGTATGTGAAAGACGACGACATCCTGACCGCGAACCGTCAAGCTTCCCAGACTCAATTCCAATGTTTCCAGCGGAGCCAGCAAGTCGGAAATCAGTACCAGCATCCCTCGCTTATTAAGTCGTTCAGCAATCTGTTCCAGAGGCTTGGCAAGATGAGTAGCCGAGCCCTCTGCGTTTCGTTCCAATGAAACCATCAATCGCCGCAAATGTCCCGATCGAAACCGGGGTGGAATGAAATCTTCGATTTCCGCAGCAAAGGTCGCCAGGCCAACGGCGTCGCGTTGATTCGACAGGAAATAAGCAAACGTCGCGGCGAGAGTCTTGGCATAGTCCGACTTCGTATATCCGATCGAACCGAAGTTCATCGACCTGCTGGCGTCGAGCAGCAGCAGGCAACGAAGGTTTGTTTCGTCTTCGAAGCGTTTGATGTAATAACGGTCGGTCCGGGCAAACAGCTTCCAGTCAAGATGCCGCAGATCATCCCCTTGCGTGTATTGACGGTATTCAGTGAATTCGACCGAGAATCCGTGATAGGGACTTCGGTTCAATCCGGTCATGAATCCCTGCACGACATGTTTGGCTCGTAATTCGAGCGATTTCAATTGCATTAACGTTGCCGGGTCGATGTACCCTTCGGCCGCCGGGCTTAAGTTAGCAGGAACAGATGAACTCAAGATCAGACCTCTCGTCGTGTTATGTCTTTGGAAAAACAATTCCCGAATCGTCGATCTCGAATGGAACAATCCCATCGTCGGCAGCACTTCCCCGGTGTTTAGCGATATGAAGTGCGCGACGCATGCGGTTTCCCTCCCGGACTTTACCCATCAGGATGATCGTATTCGCATTACAAAGTTCATCGCCGCTTTCGATCGGTCGGTTGATCAGATCGTCCAACCGAACTTCGTGAGACGTGTACATTAACATGGTTGCCAGCTTGGCGTGATCGTAGGCATGTTGTTGAACGGTCGCTTCATTGGCTCGAAAGTTCACGCGAAACAGGTCACGAGCAACCCAGTCGTGGTCTTTATGTAAAATCTGGTGATAGATGTAGTCGAACAATTGAAACTGAAACGAATCGCTGGCTCGATCAACCGGTTCGACTCCATCGATCACCGCACGGCGAACCCCATGTGCGAAGTTCCCGTAAAAGAAGGCGATCGCCTGATCAAGTTTCTTATTCAGTTCGGCTCGCCATTCCGCCCACTGTTCTTTATCGAGATCACGCATGGTGACTCGTCGGCCAGTACGATCAAATACATGGAAGTAGTCGGTTCGGATCTGGTCCCGGTTCCAGACATCTTCGGGCGCATTGGGCGCATCCATCAGTCGAGATTTCATTGGCCAGCCGAACATTCGTTGAGCGTAATCGGCATGATTCTGAGCGTCACCGCGTGAGGTCATATCGAACAGGATGCCTCGCTCACCTTCCTGCTGCTTTCCGGCGTTGGCAAATTGAAGTCCCAACTGAGTCTTCCCGATCCCGGTTGCCCCCATGACTACAGTCAATGTGCCGGGGAAGAGGCCACCTCCCAGAAGTTCATCAAGTGCTGGGATACCCGTTGAGAATCGATCCAAATTCGCCATTGAAAACCCGTCGTGTTGCTGTGGTAAGAGTTCTGTTACGAGGTTGCCAACCGCTGGCCAGCGAGGAAAGCTGCCAGACACACCGCTGATAGTAGCATCCCGCTGCAAAAGTCGGGAGGGCGAGTCTCCGGCCGAGCCGCAAACCAGTTACACGCATCAACTGAGCGGCTTGGCAGGAGCCTCGCCCGCCCAATACCGCCAGCTCCTTGCCAGCTACCGAATTCAGCAGTTTTATTTGGCTTCTGACTGGCCCATCCGACGCTGTTTTCTCCGTGTTCTCGGCGATTTCAATGGGTAAACTTTTCTCACATTGTTCATAAGACACAATCGTATAATTCAGTTCTGCTACGTGATTGACTTTACTGATTTCCTTGTGATACTTTGCCCGATCAATTTTGATCACCACCAATCGCTTCACGGCAGCTTACTGCAGGATTACAGCAGGTTTTCGGCGATCTGCTGAAGTACCAATCGCGAGAGATTTTTTCCTCAAAGCACGACGGTCGAGCCCCACGAATCTGTTGTTTTTCCGAAAGAGGCAACTTCCATGCTGACGCGATCCTGGTTACGGAATCTGTGGGAATCACTCGTTAATCAATTAAATCGCGTTCATCGATCGAAATCGAAAACTCGACGGCGTCGATCGCGACAAACGGTCGAGATGCTCGAATATCGGATGCTGCTGACCGCTCCGACGGTCACTTCGGTGAACCTCGTCGCTGCGACAACGACGAATGCGACGGTCACCAGTTGGACCGCGACATTCAGCCAGGCCGTGACGGGAGTCGATCCAACTGATTTTCAACTGGCGGAAACCGGAACTGTTGGCGTGACACTTACCCAGGTGACCCCGATCAGCAGTTCGGCCTACACTGTCACGGTCAGCGGCATCACCGGTAACGGCACTTTGGGGCTGAATCTGATTAATGACGGATCGATCAATAGTTCGGGAACGGCATTAAGCGGTGGAACGTTTACCGGTCAAATTGAGACCATCGATCACGTCGCACCATTTGTTCAATCGATCAATCGCACAAATCCGTCCAATTCAACAACAAACGCCAGCATGGTCAGTTTCACCGCGACGTTCAGCGAGGCGGTGACGGGCGTCACTTCAAGTGCATTCACGCTGGCTGAAACGGGAAGCGTCGCAGCATCACTGCCAACGGTCTCGCCGGTCAGTGCCTCGGTCTATACCGTGACCGTCAGCGGGATTACTGGCACCGGGACTCTCGGTCTGAATCTGGTCGACAATAACCTCATCAAAGATCTGGCAGGAAACACGCTCGTCACGTCGAACTCGGGAGCCAGCTTCGCAAACCAGACCACATTCTCCACGGGGGCAGGGCCATTCTCAGCAACTCTGGGTGATGTGAACGGCGACGGCAAGCCCGACCTTGTCGTCACGAACCAGAGCAGCACCACCGCCAGTGTGTTGCTTGGTAACGGGAACGGCACGTTGCAGGCCCAGGCCACTTTCCCGATTGGGCCGAATCCGACATCTGCAACACTGGCAGACGTGAACGGCGATGGCAAGCTCGACATTATCGTTCCCAGCGCCAACAACAATAACGTGAGCGTGTTGCTGGGAAATGGCAATGGAACGTTCCAGGCTCAACAAACCTTCGCCACGGGAACTCAGCCAACATCGGTGGCGGTGGCGGATCTGAACGGTGACGGGAAGAATGATCTCGTTGTCACGAACTACCACAGCAATACGGTGAGCGTGTTGCTCGGCAACGGAAATGGAACATTCAAGACCCAGACAACCTACGCCGCCGGATCCTCTACAAATGCCGTGGCGATCGGCGACGTTAACGGCGACGGAATCCCCGATCTCGTCGTTTCGAATGAAGTTAGTAACACCGTGAGCGTGTTGCTGGGGAACGGAAACGGGACATTCCTGGCTCAACAAACATTTGCCACTGGGACGCAGCCAATGTCCGTGACGCTGACGGATATCAACCGGGACGGCAAGCCTGATATCGTCGTTGCGAACTTTGGTAGCAACAACGTAGGCCTTTTGCTGGGCAACGGAAATGGAACGTTTCAGCCCGAACTCACGCTCGCCACAGGTTCGAAACCCGAATCTGTGACGGTGGGGGATGTGAACGGCGACGGGATCCCCGACCTTGTCGTCGCCAACCGTTTCAGCGATTCGGTCAGCGTGCTCTTGCGGAACGGAAGTGGATTTCTGCCTCAAACCACGTTCGCCACCGGGCACTACCCAAGTTCAGTGTCGGTGGGTGACGTGAACGGGGACGGCAGGCTCGACATCGCCGTTTCGAATTACGGCAGCAACACGGCGAGCGTTCTGCTGGCGAGCGGAAATGGCAACTTTACGGGACAGATCTACACGATTGCGGCAGGCGCAGCCGTCACGTCGCCAACCAGCAGCAATCTTGCCAGCACTTCAGCAACGCTGGGTGGGAACGTTACCAGCGACGGCGGTAACACGATTACGGAACGAGGCGTTGTTTACTCTCTGACGAGCGTCAACCCCAACCCTCAAATTGGCGGCACGGGGGTGACCAAAGTCGCGACAACTGGCACGACGGGAATTTTCACTACAAACGTCAGCAACCTGACGCCTGGTGCCGTTTATTCGTTCTATGCGTACGCAACGAATAGCGTCGGCACGACATACACGTCCCCCGTTTCGATCTTCTCAACCCCCACGGTGAATCCGCCATCAGTCGCAGGCGTGTCTGACCCGTCTGGAAACCCGGTTGCTGCGGGTGCTACGCTAGCGTCATCCCCTAATTCGCTGTCAGTCGCGTTTATTGACAATATGAATACCGTCGCTGGTGGTACCAACAGCGTTACCTATCCATCCAACTGGTTGCTTTTCCGTTACGGAGTTGACGTCTCAAATCAAATTACAGGAATCTCGTTCGCGTTGAATCAGACTAACCTGCAATACTTCGCGTCGCTTTCCTTCGCGACCCCTTTATTACAAGGGGGGTATCAACTCATTGCGCGTCAGGCGATTCAGGACGTGAGCGGCCGGTCGTTGAGTGGATCTGGTGGAACGTTGGCAAATGATTTCCGCATTAACTTCTATGTCGCACAAACCGTCGGCGTCACAACCGATATCGCTCCCTATCTCTACAACATCGAACCGTCATCGCTGGTTGCGACCGCGTCTCTCGCGACGCCAGTGACATCATCGCTCTACGTCTTTGACGCCGACAGTCTAAACTGGACCTCGGCCACTGTTCAGGTCGGGATTAACTATCAATCTGGTGAAGACGTTCTCAACTTCTCAAATACAGCCACGCCGAATATTACAGGTTCGTGGAATGCTGCCACCGGGACATTAACGCTCAGCGGGTCCGATACGGTTTCCGACTACCGCACGGCCTTGCATAACGTGACGTACACAGACACGAGCGCGACACCTAATACCGCCGTGACTCGGACAATTTATTTCCAGGCCAACGATGGACTGTTACTGAGTAACGTGGTGTCCCGGGATGTCAATGTTCTGGGCTCCAGCATTCCCGCAGTCCTGTCAGGAGTCAACGGGACGGGGACATACTTCCAGGGCTACCCGGCGATTTTCCTCGCTCCGAACCTGGTCATTACCGATCCGAACACGGTCAATCTTTCCAGCGCGACCGTCACATTCACCAACTGGCAGGGTGAAGATCGTCTCGACTTTAACAACATCTTCGCTGATCAGCATACGTTTACTCAGGACCTGAATGCTCACACGGCGACGTTCACGATTACAGGTGCCGATCTGGTTGATCATTATCAAACCTTATTGCGATCGGTGCTCTACTGGGATGTCAGCGGCAATCCGGTGACGAGCGCCCGCGTCGCGAACTTTTCAGTGACTGACGGACTTTCGACCAGCAACACCGTGACACGGAACACGATCGCCTCGGCCGTTAATCAGCCACCAACGCTGACATCGATCGAGTCGACTCCGCTGTTCAGCAAGGCGAACGATCCGGCCTATCCCCCTCAGCCTATCTCGAACACGTTGCTCGTCGGCGACTCCGACAGCAACAACCTGACCAAGGCTACTGTCCAGATCACCTCTGGTTATGAAAACGACGCGAACGGTACTGATCTCCTGGCTTTCACAAATCAGCTCGGAATCACTGGATCCTTCAATGCCGCAACGGGGGTGTTGACACTGTCGGGGACGAGTACCGTCAGTAATTATCGAACCGCCCTTCGATCAGTGACATTCAGTACGTCTGGAGCAGCTCCCAGCACGGCGACCCGGACCCTGACGATCTATGCGACCGACGACTACACGCCTACCCCTGCAACCAGTGTCGCAGCAACGCGAACGGTGACTGTTCAGACAACTAATCTTCCGCCGGCGTTGTCTGGCGTTCCCAATGCACCGCTGGCGTACGTGCGGAATGCGAGCGCAGTGGCCATTGCACCCGGAGCCTTGATTTACGATCCTGACAGCATCAACCTGGCCAGTGCCACAATCCAAATCAGCGGTAACTATCAATCTGGGCTGGATGTCCTGGAAGCAACGGTTGGTTCGGGGATCACTCAAAGCTTCAATGCAACAACCGGAACGTTGACTCTGTCGGGGATCTCATCGTTGGCCAATTACCAGACAGTGCTTCAATCGGTGACGTTTTATACAACGAGCGGAGCCAACACACTGGGACGTGCGATAGGCCTCACGTTGAACGACGGCTTGGCTAACAGCACGACAGTGACGCGTGGTGTGACGTTGACTTAACTCTATTTCTCGCAGCTCGTTGAAAACCCGGGATTTTTCACGTCCGTGCTGTCAACGTTCACCCAGACGGCATGTGTACCACCGATGGTCAAGCCGATGCGGTTAGCCCAGTGTACAGCATTTTGTCCTGGATCATTACCACGCTTTACGTACTGCTGGACGAGAATTCCCAGTACCGCCACCTTTCTGGTGATCAGCGGCGATGTTCGAAACCGGTATGACTCTGAGCCTGTGGACGACCCTACTGACCGTCGAGTTCCGTGGTATTAATGAAAATGTGCGGGACGCAGCCTCTTACCGTTTGAAGCCACCTGAACTGTTGCCTTAGATGAGCGACTTGAGCACTCCGTCGCATGATATACGCGCAAAGTCTTGGCAGGCTTAAGACGCCAGTTGTAACGCCTCAAAACGAGCACAAATCTCTTCAGTTCGTCTCCCGCTGGTTCGGGCCAATCACTCGTTCAGGGCATTTTCTCGGATTGCAAGCAAAATTCGAATGAAGAGCTCACCCAGCGGTAATTTTTTAAGCCTGCGAACGACTTAGCATCGCTATCAATCCATTATCAGTTGTATGGAATCTCAGGGTTATGCGCATTTTATTCCGAATTGTCATCGCCGATTGCCAGCCGTTCTTGAATCAACGTAATTAAATTCAGATTTCCTTCAGCGAAGTCGATTCTTTTAGTGACAACACTGAAACGTCGAATGGCCAAGTCTCGAGGTGCTTCGACAAGGGAAAACCCACTAATACTCGTGTTTCTGGACGTTAGTCTAAGAATTTAAACTTGGTTTTTTGGAAACGGTAGCACCTACTTTAGAAAGTGACTTCGATGATTCTGGCCTCTCAATTCAAACGGTTCTTTCGTGCAGCGATTCTGTCAACGGTCGCCTTCGCATGGCAAGGTTCGGCATTTGCCGGTCCCATTGCGATTCAGGCTCCCACAGGTCTTCATGCCGGTGATCAATTCCGGATCATCTTCGTAACACCTGATGCCATCAACGCGGTGTCCACGAATATCACCACCTACGATAACTTCGTTAATACCGAAGCTGCCGGCGCAACCTACAACGGTCAAACCGTTCACTTTTCCGCAGTGGGTTCGACGGATTCAATCGATGCCAAAGTCCACATTGGCCAAACGGGCACTGCTGTTTATATGGCTAATGGAACCGAAGTGTCGGCTTCCGACACTGGTACGGGATTGTGGTCGGGCGGTGATCTTCTCGCTCAACCGACCCAGGATCTTGCTGGTAATTCCTATACGTCGGGAACAGTTTGGACCGGTACGAGCGGAGTCGGGACCGAGTATAACACCCTCGTTACCGGTCAAGGGACTGTTTACTGGGGTTTGGGTGCGACAAACAATGTCACCGACAAAGGCATTACCTACATCAACAACGTCGAAGTGGGAAGCTTGCACTCAAACGTCGGCGGATATGACTGGATTTCTCTCGGTTTCGGAGTTGGCTTGGCCCCACGAACCAACTCGTACCAAGTCTATGGAATCTCAGATGTTCTGACCGTTGCCGCTCCAGTTCCTGAACCATCCACACTCTTGATTTCAGGTTTGGGTGTGCTTGCAATTGGCGTTGCACAACGGTTTCGCAAGAAGAACTGAGATTCTCTGACCAGAGTCAATGATCATCGGCGAAATTGAGATTTTCCTCAATTCGCTGGTTACAAAATCAAAGAGGCGTGCCGTCCAGACGGCACGCCTCTTTCGCTTTTAGCGGTGGTGGCCCTGGAAGAGCTTTGAAGTGATACCTCCCATATCAATTTGGGTGGCTGTAGTTGCACCCACAATGCCAAAATTCGTATGTTCGAGGTGTCAAACCTTGGGCAATTCCGCCTTGCACGGTTGACCGGAGGATTTTCATCGTGATGTCTCGTCGATTGGGCAGTTGGTCCGTCTCATTCGTTTGTGTGTTTGCGATTGTCTCTTCATTGCTCGGCGATGACTCGCCCGCCAAGCTTGAGTTGACCGAAGGCGATCGAGTCATCCTGCTGGGGGGGACGTTCATCGAGCGTGAAGGTCAGTTTGGACACCTTGAGACCGCCTTAACGACGGCGTGGCCGAATCGACATGTGACGTTTCGGAATCTTGGCTGGAGCGGTGATACGGTCTGGGCGGAAAGCCGAGGGATCTTTGACCCCGCTCAGGTTGGTTATCAGCGGATGATCGACCTTGTCAAGGAGCTGAAGCCGACACTGATCATTCTCAATTATGGACAGAACGAATCATTTGCTGGTGAAGCAGGCATTCCCAGGTTCGTGACTCAATATGAAAAGCTGTGCGATGACGTAAAAACGACAGGCGCGCGGCTCGCTTTTATGACGCCGCACAAGTGGGGACGACCACTCGCTCCGCTGCCGGATGCCAGTCGACAAAATGCGGCTCTCGCGAAATACGCGGCGGCCATTCGCGAATTGGCGGTTCGCATGAATTCACCGCTTATCGATTTGTTTGAGTTACCCGCTTTCGGCAGCAATCTCACTGAGAACGGGCTTCATTACAGTGAACGAGGTTATGCGACGTTGGTTGCGGCCGTGCAGACACAGCAAAATTGGCCTCGGCGCTCCCCCAGTGATGAAAAAGAAGAAGCCATCCGGCGTAAAGTCGTGGAAAAGAACATGCAGTTCTTTCACCGCTGGCGACCGCAGAACATTACCTATCTGACAGGATTTCGAAAGCACGAACAAGGAAACAACGCCGTCGAGATCGCACAGTTCGACCCGATCGTGGAGAAAATCGAATCCGAGATTGGTGAGATTAATCGTTGACCTGCCCGACGCCAGCTTCCCCAAGATCCATATTGTTTAAATCCTAACCCAACGACAGCCGTTGCCTTTGCCGCTCCTTGCGGCAAGACTGTGTTCGCCGTTAGCAACTTTGATTGGTGTGTATTACCGATGGACCGATCCGATATGTTCCGATCTCGTCTTGTTTGGGGTTTATTAATTGTGGCCGAGTTCTCTGCCGGGTGTGGTGGACCGCCACCTCGACCGGTACGGCCGATGCGACCGGACTTGGAGACATCGGATGCCGCATCGACGCCGGCACCGGACGCAGTTGTGTCTGCAACTTCGTCAAAGCCCGATCCGGCGGAAAACGAAAACGACAAACAAATCAGGCCTGTCGAGCTGATCGAGTCGGATTGGGCCGGGCTTCAATCATTGATCGAACAGCAAAAAGGAAAAATCGTCGTCGTTGACGTCTGGTCCACGGCGTGCGAGCCGTGTATGAAAGAATTTCCATTTCTGATCGGCTTACATCAACGGTTTCCAAACGACGTCGTCGCGATTTCTTTCGATGTCGATTACGCGGGGATCAAAAACAAGCCGCCGACCTATTACCGCGAACGAGTCGTCAAATTCCTCGCATCGCAAATCGAGAATTCGGTGCTGCACCGGATGTGCACGACGGCGGCCGAAGATTTGTTTGATGCCATCAAGCTCGATTCCATCCCCGCCGTCTACATTTACGGACGCGACGGAGCACTGCTAAAGAGATTCGACGGTTCCTCCGGTGAGTCGGAAGGTGTTTCCTACGAAAAACAGGTGATCCCTTTTGTCGGCGACCTGGTTCAACGCGACTCTGCAAAATAGAAAGAGATCCAATGTTCGTTCGAACTGTCTGCTGCACAATGATGCTGGTTGTCTCGGCATCTGTCTGGTCGCAGGAAAAACCTGCTTTGCAGACATATCAGGCAACGGACCGATTAGCTCCCGGTGATGAACCGTCAGAGGATGCGAAGCAGTGTTTGAATGACCTCATCTGGAAAACGAGTTCGTTTGAAGTGACCGTGCAACCGAATGTGCATCCCCTAGATCCTGCAATCGTGCGATTTCCCTCACCTCGGCCCAGTGGAATCGCTGTTAATGACCTTGTCGCGCTCGAATGGTACTCCGCCAAGAATGAAGCGAACGAGGTCATCGATGCACCCGCCATTATCGTTGTGCATGAATCGGGTTCAGGCATGACGGTTGGACGTCTGATCGCCAAAGCCCTGCATGCACAGGGTCTTCACGCGTTCATGATCCATCTTCCAACATACGGTTTGCGTCGTCCTGAACATACTGAGGAAAAGCCGCCGCAGGAACTGGTGTTTGCTGTCATGAAGCAGGGGATCACCGATGCAAGACGTGCTCGCGATGCTGTGGCAGCACTGCCGCACGTCGACACCCGGTCGATTAGTATTCAGGGAACAAGCCTCGGGGGCTTTGTCACCGCGACGACTGCGGGAATCGATCGCGGATTCACCACTGTACATATCATGGTCGCTGGCGGAAACCTTTATGAGGTTGTGGCCAACGGTAAACGTGAAGCAGGCAAGCTACGAGAAACCCTCGCCGCTGCCGGGATCACGGGAGACCGGTTAAAGCAATTGTTTGCACCGATCGAACCGTTGCGACTGGCTCATCGTTATGACCGCAAGAACACATGGCTGTACACCGCCAGCCAGGACCAGGTTATCCCGCCTGAACACGCTACCGCTCTACGCAAGGCTGCGGGACTCGACCCCGATCACGAGATGATACTTCCCGCAGACCATTATTCGGGGATCATTTACACACCCCTTATCGTGGCAGATATCGCAAAAAAGATTCGTGAAGAATTGGCAACTCGGGACAGTTCTGCGAAGTGAGGAAACGTTTCACGATCGACCGTGGCACTGCTTGACCGTCCTCGGTCAAGCAGTGGCGCATTGCGCATGAACGAATCCCGAAGAACGGGCCATCACGGTGTAGCGCGATAGGCAGCGTTGGCGGCACCCACGCCGGCACCTGCTGGAGTTTTTAAACCTTGATCCAACAGACATTTTTCCAGCGAGGCGAGAAACACCAGAACATTGGCGGCACTGGAACCCGATCCCATCAGTCCGATCCGCCAGGTCTTCCCTTTCATCGGACCGAGACCGCCACCAATCTCGATCCCGAATTCATTGAGAAGCTGTTTGCGAACGGCAGCATCATCAGCTCCGTTAGGAATCCAGACTGCGTTCAACATCGGTAACTGTTGTCCTTCCTTGACGGAATATTCCAATCCCATCGCTTTCAGTCCTGCTTTCAAGGCCAGATGGTTTCGCTGGTGCCGGGCAAATCGAGCTGCCAGACCTTCTTCCAGGACGATCCGCAAAGCCTCATGGAGACCGTAGTTCATGTTGATCGGTGCGGTATGATGATAGGCACGGTTACTGCCCCAATAATCTTTCACCATCTGCATATCGAGATACCAGCTCTGGACTTTCGTCTTGCGCGTATCGATTGCCGCGACCGCGCGATCACTGAAGGTCACCGGAGCGAGTCCCGGTGGGCAGCTCAGGCACTTTTGAGTTCCACTGTAAACAGCGTCAAGCTGCCAGGCATCGACTTCGACAGGCTGACCGCCGAGAGACGTCACACAATCGACGGCGATCAGCGCATCATGCTCGTGACAGATCCGAGCGATATCAGCGACCGGTTGAGATGCTCCCGTCGAGGTCTCGGCATTCACGATCCCCAGCACTTTGGGGCGATGCAGTTTGACGGCGGCTTCGATTTCTTCCAACGAAAATATTTCGCCGAAGGGTCGTTCCAGCTTAATCACTTCTGCGCCGCAGCGACCTGCTACATCGGCCATGCGCCCGCCGAACACGCCGTTAACGCAGACGATCATTTTATCGCCCGGTTCGATCAGATTGGCGACGACGGTTTCCATCCCTGCGCTGCCCGTACCGCTGACTGCCAGTGTCAGTTTGTTCTGGGTTCGAAAGACTTGCCGCAACATTGTCTGCGTTTCGTCCATGATCTTCAGGAAGTACGGGTCAAGGTGACCTACGGTCTGAGCCGCCATCGCCAGCAGAACGCGAGGATGAATGTCACTCGGACCAGGCCCCATCAGAATTCGTCGAGGTGGTGCAACTGGGCCGGGAATCGGTGTTGAATTTGTCATGTGAGGTTTCAATGGAAAATGGAACGAGTCAGATCAGGTGGTAGATTGATAAACGGGAGTTTGTTGAAATTAACCAACAGTTGGAAGTCTGTTTCAGGCTCAATTTGAGTAACAGTTGTTTGCAACGCCAGCAATCAGACACTTCCACAACTTGGAGGCGATTATAACCAGCCACACAACGATTTCCCACCTGTTGCGTCGTGTTAGTTGAATGGGCTGAACTCAACAGTCTGGCCGGAAACATTCAAATCAGCGACGGAAAACTATTGGACTCCAGGAGAGTTTCGATAGTCGAGCGGTGGTTTTTGGCCGGGCAACAGCAGAGGTTCATATTTTCGCCCGGCAAGTCGCTGTAGGTATTCCACCTTCGCTTCGGCGATGACTTCAGGCTGTTTCATCAGATCCCAGACGCTTGCCGCAAGGGTACGAGCCGCAAGCTGCATTCCCTGTTTGCCAATCGAGGTACCACTCGCCGCCACGGCCTGCCAGGAATGAGACGTTGTTCCAGGGACGAAGCAGGCCGTCGTAAAACCAGCCGTCGGGACAACCCATGACACGTCGCCCACGTCGGTCGAACCTTTTCCGACTTCGCCGCTGGTATCGGTCACCTGATTGATCGATTCCAGCGGTTGGGGCTTCACCAGCGTTTGTTTAATCCGTTGAGCAAATTCCGTCTGTTGCAGGTCATATTTCAAGTCGTTCAATTGCCGCAGGTTAATGAGAGCTACTTCAGCCAACCGGTCGTTTGGCAGCAGTTCCATGGTCCCGCCAAGATAAATTTCTTCCAGTTTCGTCTCGGTCGCAAGTGCCCCTGCCTGAGCACACTTCACCAACCGCGGATACAATTCCCGAACGATTTCGGCTTTGGGGTGGCGGATGTAAAAAAAGACTTCAGCGAAGTCAGGAACAACGTTTGGAGCCGACCCGCCACTGGTGATGACATGATGAATACGAGTGAAATCGGGTGTGTGCTCTCGCAGCAATTCCGACGCATGGCACGCCAGCTCGACGGCGTCGAGCGCCGAACGGCCTTGTTCCGGTGCGCCCGCCGCGTGTGCGCTACGCCCATGAAACCGGAACTTTACGGCGGCACGCGACAAACACGACGAATCACCGGCCGTATTACGTCCTGATGGATGCCAGTGGAACGCGGCGTCAACATCGTTGAACAAACCCGCCCGTACCATAAACGTCTTGCCGCTGCCACCTTCCTCAGCCGGACATCCATAGAAGCGAACCATTCCGCTCAGATTTCCGGATCGGATCTGTTCCGCGACGGCGATGGCCGCCGATGCAGACGCAGCGCCGAACAAATGATGGCCGCAGGCATGACCATATGTCGCTCGTTCTCGCGGCACTTGTTCAGGAACAGCTTGCTGCGAAAGCCCTGGCAACGCGTCATATTCGCCTAGAATGGCGATGACCGGTTTTCCAGTTCCAAACGACGCTGTGAACGCCGTCGGAATGTCGGCGACACCCCGTTCCACTTGAAAGCCCGCCTGTTCCAGTTGGTCGGCAAGCAGCTTCGACGATTCGACTTCCTGATAGCCCGGTTCCGCCAGATTCCAGATCTTCAGGGCAATCTCCCAAGTGGACTGTTCACGCTGCCGAATGCTGTTCGACAGCGCCTCCTTTTGAGCGAATGCCGTTTGAGCCAACAGAAGCAGAAACGCGATGCCTGGCATGAAACGAATCAACATCGAAATCCCCTGGCAATTCCTGGTGTTCTAAGACACGAGTCTTGCTGCTCGTTTTGAGCAAGCGACTCGATTTATCGGAAACCGATCATCCGTCGGAACGAACTCTTGTGCAAAGCTATTGTTCTTCGAGCAGTCCGTCTTTCAACGCACAATGTCGTGGAAAACGCCCCGCCAGTTCCGGGCTGTGCGTCACGCAGATCAGCAGCGTGTTTTGTTCGCGGTTTAGTTCCAGTAACAGTGAACCGACGCTTTCGGCAGTAGCTCGGTCAAGGTTGCCCGTAGGTTCATCTGCCAGCAGCAGTACAGGAGCATTAATCAAAGACCGGCAAACAGCAACTCTTTGCCGTTCACCTCCCGAGAGTTGGGCGGGACGATGAGTCAATCGATCGGATAATCCGACTCGCCGCAACAACTCGCGCGCCCTCGATTCCGCAGCAGAATCGGCACCTTGGCCTGCTAATGTTGGAATCAGGACATTTTCGAGAACCGAACATTGGGGCAGTAAATGATGATCTTGAAAAATAAAACCGACTTGTGTGTTTCGAAAACGAGCCAGTTCGACTTCATGAAGGCCATCCAGTTGTTGGCCGCTCAGAATCACTCGACCGGATGTTGGCGAGTCGAGCGCGCCAAGAATGTAAAGCAAGGTGCTTTTGCCTGAACCGGACGGTCCTGTGATAGCGAGGGCATCACCGCGATCCATGGCGAGATCGACACCACGCAAAATGGAGAGTGGGCCGTCGGTTGTTTGATAACTTTTCGTTAATTGTTCAACGACAAGTGTCGTGGGAGATGTCATTCGAGTCGTTCCCGATGATATGGATCGGCAGTCGGTTTGTGTTCCAAGCCGTTATCTTCGACGGAGGACAGTTGCATTTCCAGTGAGTCGCCTTAATTGCTGGAATGAACCGACGCGTTCGGCATGCAAATGAAGCGAGAATACGGTAAAACCGGGACCTTGAAACCTCCACAACGTGAAGCCTTGGCGCACTGATGCCCAGGAGATGCTGCAATGACGTTTGTCGATCATAATATTGAAATCACGCGACGCCATTTTTTCCACGATTGCCGCGTCGGACTGGGGAGAATGGCATTGGCGTCGTTGTTGGCACAGGGGACCGGGTCCGTCCGGGCCGATACTTCGAAGGTTGCCCCGCTTGCGAATCCAATGGCACCACGAGCACCTCACTACGCTCCCAAGGCGAAAGCTGTCATTCATCTTTTTATGGCAGGTGCACCCAGTCAGCTCGATCTATTTGATTACAAGCCGAAATTGAAGGAATACGAAGGACGGCCTGTTCCCCCTGAAATTGTCGGCGGGCAGCGATATGCATTTATCCGGCCCGACGCTCACTGCCTTGGTCCGCAATTCAAATTTGCCAGGCAAGGGGAATCAGGAACCGAGCTTTCGGACGTGCTGGTCCATCTCCCCAAGATCGTTGATCAAATCACACTACTTAAAGCTGTTCACACCGATCAGTTCAATCACGCACCGGCTCAAATTTTTCTGAATACGGGTTTTTCACAACCGGGTCGCCCGAGTATTGGTTCCTGGGTCACGTATGGATTGGGTGCGGTTGCAGACGATCTGCCAGCATTCGTTGTGATGTCGACTGGCGGTGGAATCAGTGGAGGAGCGGCAAACTGGTCAAGTGGCTTCCTGTCAACAAATTACTCGGGCGTTCGCTTACGAAACCAGGGAGACCCGATTCTTGATGTATCGAGCCCGGCCGGGATTGATTATCAATTGCAGCGGGAATCGCTGAATCTCATCAGTAATCTGAATCAACAGCGATTAAGTACCGTCGGCGACCCGGAAATCGCTACCAGAATTTCAGCCTATGAAATGGCATTTCGATTACAGACTTCAGCCCCCGAACTGATGAACCTGAAGAGCGAGACCAGGGAGACACTCGACCTTTATGGTTGCGATCCTGATAAGCCCTCGTTCGCACGTGCCTGCCTGCTGGCTCGCCGAATGGTTCAACGGGGAGTTCGATTCATCAATATTTATCACGAAGGATGGGACGCTCATTCGGATGTTGCCGGGAACTTGCGCAACAATTGTAAAAATACCGACCAGGCCTCGACGGCACTCGTGCTGGATCTGGCGCGGCACGGGCTTCTGGATGAAACGCTCGTCGTCTGGGGTGGTGAATTCGGTCGGACACCGATGGTGGAATCTAACACGGCCCTGGGTCGCAGCCTCGGCCGCGATCATCATCCCCAAGCCTTTACGATGTGGCTGGCGGGAGGCGGAGTCAAACGAGGTTTGACATGGGGTGCCACCGATGAACTGGGATTCAACGTGATTGATAAACCGGTTCATGTGCATGATCTCCAGGCAACGATTCTACATCTTTTGGGCATGGATCATGAACGACTGACAGCGTTCCATGCCGGCCGGGAGTTCCGACTGACCGATGTGCGTGGGAAAGTGGTTCATGAGATCCTGTCCTGAAATCGCCCGTTGCCAACCTCTGAAAGCTCGAAGCTTTCAGCTACGATCAAATGGTTGGGCTGGCGTGCGAGATGTGACGTGATGTATGGAAGAAGTATTTAGAATGATGAACTGAATCGTTCTAACGGCTGAAATGCAATTGATTTCCTCGTTTACCGATTAACCATCCTGAAATGGAAAGGGCTTTGATGGCTGTTACTGGATTGACGAAAGAACAACTGGTTGCCTTGCGGCAATTTGATTCGCCGACGATCTGCAATGCGGTCGAATTGTGGAACCTGCGACCTCGTAACACAGGTTACATGAACTTGGCGATTAAGGCTTGTTTTCCCGCGTTTCCTCCAATGGTGGGATACGCCTTGACCTCCACGTTTCGAAGTATGGCGCCACCACGCGGTGGCGACGCCTATGGAAGCATCGGCGCGCAGTTGGAGGCTTTTGAAGATATTCCAGGTCCGCCAGTGATTGTGTTCCAAGATCTCGACGAACCGAGTGCATCAGCAACGTTCGGTGAAGTCATGTGTTCCACATATAAGCGGTTTGGAGCACAAGGTCTGATCACATCCGGCACCGGCCGCGACCTCGCGCAAGTCGAAGCTCTCGGTTTTCCAACATTCACTAATGGAGCCTGTGCGGCACATGGATATTGCCATATTCTGACGATCAATGGCCCGGTCACTGTCGGCGGAATGATCATCTATCCGGGTGACCTTCTGCACGGCGACCTGAATGGGGTCACGACAATCCCCACAGAAATCGCCACAGAAGTTCCCGAGGTCTGCCGCGAGATTGCCCGCGCGGAAGCGATTGTCCTTGACTATCTTAAAAGGGAAAGCGTCACAACGACTGGATTCAATGCCGCTCGAAAAGAATGTGGTGACGCGATCAACGCTCTTGGTAAACGATTACGGGGTGATTGAAACATGCGCCGCGTCGTGACAGGGAATGTCGAAAAAAGCCGGTCATCTTTGCTGACCTGGCTCACAGTATTATTTGTCTGTCTCGGCGGGCTGGTTACCACATACTATCTCTTTGTGGAAGCTCCTCCCCCGCGTCGACTTGTCATCGCAACCGGCGCGAAGGAAGGAGCTTATTACCGTTTCGCTGAACAATATGCGGAACTGTTAAAGCCTGAAGGAATCACCTTAGATATTCGATCAACCGAGGGGACTGTCGAAAACCTGAGACTTCTCATGGATGAACGCTCGGACGTGAGTGTGGCATTTGTTCAGACAGGGATTGCTGATCCGGATCAAAGTAAATCGTTATTTGCGCTGGCCAGTCTTTATCGAGAACCGTTATGGATCTTCTTTCAGGGATCAGAAGTCGTTGACCGATTGACGCAGCTCAAGGGACGACGAATTGGAATTGGTTCGAATGGAAGTGGAACGCGCGGCATCGCGCTTCAGCTACTGAAAGCCAACGGGTTCGACGAAGAATCAGACGAGCTACTAAACGTGGGTAGCAACGATGCCGCAGACGCTCTTGAAAAGCACGAAATCGATGCGGCGTTTTTTGTTGCTGGCGTCGACGCAAAATATATTCGCCGACTGATTACTAATCCGGATGTCCATCTGATTGAATTGGCACATACCGAGGCCTATGAACGTCAATTCCGGTTTCTGACGTCAGTAACAATCCATGAGGGGCTGCTTGATCTCCAGCAAAACATCCCGTCTAAAGAGATCGACTTAATTGCCCCCGCCGCGACGTTGGTCGCCCACAACTCAATCCACCCGGCGTTGGTGTCATTGTTGCTGAAAGTCGCCGGCAAGGTTCATTCCAAGGGAGATCTTCTGTCGAACGTGGGAGAATTTCCCTCCCCACAGATGACGGACCTTCCGCTGAGCGAGGATGCTGCACGATTTTTTCGTTCCGGACCTCCGGTGCTGCAAAGGTACTTGCCGTTCTGGCTGGCGTCACTCGTTGATCGGCTGAAAATCATGATCATTCCCTTGGTCATGCTGTTAATGCCCTTGTTGCGAGTCGCTCCTCCCCTTGTACGGTGGCAGACACGCCGCAAGATTTATAAGTGGTACGCGGAACTGCGGCACATCGATCAACGGACAATCAAAGGAATGTCTCGCGAAGAAGCGACTCAGTCTTTAGAACATCTTCAACGCCTGGAACAGCGGATCGCGCGAGTCGGTGTTCCTCTCAGTTATATGGAAGAATATTACAACTTGAGACTGCATCTGCATCTCGTTCGTACTCACGTCAATTTGATTCTTAAACCAAACGATGCTGTTATTTCAGGAGCTGCCAAGTGACTGTCGCGAACAAGGACGATTTTCCGCTGGGAATTGCTGGTTACTCGTTTGCCGACCTTTACGAACCGCAGCGACTGCGTGACTTACATAACGAATTCTGGAAGTACGCAGCGAATATTAGCCCCGATCTCGCAACACGATTCAAAAGACTTGATGACCCATCGTTGACCAAGCCGGAAGCGTCCGAAGTTCTGATCGATGTGGCAGGTCTGCTTGGTGATTTCATTGGACGTCTATTCGAGATTCGTGGTGACGTCGAACGCCTGACAGACGAGACACTCAGCTACGAGAAAATCTTTCAATTCAAGCAGGATTTTCTGCGAACTCGCGTCTTCAAACACTTTGGCAAGTCTTGCATTGACAACGCGGCATTCCAACTGCTCGAAGATGAAGTGCAACAACTCGTTGCGGCAGTCCCTCCACATCAAGATCCTGAGATCCGGTTTGCCGACGCGGTCTTGACACTGCTGCATTGCCAGAATGCCTTGATTGGTAAAGCTGATGACTCGAAGATCGCGGCGGCGGAAAGGATCTGTGCCCATCGCACGGAAGGATCGCTCAGCGACAAAGTTCAGCAAGCCCTCGCTGTATTGGGGGATTGGTGCGTTCAAGTCAACGCCACACCACAGCGGCGTCGTCTTGTCGATGGGTGGGTTTCGTTTACCCGACCCGAAACGCTGGATTATGAACACCTCGTCCAGATCGAACGTCCGCAAGAGGATCTTCAGGAATTGATTGTCGGGCCGCACGAGCATCGCCGTCTGCGCGATGGTTTTAAACTGACTGATGCTCGCATGAATCGCAAAGAGTACTTGCGCGAGATCGACTATTGCGTCATCTGCCATCCACGTGAAAAGGACTCGTGTTCGCACGGTCTTCGAGACAAGTCGAACGGGTTGCAGCGCAATCCATTAGGAATTGCGCTTGCGGGATGTCCGCTCCAAGAACGCATCTCGGAGATGCATCAATTACGCAAGCGCGGGGCTGCAATCGCCGCGTTGGCCATGATCATGCTCGACAATCCGATGTGCCCTGGAACCGGACACCGGATCTGTAACGACTGCATGAAGGGCTGTATCTTTCAAAAGCAAGACCCCGTGAACATTCCGCAGGCGGAAACGGGTGTCGTCAGCGATGTGTTGAACCTACCGTTGGGGTTCGAAATCTACAGCCTGTTGACCCGATTCAATCCACTGAACCGACAACGTCCATATGCACTTCCCTACAACGGTGTCGACGTCATGGTCGTTGGCTTGGGGCCTGCGGGTTACACGCTGGCTCACTATCTGGCCAACGAGGGGTTTGGCGTCGTTGGTATTGATGGCCTGAAGCTGGAACCGATTTCTGACTCGCTGACAGGAAAAGGCAAACCCGTTGCGACCCCGATCCGCGATTTTGGCATTCTGAAACAAGAGTTGGACGAGCGAGTTCTGGCGGGATTTGGTGGCGTCTCTGAATATGGCATCACAGTTCGGTGGGACAAGACCTTTCTCGCCGTGATGTACCTGACATTGTTGCGACGTCGAAATGTCCGGTTTTTTGGTGGTGTTCGGTTTGGCGGAACGCTGACGATTGAGGACGCGTGGGAGCTTGGATTCCGCCACGTGGCACTGGCAACAGGAGCTGGCAAGCCGACGATTGTCCCCATGAAGAACCACATTCTCCGTGGAATCAGGACTGCCAGTGATTTTCTGATGGCACTGCAATTAACGGGTGCTTTCAAAAAATCGACGCTGGCCAATCTGCAAGTCCGACTCCCCGGAATCGTCATCGGCGGCGGCTTGACCGCAATCGACACGGCGACCGAAATGCTGGCTTACTATCCGGTCCAGGTAGAAAAGACCTTGGAACAGTTTGAGAAACTGACGGCAGAATTCGGCGAACAAAGCGTCTGGAGCATGTGCGATCCGGAAGAAAGTGAAATCCTGCAGACGTTTTTGGAGCATGGCCGTGCAGTGCGAGCCGAGAGAGATTCCGCTTCACGCGAAGGACGCTTGCCCAACCTTGCCGGTTTGTGTGACAAGTGGGGTGGTGTTTCGGTTGCCTATCGTAAACGGATGGTCGATTCACCTGCGTATCGGCTAAATCACGAAGAAGTCGTGAAGGCTTTGGAAGAAGGGATTCGGTTCGTCGAAAACGTAGTCCCTGTGGAAGCGATTCCCGATTCATTCAACGCTGTATCAGCCATTCGATTCAAGCTGGCCGACGGTCAGGAAGTCGTGCTACCCGCCAAAGCAGTTTGTTATGCCGCAGGGACCACCCCGAATACCGTCTGCGAGCGTGAAGCGCCGGGCAGTTTCCAGCTTGATGCCGAAGGGCGGTTCTTCCAAAAGCACAAGCTGACCCCGGATGCCGACGGATGGAAGCTGGAACCAATTCATGAAGCGTCGCGAGAGGCGTTCTTGATGTCCTACGAAAACCAGGGGCGTTTCGTCTCGTTCTACGGCGATAATCATCCTGACTTCGCGGGCAACGTTGTAAAAGCAATGGCTTCTGCCAAGCATGGCATCCGTCAGGTCACGCGCCTGTTTGCCAAAGAGATCGCTCGCGCCGAACACGAAACAACCTCGCTCGACAAATTCAGCAACCTGACGCAACGCCTCGACGAAGCCCTCGTCCCTCGGGTCGTCGAAGTGAAGCGATTGAATTCGAAGATTATCGAAGTCATCGTCAAGGCTCCTTATGCCGCTCGCCGGTTTCAGCCTGGCCAGTTTTATCGGTTGCAAAACTATGAATCGCGAGCACCGTTGGTTGACGGGATCAGGATGACGCTGGAAGGAATCGCCCTTACGGGTGCCTGGGTCGATCTCGAACGCGACCTGCTCAGTATGATCGTGCTGGAAATGGGGGTCAGTTCGCGGCTATGTGCCGTGCTGAAACCGGGTGAACCAGTCGTCGTGATGGGCCCGACGGGTGCACCGAGCGAAACTCCGGCCGGAGAAACCGTGCTGCTGGCTGGTGGTGGACTGGGTAACGCCGTGTTGTTCTCGATCGGCAAAGCGTTACGCGCACGCGGCTCGCGAGTCATTTATTTTGCCGGCTACAAGGATCACGAAGGTCTCTTCTTTCAGGAGGCTCTTGAAGAGGCGACCGATCAAGTCGTCTGGTCGGTCGACAAGGGAGAACCGATCATCCCGCGTCGGAAAACGGACTTGTCATTCGTCGGAAACATTGTTCAGTCGATGCTGGCCTATGCCAGAGGCGAGCTTTCAGGCACTCCGTTGATCCCATTGAACGAAGTCGATCGCATTATTGCGATCGGATCTGACCGCATGATGACCGCCGTCTCTGAAGCCCGGCATACGGTCCTCAAACCTTATCTCAAGCCGAATCATGTCGGCATCGCCTCGATCAACTCGATGATGCAGTGCATGATGAAAGAAGTCTGCGGCCAATGCGTCCAGCAACACGTCGACCCAACGACCAAATCGCCGACCGAAGTCGTTTTCTCCTGCTTCAATCAAGACCAGGAAATGGACTGCGTCGATTTCGCAAACCTGAGACAACGACTTCGAACCAACAGCCTTTCAGAAAAGCTAACCAACCGTTTCCTGGACATACTTATCGCGCATGGAGACCAGGAAGGACACAACCTGATGAACACTCAACAGTAACAGCCCGGGAAGAACTCGCGCGTTTCATGACATTAAAACCGCAGGGGGATTTGAAGCGACTCATCGACACATTACGACATTTCATGCAACCCAATAAAGGCAATTCTTTGACGAAAGTTGAAGGCTCGCCCTTCCTGACTGCCCGCAATCAACCTAATGGGAACTCTTGATGGGATTGGAAGGTTTTTTGAGTTTATGAGTAATTACGCTACGTTCACGAAGACCTTGATGGCCTCCTTTTCTTCTACCAGCAGCCGCATCATCTCTTTGTAATTATCCAACCCGGCGACGGGGTTGGTCAGGATTCGTTCTGTCACGCCCGGGTAGGTCAATTCGCCCACAGCCAGATCCGCAATCCCCATTTCGAAGTGACGGCGATTACCGTTCACGCTGGAGACCAGCAACTTATTGCCGAGGACCCATTCGAGGTTGATCTTGGCACCATCGACCGTCACGTCGTGCTTGCCACCGGTAATGCTCGTCCAGATGAGTGCTCCGTTATGAGCAAGAACTTCCATCGATCGGAAGCAGACTTCGGCGTTGCCGGTTGCTTCGAAAATCAGATCTGGCTTGCCTATCTTTTTCACTAGATCGTGCATCGATGTCTGTTTGGTACTGACATACGTCGCGCCGTAGGCTTCAGCAATTTCCTGCTTGCGATGTGGGCCGGGACGCGTCGCCAGCGTGTAGACTTCCATCCCTCGCAGTTTCAACATCATTGTGGCGAGCAAACCGATCTGGCCGGCCCCCATGACGAAAGCTCGTTTGGGGTTCCAGACCTGCAGGCGTTGTTGAGCCAGATAGGCCTGGTCGATAGCCTTCGCACAAACGCTGGCGGGTTCTGCGAGAACGCCAAGATGTTTCAGATTCACGGGAACCTTGACCATATATTCTGCATCATCGACGAACGACTCGGTCATATAACCGTGACAGAGATTGATGCCACGTTCGTAGTAGACCTCTTCGCTGGTAATGTCATTTCGTCCGATCTTATCGAACATCGATCCGCCAGGGCGACGGACGGTGCACGAGACATAATCGCCGGGCTTCAGTTCCGTCACCTTATTGCCAACCTCGAGGACTTGACCGAAGCTCTCGTGACCGATTACGAGGTGTTCGCCGCCGGGAGGAGCGTTTCCGTAGAGCGCTTCGTTGATTTCGCGGTCGGTTGCATCGACGCCGACTTGCAGCGTTTTAACCAGTACCGCTCGTCCTTCAGGAATCTTGCAGACATGCGGCTGCGGCTGATCGAGCAGTTTCGGAGCGGGAATCTCTCGAAGATGGACGCTGTTGGGCTTTCCAGGCAGTACGGCGATGGCTTTCATGGCGAATTCGACTCGTCAAGGATTTTTGGTAATTAATAATGATTAACAACGTCTACGATGACACCCGGGAGAGAGCATCATTCGGCTCGGAAGTGTAGCTACCCGAAGCGACTCATTCCAGCAGTCGAACCCGGAAGAGCAGGGGGTAAGTCCGTTTTTCATTTTGGGCTTGGGTTGTTCGCCGGGGATCAGAATCGTCTGATGAAGCGGCCAAACTGGCGTGTAGCAATGTTGCGCCTCATCTTCAGATCAGCAGTCGAATCTCAGGGTGCCTCGGTTTTACCGTCTTCGGTGAAGCGTGGCTTTATGATTCGAAAACGCAGAGGAAGAGCACGGCCTTACCGATGACGGTAAGACCGTGGCACCTATTGTTGCGGGTAGCTGAATTTGTCGGTTCATGAGAGCTAGGGCAAAGGCCCGTTAACCACTCCCGCAGGGGGGAGTGGCGTTTCGTTTGGATTTATCGCGGGTTCTTATCCGACTCGCAACTCAACGTCGCGAACGCAAGTTGACAACTCAAAATCAGTTTCCTGGTGCGAGGGAACCGATTCGGAAGTTGGATTCAACAAATGATTGAGCGTAACGATCAATTGGCGTGGATTAGACTTGGAAACTGACGCATCTACGATGAACGGAAATGACTCGTCGTTGCCTGATGTCATCAGACGAATCACGGGTACCCCGTTCACCGTCCGAAAACTCATGATTGCGTCTGCGACCTCGGTGGTGACCGGCTCGCCGACCAGAATCGCACAATAGTCCGACGACCGCGCGTTCTGAATGGTTTCGAAGGCGTTTACGTCGGATTTTATTGAATCCGAATCATATCCGACCGATCGCAAGGCTATGCCAATTAAGTTTCGGTAGAACAGCGAATCTTCCACGATCAAAACGCGGTGTAATTCAATCGCCTTTTGTTCGGGTTCCGGGACGTCGATTGATTCCAAGCCCGTTTGAACGCCGGCATCCGACCGACTGTCGATGATCGACTTGTCCGAAATACAGTTGAGATCAGGTGCGACCTGGAATTCTCGAACCGATAGAACATGTCGCATCGCCGCTCGCCAAGGTCCTGCCGAGGAACTCAAATCAACGCTTGCAACTGACAAAATCCCCGCTAAGGGCTTCAACTCGTTAAGCAATGTTTCAGAGGTCAAACGCGGATGCGATTGGATGGGGACAGCTTCCAGCCGATTCGGACAGCCAGGTGCGGTGACCGCCCCCTGGACGACATCGTTCGCCGAGACAGCAACCTCGATTGTCCTATTTGTTGCGTCGGACCAAAACCCTTTCAGGGTGTCACGCTCTAATTTCTGTAAGGACACTAGATCCGTGATGAGCGGTTCTTCGCGCATCGCCTCAAGACCAAGCAGCAAGTCCTGCAGGCTTCCCACTGCCACCGTCACGTCGTTCAAGTTTTCAGACGTGAGCTCCAACTTTCCCGCGCAGAACCGTTCCAGAAACTGTTCGATCGCAAGACTATTTCGAGATAGTCCTTTCAATTCCAGGTCATCGGCTTTGACCCACAACAATTGCAGGTTGCGAATCAATTCCACTAGACCATCGTGGTCGGTTGATCCGAGTGACCATGCAGCGAACCATTGGCGCAACTGGCTGATTAAGCGCCAGGCGTGATCCAGTAATGATTCGATTCTTGCGGGTTCTAATTGCAAATTTGTCACCCCAAAGCAACGCAACCCACCTCCCCTGCAGGGGTGGTTAAACGGCTTTTGCACCAGGATTATCAGTTGTTAATGAGCTCGATTTTGGGCGAGGATCATTAGTCGTTTATTAACTGGGTTTTAGGCTCTAGGGCAAAGGCCCGGTAACCCCCCCACAGGGGGGGGTGGGGTTTCGTTCGTTATTTTTGTTTTTTGTGAGTCGAATTGCCGAACGCAACCGCAATGCGGCAGACTTTGCCGATTGGGGAAGTTTTGGCCGTCGACTCTATTGGCCTATATCGACCGCATAATCGGCAAAAATTGAACGAGAGTTTTTTAAAGGATCACACCTGCGACGCATGCGGTGAGGCAGCACGAGAGCATCCCACCGAGCATGGCACGAAGTCCAAGGCGGGCGATGTCACTCTTTCGTTCTTCGGCCATCCCGCCAAGTCCACCGATCTGAATGGCGATCGAGCTGAAGTTTGAGAAACCACACAGTGCGTACGTGAGAATGACAAATGACCGCTCGGTGAGTTCGTCCTTACATTTGGCGAGTTCACCGTAAGCGATCACTTCGTTCAAGGCCATTTTCAGCCCGAGCAATTCGCCACCTTTCAGACAGTCTTTCCATTCGATCCCCATCAGCCAGGCGATCGGAGCAAATCCGTATCCGAATCCATCTTTGAGAGACCACGCATGACCGATTGTCGCGCCTAACATCCCCAGCCCCTTGTCCACCATCGCAATGAGCGCGATGAACGCCATCAGCATGGCCGCGACATTGAGTGCCAGCTTCATCCCGTCGGCGGCACCGTTGGCTGCGGCATCGATCAAATTGACTCCCGCCGGAGGGACTTCGAGCTTGGCATTTCCAAAAGTCGCTGGCGTTTCCGTCTCGGGCAGCATCAGCTTCGCAATCATCAGACTGGCCGGAGCGGAAATGACGGAGGCCGTGATCAAATGCCCGGCAGGAATTTTCATCCCGACGAAAAGCGCCAGGACACCTCCGGAAATCGTTGCGAACCCACCGATCATGACCGCATTGAGTTCTGAAAGAGTCATTTTCGCGATATACGGTTTGATCAGCAGCGGCGCTTCCGTCTGTCCCAGAAAGACGTTTGCACTCGCAGACAGGGTTTCGGCCCCCGACGTCCCCAATGTTCGCTGCATGAGCAATGCAAGGCCGTTGACGATCCAGGGCATCAGTCCGATGTAATACAAGACCGACATCAGCGACGAAACAAAGATGATCGTCGGCAGCACCTTGAAGGCGAAAAAGAAGTCCTTGAAGCTGTCTCCGAAGACGAATCGTGCCCCCGTGTCGGAAAAGTCGAGCAGTGACGTAAAGACGTCACCCATCCAGGCAAAAAACATCAGCCCCAGAGTCGTCTTCAGAATCAAGATGGCAAACACGAATTGCATGATCGTCCCGGCGATCAGCACGCGCCAGGGAATGATTCGCTTATGGGAACTCATAAACCATGCCAGCAGCAGCATGACCATATAACCAAACAGGCTGATGAAGCGTTCCATGGAAAGATCAGGCTCAAGAGGGAAACAAGGCATCCATTTTCAAAGACGGCATCCACTGTCGGCGAGGTCTCATTCGAGGTATCTGAGCGTATTAAACGTCCGATCACCTGCGTCTCCCAACCCGGGAACGATATATTTGATCGCATTCAATTCGGGATCAATCGCACCGACGAATATCTGCGTTTCGGGGAATCGTGTCACTACGGCGTCAACCCCGGCTTGGGACGCAATGACCGAAATGAGCTTGATTGATCTCACGCCCCATTCTGCTAACGATTCAATTGCGGCGGTGGCGCTGCCTCCGGTGGCGAGCATCGGGTCGAGAACCATCGCGACATCGACGGGGTTTGTTTGAGGCAGCTTGTTGTAATATCGAACCGGTTGAGCTGTCTCTTCGTCGCGGTACAGACCTAAATGCCAGACTTCGGCTTCCGGGATCAGATCGAGGATTGGATCTACCATTCCTAACCCCGCTCGCAGAATCGGAACAAGTGCAATCTTTTCGGCAAGTTCCGACCCGACCATTGATGTCAGTGGCGTCTGAATCGAGCGATCACGAGCAGCAAGATCGCGCGTTGCTTCGTAGGAAAGCAGGTAAGCGAGTCTTCGGATCAAGGCACGAAACTCAACCGGCGACGTGTTTTTGTCACGCAGTTGCGTAAGATGATATCGGACGAGCGGATGATCACTTTCAAAAACGCGAAGCATACATGGACCCCTGGAGATGCGAGACTCGGAATAGCCTACGAACCACGATCGATTTCGAACAGCGAACGCTCTTTACGCGTGCGGAATTCCGAACTACTGAAAGCATGATTGAGATGAAAGAAACGATGTCAGGTTCAAGATGAAGTTTGTTGACGACTATCGAGATCCGACGCGGCTGAAAACTCAGCTTGCAGAACTGCGGAAACTGATCACTCGTCGGTGGGTGATCATGGATGTCTGTGGCGGCCAGACCCACGGACTGCTTCGACACGGCTTAGAGCAGGCGCTAGAGGATGTTCTGGAACTGGTGCATGGACCGGGATGTCCCGTCTGTGTGACCCCCGCCGAAGCGATTGATGACGCCGTGGAACTGGCAAAACGTCCCGATGTCGTGATGACAAGTTTCGGCGATATGCTGCGAGTCCCCGGTCGCAGGGGGAGTCTGCTTCAGGCTCGGGCCAGGGGTTCTGATATCCGCATCGTTTATTCGCCGGCTGATGCCGTACAATTGGCCGTGAAGGAACCTGCAAAGCATGTCGTTTTCTTTGCTGTCGGATTTGAATCGACTGCTCCGGCAACGGCTTTGGCAGTCTTGCAGGCACGCCAACTTGGATTGACGAATTTCAGCCTGCTGGCAAATCATGTGCGTGTCGAGCCAGCGATGCGGGCCGTGATGCAATTGCCGGGGAATCGCATTGAGGGAATGCTTGCTGCTGGACACGTCTGCACAGTGACGGGGTTTGCTCATTATTCGGCGTTCGTCGATCAGTTCCGAGTCCCTGTTGTCGTGACGGGATTTGAGCCAATGGATTTACTCGCCGGCCTGACCGGATGCGTGCGACTGCTTGAGTCGGGAGAGCCTCAACTTTGTAATGAATACAGTCGATCCGTGCGGCCCAAAGGTAATGTGCATGCACAGCGGTTGATCGACGAAGTTTACTGCGTTGCGACAGTTCCCTGGCGTGGGTTTCGTGAGATCGTTGATGGTGGACTGGTGATACGACCTGCGCTGCGAGACTTCGACGCTCGATCTCGGTTTGGACTGGCCGCATCCCTTTTTTCGAGCGACGGTGACTGCCAGAGTGGTGATGTCATGACCGGACGGATCAAGCCGATTGAATGTCCATTATTCGGAAATCCCTGTACTCCGGATAACCCAGTTGGTGCTCCGATGGTCTCCTCCGAAGGTGCCTGTAGCGCGTACTACCGTTATGCGAGACCGATTGAGGTACGAACATGAGTGATCTCAGTCGACAGAATGACGGACCAGGTTGTCCGATTCTCAGCGAAGATGATGGCGAGCGGATTACTCTGGCTTACGGCGAAGGGGGGCGACTTTCGCGACGATTGATTCGCGAGCGGATGCTAACTCGATTTTCCAACGACGAGTTGAACTCGTTGGGGGATGCGGCGTTTTTAACGCCAGAGAGTCGCCAACTCGCTTTTTCGACAGACGGGTACACGGTGACCCCTTTATTTTTTCCCGGAGGCGATATTGGCAAACTTGCAGTTTTTGGCACGACAAATGACTTGTCCGTGTCAGGGGCGATCCCTCGTTGGCTCAGTCTGTCGCTGATTATTGAAGAAGGGCTCCCCTGGTCGGTACTGGACCGGGTCCTTGATAGTATTCAGTCCGCATCTGCGATTGCCAATGTGACGATCGTGACGGGCGACACAAAAGTCGTTCCTCGCGGGGCAGCAGACAAACTGTTTATCACGACTTCTGGCGTAGGCGAGGTCATAGAACCTTCTCCACCTGGAGCTCGTTCGCTTCAGCCGGATGACGTATTGATCGTCAGCGGCCCGATTGGCAGTCATGGAGCGGCGATCTTGTGTGCCCGGGAAAAGTTCGACTTTGACCCCTTACCGATCAGTGATTGTGCCGCGATCAGCCAGCCTCTCATTTCACTTTATCTGGCCCGGTTCACTCCTCGCGCCGTTCGGGATGCGACTCGCGGGGGAGTGGCGGCGGTGTTACACGAGTGGGCAGACGCATCAGGGTTGACTTGTATTATCAACGAATCCGCAATACCAGTCACCGACTGCGTCCGAGGGATCTGTGAGCTTCTCGGGCTTGATCCGCTCAATTTCGCAAACGAGGGAACGTTTGTTCTCGCCACCCCATCTGAATTGGTTGAATCCACGCTAGAAATCTTGCGCAAGCATTCGGTTACCAATCAGGCCAATGTGATTGGTCGGGTAAAACCCCGACGAGACAACCCTGTTTTGGTGGTACGAGGGATCGGACGGGAGGTAGTGCTCGACGAACCTTCCGGGTCGCCGTTACCTCGGATTTGCTGAAAAATTTCTTAAAACGAAATCAGCGACGGCGTTAATTTCTGATTCAATCTACGGTTAGACCAGAGTGGCAGTGCTGCCGGAACAGCCTGTCGTTAGTGCCTAAGTTGAAATCTGATTGAAACGCTTTCGTGAAGACGAGCGAGAATTCCCAAATCTGGGAGATTGATTCCACGCTCGTCGAAACGTGCAGGAGGTTGCTGTCCCATGGCTGGTTTGCGTAGTGTCCAAAAGGCCTGCAAGGGTTTTCGGGAGGAGTTCGATTCACCAAGTTCTTCGACACCATCGCGTAAGTCTCGTTATCCAAAAGAGTTAATTGACCGAACCCGACATTTGATGGAACGCAATATTGAATTCGTTCCACATTCTGACTTTGAACGCGCTGATGTCGTCCAAGTGATGCGAAAACTTCGGCCAGCATCGCTGGATCAGCCGACGGTTTACGCCAGAACCGAGCCTGGCGTAGCATTCGTTTCCGGGCTCGTTCAGGCCCCGCTCTTGAAGCATGACGAAGAGGTCTACTGGTTCACTTGGATGAATTTCGTCAAATTTCGGGCGGAAAGAAATCGCCGACTGCTCGACCTCAGTCATCCCGACCGCAAACTGGTTGCCAGGATTGAATCGGATATTGAAGAAGCACTTCGAGCACGTAATCACATTGTTCAGGGTAACGTGCGGTTGATTATCGCTCTCGCGAAAAAGCTGACAGGATCACTTGAAGAGATGTCTGATCTGATCAGCGAGGGGATGACTCCACTGATTCGAGCAGTAGAACTATTTGATATCAGCTTGGGAAATCGCTTCAGCACGTATGCAACCTGGGCGATACGGAATCAAATGCTGCGTTACTTGAAGCGAGCACGAACTATTCTGGACGTTTCGGCCGGGGAAGATTCTCCCTCACTGGAAAACCTTCCCGACAGAGAGTCGGCGACATTGACGACTGAAGCGGCTCAGGAGATGCGAATGGAAGCTGTTCGGAGATTGCTGTCCTCACTCTCCGAGCGAGAACGTGAAATTGTCACTGCACGATTTGCGCTGGATGGGCAACCAAGCGGCCAAAGTCTGGCCGACATCGCGGGACGAATGGGTTTAAGTAAAGAGCGAGTTCGTCAAATCGCACTGAGCTCATTAATCAAACTGCGTGAATCGATGAGTTATGATGAATTTGAAGCCATAAGCTGAAATTGTCGTTACGCGTATTCGATCATCAGCAGCGAGACTTCACACTGCCATGACACGCTGCATTTGATCTTCGATTTGTGCTGCGTAATCCGTACTGAAGTCAAGTGCTGGAACGTCGTCTGCAGGAAGAGCGTATTCATCCACGGCTGAGACATCTGCAAGAGGGCTTGGAGCCGTCACAGACGACAGCGGCGAGGTTCTTGTCAACTCGCCGCGCAGGACGCGAATGTGAGCGGCAGCTTGAATTCCGAGCTTTACCTTTCCCCCCGCGATCTGGGTCACCACGATCACAATGTCATTGCCGATCTGAATCGATTCCGAAATCTTCCGTGAGAGAACAAGCATGATTGGCATCCCGTTTTTCGTGCGCGAATCTGATTTCCGATTCGCGTCAACCTGTTTGTCAGGCAGTCAACATTGATCCGCCTTGTGAGATTTCCACTAATGCAACCGGAATGCCAAACCGTGGTGCCAGTCACGGAATTTCTGCAAATCTCAATAAAACAGGCTGTTTGATCCCTTCCAGGGAAAACACCTCGGCCCTGCGTATGTAAAAACGGGCTTTTATGTCAACACCAGTTTTGGAAGAAATTACAAACGGCATCGTGTACTGATCACCGCGGCGGCTTCCAGACGTCAGTTTGTTTTCCATAATGGTTTTAAATCATCCCAACGTCTTCTTGGTTGTAGCTTAGATGGCCCGATTGATGCGGTCGCAACTGCGCTTTCGTGGAGGAGGTCGCAGCATGGATGTCGCCGCTACGCATCCGTGTTGGGTATTGCCCAGTATCCACCTTTTGCATGATCGAAGGTGATTTCCGTGCCTCGAAGGGATTCGTCGAAAATTCCGTCCAGGAAGACCGTTTTTCCTCCGACGAGGGTTCGCACAGGCCAGCCTTGCAGCGTGACCCCGTCCCAGGGACTCCAGCCGCATTTTGTTTGCTGGTTTTCATTACGAACGGTCTGCTTCTTGCCAAGATCCACCAGAACCAGGTCTGCGTCGTAACGTTCTGCGATCCTTCCCTTCCCCACCATATCCCACACTCGAGCTGGCGCATCGCACATCCAATGAACAACACTTTCCAAAGAACAGATGCCGGCGTTAACGCAGTCGAGCATCAGTGCGAGCGAGTTTTCAACGGCCGGTAGACCTGAGGGAGATTTTGGATAGGGCTGCTGTTTTTCTTCGATTGTATGCGGAGCATGATCGGTGGCGATCACCTGGATTCGTCCGTCTTTTAACGCTCGCCAAAGCCCATCATTATCTGCCGACGTCTTGATCGACGGATTCATCTGAACTAGCGATCCCAATCGTTCATAGTCATCAACGTTGAAGAAGAGATGATGCGGACAGGCTTCAGCCGTAATCAGACCTTGTGGGTCTCTAAGCAATTCTGTCTCCGCCGCAGTCGAAACGTGCAGAACGTGAAAGCGGTGCCGGTGCCGAATCGCCAGATCCAAGGCTCGTTTCGTCGCGATGACCGCAGCAGCTTCGTCACGAATCTGGGAATGGTCTTCATACTTTGAGCCGCCACTGAGTCGCAAGCTGTTGGCTCTGACGGTGGCCTCATCTTCGCAGTGGGCACAGATCGGCAATGTTGTCTCTGCGAAGATTCGTTCCAAGGCCTGCTGGTCGTCGACGAGCAGGTCTCCAGTGCTCGATCCGATGAAAATCTTGATCCCCGGAGTCCGCTTCGCGGTTTTCAGCTCGTCGAGATTCGCCGGCGTGGCACCGATGTAGAAACCGTAATTGACCAGGCATTTTTCGCTGGCGAGCGTCAGTTTCTCGGCCAGGCGGTCGCACGTCGTCGTGGTCGGCTTGGTGTTCGGCATTTCAAGAAACGACGTGACGCCCCCCTTGGCGCAGGCGCGTGTTGCCGTGTGCAGATCCTCTTTATGTGTCAGGCCGGGGTCTCGAAAATGAACCTGATCATCAACAACGCCTGGTATAACAACCAGATCATCCGCACGAATCGTTTCGTCGACCGAAGCGCCTTTCGGGGGATCGATCCCGAGAATCTTGCCGTTTTCGATCAGCAGATCGACACGGGCTTGACCCGTAGGAAGAACGCATGTTGCACCTGAGATCAACAATCGCACAATCGGGCCTCGCTTCTTGTTTTTTCGTTTCGGTCACTAAAACGCTTAGCTGCCGCTCAATGCGTGGCCCACAATTTCTCGAGCTTCCGTCACAATCTGCTGCAGGTGTTCGTCATCGCGAAAGCTTTCGGCGTAAAGCTTATAAATGGCCTCGGTCCCTGACGGCCTGGCAGCAAACCAGCCCTGATCGGTCACGACTTTCACGCCGCCAATCGGCTTATGGTTTCCCGGTGCTTCGCTCAACCTGGCTGTGATTGACTCGCCTGCCAGCGTCGTTGAAGTGATCGCGGCGGGGTTCAATCGTTTGAAACGGTCCTTTTCTTCGGCCGTAATCCGCTGATCGATTCGCGTGTATCGCCGCTCACCAAACTGAGCCACCAGATCGCGATAATGGAGACCGGGATCGCGTCCGGTTTTGGCAGTGATCTCGGCAGCAAGCAGAGCCAGGATAATGCCATCCTTGTCGGTCGACCATGCCGTTCCGTCCATTCTGAGAAAGCTGGCGCCGGCACTTTCTTCACCGCCGAAACCGAGTGTTCCATGAAATAGACCATCGACAAACCATTTGAAGCCAACCGGCACCTCGTAGAGAGTCCTGCCGATTGATGCAGCGACACAGTCGATCATCTGACTGCTGACGCAAGTCTTTCCAACACCGGCTGTAGCTGGCCATTTCAGTCGGTTTTGAAACAGATACCGAATCGCGACCGCTAGATAATGATTGGGATTCATCAGCCCAGACGACCTGGTCACAATTCCATGTCGGTCTGTGTCAGGATCGTTCCCGAATGCGATGTCAAACTGATCTTTCAGTTGAACCAGACTCGCCATTGCATAAGGGCTGGAGCAATCCATCCGGATCTTGCCGTCATGGTCAACCGACATGAAAGCGAATTTCGGATCGACCTGCTGATTAACAACCGTGATGTTCAGTCCATAGGTTTCTGCAATCGGCTGCCAGTATCCGACGCCTGCTCCACCCAGCGGATCGACGCCGATCTTCAGTCCGGCGTGCCGGATGACATCGAGATCGATGACATGTTTCAGGTCGTTGATGTAGTCTCTGGCAAAGTCCTGCGAATGAGTCGAAGTCGCTTTGAGAGCCGATTCGTAGCTCAGCCGTTTTGTGTTCGCCAGACCACTTTTCAGCAATTCGTTGGCGCGATTTTGAACCCATCCCGTGATATCGGTGTCAGCCGGGCCTCCGTTTGGCGGGTTATATTTGAACCCGCCATCCTCGGGCGGATTATGCGACGGTGTGATGACGATCCCGTCGGCAAGATGGTCCGTTCGACCTCGGTTATGGCAGAGGATGGCGCGAGAAATCGTTGGCGTGGGGGTAAACCCATTTCCGTTCTGAATGACCGTCTCGACTCCATGAGCCGCCAGGACTTCCAAGGCCGTTCGCTCGGCAGGCGCTGAAAGCGCGTGCGTATCTTTTCCAAGATAAAGAGGGCCATCGATCTTGTTTGCCTCGCGGTATTCGATCAGCGCCTGCGTAATCGCAATGATGTGTGATTCGGTAAATGTCCCGTCGGTCGAAGTCCCGCGATGCCCACTCGTCCCGAAACTGACCTGCTGTGATTTGTTGCCCGGATCTGGTTTTAGATCGAAATAATTCGCAATCAGTTTATCGGTATCGATCAGCATCGATGACGGAGCGGGTAATCCAGCCAGAGGAGAAACGGCCATATTCAAACCTTAAAATTTATTTTCACGTAATATTTCGCCAGGGAACCGTCTCGGTCACGAAGCCGTTTTCCCAAGCGGCGCAAGGAAATCACGGGGCTCATGACGCGAACCAGACGGTCTGTTCCGATGTCATGACACCAACCACCGGCGATCCGAGTATACACAATACAGACAGACAAGCGTTTTGACACGGTCACGGATCGCGTTTACCATCCCGCATCGATTGACCATTGTGTCGAAATTCTCTTAAACGAATGAGCATGCTCGCCGACCAACCCGCTGCCGCAAATTCCTCTGAGACGGACGGGTTACGACGCCAGCTTTTTTTTCTGGCGCTTCCGGTTCTCTGCGAGCAAATGCTGACGTTCTGCGTCGGTTTTTTTGACGTTTACCTTTCTGGCCGTCTCGGAAAGTCAGAAACCGCTGCGATTGGACTTTCGGCCTATGTCTCGTGGCTGGCATCCATGCTCTTCAGTTTGGTCGGGACGGGGACTTCGGCCGTTGTGGCGCGGGAGTGGGGTGCAGGCCGATTCGAAGAGGCGCGCCGGATCGCCGGCAGATCCCTTTCGATGTTGCCCATGATCGGCTTGTTCGTTTTTTCGCTGCTTCAACTGCTGGCCGCCGGTTTCCCTCGCCTGCTGAATATGGAAGGTGAGCAATTACGGATCGCGGTCGAGTTTCTTCGAATCGATGCGTGTGGTCAGTTCTTTGCAGGCTGGACCTTGATCGCGTCGGCGGCTTTCCGGGGCTCGGGAGACATGCTGTCGCCGCTGCGAGTTTTACTTGTGACGAACCTCGTGAATATCATCGTCTCGACGGCGTGCACATTTGGTTTATCGATCCAGAATCACTCTTTAACGATTGTTCCTGAACTGGGTGTCAAAGGAATCGTCATCGGGACGACGATCGCACATCTGTGTGGCGCCGTGCTGATGACTCGCCTGCTTTTTTCCAGAACTTCGCGATTGCACGTTACGAGAGCGGACTTTGGTTTTCATCGCGAGACAATCTGGCGAGTTCTGCGGATTGGCGGACCGGCCGCTCTCGGTGGCCTGTGTACATTCATCGGCCATTTTTCATTTTTGATGGTGATCGCTCGACTTTCACCGAACGGTTTTGACGGGGCCACATTCGCAGCGCATGTCGTTGGGGTTCGAATCGAAGCTCTGTCGTACTTACCCGTTGAGGCGTTCGGAATCGCGGCAGCAACGTTAGTCGGTCAATCGCTGGGTGCTCGACAATATCAACGAGCCAAAGCTGCGGGCCACGAGGCGCTGCGCCAATGTGTCTGGTATGCAGTTTTGATGACGGTCTTATTCTTTGCCTTTGCACCACAAATTTACGCGATGATGCACTCTGATCCCGCCGTCGCAGCGGCTGGAGTCCCTGCATTCCGCCTGATGTCGGGCTTTCAGATCCCCAACGCCATCCTGATTGTGTACGTCAATGCACTGCGAGGCGCAGGTGATACGCGTTTTCCGCTCTACTGCTCGTTGTTAGGGAATGTGATTGTCCGCGTCTCGGTCGGCTACTTCTGTGGCGTATACCTGCAACTCGGTTTGCTCGGAGCCTGGATGGGAATGGGCGCGGATAACATTCTGAGGTCAAGCTTGATTTGCTGGCGATATCTCGCCGGCAAGTGGACCCGGACCAAGGTGTAAGCCGTGCAGTCACTCGTTCCCAAGCCGGAGCTTGGGAACGAGACTACTTTCAAAACTTTATTCTCGCGTTTTCAAAGCAAAGTTTGCTTCAGTCGCCCTGTACTTTTCTTTCGCTTTTGCACTCGTTGATGCTGTTACTGCCGTGGGGACAACCTGATTCCGATTCGAGGCGGCGCGATATTCCGCGTGAAGAATTGACGTCGAACGTTTTGCAATCGGCTGCGGCGATGCGATCGGTTTGGCGTATTCCACAGGAGCAGGAGGATAAGGTGCCGAAACTGAGGAAGCCAGGTTTCTACTAGCAGGTTGTGAAGTCGCAGTCGATGCCGTGCGATATGCCAACGAAGGAGTGTAGACCTCAGACCCGTAGCTCGATCGATTTGAGTTGACGAGCTTCGAATAAGTTGTTCCCGAGGTGTAAATCGGCGAAGCGGGCGATGGATTCGCGGCAACGTTCGAGGCTGAATACGACGACGTGTAAGCCACAGGTTCTGCCGGATACGTAGTACCCGCTACTGTGTAAGAGTAAGTCGTCGGGGTGCTAATCGTATTGTTTGCGCAGCAGCTTGTCGGCACGGTGTAACTGTATCCGCAACAATAGCGAGGTGCGCGATATCTTACGTACGTATAAGCCGGATAAGTGTAGATGACCGGGCGGACAAAACCGTAACCGGCGTAACCATAGGCGGGATATCCGAATCCACCATACCCCCATCCGCCACCCCAACCCAAACTGCGATATCCCCATCCTCCGCCCCATCCACCGCCCCATCCCCAACCGCCGCCCCACCCCCAACCGCCATGGTGCCAGCCTCCACCCCAGCCACCGTGGTGCCAACCGAGCGACGCGTCGGTGATTGCCGATTGTGCCTGAATGGCGGTTTGTTGTGCGACTGTCGGACCAGACGCCTTAACTTCCGAAACGAATAACGCCAGACTCAGCAATGACACCATTGCCAAGCAACATCGAACATTTTTCGTACTCATCAAATTGCCCCCTCGACAGAATTTCGTAATAACCGACCAGTCGCGCGCTACCTCGACAACAACGCGGTTCATGTTATGGCTGTGGAATTCCCCTGGTCAAGCAATGTGCGGTTATTCAGGCTGGCAATTTTGTTATGTCGACGTTCTGGAAAAGAGCTCTGCGAAGTCATTTTTGACCGCATTAACTCCGGCGACAGCCAATCGAATATCGTTTGTAGGTGAGAGCATTTGACAACCCTTGCTGACCAGCATTTCAGCATGCTTCGCGTTAAAGGTCACCGCAGCCCATGGCTTTCCCGCATCGCGGCAGGCCTGTGACACTTTGTCGATCGCAGCAAGACACTTGTCATGAAAGAATTCACCGGTCACACCCAGGCTTTGACTGAGATCCGAAGGACCAACGAAAAGGGCATCGACGCCATCAATCGCCGCGATGGCCTGACACTGTTCGATTGCAGCCAGCGTTTCAATCTGGATCGCGACAAACGTCTCTTCATTTGCCTTGCGTGTGTACTCAGCCGCAGGAATCATGGAAAATCTTGCATCCCATCCACCGGTATTCAACCCACGCCAACCACGAGGCGAGAACTTGGACCAACGCACAAATTCCTCGGCCTGTTCGGCACTGAAGATCTGAGCCGCCATAATTCCACTTGATCCCGCTTCAAGGCATCGAGTCACGGTGGCGTAATCTGTCGGGGCTACGCGGCAGAATGTATCGAGGCCGTGTTCGCGAGCCGCCATCGTCAAGATTTCAAGTTCCTGGGACGAAAACCCGACGTGCTCCATGTCAAACCAGATTCCATGAAACCCGCCGCTCATCCCCAGAATGTGGATTAAATTATGGTGCGGCATCCGCCCAACGCCGCAAATCCGTACAATTTCATTGGTTTTTAGTCGTTGTTTTAGAGTAACCATTCGTTGCATTCCGAGTTTTGGGAGTTAGATTGGGCTGCAATGTTGTTTAAACAAGTATCGGTCAGGATAACCAAATGTCTCGTAGACTTCACGCCGATCGAATTGGACCGTATCCTTTTCGCGGCGTCGACACGAGCCGCTCGCGTAGAATACGTTCTGGTCGACCGAAGGATGGTTTCGTTTGATGATTTCAGATCTTCACTCGTTTTGCGGAAGCCTCTAATGACGACCATTCTTGTGGTCGACGATTCGAGCGTCGACAGGAAGTTGGCTAATGGCCTGTTGATGCAGGAGTCCGGCTGGAATGTCATTGAAGCCGTGGACGGAAACGCCGCATTGGCCGCGATCAAGGCTTCGGCACCCGACATCATCGTGACGGACCTGCAAATGCCAGGCATGACCGGTCTGGAACTGATCTCGACGCTTCGCAAGAGCCATTCGCACGTCCCGGTCATCCTGATGACTTCGCGGGGGAACGAAGAAATTGCGGTGGAAGCTCTTCAATCCGGGGCTTCTAGTTATGTGCCCAAGCGATCGCTGGCGACGATGCTGGTTGATACCGTTCGTCGTGTGCTGGCAGCAATGCACGAAAGTCGTAAGCATTCGGAACTGATGAATCGAATCGGTGAGCGTCGCGAAGACTTTATTCTTGAAAACGACGTCAATTTGTTGATGGCGATGTCGCGACACTTTCAAACGGTTCTGGCAGATGTCTGGAGCCTGGATCGAACAGATCGATTAAGGACAGGGACCGCCCTGGAAGAAGCGCTGCTGAACGCGATGTATCACGGCAATCTCGAAGTCAGTTCAGAACTGAAAGAACAGGATCATCAGGCGTTTTATGCCTTGGCGGAAGAACGTCGGCAAATTGCCCCTTGGATCGACAGGCGGATTCACGTACAACTGCGGCTCAATGCAGACGAAGCAACATTCGTTATTCGCGATGATGGTAAAGGATTCGATCCCGCGACGCTTCCTGACCCGACCGATCCAGAAAATCTTGCACGTCCGTTTGGACGCGGAGTCATGCTGATGCGGGCGTTCATGGACGAGGTCAATTACAATTCATCCGGGAACGAGGTGACGTTGCAACGGAAGCGGTTCCGAATCTGACCGCTACAGAGCGTTACCGATGACCGAGCCTGACGATCTGTGCTTTCCTTTCCCGCCGATCGCTCATAGAATCCCAGTGGTACGACTCCCTCTTGCCCAAGCCCCACGTGTCAGTCATGAAATGCGGACGTTGCTCAAAGCCAGCTGTATTACACATCACCGAGTTGCGCCAGAAAGAAGTGCAGGCGCTCCACCTCTGCGAGGGATGTGCGAAAGAATACCTCAGTCATTCGCAAGCCTCCAAAGGAGATGCAGCGATGGACCCGGATTCTGAAAGTGAAGCGTCAATTCTGGAAGAGCTTGATCAGAAGCTTTGTCCGAATTGTGGAATCGCGTTTAAAGAGTTTCGGGCTCAAGGCCGGTTGGGTTGTCCCCACGACTACGTTGTGTTCGAAGACGAACTATTGCCGTTGCTTGAAAATATCCACGGCGAAACGACTCATGTCGGAAAGGTCCCCAAAAGATCCCCGCAAGCGAGCCAATTGCAATTCCAGTTGATCAAACTTCGCAATGAGCTGCGCTCATCTGTGGAAGAAGAGCGTTACGAAGACGCAGCGCGCATCCGCGATTCGATCCGTCGCATTGAAGAGGCCAAATCAAAAGCCGAAGCGGGGCATGCCTCGAACGAACCCGATTAAAAACGGATTTGTCACGGTAAACTGTAATCCAGTGACATAAGATCCGCATTTTGTTTTGATCGGCGCTTTTCAGCAACTACACCATTGAAGGAATAGACGTGGACCTCGAGTCCTTAACACGCACGAGCGGCGAGTGGTTGAAAGCAACAGGACCTGATTCGGATATTGTCATGTCGAGTCGGATTCGGCTGGCACGGAATCTGGCAGATTTTTCGTTTCCCAGCCGTGCCGACGACCGTGCTCGAGCGGAGATCGAGGAACTGCTAAGACGTCAGATCGCCAAGAATCCAGGTGGACGAAAACTAAACTATATCTCGGTCAGTTCACTGGATACGATCGACCGACAAATGCTTGTCGAACGACAATTGATCAGCCGCGAGCACTCCGAAACACATGGCCAACGCGGTGTGGGTATCAGTGACGAGGAAAACGTCAGCGTGATGATCAATGAAGAAGATCATCTGCGGATTCAGGTGTTACGCAGTGGTTTCGCACTCGACGATTGCTGGCTGGAAATTGACGCGATTGATGACGCGATTGAGGCCGACCGGACTTACGCATTTAACGACCAACTGGGCTACTTAACCGCTTGCCCCACGAATTGTGGCACGGGGATTCGCGTCAGCGTGCTGATGCACCTTCCCGCACTCGTTCACACAAAAGAGATCCAGAAGGTCTTTCAGGCACTGCAGAAGATTAACCTCGCCGTGCGAGGGTTATATGGCGAAGGAAGTCAGGCCATGGGAGACTTCTACCAGATCTCGAATCAGGTCACTCTCGGTAAAAGCGAAGAGCACCTGATTCGAACGATCCAGGATGTTGTACCAAATATCGTGTCGTACGAACGTCGCGTCCGTCAGGCCCTCGTCAGCGAAAACCGTCGCGGTTTGCACGACCAAGTCTCACGCGCGTATGGAATCCTGAAAACGGCTCGCACGATTAGTTCGGAAGAGACAATGGACCTGCTTTCCAGCGTCCGACTTGGGATAAATCTTGGCTTGATCGATGATCTGGAAATTCCAACGATCAACGAACTGTTCATCCATACGCAGCCAGCCCACCTTCAAAAAATCCGTCACGAAAAGCTGGAGACGGTCGAGCGCAATGTGGCGCGGGCTGATTACATCCGTCAGCGATTAAACGAGCGGAATTAAATCGTTTCGGCGAACGCCGGATGGTTTGAAAGAATGGGACTTATAAGACCGATACGACCTATTAAACCAATCGGACGACTAACCTGGCATGTTGGTCAGTCCGATTCGGGCGATGATTTGCCGGATCTTCTGCTATTTGAGAATGAATATGGTTCGCATTTTTCTGCCATTGGCGTTTCTGAGTACGGCGTCGTTGCTGCTGGCCATGGTTTTGGGTTTATCCATTGATGACCCGAAAGTACGCACTGTTGCTGTTCAAGCGGGGGTGCAATACCACTTTCTGGCTGCCTTGGCGGCGCTGGTCTTTGCGACTCTGGTCCATGCGATCGTGCTGACCTATTTCATGGGAACAGGTCGGTGGATTGAAGAGACCTCCAGTGCTTACCGCCTCGATGCTAGCATTCATAAGAAAAGTCAAACCATCAAGTATCGCACAATTCCATTCATGGTCCTGTGCTTCACGCTGCTGGTGATCACAGGAGGATTTGGCGCCGCTGCCGATCCCGCGTCGCCGATGCAGGCTAAGGGATGGTTTGGATATTCTCCAGGAGCCATCCATTCAATCGTGGCAATCACAACAATCGTCGCCAATTTGTTTGTCAACTGGCTTGAATTTCGTGCACTCGAACGAAACGGCGATCTGATCGATAAGGTTCTCGCCGATGTTCGACGCATCCGGCTGGAAAACGGCCTGGCTGTTGATGGCTGAAGGGCGACGGAAAGGCATCAGACCACCACGAAGGACAGAGCGCGGTCTTCGTCCCCTTCGTGGTGACTCTCTGCCAATCTTCACTGGCGAACACCCGTTTTGTTTAGGTCAACAGTCCTTGCCGGAAGACCATCAAGCAATCGCGTTTTTTGGCGAATCCTTGTTTTCACGAAGAAAAATCCTGGTGTTGCCGTTCAGGGCGATTTGGTCGCAATGGGCTTTGGTTCACAGTATTTCATCGCCATCAGCACATAGGCGGTCGCCAGGTTTGGGTCCCCTTCGTACCAGCGATCGTTCTTGTTCAGCCAGCCACCGTTGTCCTGTTGCAGCTCAAACAGGTGTTCGGCAAGTTCCTTGCGCCAGTCGTGCGGTTTACCCTCGTCGTCAATCGCATAATCAAGATTCATTGTGGCAAAGGATTTGGCAAAAATCTGGAAGTAGTAATACAGCCCCTGCTGACCAAGCCCTGGATTTTCCTTGACAGAGTAATGCCTGGTGATCCATTCCAGTGCGGCTTTGACTCGCTTGTCCTCCGGCGTCAGGCCGGCGAAAACCATGCTCTTCAAACCGGCATAAGTCATGCTGGCATAGGAACGCAATCCACCGTTTTCCGTGTTGCCCGCTTGAGAATTCCCTCCGGCAGCGGGTGTGTAATAAAAGCCGCCATCGTTCACCATCGATGAAAATGCGGTCGTATTGTGTTCTGACTCCAGGTTCTGACATCGCGAGAGAAAGACCAGTGCATTTTGAACGGCAGGGTCGTCGGCTTTTGCACCGGTCGCTTGCAGTGCATCCAGGAAGAACGTCGTGTTCGAGAGATCGGGCCGATCATTGGTTCGGCCATAGCCTGCCCCACCAAATTTCGGGTCGGATTTGTCCGTCTTTTCACTCTCGTCCCATTGCAGCTTACGGAGGTATTTATCGGCTTTCTTGAGTAAGTCGTCGTATTTGCCGCCGACGTTGGCTGCGTTGAACGCCAGCAGGCAGATCGCCGTTTCGTAGTTACTGTGATAGCTTTTAGGAGCATAAATCCCGCCGTCAGGCTGAATGAATGTTTCGAGATGTTTAAGTCCCTTTTCCACAACGGGATCGCTGGCCGGAATGCCACTTTGGAGTAATGAAAAGGTGACCAGGCCCGAGATACCTGGCGACTGTGGTGATGTCCAGCTTCCATCCGTGGCCTGAGTCGTCTTGAGGAAATTTGCACCTCGAAGTCGCGATCTGGCCCATTGATCTGCTTTGGGACCAATCGTCTCAGCGGCCAGTGCAGGCCCCAGGCAAAGCATCACTCCTGACAACAGGAACAAAGACAAGACTGGTAACATTCGAGGCATGATTGACCTTTCAACATTTATTCGACGTCTCAATACTGACGTGATTCACTTGAACGTATCATACCGTCGGCACGACTCATAGGCGATGGATTGTTTCCCAGTGCGATCGCGGATTGATCATTACCAACCGAGTTTTGTGTTCCGAAGATTTGAACTGCAACTGCGTGACCGTCTTCGGTCAAGCAGTGCTCTTTGAGCGACAAAAGGAGAAGACACTGTTTCTCCGAAGACTACAATGCAGTGGCACACAATCGAAATTTCGACGTTTGATTTGCTACCAAATCACTTCGCGATCTGCAGAAGATGTGACCTCGAATAGCCGCGTCCAAGTTCGTTGAGGTCTCGTTGAGCGATGACGCGAGGCGGAAGTTGTGTGCTGTCGATCATGGCTTCAATCCGTGAGACTGGTCCACCTCCATCGAAAAATCCAAGAACCTGAACCCGGTAAACATCGCCATGTGACGTGATGTAAGGGTCCAGGTTCATCATGCCCGGAATGTCGACGATTCCTTCGGCATACAGCCAGGCGGCGGTTGTGTGCTGTCGGATCGTATCGAGAGAAGGCTGACCATTCGAATCAAGCCGCTGTGCCGCGACGATGGCATTGACAATTTCCTCTGTCATTGTCGGAAGCCCCAACAGAATCTCCCGACGCGCCTGATTAATGTTGATTCGCCCTTCGAGGTATTCCTCTTTGGTCGTCGTCAGCTTATCAAGCAGTTCTGGCAAGACCGTCGAGATTGAACCGGCGTCGCTTGACCAGGGACTAGTAAGAGTTGTTGTCGTGCCATTAACTTTGACTGAGGTCTTTGTGCCGATCAATTCCCAAAGCGATTCGATATTTCCTTTGGGCGAGCCGCCCTTTGAAAGATCGATTCCTCCTCGTGTGACGGAACCGCCCGATTTCGTCACGAATGCGAGAAAGTCTGTCAGACTCGCTGCGGCCTCCTGATCCTGAATTGATTGAGGAGCTGTTGAAGTTGTTGTCGACGATGAGTTTGCAGTGAGTTTCGTCGAGGCCGCAACCGGATTCGTTTTTGAGGTTGCCGTCGGGGTTGATGGACCGTTGATACGATAACCAACAATGAACTTGGCCGTATCTTCGTCGAACGCTTCTGCCAAGGCGTCGTAAAGGTCGGTCAAGAAACCGTCATTCACGTTAATTTTGAGTTTGCCGTCTTTTTTACGATTGGTTTCGCGGCCGTGGACCGAGAAATAAGCGACAAAACCGTGATCCAGTACACCATCCGCATTATCCAGGGGCGGACTTTTGTCACCGTCGTTTTCGTTCGGATCGAGTAACCCGTTTCGGTTGGCATCCTCACCGTAAAGAAGCGTCGGAGTGACCCCTTTGACGAGCAGTAATTCGTCGATCGTTTCGAAGGGACCGTTTTTCGCTTTATACGGTGGATTCATCTGCTGATAATCCTCTGATTCTGCACCGTATGGGTTCTTTGTATCGTCTGCATCCATCCAATCGAGAATAGAATCGGCGATATCGGTGGTCATATTTGGAATATTCAGCAACAGAGTATCGAGGTCATCGTTGCTGAGCCCCATGTTGGGAAGATAGTTGAGATTCAGCTTGGCCGACTCGTCCATCAGCCCATAACGAATCGCACCGTTTTTCGAGTCGTGTTCAACGGGCGCGATGATCGTAAATCGGCTGTTGGCGCGTAAATGAGGTGATGCCGAGACAACTCGCCCCATAAATAGCGAAGGGTTATGGATCAGATTTTCTGCCACCGTTGTTTGCCGGTTGCCGAGCAGCGCCGCCACGAATTCCACACCCGAATCGGCAGTGATACGCGACTGTACATCCAGCGTGTACATCGACGCCGCTTCCATTTCCGTCGTCATCGATTGAGCAAAGTTGAATGCCGCCAATGTCAGCATCGCTATCACGACGACAACCAGCAGCAGCACACTGCCCCAGCGGGCAGACGGCTTCGACTTCGAACTGCGACCACTGACGCAAAGCCCCCGTAAAAACAATTGGGATTCCGCTTGTCTTTTCATTGTACGAAATCCTGCGGATAGGGGTCCGAAACGGGAATCAGGATGACCGTCCGAAATTTATTCATCGAGCTACTGACCCCGGTACTGAAAATTGATCGCGGACGTTTCGGGGGAGGAAACGCGAACGAGACTTCAATGGCGCGCGGGATTCGGGCCGTCGTCATGGTTTCTGTATCCCACGTTTCGGCCCACGTGCGGCCATCAAAATAACGAATCTGAAAGGCCGTCACTTCGGGGGCAAGAACCTGAGACTGCGACATCTGAGTCGATGCCCCACCATTCGCCTCGGCAACCTCAACCGCCATCCGGTCACCCTCGGTTCGCACCAGCCCACTCAATGAACCAGACCCCGCCGGGAGAAACGTGTAAGAAACTTGCCGCAGGTCACTCGTTTGAGACGCGCCCCCACTTGATTGCGTGCCCGGAAGCAGATCGCGTCTTGGTCGAGCGATACTGATTTCCAATTTCTGATTCGTTCCTCGAACACCAAGACTTTTCGAATTCGGACCTGTCGTTTCCGTGTCTGTTGTCGTTGATGCCGTACTCGATGTACTGGACCCCTGCGAAGCTGCCAGACCAAATGTACTCGATGAACTTGACGAACTCGATGACCCGGAGGAGCCTTTCGAACCTGACGAACTGGACGAGCCGCCCGACGAACTGCGGGAGCCCCCCGACGAACCTCCACCTGAACCACCTCCTGACGAACCTCCGCCACCTCCGCCACCTCCTCCGCCACCTCCTCCAGAGCCTCCCGAAGAGCCTCCGCCGCCGCCGGAACCACCAGATGCCCCCCCCGAACCTCCCGAACCAGAACTACTCGTAGTGGAACTGGAAGAACTATCGGTTGCCGTGGGGTCCACGGGTGGCGGAGGAACGAACGTGATTGCTCGGATATCGACTTCAATCTTGTGAATCAAAGCGCGAGCCAGTTGTGCTCGTTCCATTTCTTCGCGTCCGCTGGCCGACACCTTCCAGGATTGGTCAATAGCAGCATAAATACCGGCAAGCAACATCGCAGAAAGTGACAGAGCCAGCATCGTTTCCAGTAATGTAAATGCCGATCGCGAATTCCGTGACCGAGTCTTGAATCGTAAGCGACGATCCGATTCCATTTGGCCAGAATTTGTTTCAGAAATCATCGATAAGAAGAAACGAGACTGAGCTGTTGCCCGTATCTCATCTCGAATGAAGCCCGCATGTTGGCGTTTCATTGAGTTCGCGCCTCCATTTTTTCGATTTCCTCTTTCGTTTGGGTTGCCCCTTGCACGAAGATCGTCTGCTCACGTGCCCATCGACGTAATGTCACATCAATACTGGCCAGGCGGCTTTTGCTTCGATGACTGACTGTCACATCCAGTTGAACCAGTTCAGCATGACTGCTTGGCGTGACCACCTCACTCCAAGACCAATGACTGTCGTCGGGAAAGGGAACGCCTGACTTGGAAGTCATTTGTTCGACACCCGCCAGAATTTCATTCAGTTTGGCCTCACACCGAATCGTGGCTTGTGTCTTTAATCGAGCCTGCACCGTCGCTCGGCTTCCGTTCCAGGCCAATTGCGATAGTGCCGCAGCTGCAATACTGAAAAGTGCCAAGGAAAGGACAATTTCGAGTAGCGTCAATCCTGATCTGTCACAGTGACGATTCATTACCGCTTCCCCGCAACAAGTCTTTCCATACTGACCGCACCCGTAAACGCACGAATTCGAAGTTTAATATGCTGCATTTTCGGATCACTAATAGTGATTTCGAGATCAGCGTTCGCAGCCCCGTCTGGATGGAACAGCACCGGCGTCGACCAGTTGGCACCTGCAAGATCTCCCGCATTGGGAAGCCCGTCCAGTGCCCCTGGCATCAGTTTATGTGAGCTACCCGCTGCGGCCGGCGTACCGGAGGTTGCACCGGCCCCTCGGAAATTGACCGAACTGAAAACGATTCCGGCTGGCAAGCGCCCTGCCGCTCGACTCAGCAGCGTCGCTCCACCACCCTGCTGTGAATTGGCATGGTCGGGTTCGAACGGGACAACGACATAACGACTACCGTTCGTTTCGCAGCAGAACTGGTAGATGATCCCCGACTCGATCGCCCTGATCCGAGTGCTCGCAATCGCGGAACGAACTCGTTCTGCCGACCCTGTCAGTTTTTGCTGGCCAAACATTCGCATGACGGACGGAACCGTCATTCCTGCAAAAACCGCAAGAACCCCTAAAACCAGCATGACCTCCAGGAGTGTGAACCCGCTCCGGATGCCACCGGCGTGCGTCGTCACTCGCCACTGATCTTGCTTTCCAGCCGCGAAATGAGACGACACTGGTGGCTCAAAGCAACCGCCAGTGACACCCATTTTCGCAGCTTTCCGTTTTAAAATCACATTATCCCTGGGATCATTTACTTAATCATCAATTGATACGGCATCACGGTGAGAAACTTCTCACGGGCCAGCACATCATACACTTCCAGATTCTTTAATTGAGATGAAATCTCGGGGGGAAGCTGATTCAGCCACGATTTTGCCATGCCAGCACCGATACTCGCGGCAGGATCGATTGGACCGAACAAGGCTTCAAACGGGCTGGTTGGTTTTGGCAGGTTCAAACGTTCGAGTTTGGTTTCTGGATCAATTCCCGCCGCCTTTTTCGCGTGAGCAATCGCGTCGTCCAGCGTCCCCAGTTCGTCGATTAAACCGAGTGATAACGCCTGGACTCCCGTGTAAACGCGGCCGCGAGCCATTTTCTCCAGCTTTTCATACTCCATCTTCCGACCGGCAGCCGCCTTTTTGGTGAACTGGGCATAGATATCGTTCATCATTTTCTGCATGGCGTCGCGCTCGGTATCCGTCCACGGTTTCGTGGTACTGAGGACCCCGGCATTCTTACCCTTCTGAACGACACTCGAAGTGATCCCGACTTTAGCATAGAACTTTTCCAAGGCAATTTTGCCACCGACGACACCGATCGAACCGGTCAGTGTCCCTGGTTCAGCAAAGATTCGATCCGCACCCATCGCGATGTAATAACCACCACTTGCGGCGGTGTCTCCCATGCTGACGATCAGCGGCTTTTTGCCATCAAGCGTTTCCAGTTCGTGCCACATCAAGTCGCTCGCCAGCGCACTTCCGCCAGGGCTGTCGACACGCAGCACAACCGCTTTGACCGTCGCGTCGTCGCGAGCTTGCCGGATCGCCTTGATCATCGTTGCCGATCCCATCGATTCGTCACCGAAGAAGTCGCTCTGGCTGGAACCCGACATGATCGGACCGACGGCACTGATGATGGCAATCTTGGCGTTTGACGATTTTCGTGACGATGGTTCCACCCCCATCAGCATGTTCATCATTTTGGCCATGCCGGAAAAGCCGCTGAAATCGGTATCAAACTTCTTTTTGCCGTAACCCTTGGTGTACTTGATCTCAACGTCTTTCTGGTCCCCTTTGATCAGCGTTGTAATGTGATCTTCATAACCAACATGATCGATCAGTCCGACCTTCTTGGCGTCTTCCGCTGAAAACAGGCCGGTATCAATGATCGATGTCACTTGTTCGGCCGTCAGTTTGCGCGAGGTCGAGACCATTTCGACGATCTGACGGAAGTAATCGTCGATGATCGCTTCCATTTCTTCACGGAAAGCGGGACTCATTTCCGATCGGCTGTATGGTTCCGCAGCCGATTTGAATTCGCCAACCCTCAGCATCTCGGGCTGAATCGAAAGCATGTCGAACAGATTTTTGTAGAACGAAATCTCCGCTCGCAGCCCCGGCATCATAACGATGCCCGATTCGGGGATAATGATCTGGTCACAGGCCGAAGCCAGCAGATAGTCCTTTGTGTCAGCTCCTTCCAGCCACGCATAGACCTTGCGGCCTTTCTGACGAATCTTCGCGATTCCTGTCCGCAACTCGTTCAGCTTGGCCCAGCCGATATGAGGTCCGTTAATGTGCAGCACGACGGCTTCGAGGTTTTCATCACTGGCGGCCTTCTTCAGTCGTTGCAGCACGTCCCCCAACGTTTCAACGACTTCGCTGAACAGCCCGCTTCCACCAGCCCCTTCGGAATAACTTCCCGTAATTTCGATATGAGCCACCGTCAGCTTCTTTTCGGCCGGCTTCTCTGCGGCAGGCGTCTGTTCTTTTTTCGCTGTCGCGCTGGCATCGGTCTGTGCCTGAGCAAACAGAGTGGAGGTCGTTCCGAACAGGAAAAGAAACGCGAAATACCGGTACATCAGAACCTCCTGAAAGAATTCGAACACCCCTTACGTCCCAGGTGTCTGGTGAAATAAGGGAACAATCGTCGCTAAATGTATTAACAACCTTTATGTGGCCAAAGTTTCTTCGTGTCGGATTTTCGCAAATCATCGCCCGGTCGATTGCGACTGGTCGATTGAACTGGCAAGCATCTCACACGCAATGTGTTCTAGCCAGCACGCCATGATCCGTCCAGCGGAAACACGCCCGCACAACATCGGCGCGCGTGGGTTTGCCAACATCGAAGAACCATTTTTTGATTCCCTTCATCGGAATCAGATGCGTTTCTAAATCTCATTTAACGAATTGTTCGCAGGCCTTTCAGCACGAGATAGATTATTTCGGCAAGATGCGGCGTCTCGAACAGGCGACGATTTTCAGCCGCAGAAGGACCTTTATATTCTTCCATCAGGCCAGGATTTCGTCTCGGATGCTGCAGGCATCGGTGTGAAAAATCAGCCGTGCGGACTTTTTGGCACCTTGCTCGAGTACGTCGGCGAGGTCATCACCGTAGATGATTCCGTTTCCATCAAAGAAGGTGTCGAGTTACAGTTGGTTCTGAAGAAACGTCTTGAATTGTTGAGCCAGTTCTACACCATCTTTTTTGGCAGGCTTAAGTAACATTGACATGCTATTGAATCGATGAGTCTTGCGATTTGTAGTTCACCTGGCCTGAACCGCAGAGTAGCCGGCAAAGGTTATGCACAACACGAATCAGCATCCGCTGCTTTTGCCGCCAGACCGGCACCTGACGATTGATTGGCACGAAGATTCACTTTTGGACGTCGCAATGCAGCGAGAACGCAGTCGGCGACAAATTGACGGGAATCAGACGATGTTCGGCCGCCCCAGCCCCATTTACCAGCGATTCTGCATATTGTTTCCAGCCATCATCGCGAGCCAGTGTCATCTCGTCGTCAACCAATAGCACGACTCTCGTATGCTCAGCCTGATCGAACGGCACGGGTTCGTGCAGCAAATCCGAAGCAATTCCCGTCCTCAGATAGACGGGAATCCCCAGCCCTCACGACAACGGTTCATTCGCATCCCGCGTCAGTCGATCTAACAAAAACGCCACGAACTCACGCCCTAACGCGAAGTCGGGATGCCACACGACAAGTTCGAGAGGACAAGTCTTCGCTGTGCTCATGGCTTCCATTTTTTACAAAAGGCTTCAAAGCTTTCGAAGATTGAAAGGTATGGTATGAGCGAGTTGTCGGCCCGTACATTCCTTCTCGCGCGCGCGCGAAAGAAAGCCTGATCCGATTTGTCGTGAGCCTTGTATAATCGAACGACCTTGAAACCGGCCAGGACATCGCAATCGATCAAAAAAGTTGGCCAAGTTCGACCGAGTTGGCCAACTTCCCTGTTTTGTAGTGTTTGCGCGGTGTTGAACTTGTCCAACTTGGCCAAGTTCATTCGCTTTGCAGATTCGCAAGTTGCGGTCGAGCCTTCGAGTCCCACCGAATTCGATTCTGCCTTCCCGCCGAACATCACAAAGGAAGTTGGCCAACTTACTTTTTTTATAGGGTTTCACACGTGCTGAAATTGGCCAAGTTGACCACCGTTGAACAATTTCCTGCCGGTCTAAAGTCATCCATGGTGCGGTGGTAATTTCCAACTCAACGCCGTGAACATCGCACGTGCGGGCAACCAATCTAGCCGCAAAACAAGTGTGCGACTTTATCCCGAGGACATAAAAGCGATTAGTCGGCGTCTGAGCGAAAGCGATGCCACCGGAATTTATCGTGTCTATGGAATTCGGATCCTCTAGGTACTCCAGATTCATTCGTCGAGTTGGTATCCGCGGATCAATGTCGTTGGCATTGATGGCAATCCTGTCTTAACCGCAAACGAAGCGGCTGGCGTCAGTCCGTGGATTCTTCGTTAATATTTCACGTCGCTCCTCCATCATTTTTTCTTCTTCCATTCGGTTCCACCACAGCCATCACCCTCAGCTACACACACGTCATTTTGACGACATTGACATTTATTGTTGCGACAAATTCATATCTGTCAAGCCCCGGCTTCCAAACGTTAAGAAACAAATTAATTTGCTTTTATTTGCTTGTCAGTAACGACAAATCAACTTTAGAAACGATGGATTCAGATGCGGGCAGATCTCGACCGGGCGTCAAAGTGTCAGAATTGGCTGACGGACCGCTAGGTTTAAAAAGAACGAAACCCCACGACCCCTGCGGTGGTTGGTTAACAGGCCTTTGCCCTGGCTTATTGTGCTGAGCTGCAAAGGTGTCGTTGCCGTTCCCCAACAACACGCTGACCGTATTACTATCTTCGTTCGCGACCACGAGGTCGGGCTTACCGTCGCCGTTGACATCCCCCACTGTCACGGAAACTGCGCCTATCCCCGTGGCGAAGGTGGTTTGGGGCTGGAACGTCCCATTCCCGTTCCCCAGCATCACACTCACCGTATTGCTGTTGTAGTTCGTGACGACGAGGTCGGAGATGCCGTCCCCGTTGACATCGCCTGTCACTACCGAGGTGGGTGGTGTTCCTGTTGCGAAAGTGGCCTGGTTCGTGAAGTTGGCCGGCGCGTTCGGAGTGACCAGCGTATTTCCCGCCAGATCGTGGATCCTGCCCGTGTCGATCAGATTCAGGCCCAGCGTCCCGGCACCCGTGATCCTGCTGACACTCACCGTGTAAACCGATGCGCTGACTGGCGTCACCTGGGTGAGTGTCGCACCGATCGTACCTGTTCTCGCCAACGAAAAGTCGGTCGGATCGACCCCTGTCACCGGTTGGCTGAACGTTGCTGTGAAACGGACTGTGCTGGCATTCCTCGTGGAACTGGCTGGCGATTTACGATTGATCGAGACCACGTAAGGCGAGACATGATCCAATGTTTCGACCTGACCGTTGAACGTCCCGCCGCTTAATGCCGTTCCCGAACTGTTGATCGTTCCGTCGTTAATCAGATTCAGGCCGAGAGTGCCATTCCCGGTGATGCCGCTCACGGTCACAGTGTAGACAGCACCGCTTCCGGTCACTTGCGTCAGGGTCGCTCCAACGCCGGTTGCTTCGGCCAGTTGGAAGTCAGTCGGATCGACTCCCGTGACCGCCTGACTGAACGTCGCCGTCCAACTGACGGTTGTTTCATTGGTGGGGACCGTTGTCACCAGGTTGACAGAAGTCACCGTCGGTACCGTTAATAGCATCCTCGACTGAAGCCGCTCAATCGTCTGTCGCGAACGACGTCGACGCGATTTCAATTGGGATCGATGAACGTCCCGCGATTACAGGACAAGCGACTGCCAAAAATCCCGGAGCTAGGAACTTTTCACCATCGCATGTCACCCTGAATGACAATCCGGCGATTCGATTGAGTTGAGGAACTCAACGGAATTAACCCGATTGCGGACGACTTCATTTACCGGATATTGCAAACACGAGGTGATTTCCCGAAATGGGATTCGACCCAGTAAAAAGGGCATCGGACTATAAACATGTTGCAAAATGCGCGTCAACCACCGTCAGGATTCGCAAGAATTAAGGTTCGTCGGTTAACAAAACGAGATAAACTTGTACGCGAAGGTGGAGATCATTCAACGATAACCTCGTCTTACCGCAGAGAATTTTCGCGGCGCGGGAAGGAACAAAACGTTACTGTTACGGATTCTGAAAACAGGAGAATCTGAATGGACGAACCGATTCGGCCACCGTCGGTCGGACGCGGGGCACAAACCAATCCGGGTAACCGCTTCGCGAGAATCGAATACGTCGAAGATCTTTCGCACCTGGAGGGCGAGGACGCCGCCGATATTTTGCGGATTCGGACGGAATACTTTTCGGATGTGTCAAAGTCGGTGGTTACCGAAAATGACAGTCCTGATGTCTTTTTTCGTTATAGCGTTAATCCGTATCGGGGTTGTGCGCATGGCTGTAGCTACTGCTATGCGCGACCAACGCACGAATATCTTGACCTGAGTGCCGGCCTGGATTTCGAGTCGAAGATCTTTGTCAAAGAGCGTGCACCGGAACTGTTTCGTGACTGGCTGGCCCGCGAACGATATGAGCCGGAATTAGTCATGATGTCGGGCGTGACGGATTGCTATCAACCGGCGGAGCGGCATTTCCAGTTGACTCGAAAATGTCTTGAAGTCGCCCTGGAAGCTCGGCAACCGATTGCTGTCATTACCAAGAACGCATTGGTGCTTCGCGATCTTGATCTGCTGAAGCCGATGGCCGAACGGAACCTCGTCAGTATTGCACTCAGTATTACTTCATTAGATCAGGCTTTGACCCGGGTGATGGAACCACGGACGAGCAGCCCGGCCGCGCGCCTGCGTGCGATCAGTGAGCTGTCTGACGCGGGGATTCCAACTCACGTGATGGTCGCCCCGATCATTCCCAGCCTGAACGATTCAGAAATTCCTGCCATCCTGCGAGCGGCTCGCGATGCTGGTGCGACTTCCGCAGCGTATGTGTTGCTTCGCCTGCCGCTGACCGTCAAGCCAGTGTTTCTGAAATGGCTCGCTCGACATCTTCCGCAACAGAAAGAAAAGATCGAATCACGATTGCGTGAGACACGTGGAGGACAATTGTATGAAAGCGATTTTGGGACCCGCCTAACCGGACGGGGCGAGATGGCTGACCAGATCCGACAGACTTTTGACGTTTTCGCGAAAAAGTACAATCTGATACACGGACATCCGCCGCTCGATACATCCCACTTCCGCAGGCCGATTCCCAAATCGGGGCAACTTCGATTATTTGATTGAATGGATGAGACGCTCACGCCCGTGCATTTTTCCGTCGTCTCGCCACCATAACCCTCGGCGCCTTTTAAAAAAAAGCGGTTGCCGAGGGTCGGAAATTCCCACGTTGAGCTCAAATCGAGGGTAGAATTCGAGCGATGACGCGCAGGAACAGTGTAACTTTCGTACCTGTTCAAATGCTTGTCCCTAAAGAACTTGGCCGATATATTCAGTCTTTGGTGCATGGGGTGTCATCGGTGCTGCTCAAACCCCCTCCTTAAGGGACACTGTGGACGTTACCGTTTTATCATCGTCGGTCGAAGGTGCCGCTCATCAGTTTGCTGCGTCATATGTTGTGAACGGCTCACTCGTGATTGATGCTGGAAGTATCGGCTTTGCCAGCCTGGACCGGCAAAAATCCGTTCGATCGATCTTGATCTCACATGCACACTTGGATCATGTCGCGTCATTGCCGATTTTTATCGACAATGTCTATCAGCCTGGTCCAGATTGTCCAACGATTTATGCGTCGCAGCACGTGGTCGACAACCTCATGGCACATTTTTTCAATGACGTTGTCTGGCCTGACGTGCTTCGTTTATCGCGTGAGGAATCTCCGTTTATCCGATTTGTCATTCTGGAAGACGGCAAGCCAATTCAATTCGACGGCGTGACAGTAACGCCAATCGCCCTGAATCATGTCATCCCTACCTTCGGGTTTATTGTTGATGACGGTTCAACGGCTGTCGCGTTTGTCAGCGATACGGCTCAAACTGATGCCATCTGGGATTATGTACGCAATAACCCGCGCGTCAAAGCAGTCTTTCTGGAAGCTGCTTTTCCGAATTCGATGGGTTGGCTGGCAGAAAAAGCCAAACACCTGACACCATCGCTGTTTCTCGAAGAATATACGAAGGCTGGTCGGTCGATTCCTGTCGTAGCGGTGCACATCAAACCAGCCTTTTACGCCGACGTGGTCAGCGAGTTGAAACAACTGAATCTTGGTAAGCTGACGATCAGCCAGCCGAATCAGACATATTCGTTTTAGTTCCCGATAAGGTTAATGGTTAAAGGATTTGATCAGTATGGCCTCCGCAGTAAACATCACAATTTCTGGTCAGGATGCGTCCCAGAGATTGTTGAAGATTCTCGAAGACCAGGAAACGGTCCGGATCGGTCGCGCCGCCAAATTGGGCTGGGAAATCCCCTGGGACCAGATGATCTCTCGCGAACATGCCGACGTCGCCTGGGGCAATGGTAAGCTGCGTGTGCAGTGCCTCGAACAAGCCAGGAACCCGATCGTGTTCGGGGGAAAGCCGGTTCGTGAAGCCGTTCTCGGGGTCGACGAATGGTTCCAGATTGGCTCAACGATTTTTCACGTCAGTTCGCTAATCGCGCGGACGTCCACAAGTCCGGAACCAGAAATCGAAACGCAACGACACTTCGAGAATTATGAGTTCTGTGAAGAAGAAAACCGCGAAGGCTCGGAACGGGCCTATTCTTCGGCAGAATTGAGAAAAGTCGCCTTTGGCAACGGCGAACGGCAAATGGAACTGCTCGAACAATTGCCCGACAGGATTGCCGAGTCGCACTCGGACGACGACTTGGGGGCGATGTTGTCCCGCCTGCTGATCGAGGCGATTCCAAGCTCATTGGCCGTCGCCGTGGCGCATTTCGACGAAACACAATTACCACCGAATGTTTCCCAGATCCAATCGTTTCCCAAGCCGCTTTCCATGCGGGTCGAGACTCGTGAACGCTTTGAAGGGCGGTTTGTTCCCAGTCGGCGCATGGTTCTCAAATGTCTGCAAACGCAATCGAGCGTCATTCACGTCTTCGAAAGTTCAGACGAATCTCAGTTTACAATGAGCGAAGGATTGGGCTGGGCCTTTTGTGCGCCGATTAAGGCCGAATCGAGCAAGGGCTGGTGTCTGTACGTTTCCGGCCAGGGGGCGACAAATGGCGGATTGATGGTCACGGAAGCTGATCTGTTAGGAGACCTTCGATTCACGCAACTGGTTGCGCAGTTTATCGGGTCGATCCGTCACGTCCGAATGCTTCAAGAGCAGAAGACCCAACTGAGCAGCTTCTTCTCGCCGAAGGTTATTGAAGGATTGACTGCGGGCAATTCAAAAGAAACCCTCAGTCCCAGCGAACGCGAGATCTCTGTTCTATTCTGCGATGTGCGCGGATTCTCCAAGAAGGCCGAAGCGCTTCAAAGCGACCTGTTAACGTTGCTGCGAAGTGTCAGTGCAGCTCTCGGAGTCATGGCGGGCGGCATCGTCGAGCGTGACGGAGCAATTGCAGACTTTCAGGGTGACGCCGCACTTGGTTTCTGGGGATGGCCGATTGAACTGAAAGAGGGACCAGTCCCTGCCTGCCGCGCGGCCCTGGCAATTTATAAAGCCTTTCAACAGGGAGTCATTCAAAACGATAGCCTGCTATACGGCTTTTCGGTGGGAATGGGGATCGCCCATGGTCGCGCATTGGCTGGCCAGATCGGCACGAATCAGCAATCGAAAGTCGGCGTGTTTGGGCCAGTCGTGAACCAGGGATCTCGCCTTGAGGGCTTGACCAAGCAATTTGCGGTTCCCATCTGCGTGGACGAAACAACCGCCGAGTATGCAAAAAAGTATTTGAATCCCTCCGAAGGTCGGCTCCGTCGCCTTGCTCGCGTCCGACCGAAAGGGATGGATACACCGATCACTGTTTACGGACTTCTGCCTTCGCTGGAAGAGATGCCAGAGATCACGGCAGAAATGATTGCCAACCACGAATCCGCCGTTGAGGCCGTCATCCGTGGCGATTGGTCGAATGCCATGTCGCTGCTCAAACAACTTCCCGACGGCGACGGTCCGAAAGCGTTCCTGCTCAATCACATGAATGAACTCGGCAACGCGCCACCGCAGGACTGGGATGGTGCATTTTCACTTGCCAGCAAATAAACGACCGTGAATTCTCGTTGTGACTCGCAACGGGTCACAACGTTGCGAGTCCTTTGTCGCAACTGACAGGCGGGGATCGCGCGGCAGGTGTTACGGCAACGCGGTGAAGGATTATTCTTGAAGAAAACAGCAGTCATCGCGGAACGCTGTAACAGAAAAGCCTCTCCATCGACCTTGTGTCAGTGGAGAGCTTGAAGCTCCAGAGTCGCCACGACACCTATTCAAATTACCCCTGTTTTCCCGCCGCAAAATCTCACGGCGTTGGTGTTACGGGCAGACTAACCTGATTACGCCTGCAACTTGCTTCCGCCGTCGAAAACGACGCGGAAGAATCCGAGAATTTTCTTTTTGAATTGATCCGTCAGGGAATCCGATTGCTCTTGCAGTGAATTTGTCGAACTCAATTCCCGAGCCTTATCGGCCAGTCTTCGTTCGGCGAGTGATCGACTGAGATGATCAACCAGTCCCGGACGATTTTCCAGCAGGCTGACCATGGCTGACTTTTGGATTGTCAGGACGATCGAGTTCAGGGCCGCCCGAATCGTGGCGGAACGTGGCTCGCCCGTTAACAACGACATTTCCCCAAAAAAACGGCCCGTCTGAATCTGGGCCACGCGCGTCTCTTTATTTCCTTCCCCGGTTCGAAAGACTTCTAATAGTCCTTCAAGAAGCACATACATCGAATCGCCTGCGTCACCCTGACGAATCAGTGTCTCTCCTTGCACAAATGTCTGAGTCGATGACGATTTCGCCAGCGACTCAAATTCGTCGTCATTTAGCGACCTAAAGAGCGAGATCTTACGCAAGACGTTGATTCGATCGAACTGGTGACCAAAGTCTGTGCAACTTGGCGCAGTCCGGGAATCGAAATTAATCAACTTCGGAATACCTTGAGAAATTCCCGCGAACTGCAGGTTCTGTAAAACATTCGCCAGAACCAGACCTGATGCAGTGGTTGGCGAGAGGGGATTCCACGGCTTGATCCAGAAGCGTACGATATATTTCGCGCCCACTTCGCTGATTTCTTCCAACAGAACGACCGGGGCAGGTTCTTCCAGTATTCCTTCAGAACCCTTCGCCGCAGCGAGCAGCACATGACGGCATCGCTCGACAGGAACAGCAGAATCAAGGCGAACGGCAACCTGTATACGCGTGGGAGGATCAGGCTGGTTGTAGTTCGTAAAAATCATCTTGCCGAGAATGCTGTTCGGTACGATGACCAGTTCGTTCGTTTCGGTCAGTAGACGAGTCGTACGCCAGTTAATTTCTAAAACTTTGGCATCCATCCCCTCCATTTCGCCGTACAAGCGGATCCAGTCGCCGGTCGAGAACGGCCTGTCGAAATGGATTGCCAACCCAGTGAACACGTCGAGGATAATCGTCTGCAACGAAAACCCAAGCACAATTCCGAGCAGACCGGATGTGGCAAGTATCCCGCTAATGTCTTTTCGGAAAACTCCGGTCAATACCCCCGCGATGGCAATCATCATGATGATGCCGGCAACCATGTCCCGAATCAGTCGAGGAACAGGTGCGCCAAGATATTCAGCAACCAGTTGCTCCCAGACGAACACCTGGACAAGTTGAATGACAGCAATGGCAGCCGTGATCCACGCTGCCGTCTGCAATCCGAGACTGATAAATTGCCCAGCAGTGCCATCCCGATCGACAAATTCAGCGATCTGACCGCTATAACAAGCCGCAAGGAACGTGCAAACGAACAATGCCACAGGAAACGCTAATGATTTCGCCCTGCGCACCGATATCGTCCTTCCGTAACCGTTTCAATAAAAATCCTGCGTACGACGCTGGATGGTGAGATCATGGACGGATGTTATCACGGCCAGCGGCTTCAGAAAAGCGATCAACGTTTGGAGGCTCACTGCGACGATGTCCGCAAAACAACTGAAATCGATGCGGTTTGACCGTCGTGAACAACGTCAGAAAGGTCTTTAATTTATCGGGTTACGATCCCTTTGAAACATGAAAAGTAAACCCAAGAGATTAACGCGATATTCACACGAAAATCGCCATATCTTAACGTCAAAAATAGTGACGGAACCAAACGCCGATTCCACATCCAGCTTCGTCGGAGTCTCGGTACTGCGTCTAGACCCCACGGCAAACCGCGTCGAACACCAAAGTCGGCTGAAAATCACCACGTATACTGAAGTCCACCCGATCCGATCAATGCGGAGTAGCCTGTTGCGACCTGTGCATCAACCATTCCATAAAGGCTGAAAGAATTGGTGATGTATGCCGTCGCGCCGAGGGTGAACATTCCGAAATCACGCCCCGTGTGGTTACCCGCCGTCACAAACTGAACGGTCGGTGCCCCTGAAAACGACGACGTGACCAGATTGGTTCCGTTTCCCCATTCGTGCTGGTAACGGGCCGCGAGCGAAGGAACGACAAGAATCCCGCCCCAGGTGGTTTCGTGATACAAACGGCCACCGAAGCCGGTTCGCACACTGTTAATGATTTGGCTGCTCGTTATCAGATCAAGGGCGCCAGCGCCGGACTCGTTGTAACCTTTCTGATCCAGGTACAAGTACTGCAGGCCAGCAAACGGTTGCAGCCGAAGTTCATCGAAATCAAAGTTCATCCCACCTTCTGTGTAATGAGACCATTGGTTTCCGCTGCTGCTGGCACTGGCTGTTTGTTGAATGTTACCGATTGTCAGTGGGCGTGAAACGTTGTATGAGTTATTTCCGAAGGCATCGACGTTCGAGAGATACAGATTGTCGCGGCGGTGAAGTTCGTACAAACCGACTTGATAAGCACTGATCTGTGCGCTGGAACTGTCCTGGCGGTTGCCGACCGATGTCGCTGCATATCCACCGAGCACGCCGATCATCGTATTCTCGCCTAACCATCGTTCCACACCAAACAGAGTTCCCCCCAGCCGATAATTGAGGCCACCAGCGTTTCCATCATTGGCAAAACTGCCGCCAAGACCGTAACCCTGGGCCCATGTCGTCCACGATTGCGAAACACTTCCGTCACTGGAAAAGAGGGGTGATTGAACCGTAGGACTACCGGCCCCAGTCGTCGATCCGTCAGCAGGAGGCGAGTTACTCGACTGGCTTGAAACAAGCCGAATACCATTTGTCCTTTGTGCAACGCTTGGCAATGATCCCCTTGTCCAAGCCAATCCGGCGAGACGGTTACTTAACAATTGCATCTGAACCGTCGTCGTTTGTAGCTCGACCGTGCCCAGACTTGGATAGATATCACCTGAAAGTTGATTTAACGCACCTGACAACTGACCGGGTCCCAGCGTTGTCAGTTGAGTTAGTGCATTTGCATAGTCACCGGTGGCTGTACCACTGGTCCTGTCGAGGACCGATGCAACCGCCACAAGATTTGAGGACTGTACGTACTGAGCCAGGTTCGAATTGACAATCACCTGAAGATTGTTCGGATTGTACTGTTCGGTGAAGACAATGTTTTGGGTCGTTGTGGTTGGTTGGACAAGAGCATACTGCCCGGACAGGCCACTTGTTGCACTGAGGATTTCGTAATGCTTACCGACGGTCAGTGTGCCGGGATCGAGATTCAGATTCAGTTTCGTGGCATTATTGATTTGAGCCGTCCCATCCACAGCGATTTTATCGCTGCCAGTCGACTTCACTTCGACCGCGTACGTGCTTCCCGCCCCTTGGACAAAGTTGCCCTTGATGTTCAGCGGAGTTGCCACCGTTCCAGGTGCAATTGTCCCGCCTGCATTTACCGACGTGTTTCCCTGGATCAAGCCGGTACCCATCAGTGTACCGCCGTTATTGACGTCAACATTACTGGTAATGGACCCTGCAATGATGAAGGTACTGTCGTTGTCGATCTTTGTTCCGCCGGTGTAAGTGTTGGCTCCAGAGAATGTCACTGCACCGACACCACCGATCTCGACCCCACCTGTTCCCGAGATGACCCCGGCATAGGTACCACTTGTGGTCTGATTGAACTGGACAGTCCCGCTGTCAAAAATCGTTCCTTGCAGGCTTCGCGTCGTTCCGATTAAGGTACTGCCACCGTTGATCGTCGTTCCACCGGCATAAGAATTCACGCCCGAGAACGTCACAGGCCCGGTACCAGCGATCGAAACACTACCGCTACCGGTCATGTTGCCCGAATAGGTTCCCGCGATTCCCTGATCGAACTCAACGACTCCGTTATTGAGGAAATTTCCCTGCACACTGTTCGTGGTACCGATTAATGCGGCGCGACTTTCAACCATCGTTCCGCCCGTGTAGGTATTCGTTCCTAAAAAAATAATCGGGACCGTGCCACCGATATCGACACCACCTGTGCCCGAGATATTGCCGCTATACGCGGCCTGCGACATCGTAAGTTGAGGATTAGCAGTCAATAGATCAGGTACAGAAACCAGGGTCCCTGGTGTGAAACTGATCGGTTGGGTAACCGTCAGAAGGTTGCCGTTATTGAACTGCAGGAAGCCATTGTTGACGATGTTCCCCTGCAGGCTGAATGTCGAACCGGTCAGGCTGGATCCACTGTCAACCGTCGTCCCACCGGAATAGCTGTTAAAACCAGTGAATGACACAGTATCTCCACCACTGATTTCGACTTTTCCCGTTCCAGAAATGTCTCCGCTGTAGACACTGGAAGTCCCCCACGAGTTGCCGACAGGGCCCGAGTAGATCGTCGGATCAACTGGCACAACGGGTTGTTGGGGGTACGTTATCGCGATTGCATACAGACGGTCCAGGCTGCTGTCAAATCTCACGATTCCATTGTCAGTAATTGATCCTTGAAGACTATAAGTGTTGCCGATCAAAGTCCCCCCAGCGTCGACCGTGGTCCCTCCGTTATAGGTATTTGCGCCCGACATGCTTCCGAGCGTCACCGTCGCGTTGCTGAGAACCTCCACCTTGCCAGAACCCGAAATATTGCCGTAGAACTCGCTGGCACCACTTTGAGAAAACTGAACGGTTCCATTATCAGTGACCCTGCCTTGCAGGCTGGTTGCGGTCAGAATCAATGTGCTGCCGCTGTCGACCAACGTTCCACCCGTATAAGTGTTAAGTCCCGTGAACGAGACCGGTGTCACACCGCTGATTTCGACACTGCCAGAGCCAGAGATTTTTCCCGTAAACGCACCTGCTGCGACTTGATTGAATTGAATGGCACCGCTATTGGCGATCAGTCCTTGAAGACTGGCAGAGTTGCCGATTAGCGTGCTGCCCTGATCTACAATCGTGCCACCCGTGTAGGTATTCTGGCCCGTGAAGGTCACTGCCCCACTGCCACTGATCTCAACTGAGCCTGTACCTGACAATACACCACCATAACTGCCGCTCGTTACCTGGTTGAATTGGACAGCTCCGTTATCGTTAATCGCCCCTTGCAGACTGCTGGTCGCACCAATCAATTTGCTGCCAGAGTCAACGACCGTGCCCCCCTGGTATGTATTCATGCCCGTCAAGGTAATCGCGGCACCCCCGCTAATCCGAAGACTACCGTTCCCTTCAATCAACCCGGCATATGTTCCGCTCGTGGCCTGATTGAATTGAATCGCACCCAGGTCGATGAATGTTCCCTGCAGGCTGTTTGTCGTACCAATCAGCGTACTGCCCTGCGCCACAAATGTTCCGCCGGAATAGCTGTTCGTGCCGGAAAACGTCACCGGCCCCGCACCGTTGACCGTAACACCCCCGCTTCCGGACATGTTACCGCCGTAAGTCGCACCGGTCAGAAAATTGAATCCCACCACGTAGTTGTTGATGACGGGTCCTTGAAGACTGCCGGTCGTATCAATCAACGTCCCGCCGTTGTTGACGGTGACCGGCTGCCCCGTATTCACAAGATTCAGATTTTGCAATGTCACCGTACCGCCATCAATGACCAGCGGCTGAAAGAGATTTGCTCCATCAATCGTATTCGAGTTCCCCGACAGTGTTATGGTCGACGTGTTTTTGAAATCCAAAACCGACTGGCTCATTGTAAAACTGTTGATCACATTCAACGTGTAATTGGTACCAGGATTATTGTCGATTGTCTGAATGGCATTGAACAGGTCGGTTGAGCTTCCAACGTTAATCGTCTGTCCGCTAGCCGATGCCACTGATAAGAAACCGAGCACGACGCCCGCAATCGAAGAACGAAGAAACGTTATCGTCGTTCGCTTGGAACGAATAGACCGAACCGCTTGATAACAACCACAACAATAGCGACTGTCAAACAGTGGGTTCATAACGTTTTACTTTCGGATTCTCATAGTTCTAAAGGCATGAGAAAAATCAGTCTTTTCTTGCCAGCAAAACAACTTCTGTTGACGAGTTTCCACGCAATCCCGCACACCGACCCGCAGGCGGTCGCTTTTTACGTGACGATTCAATCGGGAGCAATGCGAAATTTGATTGGCGACCGAAGCCAGCCGACTCAGCACATTCGACGCAACCGACTACACCAGAAAACCTTACAACACCTCACGATGCGATTTTCACTGACATTGCATGCTGACGTGCGACCACGGATTTAATTCCACCACGTACCGCTCGGCAAAAACCGCCGCTTCTTGCGGTCTTTTCAAAAAAGACGGAATCGGGCGGCGCTTTGTTAATAACGACTTGGTTTTGGCGAGGCACCTTTGTAGAACGTCAATCATATGGTGAAGGCCTACGCTGCGATCGGGATTCACATTGACTCAATCGGGAGACTCGTCTGATGCAGTCACTCCGTTGCCGGGAATTTCTCATTCTGGCCTTTTGCCTGGCTTTGGGAATCGTCGGAATCTGTTCGACAAATGCTCAAGAAGTCGATCCCGATGAGGCAAAAGAGAAATCTGTCATCGATCGCTTTGTTGTCGTCCTTGAGAAAAATCCACGGCGAGGTACGGCGCTCGATAAGGTTTATGGCTTTCACGTCGAACGTGGATCGCTCGACGGCCTGATCAAAGGATATCGGGACAAAACCGTTCAAGCGAAAGGGGCCGAGGCGGGTGCTGCATGGATGATGATCGGACTGTTTGAATCACTCCGGGGACAGGATGCCCTGGCTGCGACAGCGTTCGAACGGGCCGAGAATCTCGCAAGTGGCAATTATCTTGCCTCCTATTATCTCGGGCAGTCGCTGGTCCTTGTTGGTCAGCCGGACAAAGCGGCCGAGGCCTTGGAGCGATCCATTTCACGTAAGCCGGCCCAGGCTGACCTGCTGGACATTTACCAGGCACTTGGCCGCATCTATCAGCGAGCACAAAAGAGCGATAAGGCGCTTGATGTCTGGAGCCGACTCGAAAAACAGTTTCCCAATGATGCGCGAGTGCAAGAACAAATCGCGATGACATTGCTGGAAGAAAACGAGTTTACGGCGGCATTACCTCGCTTCGAAATCCTGGCAAAAACGACCAAGGACAAATACCGACAGTCGCTGTTCCAGATGGAAGTTGCGGAAATCAAAGTGCGACTTGGCAAGTCGGACGAAGCGATCAAGGATTACGAAAAGCTGCTGTTGCAACTGCTTCCTGAAAACTGGTTGTACCGCGAAGTCCGCCGGAAAATCGAAGCAGTCTACCTGCGGACCGACGATCAAGCCGGCTTGATTGCGTACTACGAAACGTGGACCAAACGAAACGAAAGCGATCTCGAAGCGATCTCTCGCTTGTCCCGGCTGTTGTCGGGATTTGGCCGGAGTGCTGATGCTCGGCAATGGCTGGAGAAAGGACTGAAGGTTGCCCCGAAGAACAAAGAACTTCGGCACGCATTAATCAGCATGTTGGTCTTCGAGCATAAAACGTCCCAAGCGATCGCACAGTACGAACAATTGGACAAATACGAACCGAACAATTCCGACACGTTGCGAGAATGGGGCCGTCTGATCCTGAAGGACAAATCCCTTGATGAAGAAGCTCGGAAAACGGCGGCAGCGGCAGTCTGGCGTCGACTGTCCGAGGCTAGGCCGAAAGATCCGCTGATCGCGTCTCAGGTGGGTGAATTGTTTCGGCAGTCAGAGATGACCGAGGAAGCTCTTGAGCTTTACCAGAAAGCGGTTTCACTCGCCCCGGATCAACCTCAGTATCGCGAATATCTGGGTGAGTATTTTCATTCCTTGAATCGCAAGGACGAAGCCCTGTCGACCTGGCAAGCGATCGCTGATGGAACGCTCAAGACCGCCCCGAACTTGGCCAGGTTGGCGGAAGTTCTGGCCAATTTTGGATACTTGGCTGAAGCGGTGGAAACCAATGCCGAAGCCTGTCTGCTTGATCCCAAGGATTTTTTGTTACAGGTTAAGCGAGTCGACTTACTGGCTAAGGCGGAAAAGCACGATAAAGCCCTCGAACAGTTGGCGTTCGTCCGAAAATTGGCGGCGAATGAAGAAGAGCGAGAAGCGTGCCTGGTTCGTGAACTGCGAGAATTGCAATCGCTGAATAAGTTGAATGAACACATCACGGACCTGGCGAGAAAAATTGATGACCCTCAAAGCCCGTCAAGCAAGGACGCAGATCATTGGTTCCAACTGGCCAGGGCTTACGAGGCTGCTCGCCAGTTGAATGAGGCGTCACGTGCCATCGCGAAAGCCATCATGCATTCTCCACAATCGATCCCCATTCTCACCGCCTCCGCCAGGATTCATGAAGCCCAGAACAACCTGCTTGCCGCCAGCGACATCAATCGGAAACTGGCACAAATCGACCGGCGTTACCGGACGGAATATTTGAAGCAGGTGGCGGCGCTCGAACAGAAGCTTGGCCGACGGGACAAAGCACTTCAAGCCGGGCGCGATCTGGTCGCTGCCGCTCCTGGCAATTCTGAAATGAGCGAGTTCTTCAGTCAGCTCTGTTTTCAACTGGGTGAAAATGAAGAAGGTTTGAATGCACTACGTCGATCTGTTCGAGTCAATCCAACCGACTCCAAAGGCCTGCTTTTGCTGGCATCGGCGCTCGGCGACCAGTTCCGCACCAGCGAGGCGATTGAACTCTATTGGCGAGCCTTCGAGAAAGCGGCGAATCTGGATGATCGGCTGTCGATAATCCCCAAGCTGACGGATCTTTATCTTCAGACCAACCAGTTTGATCGAATGATCGAACGACTTGAACGACAACGGCGTGATCCAAACCAGAATCGGGAAATGACGATCTGCCTGGCGCAGGCTTATCAATCGGTCGGAGACGACGGCAGTGCTCGCCAGGAACTGGAAAAGCTACTGACGGAAGAAACGCATGACATTCCGCTACTCAGTCAATTGGTCAAGCTATGCGAAGCGGGCGGAGATCTGGAAGCGGCAGTGAAGTTTCAGCAGCAACTGCTCAAGATCGTTCCCGGCAAAGAGGAAACAATGCGATTGGCTCAACTGCTGATGAAGT
>CAIVEI010000044.1 GCA_903904835.1 uncultured Schlesneria sp. | reverse complement strand
TTTTGTCAGACAACTGATGGAGCACGGGCAATTGAATCGCAAGACAACCTGCCGGACGTTTTCGTACTGCACGAACTTAATGAGGTTCAAAGATCACCCACTGGGTCAGACAGCAACGGGATGTCCGCCATTTGATAAAGAGGTTTATGGTCCAATCTGGAAAGAGGTTCTCGAAAAGCGAAACAGCAAGTGATTTGTAATTAACCCCTGTTGGATCGTCGAATCCGCGAAATTCGGGGTGCGATTGAAGGAACACACTCGAGGAAAATTTTTTGTCGGTAAATTGCGGGAATCCACCTTGCATCTGGGAACGGATCAACCTATTTTTGTTTGATCGCACGGAGGCGAAGGCCGTGATATTGATCGGTAATTTTTTCCGAAGGGCTGGACTTCATGATGAGGCCTCAACTCAATCGACTTGTTCGTAGTCGGATGATTCGAGCATTGATTCCTTTCGTCCTGATTGTCATGACGATCTGTGGGGTTGCCGGGATGTCCCGAAGCTTGCCCGCTGCGGAAATTGTCGCTATCCCTGAGAATGATCCTCTTTGCATCAAATCCGGTTCGCTGGTGATTTGCGGCGGCGGAGTCCTTCCTGGAAAACTGATTGAACGATTTGTCGAGCTCGGGGGTGGCCCGCACGCGAGAATCGTGATCATCACGTCAGCCAGTATGATCGCAGATTCTGATCCCCATTCGCGTTTATCCGGCTGGCATGACCGCCTCTGCGATAATCAGATCGCCAGCTTGGACATCTTGCATACTCGATCTCGAGAACAGGCAAACAACCCGGATTTCTCGAAAGTCCTCGAAAATGCAACGGCTGTCTGGTTTATCGGGGGAAATCAAAACTGGCTTTCAGAAAGTTATTTAGGAACCAAAACCGAAGAACGGCTACACGGAGTTTTGGCTCGCGGCGGCGTCATCGGAGGTACTTCAGCCGGCGCAGCGATCATGTCACGGCATATGATTGCCGATGGGAAAACAGAACCATTACTCTCGACAGGTTTAGGCTTTTTGCCAGGAACCATCGTTGATCAGCACTTTCGCAAACGAAACCGACAAGAACGCTTGATGCGCGCGATCCAGCTTCGGCCAGGAACCGTCGGCATCGGAATTGACGAAGGGACCGCCCTGATCGTTCAGGGACGCTCGCTTGAAGTGATCGGCGAATCAGACGTCTCGCTTTGCCTTGCCCCGTCTCCGAATCGGCCCGCTCGCGTGGAATCACTGGCCGTTGGAAAACGAGCGGATCTTGTGACGCTGCGTCGGGCGGCAACTGCTCGAGCCGAGACAATGAAAGACGCGAACGGCGTACGGACACCCGACGTTCAAAACGGAACGCTGGTGATTACTGGCGGAGGTCCTACCCCGAAAGAAGTTGTCGACACGTTCGTTGAGGCGGCAGGCGGCAAAGACGCACCAATCGTTGTGGTCTCGAACTCGTTAGAAGAAGTTCTGCCTGAACAGAAAGATGTTTGCGATTGGCTGAGTGCTTCAGGAGCCAAAAACGTGAAGATGCTGCACGCGAAGGCTGGCGAAAAGTTAGCTGATCCAGCATTAATCGCTCTTCTGACGGAAGCTCGCGGCGTTTGGTTTACCGGCGGTCGTCAATGGCGCCTGGTCAATTCCAACCTGGATACCAATGTTGTGTCCCTGTTTCACGACGTTCTGCGACGAGGGGGTGTGATTGGCGTCACCTCTGCAGGCGCGACGATTCAAGGTGAATATCTTGTTCGTGGCAATCCACTGGGAAATGAAGAGACGATGAGAGAAGGCTTTGATCGCGGTTTTTGCTTTTTGCCAGGCGTGCCGAACGATCAACATTTCACTCCGCGTGAACGACTTGAAGATCTGGCGAAATTGAAGAAAGCTCATCCCGAATTGATCGGTTTGGGCGTTGATGAATCGACGGCATTAATTGTACGTGGATCAACAATGCAGGTCGTCGGACAACATCAGGTGACCGTTTTTGACCGACAGACGGACGCGCCGGCAGAAACCCCTGAGTTCGCAGTGCTGAAGTCAGGCGAACGCTACGATCTGCGTCAGCATCGTCGAATGGAAACCGAAGTCGCCGGTGGGACAAGTCCGACAAATTAGCGGTTTATCGAACATCGGAAATTCGGATTCTGTGCTACTACATCAGCGTCTTCGTAGCCTGAAACTTGACTCTGAGAGTCGAGTTTCAGGATTTCTTTTTTAAGAGCTTTCTCGCGCCGCCGAGAAGCGAGCCGAATCGACTCGCTTAATTTGTAGACGTTATTCTTCTATTCTCTTTCCGCATCCCTTCGTACCTTCGTCTGAAATACGTGGCTTAGCCCAGGACTGACTCACAGAAGGCACGAAGACACGAAGGAATGCAGTGGAGATTTTCACGATGATGGCTGGCAAGAAACATAAATCGGTTCGCTAAACTAAAGAACCCGCCATCGAATGTGATCGGCTATTTGCCCCTCGTCAAGATGACAGAGCGTTATTCGTTGGTCGTCGTCCAACACGTCGTATTCCCGAGCTTGCGTCCCCCCCCCCCCCAAAAAAAAAGAGCCGCGTTCACGCCTTGGGGTGGGAACGCGGCAGAAGAACAGCCTTGATTAAGCATCAGCCTTGAAAGTCATTCAGGCGGCCGTGCGACGGCGGCGGAAAGCAAACATCGCACTAACGACAACGATGAGGCCCGTAACGACCGAAGCGGGTTCCGGGACGGAGGGCGTGGGGGCATCGGCCGTGGCGACCACCCAAGGGTCCCCGCCCAACGAAAACGTGCCGCCGGGGTTGTAAGAGAACCCTGGATCTATCATCGACGCCAAATAATAATCTTGGGCCGCAGTAGCATAAAAGGGATCAGGATCGGTTACGGATCCATCCCTCCTCCAAATCATTATTGTGCCGCCGTTATCTGACCAAGACCCACCGGCAGAGAATTTAAACATATTTGAATTTGGAGTGCCGCTAGAGGCATCGTACGTTACCGAAGGTGGTGCACCGATCGTGACCTGCGTTGCGGACGCATCAACCTCGCCAGTGAGATACACCCCTGATTGAGGGGTATCGTTCGTCACGGTGCCGTAGTTGGTACCACCTTTTGACAGGGTATACGATCATCATTTGTTGTGGTGCAGCCTCGTTAGCCGCTCAGGTGCTACCGACGTTCGGGAACGGACCGAAACACTTCGCTAGACCGATGGAACACCGGTGAAAATTCGCTGCTTCCACCGACCCCGCGTGATTGGTGGAAGCAGCGAATTTTAAGCGAATTCTTGTCCATTTTTTCAAGAGCACGTTCCAAACGTCAAGAGTTTTTCACTTTACCCTATTGACACACGACATTTAAACTTGTATTTTTATGTCGCAGCTTGTTTGATGGCGAAGAAATCCACGAGACCTCAGTGGCGGATGGAAAATACGGAATAAATCCGGGGATTTACGCCGCCCGGCTTGCCTGGATTTCCGAAGTCAAAACCTGGCGACGACAATGGATCTTTGACATCTTGGAATGAATTACGGATCGCCCCCGCAGCCAACAATCGCTGCGGGCTGATCCGTGCGGATCGTTGTCCGGCTTGAGGTTGCGGCGCCGAAACGTCGTGAGAGTAATTCTGAGTAGACAATTTAAGAAGAGTCCGAGAGCGGACGCTGCCCGGCGCACCTCAGTCAACGCGCAAATGATCAGGCTATTCTGAACCCGTTATCCGAAGCGTAAACCGGCTGTGCCGGCCGAAGGCTCCATTGTTGCCCATGCGGTTTCATGGTTGCCCTACCAGAGTCGCCTAAGCTCCGCCAAAGTTACCCATCAGAGTTGCCTAATCATTTTGAGGCTCGAATTTCGAAAACGCCCCTGGCAATCGCCAATGTTGCCTAAGGACTCCCATTGTTGCCCATGCGGTTTCATGGTTGCCCAACCAGAGTTGCCTAAGCTCCGGCAGAGTTGCCTATCGTAGTTGCCCAAACATTTTGAGACGCGAATTTCGAAAAAAGCCCCGGAAATCGCCAATGTTGCCTAAAAACTCCAGAGTTGCCTAAGCGGTTTCATGGTTGCCTAACCAGATTTGTCTAAGCTCCGCTAGAGTTACCCATCGTAGTTGCCCAAACATTTTGAGACTCGAATTTCGAAAACGCCCCGGAAATCGCCAATGTTGCCTAAGGACTCCCATTGTTGCCCATGCGGTTACATGGTTGCCCAACCATAGTAGCCTAAGCTCCGCTAGAGTTACCCATCAGAGTTGCCTAATCATTTTGAGGCTCGAATTTCGAAAACGCCCCTGGC
>CAIVEI010000043.1 GCA_903904835.1 uncultured Schlesneria sp. | reverse complement strand
TGCCTAAACGCTGTCATGGTTGCCTAAACGCTGTCATGGTTGCCTAAACGCTGTCATGGTTGCCTAAACGCTGTCATGGTTGCCTAAACGCTGTCATGGTTGCCTAAACGCTGCCGAAAAACTCCCATAGTTGCCCAAAGCGTTTTAAAAAAAATTGAAGCGGAAAAAGAGTCCGCTTACGCACCCCGGCTCGCCTCGGTCAACCCGCGAACGATAACCCGATTCTGAACCCGTCTTCCGACGAGCGGTACCGGCTGTGCCGGTCTTTCTCGCAAAACGATTCCAATGGAACGCATTTGTTTTGCAAATGACTTCAGCGACCAAAAAATGTCACGCAGCCTTCAGTGCATTTCTGATCAGTGCAGATTAGCGAAGATTAGTGTTCCACTTCTTTCCAGAGTATTTGCGGCGGATTGGATTCGACATTTCATTCGGGAATCCGGAATCTTCGATGGATCAGAGTCCGTTGCTGTGTTACCTTGATTGATCGTTTGCTACGTGTTTCCTGACCGAAGTAAAGGGTTTCTCTTGCGCTCGAATCGTGCGACCTTCCGGGGATTTTTGATCGGGCTTGTCGTCGCAGGCATCGGCGCTGGGAATGGTGAGCAAATTGCCTCGGCCGAAACGATTTCGTTTGAAGACGATGTCATCCCTGTGCTGACCCGGTTCGGGTGCAATTCAGGTGGGTGCCACGGAAAACTGGCCGGGCAGAATGGGTTTAAGCTTTCCCTGCGCGGGTTTGCTCCGGACGCGGATTTTGAATCGATCGCGCGGGAGGCGGTTGGTCGGCGCGTGAACCCGGAAATCCCGGAACTGAGTTTACTTGTCGTCAAAGCGTTGAATAACGTTCCACATGGTGGTGGGCAGCGACTGACGCCTGATTCGCCTGGTGCCAAGCTTCTTTCCGACTGGATTCGAAGCGGCATGCCAGGTCCAAAAAAGGACGAGCCGAAACTGGTGAAGCTTGAGTTGACCCCTGCGGCGGCAATATTGGTGATCGGCCAGAAAATTCCTCTCGTCGTTACGGCGATCTACGACGACGGACATCGACGGGATGTCACATGGCTTAGTCAATTCAATTCCCGTGATCGGGCGATGATTGATGTTTCAGACAAGGGTGAGGTTCACGCTCTGCGACATGGCGAGACCGTCGTTACGGCTGCGTTTCGAGGATTCGTGGAAGTTGCTGCACTGACGGTTCGTTACGAAAACAAGGTGGAACCGGCGTGGTATGCCAGCCGGAATAATTCCGTTGATGACGCCGTGTTTGACAAGCTGGCTCAGTTACAGATCGAACCGAGTCCCCTCTGCGATGACGCCACGTTTTTGCGAAGAGTTTCGCTCGATCTGCTGGGCGTTTTGCCGACGTCGACTGAGGTTCGTGCGTTCCTGGCCGATCCGCGAACCGATAAACGCTCGCATCTGGTCAACGCCTTATTAGAACGACCGGAATACGTTGATTACTGGACTCATTGGTTAGGCGACTTGTTACAGAATCGGAAAGAACGGGACCACGATGTCCGGGGGGTCAAAGGGGTTCGCGGCTTCCATGACTGGTTGCGAGCTCAAGTCGCTGCCAACAAAAGCTGGCGTGAGATTGCCAGGTCGGTTCTGACGGCCAAAGGTTCGTGCGTCGAACAGCCAGCGGTCGGTTATTTCATTGTCACCGTTGGCGAGATGGAGGCTCATGAATCGGAGGTTGCCGATTCCGTTGCCCAGGCGTTTCTTGGGACCCGTATCGGATGTGCTCGTTGTCATAATCACCCGCTGGAAAAGTTCACTCAGGACGATTACTACCGCTTTGTTGGATTCTTTTCGCGAGTTGCACTCGATCGCCATCAACCCGAAGAAGTGCCGACAAGTCTGCGGGTTGGGACTCGGCATCAGCTCAATCTGCTCAGACAGATTCAGCAGGAAGAAAAGAAGCGGGAGAAGCTCAAGACTGACAACGCCGAAGCGAAACAGATTGAGGAAACAGAAAAACGGATTGCCGATCTTCAACGTGAAGTTGAGCAGAACGGTCAGTCTCCAGTGCAGGTACGGCAGCCTCGGACGGGACAAATGCTGGCTCCACGTCCACTCGATCGGACCGAGACCACCATTGCGAGTGGCAGTGATCCCCGCGAAGTTTTCGTCGATTGGATGACAGATCCGTCGAACCCCTATTTTTCCGGGGCGATGGTCAATCGGTTGTGGCGACATTTTCTCGGAACAGGTCTCGTCGAGCCGGTTGATGATTTGCGGGCGACGAATCCACCTTCGAATCTGGCTCTGTGGAAAACTTTGAATCAGGATTTTGTCTCGAGCGATTACGATCTGAAGCAAGTGATGCGGCTGATTCTGAATTCGCGGACGTATCAGTTGATGTCTGCCACGCGTGAATCGAATTTCCGCGATGGCAGTTTCTATTCTCATTTTCAAGCGCGTCGGTTACCCGCCGAGGTGCTGCTTGATGCGATCTGTTCCGCGACCGAACAGCCAGAGTCCTTTACCGGTTATCCGGTCGGACTGCGAGCGGTTCAGATTCCTGATCCGTTCACCGAATCGTACTTTCTGACATTGTTCGGCAGATCGCCTCGCACGACAGCCTGTGCTTGTGAACGAAGCGGCGATGTGACGCTGCCTCAATTGTTACACCTGCAGAACGGTGATGGGCTGTACGAAAAGATTCGATCCGGCGATGGGATGCTGTCAAAGTTAGTGGCGACTCAGGCCGATAATGCCGCTGTCGTGGATGAACTTTATCTGACAACGTTATCGCGGTTTCCGACATCTGAAGAACGATCTGGAATCAATAAGGTGATTGCTGGCGTTGTTAGAGCAGACCGATTCGAAATTTTTGCCGATCTATTCTGGGCGCTGATGAATTCTAAGGAATTCACGTTCAATCATTAAGATTTTCGCAAGGCGAGCAAACCAATGTTTGATCTCAGATTTCCCAACAGACGTGATTTTCTGCGAGTCGGTGCGCTTGCGCCGATGGGATTGTCATTGTCCAGCTACCTGCGTGCGGAATCCGCTGGCGCTGTTTCAAAGAACCATCGAGCCAAATCGGTGATCCTCGTTTACCTTGGTGGCGGGCTATCTCATCACGACAGTTTTGATTTGAAGCCGAATGCGGTCGAAGATATTCGTGGCAAATATCAACCGATTTCCACGAACGTTTCAGGACTTCAGATTGGGGAACTGCTTCCCAAGATGGCTCAGACGATGGACAAGGTCTGCCTGGTCCGCAGTGGTGCTCATAACAACGATCATCATGAAACGGCAACGAACTGGGTGATGTCGGGTCGTTTCGGTTCGGCGTTTGGTGACTGGCCAGCGATGGGTGCGGTGGTGGCTCATGAAAGTGGGTTTCCTGGGACATTGCCACCGTATGTGGCCGTTCCTAGAAACCCTTCTTTCACGTGGGAACTGGGCAAGAGTGCGTTTCTTGGAGGTCGGTACGAATCATTCAAAGCGGGTGATCCGAACGAAGCCAACTACCGGGTTCGGGATGTCGTCAGGGCCGAGCCGTTGCCTGAAGCCCGCGTTCAACGGCGGCAATCGCTGCTGTCGACGGTGGACAATCTCTCGCGCACGATCGAAGGGAACGATCAACTGAGTGCTTACGATCAGTTTCAACGTCGAGCGGCTGAGATGGTTTTGTCAGGCGAGGCCCGTGACGCGTTCGCGATCGAGAAAGAGGCGAACGAACTGAGAGATAAATATGGTCGAACGACATTCGGACAAAGTTGCCTGTTGGCTCGTCGGCTGGTGGAACGGGGAGTGATGTTCGTCACGGTCAGTTTCGGCGGTTGGGATCATCATGCCAAGATCTGGCCGGGACTCGAATCCAAGTTGCCTGACTTCGATCGAGGGTTTTCGTCGCTGATCAGTGATATGCACGAGCGAGGACTGCTGAATGACACGATGGTCGTGATGATGGGCGAATTTGGTCGCACGCCGAAAATCAATAAAGACATTGGCCGGGACCACTGGGCACCTGCGGCGTCGATGCTGTTCACAGGAGCGGGTGTCGTCCCTGGCAAAGTCATTGGAGCGACGGATAAAGATGGTGCTCAGGTCACAGAATCGCCGGTCGCCCCGGCCGACGTGGCCTACACGATTCTTTCGGCGCTCGGGATTGATCCACACAATCAACTGAAAACACCAGACGGTCGACCGGTTGAAATCCTGGATCAGGGAAAACAGATCGAGGCTCTGTATGTGTAAGCGAATTTCAACACTATTCAGCCTCGGGCTTGTCTTTAACTGTCTGTCGACTCTGCATTCAGAAGACAAACCAGAGGCACCCCGCATTGCACTCGCTGTTCCGTTTGCCTTGTCACCGAATTCGACGACGAAGGTGATGGTGCGGGGATGGAAATTAAACCGCGATATCGAAGCCAAAACGACAATCGCAAACGTTGGCTTGCGGGTCATCAAGCACGAAAATGCCAACGTACCCAACGGCCAGGACGCGAAGCTGGTTGGTGATTCTCAAGTGGAACTTGAAGTCACAATTCCACCGGAGATTTCTCTTGAGGCGCTGCCAATCACATTCGTTGCAGGTGGTGCGGAAAGCGTGCCTTATTCGTTGCTTGTTGGTGGCCGATACCCAGTCGTTTTGGAAGTCGAACCGAACGACAGCTTTCGTCAGGCTCAGCCGATTGCCGCGCCTCAGATCGTCGATGGTCAGATTCACTCCGACCGAAACGTCGACATTTATTCGTTTGAACTGACTGATGAGCGAAGGATGACGGTAGAAGTCATTGCCCGCCGTCAGGGATCAGGACTCGACAGTTTGCTGACGTTATTTGATTCCAAAAAAGAAATTATCACGACGAGTGACGATGCCGAGTTGACTGATTCGCGCATTGAAGTTGTACTCGCTGCGGGAAAATATTTTATCGTTGTTCAAGATGCTCATGATCACGGCGGGCCGGCACACCCTTACCGGCTTGTCGTGGGCTATTAGAGTGACCGTTCACGAAGATTGAGGATGCGATGCACAGAACGAATCTGCGTTGTTCTGGACCAGTGATGCGGCGCGACTTTTTGAAGTTCGGGTCCATGGGACTCGGAGGGGGACTCGTTTCGAACCTGCTGCGGCAGCGTGCGGCAGCGAAGGAACTGGGACGGTCTTCGCCAGATACATCTGTCATCTTTCTGTGGTTGCCCGGTGGGCCGCCGCATATGGAAACTTACGATATGAAGCCGGAAGCCCCGGCAGAATATCGAGGCGACTTCCGGCCGATACAAACGGCAGTACCCGGCCTGGATGTGTGCGAGCATTTACCGCTACATGCGAAGGTCGCCGATAAGTTTTCTTTGATTCGCTCGATCTCTCATACGTATGCCGGTCACGGCGATGGCATGAAGCATCTGCTGACAGGCCGTGAACCGGGTACTCCTGAGGATTTCGTGACAATCCATCCGATGGTGGGATCGATGGTCTCCAAGTGTCGAGAAGACGTTCATCGTGGTGTGCCGAATTATGTGACCGTCACAGATCCTGGTCGCGAAGGGATCGACGTTTACGGGTTCGGGTCCGCCTATCTCGGGCCATCGACTCTTCCGTTTATTTTTGCCGGTGACCCCAGCAATCCCAAGTTTCATGTGCCGAATCTGGCACTGCTACCGCAGATTGCGGATCGGATGCCTGAGCGACTACGGCTGCTTGATGGTCTTGGTCAATCGCCTGCCTCGCGCGATTCGACAACGCAGATGGCCAGTATGAGCTTCGCTCGATCGCAAGCACTGGAACTGCTGCAAAGCTCGGTTGCTCATCAGGCCTTCGACATCGGAAGTGAATCGCCACAGTTACGGGAACGATACGGGATGCATGCCTGGGGACAGCGATGCCTGCTGGCTCGTCGCCTGGTCGAACACGGAGCCAGTTTCGTGACCATGGTTCTGGAGAATCCTTATCAGTCGGGACTGCCCGCTTATAACGCCGGGACGTACAACTGGGATTCTCATGCTGTGAACTGTCATATTTTCAATGATCTGAAACAGCGTCTTCCGATTTATGACAAATGCGTTTCGGCATTAATCGAGGACCTTTATGCTCGAGGTCTGGATCGAAAAGTGATGCTGGTGGTCACGGGCGAGTTTGGCCGCACGCCGAGAATTGAGAATCAGGTTGGTACGCAGACCGGTGTCAAACAGCCTGGCCGTGACCATTGGCCAAACGCGATGTCGGTGCTGATTTCGGGCGGGGGATTACGGTCCGGTCAAGTGGTCGGGTCGACTAACAGCAAGGGTGAAGTCCCCAAAGATCGGCCTTTGAGACCGACTGATCTCTGGGCGACGGTGTTTCAGCATCTCGGCATCAACTGGCTCGACACAAGCTTTTTGGATTACAGCGGTCGACCTCAGCCGATCCTTCCCTCGGGCGAGCCAATCAAAGAACTCATTTGAAGAAAAAAAGGCTGCACGATATGGATCGTCTCAAGAATAAAGTTGCTGTCATTACAGGAGGTGGCGCGGGCATCGGTCGGGCCACTTGTGAATTGTTTGCCGAGGAAGGGGCCATCGTCGTTGTTGCGGAACGCGATGAGTCAAACGGGCGAAGTGTTGCAGAAGGGATTGTCAGCCGAGGTGGGCGAGCGATGTTCATTCATTGCGATGTCGCCAGTGAAGTAAGTATTCAGGCCATGGCAGATGCCACCACGAAGGCCTATGGACGGCTTGATATTCTCGTCAACAATGCGGCAGTGTTTGTGTTGAAGGGGATCGATGCCTCGGTCGAAGAATGGCGTGAAATCCTGGACGTTAACGTGATCGGCCCGGCCCTTTGCGCAAAGCACTGTGTGCCCATCATGCGGCGTGGTGGCAGCGGTGCGATTGTGAATCTGGCTTCGATTTCGAGCGTGATCGCTCAGCCGGAAATGGTGACTTACAACGCGACCAAAGCGGCCATCGCCAATATGACTCGATGTATGGCGATGGACCTCGCGAAGGACAACATTCGCGTCAACGCGGTTGGGCCGGGATCTGTCTGGACACAGATTGTTGAGCGACTGACGTCCGAAAAAGGGATGGATCGCAAAGCGGCTGATGCCGATGCGGAATGGGGTGGTGCTCATTTGCTGAAGCGGCTCGCCGATCCGCGTGAGATCGCCTTTCCCATCCTGTTCCTGGCTTCGGAAGAAGCGTCGTTTATCACCGGTTCGCTATTAATGGTCGACGGAGGGTACACAGCGCGTTGAAACCGAGATGTTGTTTTGTGGTATTCGTTATTTACCGGGGTGAGGCTGCGTAAGCTTGGGTGTATGTAGGGATTGATCGAGTCTTCGAGCGACAGATTCCCCTGGTATTTTTTGGACTTAAGAGACGATGAGGTTGCATTTATGGCTCTAATACCGAGCGATTCTGTTAATGACGTTCAGTAGATGTCGCATTTCAGAAGTCGATTGGTGAACGCGAAGGCAGATGGCAAACCGTTGGTGACGTGACTAAGATTCATCGTGCGCTCGCACTTTACGGCGTCTTACGGCGGTTTTTTCAAAGAATGATTGAATACAACAGATATAGCTGGTGGAAAACTGCATTTTCATGGCGAGGGACAGCATTATCGAGGATCGCTGGACGAGTCCTTCTTTTTACGCTTTACGCCGCAACCGTTCAGCTAGCTTATATCGCTGGCGTGGGGTTTGGGTTATTCGAGCATGTCTTCGGTATTGATCCGGTTGCGCACTCGGTTCTTGGTTCACTCCTTGGTTTTCTGATCGTGTTTCGGATGAACGCATCGAACGCAAGATACTGGGAGGGACGGAGCAGTTGGGGACAGATCATCAATTCCAGTCGGAACCTGGTTCGAATTGGTAGTGAATACAGTAAAGACAGCCAGGAACTCGCCGGACTTGTGACGGGTTATTCGATTTGTCTCAGGAGATCACTTCAGGGATTACGTGGATCAGAAGACACCGAACTTTACTTGTCCGAAGAAGTCCGGAAATCCGTTGATTCATTTGGCAATTCACCAACAGCCGTCACGGCGGCGACCTCCTCATGGATCGCAGACCGGTATCACGCTGGCGTTTTCAATGAAGTGATCGTTCGCCAACTTGAAGAACAATTGTCGAAAATTGTGGATTCGCAGGGAGCGTGCGAAAAAATACAGAAGACCCCTCTTCCATTCGTATATGTCGTCATGGTCAAACAACTGATTGTCGCGTATCTTTTGACGCTGCCAGCGGTGTTGTGTGAACGTTGCGGGTGGTGGTCACCTCTGTTAATGGCCGTTGTCTCACTTGGTCTGTTTGGCATGGAAGAGGCGAGCGTGGAAATCGAGGACCCGTTCGGGACGGACGACAATTGTCTCGATATGCAAGCTTTTACTCTGACCATCGCACGCGACGCTGGTCAACTGGCCCGACGTGCCACGAAACGTTCGATGAAAGTCCAGCCGACAGTCAGTGAGTCAGCACTTGATTTACATTCCAAGTCGTCCAATCCGTATCAATTGGTTCAACAATAGGAGTCGTCTATGTCCAGTTCCAGTTCATTGATTTGGATACTGGCGTTGCTGTTTGCACTCACCGGTGCTGTGAGTGGTGCTGAGACGATTTCACAAACCAATGGTCGAGTGATTCCTCAATTCCAATTGATTGACGCTGCGGGCAACGTGACGAAAGTCGCAGCACAATCGAAAAAGCAACTGACCGTTGTCTGCTTTCTCGGTACGGAATGTCCTTTGGCGCGATACTACGGTCCGCGTTTAAGCGGCATTGCGACGGAATACGCCTCGCAGAACGTACGATTTATTGGCGTGAACAGTAACTCACAAGACTCCCAGGATGACGTCGCCGCTTTTTCCAAAGAGTTTGGAATCTCGTTTCCGATCCTCAAAGATCCGGAAAACAAGATTGCTGACCTGTTTGGTGCCCGGCATATGGTCGAAGTTTTTTTATTGGATGAATCAATGATCGTCCGTTATTGCGGACGAGTCGACGACCAGTACCAGCCAGGGGTGACCCGTGGACAACCGACACGAAACGACCTGCGCCTCGCGCTCGATCAGTTATTGTCTGGAAAAACGGTCAATGTGCCACGGACAGAGACGACAGGTTGTTTGATTGGCAGAATCAAATCACCAGTAAAGGCCTCGGCGTCTTCTGCTGAAGTCACGTTTTGCAAGCAGGTCTCTCGGATCTTGAACCAGCATTGTGTCGAGTGCCATCGTTCGGGTGAGATCGGCCCGTTCTCGTTGACTGACTATGACGAGATTACAGGCTGGGGCGACACGATCATCGACACGGTTGATGCAGGCCGAATGCCACCCTGGCACGCAAATCCGAAATATGGGCACTTCCAGAATTCGCGGCAGATGCCTGATGCAGACAAGCAAATGCTGCGAGACTGGGTGAAAGCTGGTATGCCCTATGGCCAGAAATCGGATTTACCAAAGCCGCAGGAATATCAATCGGGCTGGCAACTGGCTCGCCAGCCCGACCTTGTGCTGAAGATGCGCGACCGACCGTTCCACGTTCCAGCGACTGGCACGGTTGATTATCAGTATTTTGTGGTCGATCCGCACTTTGAAGAAGACCGCTGGGTTTCCGGTTCACAAGTGATTCCGGAAAACCGACCGACGGTACACCATTGCATCGTCTTTGTCAGACCACCCGATGGAACTGACGTCCGCGGCGTGGGGTATCTGACCGGTTATGTTCCTGGCCAGCGCAGCTCGAGTTTTCCATCTGGATACGCGCGACGCGTCCCCGCTGGTTCCAAGTTTGTCTTTCAGATGCACTACACGCCGAACGGTGTTGAGCAAACGGATCTGACTCAAATCGGCATGACATTCATCCCGGAATCAGAAGTGACGCACGAGGTCTTTACGCTCATCGGGATTGATCAGGAGTTTGAAATTCCGCCGCAGGTACCGGACTTCCCCGTGCATGGAAAAGTTGGCTGGTTTCCAAAGCGTGCCGAACTGCTTGCAATCATTCCTCACATGCATGTCCGGGGAAAAGGGTTTCAAGTGACGAGTGCCATCGGCGACCAGGCAGAGATCCTGCTTGATGTACCAAGGTATGATTTCAACTGGCAGCACGTTTACGAGTTGTCGAAGCCAATAAAGCTTGATCAGATCGAAAAGTTGGAGTTCACGGCAAGATTCGATAACTCTGAAAACAATCCGGCCAATCCCGATCCGTCTCAGACCGTGACCTGGGGCGATCAGACATGGGAAGAAATGGCCGTCGCATTTTTTGAAGTCTCTGAACCCCGCGGCGGTTCGTCTGAGCCAGAGCCGCAGCGGAACAAGCAGAGATTAATTCTGAAGGATGTGGAAAAAGACGAAACGCCATCGGCCGAGGCTTTTGTTAAGGATTTCTTCCAGAAGTTTGATAAGAACCGCGATGATCTGGTGGAACCCCACGAAACGTCGTTGGCCTTTCGCAGGTTTGGATTTCGTAATTACGATGAAGATCGTGACGGGAAGTTGAGTCGAGACGAAATTCGCTCGGCGGCAGAGCGACGACAAAAACGGTAAACTGATATTCGTCAGTTTGTCGTTGTGACCCGCGATTGATTCGATTCAAAGCCGCATCGGAAAAACGTTTGTCGATTTCTCATAACTTTGGTCGTTCTACTGCCTGGATCGTTGATCGTCCGATCTGGTCCATCCTGTTGCTGATCTTGATCAGTCTGGTGGCCCTTGTTGGCTACTTTGATCCAGATCGTGTCAGGAACATCTTTGTGCGTCCGGCTGTCGCGGAAGCCGTCGCTGTTCCAGTTGTGAAAGAAACAAAGAACGAGCCGAAGCCAGCCACAAAGCAAAGGCCAGATGTTGAGGCGTTAGACTTGACCCGTTCCGATGCGATTCTGGTCATCGAGTCTGACGACATCTTTACCCCGGCCGGCGCCAACGCTTTGCGGCAGATGGTGAAGTCGCTGGAATCATTGCCATATATCCGAAGTGTTCTGTGGATGGACCGTGTTCCCCCATTGAATATCTTTGGGTTGCGAGAGCCTCTGTTTCCAAAATCGAAAGCGTCTTCGGCACGCTTTGCGGCTGCAAAGGAACATGCACTTAACAATCCACTCGTGAAAGGGCAGCTCCTGTCACCGGATGGTCGGACACTGATTGTTCTCGTCAACTTCGACTGGCTTTACGTGACAAGCGATGAGGATTGCACGACGAACCTCAAGAAGACAGCACTCGCGGCCTTGTCTGAAAACGCAGACGTGTATTTCAGCGTTGGGGTGACTGGGAATGTTCCCATTCGTTTAACGATGGAACAAACGCACGAACGAAACAATCTCAAGTTCCGGATCATTGGATATGGTGTCGTCCTGATCATGGCTGCGATCCTGTTTCGAGGGATCGTTTCTGTCGTGATCGTGTCACTGGGCCCTGCCCTGGGTATCTTCTGGACGATCGGTTTTCTGAACTTTTTCAAATTGCAGGACAACCCATTTAACGATGTGGTCCTGCCGGTGATGCTCAGCCTGGTTGGACTGGCCGATGGCGTGCACATGATGGTGCAGATTCGAAGATTTCACGCATCGGGTATGAACGAACGAGTTGCTGCAAAGGCCGGGTTAGAGGAAGTGGGACTGGCCTGTTTTCTGACGTCAATCACGACCAGTATCGGCTTCTGGTCGCTTTCACTGGCTCAGCACGTCATCGTGCGGGAATTTGGCTGGAGCTGTGTGCTGGGAGTGTTACTGACGGTCATCGCAATTTTGCTCGTGATTCCAATCGCCTATTTTTCCCCGCCTGCAACGTTCTTTCGAAAGATCTTCAGTCGAAAGATTTTCGGTATTCGTCTGGAACCGACAGGGCAGCAAGAGGGGCTTATCGAAAAACATCTGCACCGGGTCACGGCGCTTGTTGATCTGGTTTTAAAGCGTCCGAAACCTGTGGCGTGGATCGGTATCGCAGTCACCCTGGCTTGTGCTGCGATTGCCTTGCAACTGAGACCGGATGAGCGAAGATCGAGCTTCTTACCCGAGGGGAAAGAAGCAACGAAGACTCTGCATCAGATGGACCGTGCGATGGGCGGTCTTGAGTTTTCTGAGGTTCAGATTCGCTGGTCAGACGAGATACTGTCGGATTCGCCTGAGGTTCTGAAAGTCGTTGTCCAGGTCGACGACTTATTAAAGTCAGAACCGCTGATTGGAACGCCGATCTCAATCCGCAGCCTGTTGGATGCTCTGCCGGGTGACAGCCCGACAGAGGAGCGTGCCTCGATGATCGAATTGCTTCCCCCTCCCCTTAAGCGAGCGTTTTATAATCCAGAAGGCCAATATGCGAACGTGACATTTCGCGTGCTGGATATCGGGATTGCCCAGTACAGCCCGGTCTTTCAGCGAGTTGAGGCAGAGCTGGCAAAACTGATGGTGGATCACCCTGAATTCAAGTTGAATCTGACCGGATCGGCGATCTGGCGCTGGCGTGATCTTTATCGAATTGCTCTGGACCTGGGATCAAGCCTTGGCAGTGAGACGATCATTATTATCTGTGTGCTGGGAGTTGTTTTTCGCTCAGTCCGACTGGGCCTGATTGCGATGATTCCGAATATCTTTCCACTCGTCATTTGCGCAACATGGATGGTCTTCACCAATCAACCACTTGAGATTGTCACCGTTTGCTGTTTCACGATTTGTCTTGGAATTGCCGTGGATGATACGATTCATTTTTTGACCCGGTTCCAGGAGGAGCTGCCACGTTCAACAAGCCGCAAGCAAGCGATTCGTGCAACATTCGAGGCGGTAGGAACATCAATGTTGATGACAACCATGGTTCTCGTGGCGGGGTTCACCACAGTCACGTTCAGCGATATGCGGGACCAGCGTATTTTTGCCAGTATGGGGGTGATGACGATGCTGACCGCCATGATCGGGGATCTTGTGATCCTGCCGGCGATCCTCGCGCTGTATGCCCTCCCTGCCCCGGGGGAGATTGACAATACTCAAAAAGTGGAAATAGATTGAGCACTGGGGGTTCTATGAGCGAATCATTCGAAGGCAACCGAGTTCGGGTCATTGACTCGCATACCGGTGGTGAGCCGACTCGTGTTGTGATTGAGGGCGCTCCTTATCTCGGTGATGGTTCGATGGCGGACCGGCGGATTCGGTTTCGGGATTCGTACGATTCGTTCCGTTCGGCTGTGGTGAATGAGCCTCGCGGTTCGGATGTGATTGTTGGGGCACTTATTTGTGAACCCGTTGATCCGACCTGTGTTGCTGGCGTTCTGTTCTTCAACAACGTTGGTCCGCTCTGGATGTGTGGTCACGGAACGATTGGACTGGGGGTCACACTCGGGCACCTCGGACGAATTGGCAAGGGGACTCATCGATTCGACACCGCGGTTGGACCTGTCACGATTGAGTATGACGGCGCGAACTGCGTCAGTTTTGAGAATGTGAACAGCTATCGCTTGGCTAAAAATGTGTCGGTCGATGTGGAAGGGTTAGGCACGATTGTTGGCGACATTGCGTGGGGAGGAAATTGGTTTTTCCTTGTCGATTCGGAAACGTTGCCGACCAGCCGACCGCGTGTGTCTGAGGACAGGCATGGAAAGCCCTTCGGGCTCGGCGATATTGAAGGATTGACCGACATTACGTGGCGTATCAGGCAGGCTCTGGAACGGAGCGGCATCACCGGAGCCGATCACGGTGAGATTGACCACATTGAATTATTCGGCCCACCCGGTGATCCCAAAAATCACAGCCGCAACTTTGTTCTTTGTCCTGGCCGTGCCTATGATCGATCACCGTGCGGAACGGGGACTTCGGCGAAGCTTGCGTGTCTTTTTGAAGACGGCAAGTTGAAACCGGGTGATGTCTGGAGACAAGAGAGTATTATTGGAAGTGTTTTTGAGGGTTCAATTCGTATCGATGGTGACAAGATGATCCCACGAATTATGGGCACGGCACATATCACGGCCGAAGCCACTTTGATACTCGATTCTTCTGATCCTTTCAGACTGGGAATTCGTTCACAACACAGGCAATAGTCAGAGACTTGTTCATTCCGATTAACGAATCGTATGTAGAGTTTTTTCAGCCAAGGAGAATCTGAGTTGAGTCAGCGAGCGGTCGTTATCGGTGGCGGCGTGATCGGAGCGGCGTGCGCTCACTACCTCAATAAATCTGGTTGGCAAGTCACTATTGTCGAGCAGAAAGGGTTTGGTAGCGGTGCCGCGCATGGGAACTGTGGCTATGTCTGTCCAAGCCACATTTTGCCGCTTCCCCAACCTGGAGTGATGGGAAAAACCTTGAAGGCGATGGTGAGTCCGAATTCGCCGTTCTCAATCAAACCCAGATTCGATCTGGCACTTTGGGGCTGGCTGCTGCAGTTCGCTCGTCATTGCAACGAGAAAGACATGCTTGCGACTGGTGTCACGCTGCAACGAATGCTCAATTCTTCAAAAGGGTTGTACGAAGAACTATTCGCAAATGAACCCATTGACGCCGAATGGCAAGAGGCGGGTATTCTCTATCCGTTTCGTCACGAGGCCGGTATGGAACACTTTGCCGAGAACGACAAGTTCCTGCGCGAGCATTTCAACCACGGGGCCGACCGGTACGATGGCGACGAAGTTGTCAAACTGGAACCAGCCTTGAAGTCAGGGTTGGCCGGGGGCTGGCACTTTCCTGGCGACGCTCATCTTCGTCCTGACAAGTTGATGTCTTCCTGGAAGACCTTGCTGGAGTCACGAGGTGTTTCGATCCTCGAATGGCATCAATTTCAGGGTTTTTCGAATGGTAAAAGCCCTAAAGCCACACGCGCGGTCACATCGAAAGGTGACGTCGAAGCCGATGCCTTCGTGGTTGCTACAGGTGCCTGGACACCGTTGTTGAATCAGCATCTCGGATGCAAAGTCCCGATTCAGCCAGGAAAGGGTTACTCGATGACGATGGCTCGGCCGAAGCTGTGTCCCAAGATGCCGTTGATCTTCGAGGAACACCGAGTCGCCGTCACTCCCTGGCCCTCGGGATATCGACTCGGCTCAATCATGGAGTTTGCCGGGTATGACGAGACGATCAACCCGAAACGAATCGAAATGTTACGAGCGGGTGCCAGCCACTATCTTCACGAACCAACGGCAGAACCTGTTATTGAGCAATGGTACGGGTGGCGACCGATGACGCCTGATAGTCTTCCGATCATTGACCGCAGTCCGGCGCTGGAGAATGTCTTTATTGCAGCCGGCCACAATATGATCGGGGTCTCGATGGCCACCGCGACCGGAAAATTAATTACAGAACTTTTGAACGGGACCCCAACGCATATCCCCGTCGAACCGATGTCGGTCAAACGTTTTTGAGAGTTGAAATGTCCTACCACTTTGTTGCGACCCACCGGGTTGAATTCTTCGAAACGGATCTTGCGGGGATCGTTCATTTCGCGAATTTTTACCGCTATATGGAACAGGCCGAGCACGCATTCTTTCGGTCACTCGGCCTGACAATCCATGGGACGCTGGCTGACGGAACGGTGTTTGGCTGGCCTCGCGTGTCGGCCACCTGCTCATTCAAATCACCGGCATATTACGGCGACGAATTGAAGATCGGTATCACTGTTCAGCGTTTGACCCAGCGATCACTGACGACTTCTTACAATATCCAACGCGATGGTATGCTGTTGGCCGTCGGCGAAATGAAGACGGCCTATTGTGTGATTCCAGTAGGCGCAAAACTCGAATCCGCCGAGATCCCTTCTGAGTACTATGATCGCCTGACAGAGCTTCAACAGTCGTCGGAAACGAAATGAAAAACTTTGTCGATCTGTGAGGCTTAAATCGAAGACGGACATCATTGAGAAAGTAGTCGAAATCTTGAAGGTCCGAAATGAACTGTTTCCAACGAATGGGTCGTGGTCAACTTACAGGGTACCCTTGGACGAAGGGACGCCTGTCTGTCGCGGATCGACTGTCGTGGCCTGTCGAAGTGCTCGGGCCGTCGCTTTGAATAGTGCCTCTGCGATGTGGTGACTGTTCGTTCCGTGATGCAGCACAAGATGAAGATTCATCAAAGCGTTTGAAGCGATTGCCTGCCAGAACTCTTCGACCAGTTCGGTGTCAAAATTGCCGATCTTCTCGGTGGGGAATTCGACTTTGTAAATGAATTTGATCCGACCACTCAGGTCGAGAGCCGATGTCACCAGCGTCTCTTCCATTGGCAACGTCATCGAACCATATCGCGCCAAACCATGCTTGTCGCCGGCTGCCTGGGCAATCGCTTTCCCGAGACAGATACCAACATCTTCCGTTGTATGATGCGCATCAATTTGCAGGTCACCGATGGCGGCAACCTCAAGATCAAACATGCCGTGTTTTGCGAACAACGTCAGCATGTGATCGAGAAAGCCGACTCCGGTTTCGATCTTCGCCGTGCCCGTTCCGTGCAGGTTGAAGACGAGCTGGATATCGGTTTCAGCGGTTTTTCGATGGATCGTCGCGATGCGCGTCATGTTTTTGTCCTGATTTCTCGCGGCCATACATTACTGTTTAATTCTTGTGCGCCTCGTGATACGGATCAGGCGACTTAGACGATTTCCTTAAGTGCGGTCAACAACAGATCGATCTCAGCGTCGGTTCCGACGGTGATACGAAGTCCATCCAGCCGTTGGTCTCTAGCCCAGTCCACATTGGGAAATGTCATATAGCGAACGAGAATTTTACGTGCTCGCAATGCATCATACTGAGCCTTATGTTCGCCGGAAGGGTGTGTTGCCCAGACGAAATTGGCCTGGCTGGGAACAACATGAAATCCGAGTGAGCTTAAGGCGTTCGAAAGACGCTCCCTGGTAGCGCGGATCTTTGAAACGTTTGCCAGCATCCACGCCTGATCCTGAATGGCAGCGGTTGCTGCCGCAAGCGAAATCGCGTCGCAGTTGTAGCTGTCTTTCATCTTTCTCAAGCCGGAGATGATCGTCGGATGTGCCATTGCAAATCCAAATCGAATCCCCGCCAGACTGTAGCTTTTGCTGAACGTTCTTGTGATGACAACTTGCGATCCGATCGTGCTGTTCAACAATTCGCCGCGATGCGGGTAATCCGCAAAATCACCATACGCTTCATCGAGAACCAGAACTCCACGCGGTGGCGTCAGCGAGATCAGATCATCCCAAGTCCACCGATTACCTGAAGGAGAATTGGGATTAGGAATGAAGACTAATTTACATTTCTCAACGACTGGCATCACTGTGTCGAAATTCCAGGACCAGTCTGGTTCGAGGGGCAATCGAACGCAAGGTGCGCCCTGCAGGTCGGCAAGTGTTTCGTAAAGGATGTAGCTCGGGTAGGGAAAAGCGATCTGGTCATTGGAACCCGCAAACGACCGAGTGAGAATCGTCAGGACTTCATCACTTCCGTTACCGGGAAGAATCCAATCAGGATCAACACCCAGGACTTCGGCAGCCGCTTTACGAAATTTGGTTCCGTGCGGATCGGGATACATGTTCAACCGCCCCCTCGCCGCGTCGGAGATGGCTTCAACGACGAGCGGCGACGGAGGATACGGATTTTCGTTGGTATTTAATTTAGTCCAACCGGTATCTTGCGGTTGTTCGCCCGGCATGTATCCAGCGAGGCGATCAAGTTCAGGGCGAAAAAAACTCATGGTTTCACAGGTGTTTTTGCGGGAGCGAGGTTAAGAAATCTTCTGATTGCCAGCATCAGGTCGAAACATTGATTTCAAAAGGATTCCATTGGCGAATGTTCTGCCGAGTAATTCGGTGACTCTTCGACGATGGAAATATCGTGGGGATGACTTTCACGAACGGATGCGGGAGTAACCTGGATGAAGCGGGATTCCGTTCTCAGCTGGTCGACCGTTTGCACTCCGCAATAGCCCATCCCGGCTCGCAAGCCACCGATCAACTGGTACAGCACGCTTGGCAGCGAACCGCGGTAAGCAACGCGACCTTCGACACCTTCCGGCACGAGTTTTGACGGTCCCTGACTGCGCGTCTCGTCGCCATTTGACTGCCGGTATCGCTCGCTGCTTCCCTTCACCATGGCTCCCAGCGAACCCATTCCACGATAACGCTTGAAGCGTCGGCCTTGATAAAGAATCGTTTCACCAGGGCTTTCGTCCAAACCGGCTAACAAGCCGCCAAGCATGACAACATGGGCACCGGCAGCGAGCGCCTTCGTAATATCACCGCTGTAGCGGATGCCACCGTCGGCGATAATCGAAACATTTGTCCCGACCGCAGCCTTCGAAGCGTTGGCAATGGCTGTGATTTGCGGCACGCCGATCCCGGCGATGATGCGAGTCGTACAGATCGATCCGGGCCCGATCCCGACTTTCACGGCATCCACACCAGCTCGAATTAACTCTCGAGCTCCTTCGGTCGTGGCCACGTTACCGGCAATGACGTCGATATTCCAACGGCGTTTGAGTTCTTTGACTGTTTCGACAACATTTTTTGAATGACCATGGGCACTGTCGACGCAGAGGACGTCGACACCCTTTTCGATCAGACACTGTGCCCGCTCGTAATCTCCGACGCCAATCGCGGCGCCGACTCGCAAACGCCCGCGCAAGTCTTTTGCCGCTCGCGGATAACGCAGGTTCTTGTCGATGTCCTTAATTGTAATGAGACCTTTCAACTGGTAATTCTCATCAACGAGCAACAGCTTTTCGACCTTGTTTTCAAGCAGAATCCGCTGGGCATCAGCGAGCGTTGTATCTTCCTTGGCCGTGACAAGGTTGTCCTTGGTCATGACTTCGGAAATCGGTGTGTCCTTATCTCCCGAAGGCATAAAACGAAGATCACGTCGAGTTAGGATTCCCATCAGTCGACCGTTACGAGTGACGGGAACTCCTCCGATGTTCCGTTTTTCCATGATGTCCCACGCTTCGGCCGCCGTCGATTCGGGAGGGAGCGTTACGGGATCGACAATCACACCGTGCTCAGCGCGTTTGACTCGTTCCACCTGCATCGACTGATGCTCGGCAGACATGTTCTTATGGATAATTCCGATGCCACCTTCTTGAGCGATGGCAACCGCCATTTCGCTTTCGGTCACCGTGTCCATCGGGCTGCTGACTATTGGAACATTGATACGGATGTTACGCGTCAATTGGGTTGCAACATCGGCCTCATTGGGCATGACTTCGCTGTAGCGAGGTTCCAGCAGAACATCGTCAAACGTGATTCCTTTATATGCAATACGATCTTCCATTTTGGCTCCCCTGCCTCATTGTCCGTCAACAACATCGTTCGTCGCTGCAAGTGTCTCGCCTTGTAAGCGGCGCTGCAACCGATTCGATAATTCTACAAGCTGATCAACCTCAAGTTCTTCCGCTCTGGTATCAGGTGGAAATTTCATCGATTCCAAAACCGAGTCAATCTCGGGTTTTGACAATCGTTCTTTAAACAGGTTCACAACGACACCACGCAGTACCTTGCGGCGTTGTGTGAAAATATCCCGGAGAAAGAGTTGGAACTCGCCGCGATTCACAATTTTCGAGCTTCTCTCGAGATTCGGATCGATTCGAACAATGGCTGAATCGATCGTCGGCCTCGGCCAAAACACGCTCGGCGGAAGCTTTCGCAGCATTTTCAAATGACATTGCGACTGCAATAAGGCCGATAGCGCGCTGTATTCACTCGTTCGAGGCTTGGCCAGCATTCGCTCTGCCAATTCCCATTGGATCGTGACCACCATTAATTCCCAGGGAAGATCGCTGGCGATCAGGTTGGAAATCACGGGCGTCCCAATGCTGTAAGGCAGGTTCGCAACGAGTTTTAAGCGCCGCTTCGGATCAACGTTTAGTTCGCGACGAACGGCATCCATCACGACGGGAGCAATCTCATTTTTGCTTTTCAGTGCGTCCGTGTTCAACACTGTTACGTTGTTTCGGCCAGCGACCGCCTGACACGCCAACGCATACATGTTCGAATCGTATTCGACGGAAACAACGGCTGCAGCAGCGGAGAGATATGTGGTTAAACCACCAGTTCCCGCTCCCACCTCCAGGACGACGTCATCCGGGCCAAGTCGAGCTTCATGAACGATCATTTCCAGCAGATTAAGGTCAATCAGGAAGTTTTGACCGAGATCCCCGCGCGGATGCAATCCCAGTTCGTCGAACAAGGAAATCAGATGCGTTCGTGTCTGCCGCTGCGGTGAGTTCATGAAAATCCGGTAGTTTCTTGTCAATTCCATAGTATAGCCAAAAGTCCTCAAAAAATCGCACTATCAGCGAACAAGTTCTGCGTCAGGATTATTGTGCGGGATTGATTCGCAGGACAAATAAAGCACATCACGTTAAACTTTGCCGTCTTGAGAGGAAATTCAAGATGATTTTCGAGGTTCCGTCCGGGAATCACATTCAGCAGGACCGTTAAACTGATAACGATACCGCAGAACCGAACCCCAACATCCCCTTCTGGGAAAGTCCAAGTGAAAGTCGACCCACTCGATCTGAGCCAACTGAAAGTATTTCCTCTGTCAGAGCGAAAAAGCTTGACTCGTGCTGACGAAATCCTGGTCGATCCTGATTCGGCGGCAAAGCCCTGCCCCGATCGGATTGCACCACTTATTAATCAGTGTGCACAAAATATCCTTGCGGCTCAGAACCGGGGCGCAGGCATCATGCTGATTTATGGTGCCCACTTGCTTCGGAACGGCAGCGCCAGAATCCTCGAACGAATGATGGATCGCGGATGGCTGACGCATCTCGCGACGAACGGAGCCGGCACGATTCACGACTGGGAATATGCGTGGTTCGGAGCGTCGACCGAGAGCGTCGAGATGAACGTCAGTAACGGCACATTCGGAACATGGCATGAAACCGCGTCAAATATCCACCTCGCCCTGATGGCGGGGGCACTCGACGGACTTGGTTATGGATGTGCGCTCGGCCGTTTGATCCACCAGGACGGAGTGACATTGCCGACCAGGGCGCAGCTTGAGAACGAGATCATTTCTTCTCCCTCGCACCGATTGACTTCGGCGAAGTCGGACTTGCTTCGAACGATGATTGAACAGAAATGGCCTGAGGGCTCTATTCGGATCGAACATCGATGGAAACACGCGTCGATACTTGCACAGGCTTACCGACATGGTGTCCCGGTGACTGTCCATCCCGGCATCGGGTACGACATTATTTCGAACCACCCTGTCTTCAATGGAGCGACAATCGGTCGCGCCGCAGAATGGGATTTCAAGCTGTTTGGTGGCTCGGTTGAAAAACTCGACGGAGGAGTCGTACTGTCCGTCGGTTCTGCCATCATGGGGCCGCAAGTGTTTGAGAAAAGCATCAGTTGCGTGAATAACCTTCGTTTACAGTCAGGTCGACCTGTCGTGAATGGCCATCATGTTTATGTGGTTGACTTACAAGACGGTGGCGGGTGGGATTGGACAAAGGGTGAACCCCCCAAATCAAATCCGGCTTACTACCTGAGGTTCTGCAAGAGTTACTCACGAATGGGAGGAGCGATGCAATACCTGCAGTGTGACAACGCCATGTTTGTCCACAATCTTTACCACGAGCTTCTCCGAGCATGAGCCAACGAATCCGTCCGGTCCATGCATCCTTGTCGTTGACCCATTTGTCTTATTAATGTCCCTCCAGTCCCCGTCATGAAGACAATAATCTGAATGCCCGTCACATTTCTCGACGTCCAGAATTTTCTGGCATTCGCCGGTATCCGCCCTTAGACTCGGCGGACTTTATGATTTACTCATCAGCAGGAATGTTGGAATGCAGCGGATTTGTCTGAAAAAGTTGTGTCTGATTGCAGGCTTCATCCTGATGTTTGACGATCAGGCATGGGCCTATAAGCGGGAAAATCGTATTCCCTTGTCGGGTTGTCGCGGTCATTTCGCCGCCTCCGGTACCGCGCGCTACATTGCCAAGAATAAGGAGCCAAAAACACCAGATCAGGAAGAGATCATCGTTGAGATTAGCAATGTACCGATGAGACCCGGAACAGTCCTGGTTGTCTATGTCACGGACGAAATGATCGGCACGATCAAGCTCGACGCGAAACAAGGGGGAACGTTGAGGCTGACATCATCGTCCAATAAATTTATTCCGCCGCTTGATGAAAGCACCAGCGTCGTGTTGAAAACAGTTGATGGCCGGATGGTGATGTGGTGACGCCCCCCTTGAGTCAGGTGACTCCACCAGATACTGGCAAGAATTCTTCGCCTGGGAATTCAAGTTCGCCTGTCGGAGACGATTGGCACGTCTTCTGGGTATTTCTGGAGTGGTGCATCCAGCGAGAAGCGCTGAGACTTTGGAATTATACGATCATCCTCGCGCCGATCCTGATGGCGGGCTATTTTGTTCGAAGCCTATTGTTTCGAGCGTTTCCTGCTCACGGTTCCGAGTTGTTGGAAAAACTTCTCTTCATCGCGGCGATTTTTATCTTTTTCGGAGGAGTCATCCATGCATCAAAGGCGGTCTGCTGGGAAGTCTCGCTCGAGCTCAGGGACCTGGTTCGCCTGACCGGAATTGACCCTGCGTCGCTACTTTGGTGCAAGTCGCTGGCACGCTGGTGGACGATCGCCCTGTCGATCATTCTGATCGTTCCGATAGCCATGTATGCCAGAACGATCGGAGGAATTACCGGAGATCAATTGTTTGCCGGGGGATGTTGGCTATTGCTGGCGAGCGTTTTGACGGCAGGTTTTGCGATGGTTGCCAGCGTCTCATCCAATCGGGCGGCTAACGCCGAAACGACCGCGGCCACGGGATCGTTCCTGCTCATGCTGATCTACCACATGTTGTTTTGGGTGGCCAGCGCGTTTATCGGTCTTGTGGTGCCTTACCTGTATTCCCAGTTCGGCCTCGCGGCGGGATCATGGGTGCAACGGGCAGCCATGATCCCGTTGAGCTATGCACCCGTCACTGGTTTCTATCGAAGTCTCAAATCGCCCGCCACATTCTCTCTCTTCGGCCCTGCATTTTGGCTCCATTTCATCACCGCGTTCTTGTGTATGTGGGCTGCAAAGATCGTCATGAGAAGTCGACTTCGTGTTACAACGCAGGGTGACGAGCCGTTCGTGGCATCAGGAATCGTACCGCGAAAAGTAATCAACCGGGCATCGTCGAGGCCTCGCTGCAGCGACAGGCCTTTCTTCTGGAAGGACACATACATACTTGGCGCTGGACGATGGTCACAGGTGTGGTGGGCATTTCTCAGCGGCATCGGACTTCTCGCCCTGATCGGTTCGACCATTCGAAACGTCGACAGCGCCGAAGTACTCCCTTTAGTCTTTGGGATTATTGCGATCTGTCTTTTGCCTTGCGTGATTGCCGTTCGATTCGACGCGCTATTAACGGCCGAGTTTCGGGATAACACATGGAACAGCCTGATGCTCCTCCCGATTGATCCCCGCATTCCGATCATGGCAAAAATTCAAGCGGCCGCATGGGAACGCAAAGCAATGTTTGTGCCTGTCATCGTGGGAGCCGCAATTGCCAGCTATTGGAATGTGGTCGCCGTGATCATTGCGGCCACAATCGCGTTGCTTGTCGGCATTCTGATGATTGAAGTCTCGATTTTGAATCAATTCTATTCGAAATCGTGGTGGGTTGGTCCCGTTACCGGGATCGTCATCGTACTGATGATTGCAGTCGTCATTCCTTTCTGGGCGTTTTTCAGTATTGCATCGGGCTTTGTTGCCACGATTCTTGCGATCGCCGTGTTCAATTTCTGCATTTATGCCCATATCAACTGGCGATTGAATCATTGGACGGAAATTTAGACACGCTTTCGTTATTTAAGCTCGGGCTGTGTGCCACGGCATCGAAGTCTTCGGAGACGCAGTCTCTTCTCTTGATTTCAACGCAATCGAAGAGCGCTACGTGACCCAGGACGGTCATCCCGTGGAACCCAAATATCGAAATTTGACAACGCACGAGTCGCGGTTTTGCGCATCAGAAGCAACGTCCTACTGCATGACCGTCCTAGGTCATGCAGTGCTCTTTCACCGAAGGAAGGAGAAGACACTGCTTCTCCGAAGACTGCCGTGCAGTGGCACAAAGACCAGAATTCATGCCTTGATAACGCGCTGGTCGATTCATGCCAGTACGTCGGTAATGACATTCCCCGCGACATCCGTCAATCGGTAATCGCGACCGTTAAAGCGGTAAGTCAACTTCGTGTGCTCCAGCCCCATCAAATGCAGCAGCGTGGCGTGAAGGTCGTTCACGTGAACCTTGTTGGTAACCGCCTTGTATCCAAACTCGTCAGTCGCTCCATAATGAAAACCCCCTTTGACACCAGCCCCGGCCATCCAGATCGTGAAGCCGTTCGGGTTGTGGTCGCGGCCTTTTGACCCTTGCGAATCAGACGTCCGCCCGAACTCGCCACCCCAGATCACCAGCGTGGACTCAAGTAATCCCCGAGCGTCGAGATCTGCCAGTAATGCGGCCGCTGGCTGGTCTGTGTGCAGACCGTTCGATCGGTGGTTTGTCTCAAGATCCGAATGACAATCCCACGGAACATCGTTGACACTCCCGTCCGCCGAAGTCCCCTTGCCTGCGAAGATCTGGACGAATCGGACTCCACGTTCAACCAGGCGCCGTGACAGCAAGCATTGTCTGGCGAACGTCGTACATTCCGGATTGTCCATTCCATACATCTTATGCGTTGCTTCAGACTCCTTTGACAAATCTAAGGCGTCAGGGGCTGCCATCTGCATGCGATAGGCCAGTTCATAAGAATTGATTCGTGCCGCGAGATCTGCTTGAGTCGGTCGGGAACTCGCATGGTCCTGGTTCAACCGCCGGATCAAGTCAAGCTGCGAACGTTGTTGTGCATCACTGTGCCGATTATCACGCAGAAGATTGTCGACTGCCTCTTTGCGACGCGCGTCGAGCGACAATGCCTGATAGGTCTTGGGCAGAAATCCCGCCGACCAGATCTGGTCGTCGCCACGCGGCCTGGTGTCGTGAAGAACGACGTAAGAGGGCAAATCCTGATTCATCGATCCGAGGCCGTAGGTCATCCAGGCTCCCATGGCGGGCAAGCCGGGGCGGTTCGTACCACACATGAGCTCAATCGAAGCCGGAGCGTGATTATTCTGTTTCAAATGCATCGAATGCAGGAAACACATTTTGTCGGCGTGCTTCGACAGATGTGGAAAAATTCCTGAAACCCACGATCCCGATTCGCCGTGCTGCTTCCATTCGAATGGCGACTTCAGACATTTGCCGCTGGTCGTGAAGAAGCCGGTCTTGGGATCAGAGCCGGCAAGATCCTGTCCGTCTCGTTTCTGAAGTTCGGGTTTGTAATCCCATGTGTCGACCTGTGATGGCCCTCCGGTCATGAACAACCAGATAATCGATTTGACTCGACTGGGGAAATCAGGCGATTTCAACCCCAGCGGATCACCTCCAGGACCTGGTGCCGCCTGACTCTCCTGATGCAACAGACTCGCCAGCGCCAGCGAGCCAAAACCGAGTCCTGCCTGTTGAAGAAAACGGCGTCGGCTTGGGAGTTCGATTTCACTGGCAGTCGCAGAATTCTCGGAAAGCATATTGGACGATCCTGTGATCACTGTGTTCAGTCAATGTAAACAAATTCATTTAAGCAAAGCAGGACATGGCAGAACTCCACCAGTGCCGGTTCGATATTTGTTCCCGCATCTGTGCCTGCAACGGATCTTTGACTTTCGATAAAGGTGAGCATCTGATTTCGCTCGATATCTGTCGGAGCATGAGCGAACGCAATTCGGTAAGCCAGGTCAACCGAGATTGCAATCGGGACATCCTTTGTCGGGCGAATTCGTTGCGCAAATTTCTCCGCCTGCTGACGTACGAACGGTGAATTCATCATCGCGAGTGACTGTGTTGGAACTGTTGTACTGATTCGTTCGCCAACGCTTTGAGTCGGTTCCGGGGCGTCGAACATGGTCATGAGCGGAATTAACTCGCTCCGTTTGACTCGTAAATAGATGCTGCGACGTGGTGTGTTATCCAGGATGCTGGGGCCGTACATGCCAAGATCGAGATTTCCCCCGATCGACAGCAAGGCGTCACGAATCAATTCCGCGTCCAGTCGCCTCGGTTGAAAATGCCACAAATAACGATTTGACGGATCGATGCGCAGATTCTCGGCATTGATTTCATGTGATTGCTGATAAACGGCACTCAGCATGATCTGTTTGTGTAACGGTTTCAGCTTCCATCCATTGGAAACGAATTGCGAAGCAAGCCATTCGAGTAGCTCTGGATGGGTAGGCCGATCACCCTGAGCGCCGAAATCGTTAGGAGTGCCAACGATCCCCTCTCCAAAATGATGCTGCCAGACACGGTTAACCATGACTCGAGCGAGTAGCGGACCGGCACCGCGTTCGACGTTGGTGATCCAATCGGCCAGGCCAATTCGTGGATCAACAGTTGCAGGAGCTGGCTGCGCCGCAACAGGCGTTGCTGACGGGGTTTCTCGAAGCAGAACTTGGATGAAACCCGGTTCGGCTTTTCCCTGTTTGTTATCCACTTCGCCGCGCCGCAACAGAAAGACGTCCTGACCACCGGCCACTGTTGTATAAACCTCGGTCAAAGGAGGACGTGGCTCCGACGCTGAATGTGCACGGACGGCTTGATAAACCTTGGACGCCTCAGGATCAAAGGGACTGAACCAGCGAGTCATGGCTTCCCGCAATGCCTCGGGCAATTTGTTTCCGTTGGCCGCCAGAATTGCTCGAATCTCGCCGACATTCTGAGCAACAACGTCACCAGCCCAGGTGGCGGGGTTTGGTTCAGTGCTTAGCGAAAACCGAATTCGGCCCAGTCCCAAGTCGCGAAACTTCAATTCAATCTTGAGTTCTGTTCCGCTCGCAAAACCAGCAAATGGCGCTTCGAACTCAAAAATTGCAGCATTGTCTTTGTTGGCTGGTGGTCGAACGACCCAAGCCGTCTCAGGTTTACCATCGACAGCATGTCCGAGCGGCTGATCTTTTTCTTCAAATGCCGCGTAGACCGGCTTCAGCTTCAGCTCTTGCGGTGCTTCCGCCGCATTGCCGTCCAACGGTCGAGCGATGACTTTCAATTCAGCCAACTGAAAGCTGCCGTCTCCGTTCAATCCCGGGCCCTTCGCGGGAAGAGTTTTGTCGGCGAAGGCGTCGATTCGAAGTGATGCGATGTTTTTCTGGAACGTGTGCAGAGTGATCATGTATCGCTCTTGATGCGGCACAACGCGACGCTGGCCCCTTTGGAATAGAACCGTACCGGGAAGGATCGATCCATTGTGGGCAACGATTCCGCCCGGTAACCACTTGAGCCAGGATCGGTCCGCATCGAGGTCGACAGGCTCCATGAACTGCCAGCGAGGTGTCTCAGCTTGTTTGGGTAACTCGGCTGATTGCCAGGCTTCAAATCGTTTTGGCAATTCGTCAGTCGAGAACTTACGAAGCGCCGCCAACAAAGGCTCGTGTGCCTGCCGATAACTTTCCCATGCTCGTTGTGTCGCAGCAGGATCAGGATCGATTGACCGCGACCCGTGCACCGTTCGTGCCAGCGACGCGGCCAGAGAATAATAGTCCTTCTGCTGCAGAGGATCGTATTTGTGGTCGTGACAGCGAACACAGCCGAGTGTCAGACCCAGCATCGATCCACCGACCGTCATCAGCATGTCGTCGAGCTGATCGTAACGAATCCCCTCCACGGTTTTGGCGGTAATTTGCCCTGGGTAGGGCCCGGCGACGAGAAAGCCACTGGCAGATGCCCCCAGATAGTCATCGGGCTGTAACTTATCACCGGATAATTGCATTCGCACAAACTGATCGTACGAAAGGTCATTATTCAGTGCCCGAATCACCCAGTCACGGTAGTGATAAGCTCCTGGCCGGAATCCATCGAATTCGTACCCGCCGCTTTCCGCAAATCGAGCGACGTCCAGCCAGTGCCTGGCCCACTTCTCACCGTAGCGAGGACTTTCCAGCAGGCTGTCGATGACTTTCTCAAACGCCTGCGGCGACCCATCGTTCAGAAAGCTATCGATCTGCTCTGGGGTTGGCGGAAGCCCGATTAAATCGAAGTAGGCGCGGCGGATCAGCTTTTCTCTGCTTGTCGGAATTCCTGGTTTCAGATTTTGTTGCTTCTGGGCAGCAATGACGAAATGATCAATCGGTGATCGCGTCGGAATTCCCTCAGGAATTGAAGGTGGTGCCATAATCTTGAGCGGCTGAAATGACCACCACTTTCGACCTTCGTCGATATTGATTTCGCGCTTGGGTTTGATGGGTGCCGTCCCCTCGCGTGGATCTGGCGCTCCCATTTCGACCCATTTGGCAAAGTCAGCAATAATTTCATCCGACAATTTTCCTGAAGGAGGCATTTCCATGCCGTCATACTTCAGTGCCTTGATGATTCGACTTTCGGCAGACTTACCCTTAACGAGCGCCGGGCCGCTCTCACCTCCAGCCAAGATTCCTTCCGCCGAATCCAGAAAAAGCGTTCCTTGCAACTTTTTCGCGTCGCGAGCACTTACCGAGTGGCAACTGTAGCAGTGTTGTACAAGCACCGGACGAATTTTCTGCTCGAAGAACTTTAAGCCTTCTTCATTCGGGGATTGAGCTGATGACGTCTTCGCAAACGTCACGAGCAGCAGCGTAAGGGTGATCGAGCGACGCATGTAACATCTCGTGTGTGACATTTGAAACGTGCCTGAAGCGTTAAGGTTACGTCACGAAACTCACCCCCTGTGATCCTCGTTGAAATCAACGGGAGCCGTACGGGTGCTTCCTGGCAGGTGATCAGTCGGGATTGTTCGGCGGGTTGAATATTGTCAGGAGTTCCAGCGTGTCGAATCGTTCCGGATTCGACACTCATTAAGATACCTTAACGAACCCGCCAGACGCCAGACCCAATCGAGAATCTTGATGAATCCAATTCTCGTTGGTGCCGATTCTGCCTACTTGAACGAACCGCAGGCTGGTCCAGACTACCCACTCATCTCAAGATCGGTTAATTTGCCTTGCTCGCGCGAATTGTTGTCGTTTGATACCGACGCGAGTTGTTGAAGACTGGTTTGTTCGATTGGAACAGGGACGCGTTCATGACGTTGTCGGAACTGCTGGAAAGCAAGTTTCGCGGAGATATTCGTTTCCGAGGGGCTGCGTATATTCAGGCGGAACGGGTGGCGGTAATTCGCGTCACGCCCGACCACTTATTTGCCATCGTACGTGACGGCGTCGAATACCAGACGCAACTGAGTCGCGATAATGGCTTATTGAAAGTTTCGTGTAACTGTGTTGGCACAGATGCGAACAAGAGCGGAAATCCGCACTGCAAACATTTGTGGGCGACGATTCTCGCCGCTGATGCGGGCAAATATATCGGAGATGGAGCCAAGCAGGGCTATATTCCTCCATTCGCCGTCGAAGATGAGCCGCTCGATTTCGGAGACGACGACTGGGATGATAACGACGAAGAGGCCTATTCTTCGATCGGCAATTCAAGATCGACAAAGCGGGCCGAGCGGGAATCGATCCGCGCCGAAATCGAAGCGGCTGCCGTGCCTCGGCTTCGCGAGTGGGAATCCCGACTGAGCGAACTTCGCAAGGCCATGCAGGGTGAAGATGCTGCCGGCGCTTCAAATTCTGCAGGTCGAGAACGCCAGATTTTTTATGAGATCGATGCGGTTGCCAGTGAAGAAGCGGGCTTGATTATCATCCAGACCTCGAATCGCCAAAGGCGGTCGAATGGTGAATGGGGTAAACTTAAGCCACTAAAACTGAAGCCTGGTAAATTCGAAGACATCGACGATGACGAAGACCGCAGAATTCTCGCGCACCTCGTCGGTGGAACGCCCGATCGCAGCTCGATGACGGGCCCCGTGACCGACAGTCTTGCCGCGCACAGATACCGCTTACCACATGACTTGTGTCAATTATTGCTTCCCGCGATTTGTGCCACAGGACGTATCCGAATTCTCGGCGATGATGAACGCGTGACCGAGACCCTCGCGTGGGATGACGGCGGTCATTGGGAACTGTGTCTGAAGGTCGAATTCGAACCTGCCGAAGAAGCCTGGAAATTGCGAGGATCGCTGCGGCGCGGTGACGAACACATGTCCCTCAAGGACCCCGTGCTCGTCGTCCCGGGCGGACTGGCCATCACCACGACTTTGGTCAGACCATTTCAAGACTTTGATGCCTATCCCTGGGTCGCACTTCTGCGTCGATCTGACGATCTGAAAGTGCCGGTCGGAGAAGAACACGAACTCGTCGACCGCCTGCTCGACATGCCGGCATTGCCTCGACTCGAGTTGCCTGAAGAGCTGAAGTTGATGGAAGTTGTGCTTGAGCCAAAGCCAATCCTGGTCGTTCACGCACCTGGAAAATCACGCTGGCACAACGACCGGCTCAAAGCCGAAGTCTTGTTTGATTACGATGGTCTTTCGATCCGGGCATCAAGCAGCCAATGGGCAATCGTCCAGCGCGAAGCCAGTCGATGCCTCGTTCGCGATAAGCCGAAAGAAGCACTCGCGTGGTCGCAGTTGATGGACTACGGCTTCCGGCGACTGCTGGATCAAAAACGAGGAGCTCACGACGCAGAAATCGCCGCTCGTGATCTTGCCCCGGCGGTCCGAAAACTGATGGCCGAAGGCTGGCAGGTTCGCGCCGATGGTAAGCATGTTCGTCAGGCAGTCGACCTGAAATTCCAGATCAAATCGGGTATTGATTGGTTCGAATTACACGGTGACGTCAATTTCGAAGGCGCACGTGTCACGTTTCCGGAACTGCTTGCGGCACTCGCCCGAGGTGACGGCACGATCGTGCTCGATGACGGGTCTTTAGGCATTCTGCCTGAAGAATGGCTGGTCAAATATGGCCTGCTGGCAGGACTTGGAGTCGCAGAGGGTGAACACCTGAGGTTCAACGCGGTTCAGGTCAGTATTATCGATGCGTTATTAACGTCCAAAGAAGATGTCGATTTCGACGCCAAGTTCCTGGAAACACGCGAACGATTGGCGGCATTCGACGGCATCAAGACGGAACGTGAACCACCTACATTCCAAGGCGAACTTCGACCGTATCAACGCGAAGGGATTGGCTGGTTGAAATTCCTCGAGGAATTCAACTTCGGTGGATGCCTCGCGGACGACATGGGTCTGGGTAAAACAATCCAGATGCTGGCATTTCTTGAAGATCGACGTCTTCGCGTCAAAAAGCGAAATCCAACTCTGGTCGTCGTGCCAAAGTCCTTGATGTTCAACTGGAAGCACGAGTGCGAACGATTTACTCCTGGCATCAAAGTCATGGAGTACGCTGGATTGGATCGTTCGAAGTTGCGCGACGAATTTTTGAAAATGGATTTGATTTTAACGACGTACGGTACGCTTCGTCGTGACGTGCTGATCCTGAAAGAATTGACTTTCGATTACGTCATTCTCGATGAAGCACAGGCGATCAAAAACTCCACGTCACAAGTCGCCAAAGCAGTCCGGTTGTTGCAAGCCAAACATCGCGTCGGACTCAGCGGTACCCCGATTGAAAATCATCTGGGTGACCTCTGCTCGATATTTGAATTCCTCAATCCTGGTATGCTTGGTCGAAGTTCGGCGTTTAAGCAGCACGCTGCCGATCCCACGAATCAAGAGACGCGTCGAGTCCTTTCCGAAGGACTGCGGCCTCTGATTCTTCGCCGCACAAAAGCCAGCGTAGCCAGCGAACTTCCCGAGAAGCTCGAACAGACCATCTTCTGCGAGATGGGCGAAGATCAGCAACGCCTTTACAACGAGCTTCGGGACCATTATCGAGACTCGTTGCTGGGCCTGGTTGCAGAACAAGGGATTGCCAAAACGCGAATGCACGTGCTGGAAGCATTGCTCCGGCTGCGTCAGGCTGCGTGTCACCCTGCCCTGCTGAATCGGTCGGCACCAGACGATTCCAGTGCCAAGCTCGACGTATTGATTCCGCATATCGAAGAACTGCTGGAAGAAAAGCATAAAACGCTGGTCTTTTCTCAGTTCACCAGCATGCTGGCCATCGTACGACAGGCTCTGGACAAGAAGGGGATCGTTTACGAATACCTCGACGGTCAGACCCGTGACCGTAAGGAACGAGTCGAACGATTCCAGACCGATGACAATTGTGGCGTGTTCCTGATCAGCTTGAAGGCAGGGGGACTGGGTCTCAACCTGACAGCCGCAGATTACGTCTTCATCCTCGACCCCTGGTGGAACCCTGCCGTCGAAACGCAGGCAATCGACCGGGCACACCGCGTTGGACAAACAAGGCAAGTCTTTGCTTATCGGCTGATCTGTAAGAATACCGTCGAAGAAAAGATTGCCGAACTGCAACAGGCAAAACGAGAACTGGCTGACGCGATTCTCGAACAGAACAACTCGATTATGCAAAATCTGACGACCGACGATCTGAGGCTGCTGTTGTCCTGAAAAAGGGATGTTTATCTGAGATTGGGATTGGTACGCTGTTGTTTGTAGCGGCGTACCGAAAGGTCGTACGTCGATTTGGGTCTCCTCAAGCAGAAACCGTCATCATGTCCGATCAATCCGCACGGGAACCACAGGCCGTTGCTGAACTGCAGGCCAGACTACGGCAACTTTCGGCCTCGATCCGCCAGACTGACCATTTGGATTCGACAACCCAATCCTCGCTCGCCAGCTTGCTCGACGAACTCTCGGTCCATTTAGATTCCAACGGTCACGAGTTAGAGAAAACGACACATCTTGCCGAAGCGGTCAGCGACGTCACTCATTCGCTGCATGAACCACATTCAGCGGGACTAATCCAGTCCGCGAGCACCCGCCTGCAAGAAGCGGCAGCGCGGGCGGAAGTCGAAGCCCCTGTGGCGACGAGTGTCGTCTATCGATTCATCGATGTTCTGGCGAACATGGGAATCTAAAAAAGCGACTTGTACGAAACTTGGGGTACCACGGTTTTGGAGTCCTCGACAAGGCCGTGTCGTCTCGTCTCGATAGTCGATAATCTTATCTCGGCGATAAAGTTTGACGGCATGTCATTGGAGCGAGCCTCGTAAGAACGCTCCCAATTGAATCATCACGATTTGAATCGGGATTTATCGGGTATCAGGTCGACGCTCCCGTTATCAATCCCAGAAAACAAGGAGATCGTGTTCGGTGTTTACCAATTTATCCCGCAACACGAATTCAATTTGGCGAGACTGCCTGTCGGCGTTCTCTGACATGGCCGTTCATCATGTAACCATATACGGGTTGCTCGTTCTGATGATTGCCAACCCGTTATCACGTGGAATTTCGGCCGAAGAATCGCCGAACTTCGATGCCGAATTCAGGACCATTCCTGATGCGTTCTTTCCTCGCAATCCTGCGATCATCGATGTCACGCAGCATCCCTATGACGCAAAGGGGGACGGCCAGACCGATGATACCGAGGCTATCCAGCGAGCGTTACACGACACGATGGGACTGCGCAAGGTCGTTTACCTTCCTGCGGGAACGTATCTCGTCTCGAAAACGATCAACTGGTCGAACAAGAATTCGGCGGGCAACAACGCCTGGGGATTTAACTTCCTTCAAGGACAGAATGCCCTGAAAACGGTCCTCAAGCTTCGTGATAGCACATTCACTGACGAGAAAAATCCCCAGGCAATGATGTGGTGTGGAGGTTTTGGATCAGCCGACTGGTTCCACAATTATGTTCAAGATATCACGTTCGATATTGGACGTGACAACCCAGGTGCGATCGGATTGCAGTTCTACTCGAATAACACCGGTGCCGTCAGAAACTGCCGAATTCTCGACGAATCTGGAAATGGGATCGTGGGACTCGACCTGGGGCACCGCGATATGAATGGCCCATTGCTCGTTCGCAATTGCGAAATCTGCGGCTTTCGCCGTGGTGTCAGCACATCGCGAGCGGTTAATAGCCAGACTTTTGAACGCCTGACACTTCGCGGGCAAACGCAATTTGGATTCGAGAACGAAGGGCAAGCGATCTCAATCCGTGGCCTTGTCAGTGAAAACAGTGTTCCTGCCATTCAAACTTATGGTACGCTCAGTCTGATTGACGCAGATCTGACCGGCCGGGATGGTGCAGCAGAAGTACCTGCGATCATCAATTACAATGGTGGCCGGATCTTTTTACGAGATGTCGAAACCACTGGATACCAGCGAGCATTGGGCGATGTCGAAACCCCTGATTCGTTCGCCGCACGTCGCATTCAGGGTGTCGATAAACGCGGAAGTCAGGGGCCAAACATCACCGAATATTTCTCGCACCCGGTCACGAGTCTATTTGCGGGTCTTAATTTTAAGAAGTCCCTTCGACTTCCCGTCAAAGAAACTCCGTTTGTTCCCGTTGACCCGCCTGCCAACTGGGCAATCGTCGATGATTTCGGTGCTGACCCGACGGGCAGCAAGGACTCGTCTGATGCAATACAAAAGGCCGTCGATTCAGGAGCGACAACAGTCTTCTTACCCGGTTCCTACAGCCTCTCAAAACCGGTCAAGGTTCGTGGAGCCGTCAGGCGACTAAAGGGAATTGGAGGCTGGATTGATTACAACAAACAATCAAAGCCCGATTTCATCATTGAGGACGGGGATGCGCCGGAAATCATGATCGAACATTTCTCTCCCATCAATGGAGGAATCGAAATTGACACTTCGCGCACTGTCGTGCTGCGAAGCCTTGAATCGGCGAACGTCATCTCCCGGAAAAAGGGTGATGTTTTCTTCGACGATGTTGCCACAAACTCCCTCCACTTCAACCCCGCACAGAAGGTGTGGGCTCGACAATTGAATGTGGAAAACGAAGGGACTCACATGAAGAACGATGGTGGAAAGTTATGGGTTCTGGGCTACAAAACCGAACGCGGCGGAACTCTGTTACATACAACGATTGGTGGGTGGAGCGAAATTCTCGGGGGATTCAGCTACACCACCACTGCGGGAAAGCTTGCCCCGATGTTTGTGAATGAAAATGGACGGGTGTTCGCGTTTTTCGGCGAGGTCTGTTACTCCGGCGACCCGTTCATGACCCTGATCGACGAAACTCGTTTCAGGGATAGACAACTGATTAAACGGGGTGAGGGTAATACAACACCTTACATCTCGAATCCTCACTCCAAACATTGAAAGCAGAAATCATGTCGGTCGAAATCGGCGATCCCGCTCCGGATTTTACAGCCACGACACCGGACGGACAGACAATCTCGCTGGCGGGGTTCAAAGGGAAACAGTCAGTCGTCATCTTCTTCTACCCGAGTGACAATTCGCCGATCTGCACTCAGGAAGCATGCGCGTTTCGAGATGCGTATGAAGATTTCGTCAAAATCGGAGCGGCAGTCATTGCCATCAGCTCGGATTCAGACGAAACCCACCGTGATTTTGCTGCCAAAAAGAAGCTGCCGTATCTCATGATCTCTGATCGTGGAAACGCATTGCGAAAGCTATTTGAAGTCCCAAGCGTGATGTTTGTTCTGCCCGGTCGAGTGACCTATGTTATCGATCAGGAAGGGATCGTCCGATCCAAATTCGTATCGCAACTTTTCGCCAGTCAACATGTCGAAGAAGCATTAAAAATCTTGCGACAGCTTTCGAGTTCCGCCGACAAGTAATCGTCCTTTCAAAGCCCGTTGGGCAACGATGGATGGAAAACAATTCACAGGCGAGCCGGGGTGCGTAAGCCCCCGGACTCATGGCAAAGCTTCGGCAACGATCTCTCGGCAACGATCGCAGCGGATAGGCAACGATAGAGTTCCATCGAATTCGCAAAGCAAGCGTAGGGTGGCGTCGAGTCTTCGTGGCCCACCAAAGCATTCAAAAAGTTGGCCAACTTGACCAACATCGCCCGTTCTCGCCAGATCTTCGGGAGGGCGCCGTTCCACCCGGCCCCCTTCTGATTTCGTAGGGTGGCGTCGAGTCTTCGAGGCCCACCAAAACATTCAAAACGTTGGCCAAGTTCCTATTTTCATAGGCTTTTCTCGATGTTGAAGCTGGTCAACTTCGTCAACTTGATCATTCTCTTTACTTCGTTAACTTTGTGTCCTTCTGTTCAAAAATCTTCTCTTCCGTTCTGTCATTTATCGGTCGCCACGAAATTCGATCGAAAAGTTCGCGCGAGTTCGAGCGACTTCGACCACACCCCTTACTTCATAGGGTTTGTGCGATCATTCCCCCCGTTCTTTGGGGTGTTCGAGTTCGATCAAGTTCGACGCAGTTCGATCAAGTTCGACACCCTCCATTCCTCCCAGGCGCGTTAGCTCACGGACTCTTCGTGATTCTCTATACTTCGTTAACTTCGTGTCCTTCTGTTCAAAAATCTTCTCTTCCGTTCTGTCATTTATCGGTCGCCACGAAATTCGATCGAAAAGTTCGCGCGAGTTCGCGCGACTTCGACCATTCCTCGTAATTCGTAGGGTTTCGTCAATCTTTACGTCGTCAACAAGTTCACCCGAGTTCGCGCGAGTTCGATCAAGTTTGCCTTTCTTTTTTTCGTATTTTCGAACTTTCGTGTTTTCGTGATTGGATTTCATCTTCAATTCGCTGAAAGCGAGATCACCAAGAGGATCACGAAAGAATGAAAGCACGAAAAAATGCAGCCGGTTTTGCGAGACGCTGCTGGCCCCGGGCCGACTCGACCGCACCCTCAATGCAAGCAACGAGTTGCTGAGGATCGCCCACCGAAAAAGAAGGGGGCTCAGTCCGTAACAAACAAAATTGTTTTCCGATTTGTCAAAGATCAATTGTCGTCGTCAGGTTGTGGTTTCGAAAATCCAGGCGAGCCGCAAGCCGTAGAATGGGCTTTAGCCCTTTCCAGACAACGGCGTGTGGCGGAAGGAAGTTACAAGAAATAAACGGACAACCTCAATGCGATGATGGCAACTTTTATTTCCTGCTCTTCCTCGCGGACCTGTTCGATCACGCTTCACAAGAAGCGACATATTTTTACAATTTTTTATATCGCCTATCAATAGAAAAAGAGAAATATTTTCTTAACGTTTGGAAGGTGCTTTTGAAAATGTTTCGCTGGCGGCAGGGGCGCACTGCGTTTCCCGCACGACCAAGAAACCATGCCATCGCCCGGCGGACCACGTTTGTGCTGTTTAGGCGTTAGAACGAGTGTTCAGAAAACACTCAACCCGAATCCTTCGACCGGTTCTTAGAAACGCCACCGTCCCCCGATTCCCCGAAACATTTCGCGCCGAGACAATTTCGCCCGAACGCCCAGTGTGTGAACTCGATTTCGACCCACCAATTTGCCAAGAATCCACATCACACCGCGCAGTCTATCTCAATATTCATGGCGTGCAGCCATATCACAATATGCTGCACGAGGTATTTTAGGGTAACAATATTGTTCCAAAAAATCAATTGTTGCCATTTGGCAATTGACTTTGCGGTTTACAGTGGTCACAATTCCACGTACACCGAGCCAAAATGACATGAAAACGATACACAACTAGACGGCGATTGGTACACTTAACTGTTCGGCCATACATGGATCGACGTTCCGCATTGATCCGCCCAGGGAAAACCATGAAACTCGCGCCGTTAATCTGTGTCCGGGATGTCGAATCGAGTAGCCGCTGGTACCAACAGCTGCTCGGCCTCACAAGCGGACATGGTGGCCCTGAGTACGAGCGACTCAATGACGGCGATCAACTTGTCCTGCAACTTCACCAGTGGGAAATAGAGCATCACCATGGCCCGCTTGGTGACCCATCTCTTAAGCCGTATGGCAACGGAGTGATTCTTTGGTTTGAACTCGAAGAGTTTCACGCCGCTGTCGTGCGAGCAGAGGTTATGAACGTACATGTTCTTAGGCCATGTCAGCTCAGCGAAAACGGAAACTGGGAGTATTGGCTCAGAGACATCGAGGGCTACACGGTGGTCCTCACGAGTCTGCTTCCTTGAGAAGCACAGCTCTGTTTAGCGGAACAAAAAAATGCACCCGAGTTGCCGATCGGGCGTTCCTTGAATTCAAAGTCACTTGGCGGCAACCGGTTGATTTTGGTCGTTCGACCAATTTGGAATATTTCATGGATCATTCAGCTGCGATCAACGTGATCCGGTCATGGTTTTCGCATGTACACGTGGAGAAAGTGATCGTCCAATTCGAAGCGGACATTGGCGGCGACGTTGCGAAGGTCGTAGTCCGGGATGATCAACTCGATAACGCTCTTCGAAACAATGGTTGGCATGCCCGTCAAGCCGCAATTCAATCGGGTCTGAATGTCGAAGTGGTTCTCGCGGATTGCTAATGCCTAAATGCCTAATCGTCGCCGTTCGCTTGGCCTCGGTGGCGAGTGCCTGGAACTGAATCAGAGTGCACAGCTGGCGGTCAAATGCGTTGTCAATGTGGCAGTCGGCGGCGTGCAAAACTAAATCCAAACGTGTAGTCTGACTGTCGAGGTTTGCCTTCGACTTCGAGAAACTTGGCAGGTTTGTAAAACACGGTCGTAATGATGATCCCAGACTTTCGCGACGATGGATACTTGCCTGACGGCGTCCATCTCGCCACTGACGCGGAGGTGATATTTCGCTTCGGTGTGTCGTCGCCGCGCCGAAGACGGCTGGTTTTGAGGCTTCGGCGTTGGATCGAACTTTCGCGTCAGGCTGGTGCGATTCGCTTACTCATCGACGGGAGCTTCGTTACTGCCAAAGAATCGCCGAATGATATTGATGCTGTTGTGTTGCTCTCGAACGACTTCGAGCAACGCGTTGCACGAGGATTGGCGGCTGCGTTGGAACTGGAAGAGATGCTTTTGACACGTTGCCCCGAAGAAATCTTTGCAGCGGAAGATGTTGGCGACTGGAACGATTGGGTAGAATTCTTTGGTAGAACTCGCGAATGGGACGGCCGACGCAAAGGGCTTGTTGAGGTTCAACTATGATCACAAATACAGTCGAATACGAGAAAGCCGAACAAGAACTTCGCGATCTACAGAATCGTCTGGAGCTGCTTCAGGCGTCGCATCCAATCGGTTCCAAGGGGTTTGCGAAAGCGGGAATTCGAAAAATGGTGGCCCGCCTGCACGAGGAACTCGCTCTCTATGAGGGAAGTGAAGAGGCCCGAGAATCGGAATCGGGTTCCTCACCTGCTGATCTTGTTTCACCGAATTGATTGAGATTGCCGAACAACTCGGTCCAGCCGAGTGAGTACACCTGCTGACCTTTGACGTTCGGCGTTGACATCACAATAAGGGCGTACAAACAATGCCACAGAACAACAGATCTGCCGACAATAAACGACATGAATGTCCATTATGCGGTGGCAAAGGATGGTACGAGGAAGGGCCCAACATCTATAAATGTGCTTGCTGCGCGAATGTTGGGGACAGTTGTCCAATTTGCAGAGGCAATGGTACGTACGAAGAAGGACCGAACATCGACAGGTGTGGGTGCAGAAGTTGACCCGACTTATTTGAAGGGACGATCCCCGCGATCAGCACCTTTTTGTGGAACGAATTTCTGGTATGATGGCCGCCATGCAACCTGATTACCGTGAAGTTGACCCCCGTGAATTGCGCGTGCCGCCGTCCCGGCCGCAAGGTGCAGACCCTGGAAAATTGCAACGTCAAATTGCCAAATTTGGAGCTTCTCGAGAAGGAATGCCGCCGTTGTGGGTTTTCGAATCGTCGGATGGTGTTCTGGTCATCTACAATGGAGCCACTCGTGCGACGCGAATTGCGAAGCTGTCACCTGGAACCACGGTTCCTGTGGAAGTCATCGGAAAGATCCCCAAAAACCACGCCAAGTCACCAAAAATTAGAGAAGTGCTGCCATGATCAGCCAAATTCAACAAGCAATCATCGAGAAACTTTTGGCGTTGTGCGATCTGTCTACTGACATCCGATTTGGTCAGTTGATGGCCAATCTGGGGTTTCTGTCCGAAGAATTTGAAAACCAATCGCTCTGGGAGATTGAAGACGAACAGTTATTGAATGTCATCGAGATTCATCTCGCTCAATTAAGCCGGCGACAAGAAGCCATCGCCGAACAAGCGGTTCAACCCGACACGGACAAAGTGGCGGCTTCACGGCCTGCCATGCCGATCTTGAAATCTTAGCTCAGCTTCCCTCGCGCCGCTTTGCCCGCGCGGGTTAACCTAGTCGTTCGATTGAAAAATAAATCGCTAACATCGCCGCTGAGACGCGGAGATGCATGAGAACGAAGTGAACACTCCTCCGTGTCTCAGTGGCTCTGTGAGAAACCGAATAGACCACGATTCAATCCGGTGAGAAAGCCCGCGTTACTTTTAACGTTCGGCGACGGAGAATGGCAGAAAATTACCACGAAGGACACGACGAGCTCGAAGCTGGAAATTCAATCGTGTGATCGGCAGTGCGACTTTTCACCGATGTAACAACACCCAGGCCGAAGAATGGCATCCAGATTTTTTCCTCTGATTCCTTCGCGCTCTTCGTATTTCTAATGTTTTGTTTCTTCGCGCGCCGCGAAGATGTTTCGTGGGAGGGCGAGGCTCCCGCCGAGCCGTGAAGTAGGTACACGCATCGACTCGGCGGCTCGGCAGGAGCCTCGCCCTCCCATTCGGTTGCGGGCGAAGCCCGCGCCAGGTCATTCGTGGTGGTGCTGAAGAAAAGCGGACAGGTCATTTGGTGTCAAAATAAATTGAAAACACCTGGAAATGTCCACTTTTTGTTCTCAAACTGGAACTATTCCCTTTGTTTCTTTCGATCGTTACGGAACAGAATATCTGGTTTTTTATGGAGTAGACGATATGTTGCGATGGCTGCATCGCTGGTGGAAAGATCGTCAGAAGCCGAAAATGACCGATGCGCTGCGTCAATTCAACGAGCGGATGAAGGTTAAGACTCGCCGTGGCACGCATACACAGTTCATGAATTCGCTCTCGACACAAGAGGCGCGTGCCTATCGTGCGGCGTTTGACCTTTGGCTGGTGGAGAATAATCCGGAAGCAACGGCCGACGACTATTATTGGCGTTCCATGCTGACGAGTTACTTTTTCCCCAACCCGCGACGGGAAGAAGCCGACTTAAAATCCGCAGTAGCATTGGACCCCAGCAATGTCGACATCTGGGTCAGTCTCGGCCACATGGCGGTCGCACGGAAGAAATGGAGCCAAGCCATCGAGTATTATGAAGCGGGCATCAAGGCTTGTCCGCAGAATTTCTTCCCCTGGTATGGACGCGCCATCGTGTACAAGCAACTTAAGCGGTTCGATGAATCGCTACATGACATTAATGTTGCCATCGAGATTCATCCTCAGTGAGCCTACGGTTACGAAGTGCGCGGACAGATCTACGACGAAATGGGCGAGTTAGAAAAGGGAGTGGCGGACCTTGATTTGGCCGTCCAATCCCACGCAGCGACGCCAAATACACAGAAGCTTCGCGACAAGTTAGTGAGAAAGTTTAATAGACGTAATTAGATCGGCTGGGCAGTGGAGGCAATCGGTGGCGCACTTCAACTTCGTTCGGATCGACCCGCCACTGTGGGCCACGCAGCCCGATCTCATAATCGCTCGTGTGACTGTCGAGGAGTTCACCGCAATCCAGCGACACCGAGATAAGATGATGACCGTCGTCCGTTGCGAGGTCGAGGAGTATCTGAATGATCCGGAACTCGTATTCGAAGGCAACGAAGAAGGATTCCCGCATCGTCGCAAGCTGACAGGAACGTACTACATTGCAAGCGAATCCTATATCGCACATGCCGCCCCGCCGTGGTTCCAGATCTGTGTGAGGTGTCATTTTCTCGAGCCGCCGAAGGCGGGAATCGAACGCGACGACGACTATCTTGGACTCGAAGTTTGGCTCAAATGTGTCCCAGGCGAGTGGGATTCGTTTGAGGTGTTCCGCAATACAGATTCGTCGTCCATTTAACAAAACAGTTTTGTTGAATGCCGAATTCGGTCAAAGCCATGCGAGAACGCAGGTATTTACTCCCACTTTCGACGCTGAATTGATCTCTCACAGGGTCACGGAGACGCAGAGATGCATGAGAACGAGATTGATCACTCCTCCGTGTCTCAGTGCTTCTGTGAGACCGTGGACCATCGGGACGCTGTAGTTCGGTCAAAACGAGATGATTTTTTGGAATTTCACGGCATTGAATACGGCTTGACCTTCGGTGAACAATCTTTGACCGTCCATCGCTCTTGAAAAAATGTGGCGCCGCTTTGAGAGTCGCTTACCCGAAATTCCACTTGAGCCACGCCGAAGGGAACATCGTCACTTAACCAGACATCGCAGCGATGGTTCATGGGCTTTTCAGAATCATCTTTCCCAAACGTCACATGCGCGGCCGCCTGGACGCATTGCAACGCTTCGCGTCGCAATGGGGTCTTTAAATAACGCGTGACTCTGGCTTCGTAAGGAACTTTACGTGGCAGCCCTCGTACAAACGCAAGGTCCGCCTGCTGTTCTTCGACGGTGACATTCGGATTATCCCACCGCACAAAATCAGCCGGTGGAGCACCTCGATTAAACTGTTGAGCATCAATCAGAAGCGTTCGATTGCGATCAGATCGCTTAGAATCGCCCCAGGATTCCCGTACTTCCATCGTGATCAACGAGTTGCGTTGTTCTTTTGAAACCGGTTGTGCCGTCAACCGTACGGTCCGTGGTGTCAGGCCAGATTGAGCCACAGTAAATTCAATCCATGCAGGTTCACCATCAGCGGATTCGGGCAGCGAAGCGAACCAGGTCCAGAGCGGTTTTTTCAATTCCACCGGTGGATCGGAATAGTCGATCCAGCCTCGGTTTTCCATGTAATGAAACAGCCACGGTTGACGCCACGGGTTGTCGATCGGTTGCCACGCCGAATACATCGAAACCAACCCGAGCATGACGGCCACGCATCGGGAGATTCGAGACTTTGCACAGAGATCCAAAACCGGCACGATCCCAACCAGCCAGAGTGGAGTGAACCAAAGTGCCCAGCGAAGCGCACAGCTGACCCCCCCGAAGTTGTAGTTCTGCGTTCGAGTCAAATAGAACGCAACGACAACCGTCGAAACCAAAAGCCCCAGCCAGAGCAAAGTGCGAAGGGATCGCTTTCGAGACGACAGTTCAACGAGCTGGTCTTGGGCTGACTCATGATTCGCGTCATCAAGGTCTGTTGAATCGGTTCGCATGAAAAACGCACTGAGCCAACCGAGTAACGCAAACAAAGCGATCGGAGTCAGCGAGAACAGCCCGTGGTGTCCGACCGTGCAATGAAACAGGTACCATAACGGTGAGTCGAGATTTCGATCGACCCCTTGGGGATTCATCCAATAGCTCGGTACGCCATCGATCACAAACCGATATTTGTCAGTCCCGTAATCGGCATAGGTCGGCTTCAAACTTCCGGTCGCGAGGACATTCGACGCAACGAAAGCGATCAGTGGAATCGCTGCCGCCGGAACGAAAAACAGCAGCGTCTTGCGAGCCGAACATCGGTATGTCAAAACGAAAGCAATCGCGACTAATAAAAAGGCAGGGAGCTCGTTGGCAGCGGTCCAGGCGACTGAAAAACCACATAAAGCAAACGACCAGCTTTGACGTGACTCATCGTCACTCTGCAGAATTCGTATCAGTGCGTAAATGGCGAATGTGGTCGACGCGGCAGCAACCGTATGGTTGTTGAGCGTCATCAGAAATGGAGTCAATAACGTCCCAAAAGCGGCGATTGCCAGGCCAAACAAGCGAGTCCAAGGCTGAGTAGAACATCGATTCAGGATCGCGATCCAGATGAGCAGCGATGCGGTAAAGGGAACAATATTGACTAGCAATAGAACCAGGAATGTTAGTGGCTGAAGCTGGTCAAACAGGTTCCAGCCCGTCATCCGTTGCAGACACCAGGTAATTCCCGCCACGACCGAAGTCAGCAGAGGCGGCTTGGTGGAATAAAAATGGTCGTCAACGTGGACCATATCGATCGTGTCCCAGCCGGGTCGCTGACGAATTTCGTCGATCTGAAAAGTGCCACGTTCGACAAGTGACCAGACGGTACACCACCGCGATCGATCATTCGCGCTTTGTAACGGCCTGGCTTTACTGAGAAACACCGTATGCAACAGTGTCGCGATCACCACAATCAAAATTTGTGCGGTTCGCAGGTTAGCCGAGGAATCACGATCTGACACAAGATCCGTGGAATCTGCACGTCGATTCATTGCACGCACCAGTGGCGAAATAGCCGTTCGAAGAGCTGTGTTCCCCGTTCCAGTTGATCGAGCGAAATCCATTCGTCGTCAGTATGCGCCTGCTGGATGCTGCCAGGACCAAGCACCAGGATGTTTTTTAGCTCCGAAAACATCGCCCCGTCCGTTCCGTAGCAGACGGTTTTCGATTGTGAACAACCAGCAAGAGTCAATGTCTCTCGAACGAACTCGCTGTTTGGATCCGAATAGACAGGCTGACCTGCGCACTCATGAATAAACTCCAGACCACATCGCTCGGCGACGTCTCGCGCACGATTCACAAGTTCATCGCCTGGCTGACCCGGCATCGGCCGAAAGTAAACCTTGCAGATACTCAGCGGTGCCGTGATATTCACCGCACAATTCCCATCGTTGATCACGATATTCCAACTGATCCAGGGTGGATCAAATTCGTCGTTTAACCACCTGGGGTCGACCAGCGTTTCGTCGTGAATTCGTTTCATTTCTTGCAGAAATGGAATCATGGCAAGATTTGCATTCTTGCCACCGCGAGTGCTGGAATGAGCCGCCTTCCCGTACGAGATCGCTCGAAATCCCATGATTCCTTTATGAGCGTGAACGACGTTTAACTCGGTCGGCTCGCCAATGATCGACCGGCTTTGACCCGCGACAATCTCGCGATAAAGAGCTGATTTTTCGACAACCTCCCGAGCACCATGAAACCCCACTTCTTCGTCTGCCGTGCAGACGACGTAAATCGGTTCACGCAAGTTGGGAGAACTCAGGCGATCAACAGCGGCGAGGGCGCATGCAATCGAACCCTTCATGTCGCAGCTTCCGCGACCATAAAGTCGCTCGTTCCGCACGGTCGGTTCAAACGGTCCATGTTCTGCGATTGACCATGTCTCGGCGGGAACGACATCCGTGTGACCGAAGTAGGCGACCCCGCCAATGCCCGTTCCGATTTTGCCGATCACGTTGACTTTGGGAACCCCGTGAGGATCAGGAAACTCTTGTCGTTCGATCTTAAAGCCTAACGATCTGAGCATCGCCTCAACGACATTGCTGACCTCGGTATTCGATTGAGCGCTTACGGAAGGGGAACCAACAAGGTGACGCGCGTACTCCAACGGATTCGTCATCGATACCCAACTCTGAGAAGAAAACGGCAAACCACGTCGACTAACGTATGACGGTTGGTTCGATCTGGTCAACCTTCAGAGCATGTTGCAGGCGGATATATTTTTCGGGGCTGGCCTTGAATTGTTTTCGTCGTTCATCCGACTTGAACAGAAACAATTCATCGTTGAAGAAAGCAGCATATTTGATATCGCCAGAGACTGCTTTATCCGACTCCCACAAAATGACAGGATCACAACCCAGCAGCTTAGGTGCAAAGTCTTCGGGCTTATTGCGGAATTCTTCCAATTCTTCACGCGTCGAAAAGTGGTACGTGACTTCTTTGTATTCCCAGGCGAATTCGGCAGATCCGCGCTTCCACTGCCGTTTTTTGGCTAATGCAACTGGACTGAACCCGGCCAGCCCGATAATCGGCTTGGGATCACCCAATTCCGGCGTGGCCGATTTGGCTTCAGCGACCGGTTGGGCGACGACGACGTTTCTGGGATGTGCTTGGATGAACTTAGCTTCGGCTTGAGAGACAGTCGCAAGATAACCATTTTTATCCTGAGAACCGGCGTGCAACGTGATGACGCGACCCGTCAGCGAGTCGATGACCAGATCACTCGGTAGTGTCTCAATTCCGTAACGACGGACGAGATCCTGTCGGTCATCCGAATTGATCTTCACAGCGACAAACCGGCTCCCAAGTATTTCCTTCACAGCAGCGTTGGGGAAAACTTCACGGTCCATCCGTTTGCAGGGCGAGCACCATTCGGCATAGAAGTGAACGAGGAGCGGTAATTTCTTCTCTTCTGCTTCCTGAAGCGCCGTTTTGTAGTCCGTTCGAAAGACTTCGGAATCAGACCCCAAAAGTTGCGAGGTGGTCGCCGCACCAAAGAGCGCAAGTCCGACCATCAAAAATGTCGAACGACGCGACTTAAGATCACGACCGGAAACCCGGTCGAAAAACGATTGCAACATCACCCCATCCCCGCTGTGCATTTTGCTGCCGATACGTCACCCTTTTTGGGTATCGGTTGGCGGGAATGGATCAGACGCCAGCGAAATAATTATCAACCGGCAATTATTGCGGCAGCGTAGCGGATCTGTCGGATTTAACGAACAAGCTTACAATTCCACGGCGCAGACTGTGCACGAAATTCGATTGAAACAAAAGGCTGGCGTCAAGCTGAGGCGATGCGTGTACGAGTTCGGCGGTTCCACAGGAGAGTCATCTTTCGGAACGGCGAGGTAGCACTCAGGTCGCCAGGGCAACATTCTCACCAGCAGCTCGACCATAAAGTTTCAAACGATTTCCCATAGAGGGAGAACGAACTTTCCCTCATCGATCGGAGAGCCTAACCTTCAACGCCGTGCGTGATCCACAACGGTATAAGTCGACGAATTCTTCCGGCGGAAAAAGCGGCCGACACCGAGGCACAAGAGCCCCGAGAGGACGAGAGCGACTCCAGCAGGTTCAGGAACCGCAGCAGCGTCAGGGGACGTGAGCGTGGCACCCGTTGAGATTGCATGTCCGGCACCTCCGGCCTGGTTGATCGAAATGACCATCTGCGCGGTGTTGCCTGTAATTGACGAATCAAAATCGGTTCCTGGGGTGAACGTTCCGTCCACGTAAACATTCAACCCGTTCGAAACTTTAGTGATGGAGGATATCGATGTTTCTGTGAATGTCCCCCAAGCCGCACTATGAATCGTCCACGCAGTGGTTGGAGTCCCCGTTTTCAACGACAGAGTGCTACTTCCCGAGATCATGAGAAAGTCTGGAATCGCCGTAAAATCATCGGTCTTATTCGCCGTGTCGAGGAAATTGGTCCAGGTGATGCTCGTCGCCTTTGTGACATCTGTCGATCCACCTAAGGTCCCCGACGTCGCACCATTACCTGAAAGACCTTCCGATCCGACAATCATATGACCCGCCGTCGCGAACTGACCGAACGAAAGTGCGAAAGAAGCTAACAAAACACCAAAGCAGAACCGCATTTCACCGCCAAATAAAGTGCATTCGGCGAGTTTAATAACAAGCCATTTAAGGAACGCTTAAAAAAGCGACCCGAAATTGTAGACCGGCCCCAGATATTTCCAGTCGAAAAATGGAAAACAACAATGAATCGATTCCAGCGGGTTTCAGGGGTGAAATATTCGTGGAATTGACCTCCAGAAAAGAAGCCATTGCCTGGCGGAAATAAAAGATGAAACCGGAAAGTGAGGTTGTTTTTTCGAGGTGGTCGATATCTGAATTACAAGGTAAGACTTTTTTGAAAACAACGGGAAATTGATCCTCGTTCAAGATGCCGGCAACCGGCGTTCGTCGCGACGGATAAAATCCGGACAATAAAAAACCTGACACTTGACTCATTGAGCCAAGTGTCAGGCTGTTTTCCACTGTCACTCCAGTTTGAAGAGACATTCAGGGTCTACTTGTCATCGATACGGCACTTTCCCCTTGCGAGGATGTTTTCCGTACCGACGTTGCCGCTTGATTATTTCGGCAACGCTTTATCCAGCGACTGCTGAAGTTTCTCGATCTTTTCGTTGAGTAATTTCAGCTCATTCAGTGACTGCAACTTGTCATGAAGTTCCTTCACCTGTTTGTCGAGAGCGGCCTCGCGGGCAAGTACTCTGGAGAACAGTTCCGAATTCTGTTGATTTAAGACAGCAGTTTGTCGCTGAACCTCGGCCGCCTTTGCAGTAACCGGGTTCAGTTCGTCAACCAAAGTCGATTTGATAACGGCTCTGCCACCGGCGTTGGGATCATTCACGACACCATATTGTTTGACCGTATAAGTATGTGGAGTATATTCAACACGTGCAGACTTCATTTGACGGGGAATCATCGGCTCGACAAGCTTTCGCACATCCTCAGGAAGCTTACTTAATTCTTTTTCGGTCACTTCCCAAGACTGCTCGTCCTTCTTCACCGTGATCTTGGCGGGGTACGTCCCATTACGGACGATCGATACGGTGACATTCTCGGGCAGGTCAGTCGTCGAGAACAACACGACTTTGGCAACTGGCACCGTAACTTTCTCATCCACCCAGCCCACCTGCGATTTCGCGTCTGGCAAACCCTTTGGTACAGCACGCGGTTGCACAGGAACCCCCGGTGGCGCGGGAACTAAGTGTGGCAAAGGTGGCGACGTCAACGTCGGTGGAAGAACGGCAACGTGAGGAACCGGGCCGGATCGACGGGCCGCCAATTGTGTCAGGACGATGCCCCGTATTTCTTCTGGAAGCTTTGCAGCCTCGTCAACGGTCGTTTCCCACTTCTGATCCCCTTTCTTCACGGTGATTTTCTCACGCTCACCAACGACTTGATGGAATTCCATCGAGACTCCTTCGGGAAGGGGTGGCGATTTCCCTGCCGATTCATACATCGGTCCCGCAATAAACATGCGGAAATCCTTCCCGTCTGGACTCAATGAATGAGTCAGTCGCGCCGTGTAATCCACCAGATTGCCTTGCAAACGCGCGTGGTCCTGCATTGGGCGTTCGACCGGCGTCACTTCGATCGTCTTCCGCACGCCTCGGCGGAGAACTTCGAACTGGACCGGTTTCGATTCAGCCTCTTGCACGATTTTGACCAGATCCGCGACCTGCGATAACTTCCTGCTTTCCTTTTCAGGCGGCTCGGCGGCAAACCGGGCACTCAGCAAAATATCATTCCGTTCCAACCCCTGTTTCCTGGCAGGGCTGTCTTCGGTGACGGCGTCGACCAGCAGACCGACGTTCCCTTCGAGATTCAACTGGGCTCGTAATGCGTCGCTCAATTCGATGCACAACAGACCGATCCAATACTTCGGTAGCTCGACGTTGACCCTGGCGACCGAAACGTCGTCAATCAGCGTCGTGTCGCCGCCTACTTCCAAAACATCAAAGTTGACTCGATAATTCGATTCCTCTTCTTGAGCATGACACACCGACACGCCCCAGCAGCAGACAACTGCTGCAATTCCCATCCATGTTTTTCGATAATTCATCAGAATTCATCCTTTTCCAAAAAATGCCTACTGAAACAGATCAGTTCCGGCGTCGACCACACTCACATCACTGACGGGTAACACGCCTCGTCGACCATCCGACAATTCGATTTCAAGTAACTGACGTTGTTCCTGGACGACCCGCCCCTGACGAAGCAAAGCTTGTCGGATGGCTAGTGGTACTGACGGAGGTGCATCGAAGAACGCGATCGGATCAATTCTCATGTCGCTGACCACCGGAATGTCGAACGACTGGGTTGGCGTTCCCTCGACATCTTCCAGAACCAGCCGTAACGACTCCCATTTTTCCACGGGTGAAATTGCATTCTTGGCCACCAGCGATTCCTCAGTTGCCTGTCGCGCAGGTGATACAATATCCGAGCGTGTGATTGGATCGACCCGCGGTTCGGTGGCTGCAATCTCAACTGGTGGAAAGCCCGACAAACGTCCGAAGCTGAAGGCGATAAGACAACAGGCCGCCAAAGTTGCCAATTGCAAAAGGGCAACGAATGAATTCCGTTTTTTTTTGTTTTCTGATTGATTTGAAGAAAGTAATCGATCGTCAATCGGTTTGATTGCTCGCAAACTGGCACGAGACGCGGATCCCTCTTCATGCGGTGAGTCACTCAAACGTGAGGGGACCTCAACCGTCAATCGCCGCAAATCTTGACGAAGCGACTGGTCTTCGACAAATGCCAGTGCAAGACGTCGCCATCCGCATGTCACGCTGCATTCCTCGCGATCGAGCGTGCTCAGTATCTCGCGCCGTTCAGACTCGGACAGTTCGCCATCAACCAGCCGGTCTAACTGGATTGCTGATACCATTTCAAATTCATTCATGCTTCTACCTCAACAACTTCCAACGCGACCAATTCTTCCCGCAGCCGCTGTCGCGCTCGATGAAGCCTTGCTTCCACGGCACTGTGGCTGACTCCCAGGTGTTCCGCCAATTCGCGGTAACTCCAGTTCTCGGAATATTTGAGTAACAGCAATTCGGCATCCTTTGCATGCAGCCGTTGAATCGCCCGTCGAACCAATTGTTGACGTTCGTCGCTGAGCAACCAAAGCAACGGGTCCATTGAGGCTTCTGGATCAGAATCCGCTGAACGTCGCCAGGTGTAATCGCGGTGGATTCGTTTCTGCCGACCCAACCGTCGCCGGTACAACAGCGCCTGTCGTACGGCAATCCGATACAGCCAGGGTGCGACCCGATCTTCAGGAAGATCCTCCTTCTGCTTCACGACAGCCAGTGCGACTTCCTGAAAAATCTCGTCGATCGCAGAGACATCTCCCGATCGCGCCACGATTACAGCTCGTAACCAGCGCGAATGATGTATCAAACGAGCGGACCATCCTGGCTCGCTCAATTCCTGGCTCGGTATTCGATTCCGTTCATTCATGGCAAAAGAATAGTTGCCGCCGGGCACAAAATCTTGCTCACTTTTTCTGACGAACGGAAAATCTCAGCAAATTTGTGGGAAACAAGCGTGGGGAGGGAACGAAGGAACCACCTTTGGCGGATTCGCCTCGGTTTTGTTTGAGTTTATGAGATGTCTCCAACCAGGCCCGGCTGTCAGTTCCGGACTTGGTCTTTCAGTTCCTCAAACGTCCGTGGTAGAACGTTGTTTCGATTTGGGAACTCTTTCGACGTGCCAAGTCGTTACATCGTCAATCGTTGTCACACTGAAACGGGATCTGGAATGGAACTGAGCGGTCGTGTTGTCCTCGTGACGGGTGGTGCCAATGGAATTGGTCGCGCTTTGTGCCAGCGAATCGCGCAGGAAAAACCACGTGGAATCGTGATCGCTGATCGCGATCTGGCAAATGCTGAAATCGTTGCTCGGGAAATCGGCGCTCAGGCGATCGCATGCGATGTCAGTTCTGAGTCCGAAGTGCAATCTGTTGTTCAAAAGACCCGAGATTTATTCGGGCGAATTGATGTCGTCATCTCCAACGCGGGTGCCACGATCAAAGGGGGATTCGAGACCCCGGATGAGGACTGGAATCGCATGTGGCAGATCAACTTGATGTCTCATGTTTATCTCTCGCGAGCGACGGTTCCCGCGATGATTGAACAGGGTGGCGGGACGTTTGTGATCACATCGTCGGCAGCAGGTTTGCTGACGGAGATTGGCTCCGCAGCTTATTCAGTCACCAAACATGGTGCGGTCGCGTTTGCGGAATGGCTTTCCGTGCATTATCGCAATCGCGGATTAAACGTGGCTTGCCTTTGTCCGGCGGGTGTTTCCACAGGCTTTCTCGACATGGAAGACCCGATCCACCAGTTCCTGCACTTCATGTCAGTCACACCGGAACATGTTGCGGAGTGCGTGATTGACGTACTGAGGAACGAAACGTTTCTGGTGTTACCTCAGCCCGAGGTCAAGGAATTCTTTCAATTCAAGACTCAAGACTACGATAAGTGGCTGCACAATTTTGCTCACGTTCATACGCGAATTCAGAAACGATTGGCGCGGGCGGCCGCCCCCGAGAAGAAATCGTCAGAAAATCTCTGACTGCATATCCGACGGATGGAGCCATCCTTCGGGACTCCAGCCACGGGCCTGATTGTAAGCAGAAATTAATTCATTCAGGCGTTCGAGCGACAGATGGCCTCGCAAATCGTCGGAAGCGGGCTTTTGTAACATTCGACGGGGTAAAGTATCTTCGTCGGGAGTCCATCCGGCGAGGATATTGAATCGTTTTTTGGCCGTGACAATCCGGCGTGCCGTCTCGCGCAGTTCGCTTGCGGTGACATCCCAGCCTGTCACCAATTGCAAGATTTCGGCTGATTCGGCGAAGAAATCGGTGAAAACACCTCGCAGGAATTTGCATAAAATCAGCGAGTCCATCAGAGCGGCTTTGTCTTCCGTTTCAACCGCCAGGTGTGCCGATTCAGGTCCCACGTGTTTTCGATCGACCGCCTCGGAAAAATCGACTTCGTAGGCACCGGACCGGTTATGATCAGCGCCCCGAGTTCCGACGGCGAAACCAAGTGCCATGGTCTGCAGCCCGCGAGGGTCATAACCAGGTAGCTCGAGCCCTTTCACCTGGGGCGCAAAAGCGATTGATTCGTGGCCAATGTGATGTGCCATGCGGCGACTCCCTTGAGCCAGTAACGATCCCAGTCCCTTACCGCTGACGATCGAATCGAGAGCTTTCAGTAACGACTGTCCGTCTCCGAACTTCAACCAGGGTTCGTCGAGTAGATTTCGCTGGACACATTCCATGGCGAACGCGATTGTTCCACCAGCACTGATCGTATCGAGTCCCCATTCGTCACATCGGCGAGACGCTTCCAGAACGATTTCGGGATCGTCAATTCCGCAAAGAGGACCGAACGCAAACAGGTTTTCGTATTCGAGCCGGACCGAACCACTGCCATTTTTCATGCTGTAAAGATGTTCGCAACCGATCGTACAGGCGGCGCACGACGCTCGCGCCCGATCACGAGCGACACTCAGTTCCTCGGGGGAAATTGCGATGGCTCCGTCAAAGCTTCCTTCTTGAAAGTTGCGCGTGGGGAGCACGTTTAATCGATTGAACGTCAACAGATTCGAGGCAGTCCCCAATTCTCGATATTTCGCGGTGGCTGGTCCGAACGATTTTTCGGACAACTGCTTGGCCAGTCCGACCAGAGCGGCTGGTTCTGCCCAATGCGGGCGGTGTGAGCCGCGGACGGCAATCGCCTTGATGTTTTTCGAACCAAGAACAGCTCCGCTGCCGCCGCGTCCTGCGTGCCGACCATCGTGTGAAATTGTAGCGTAGCGAACTTGTCTTTCACCTGCCTGACCAATCGTGGCGGTCTGAAATTCATTTCCGAGGCGCAATCGTAGATGGTCTCGCGTCTCTTGATTTGACAGGCCCCAGCAATCATCAGCCGACTCCAGTCGAACCTGATCGTCGTCGATGACCAGAATCGATCGATGGCGTGCCTGACCGACCAGGACAATCGCATCGTATCCCGTTTTTTTACCGGCTAATGCAAAGCCGCTGCTGGCGAGTGAATCGTTGATTCGGTTGGTTAAAGGGCTTTTACTGACGACGGCAAACTTCGCGGAGGTCGTCAGTGGGCTTCCGACCAAAGGACTGAAGACGAAGGCGATTGGAGCCATTGGCGAAAGCGGATCAACTTCGGCGGCCCGTTCATGCAGCAGGATGGCAACGCCTAATCCGCTTCCACCCAGATAATCACGCAGGATTTGGGGACCTAGCGGAATCGGCGTTGATGATCCATCGGACAAATCGATTCGCAGGTAACGGCCGTGATAACCCGGAATTTCGCGTCGCATGTTAACATCTGACATTGGAAAGGATACCATTTCGACGCACTCCCTCTTTTTATCCCCCGGCATCCAATGAGAGTATCAGAACGGAGTCACCGTCGCTCAGCAATGTATCTGGGTCTGTGACGAATCGATGACCAGACAGATTTGCTGTAAAGCCCGGCTTGAGGTGACGACCCTGAATACAGCTCATGGCAAGTTCGGGGAACCGCGACGCCATGTCGCTAATGACATCACCGAGATCGTGACCCACTGAAGTGGTCTGTGCAACACCGGCCCGGGCACGCGGAATACCGAACAGCTCAACTTTCACGGTCACCGGCATACGACACTATCAAGGGGTCGACCTGATGCATGGCACAGATTCGCGGATGCTACCCGACAGCTGCCAGAGTTCCAATACGAATTCATTTGGTGGAAGTCAAACTGTTCCGAACGTGTGGCGAATCAAACGAGCGTGAAATTTGATCGACGCCAAACAGTAGATGCCCCAGAACCTCTATTTTGTGGCAAACTCTGCCGAAGTTACCCGATCCATAACGAATTTGACGATTGATTGAGAAAATTCCCGTACGAGTCGTATTGACCCATTTCCGCAAGATGGACTATCAATCGCGCCCTGTCACAGATTCGAATGACGTTGATTGTTATTTAGCCCTTCAAAACGGACTTCCAGCCCATTGGGCCGGGGTCAACCAAACGCGAAATTGTCCAGTAAACGGCCGGGTCGCATTTCGCCCACGGCTCATCCAGTTGTCGGAAAGAGTTCGACGCGCCTCGAAAATGCCAGACCCGGAGGAGGAAGTTATCTTGGGTAGGATCATCGGACTGATCGGTTGCACAATGTTGGTTATCGCAGGATTGCGGTTGACCAACCTTCAGCACGTTGAGACCACCACTCTGAAGGGTGGCGAAGACCGCGGGGGTAGTCAGGTCAAGCTGACGCCTCGTGAACATTACAAACGTGGTAAAGAGCTTTACCTTCGCGGTAAGTACTTCGACGCTCTTCCCCATCTCGAGGAAGCTTCGCTCTCGACGACGGGGCTGTCCGCCTCAGAGCGTCGTCAGAACGACGATTGCCTGAATCGGACCCGACTCAAAGTTCAAGGGGTCGCGGACCAGAACGACACTTCCGACAAACCGTCGGTGGTGCGTGGCCAATCCGATTCCTGGGAAAGTGATTCGCCAAAGACCGGCAATGCATCGAGCGACGATGCACGCGACCGAGTCGAACAACTGATGATCCAGGCGAAGGCCGCTTATAAGTTCGGCGATAAAGCCGAAGCAGCGAAGCTGGCAACCCTCGCAAACAAGCTGGCAAAGTCCGCCAAGCTTAAGTTTGCAAAGGATCAGATGTCACCTGGCGAGTTCCTCGCCAAGCTGACGCCAGTCAAACTGGATGCTTCTGGTAAATCGAACGCTTCTGCCAATTCAGCAACCGATTGGGCCAATAATGATTCCGTACCGGCATCGGGCGTAAAACAAGCCGCTTCGAAGGGCGCAAATCGTGCTGACATTCGGCAAACGTCCACTCGCAATGAATCCGATGATTTCGCGGACTCGATCGCGAGTGAAGAAAGCTCGCCCCGTGAAGAAACGGGCAACCGCCGGATGAGTACGACGAAGGAACTCGCTGTCAAACTGATCGCCCAGGCACGGGAAGACATCAAGGCAGGTCGTCTCGACGAAGCTAAGCGAAAAGCGTTGGAAGCGGATCAGCTTGATGCAACTTACGATATCATCGACGACCGACCAGAATTGCTTCTGGCGGATATCGATCGTCGGCAGAATACAACGACCATCGCTCGTAACTCGGGGTCAAGATCCTCGATGAGCACTGCCGGCAAAACAAAGGCAGGCAAAGACGCAGACCGTGGTTTGGAACAAGCCTCGGCATCTGACAGTGCTGACAGCGTCAAGAAGCAACAGGCGTTGAAATTGGTCGAGCAGGCTCGCAAGGCAATGGAAGCGGGCGATCTGGAAACTGCACAAGCCAAAGCAGAGCAGGCCGAGCGATTGAACGTTGTCTACAAATTGTTTGAAGATATGCCAGACGTCGTTTTGAACGAAATTGCAGCCCGTCGTGCTTCACAGAACATTGCACGCAAAGACAGCAAAGTCGTCCCGGTCCGATCAGACGAGGAGGCACCACAAGCCAAAGCCCTGTTGTCTAAGGCAAGAGCAGCGTTGAAAGAAGGACGTGTTGACGAGGCGAAGGAACTCGCCTTGAAGGCCGACGAGATGAAGGTCGCGTTTGGCCTGTTTGAAGACACCCCTGAAATCGTGCTGGCAGACATCGAACGAGCCGGCAATGGCGCAGGTCGCCGATCAACGAATAAGTCAATGACCGAAGAAAAGGAAGTTGATGGCCTGGCCAAACAGACCGAAGCAATCAAGATGCTCCGAGATGCTCGAAAGCTGATGAAAGAAGGGCGATTTGAAGAAGCCCGAGCCAAAGCACTGGAAGTCGATGCAATGGAAGTCGCGCTTCCGGTGACAGCCGACAGCCCGGAACTCCTTTTGACAGATTTGAACAAAACGATTTCTGCTCAGAACATCGCTTCGAGAACCGGTAGACAACCATCGGGCAGTGTCAGCACCGCAAATGCGGTCGAGACCCATGCGGATAATGATAACACATTTGCTGCACGAGCCGGTCACCGAGGTAACCTGGTTGGGGCGAGTGGAACACAAGTCGCCGAAAACGACGATGTCCCTGAAATCGCACAAGCTGGCCTTTCCGCAAGTGAACTTTACACCAAGGGTATGGCCGAACTGAAAAAGGGTAAACGAGAACTCGCATACCAGGCGTTCAAAGCGGCATTCGATTCCGGAGAACGACTCGACCCCGTCCGTACGCAACGGCTCAACGATTACCTGCGTGACCTGGCTCCACGAGCCAACCGTAGTGGCATTCAAATGGCGAGCGAACAAGCAGAGCGACTTTCCGATCAGACGCCAATGGATGCCGCTCAACAGGAACAACTCGTGAAATTCGAGCGAGTTCGGGCGGACGTTTTGAACTCGGTCTTCAAGGCCGAGCGATTGAAAGAAACCGATCCAGAGAAGGCTCTTGAACTGATCGACCAGACGATGGCGAAGGTGGAAAACGCCGAGCTTTCGACTGAATCGGCTGCTCCGCTGATGAAGCAGCTCAACCGCACGCGTAGCGTCCTGCGAACCGAGATTGAACAGAAGGCACCAAACATTGCGTTGAATGCCGAGAACAAACGCGTGAAGGATCAGATCGAAAAGGAAATCAAGGCGGCTGTCCGCATCGATCAGGACATGGTCAAGCTCGTCGAAGAGTACAATGAACTCTACAAGCAACAGAGATATGCGGAAGCAGTCATTGTCGCCAAGAAAGCAAAAGAGTTGAATCCGAAAGATCCAACCGTCGTCGTGATGGTAATCAAAGGGCAACTTGCTCTACAGAACAAGTTCAACGAAGACTTGAAAAGCGACAAAGAGGAGACTCGGCTGAAGACGGGTAACGATATTGAACGTGGACTTGTCCATGACCTGACCGATGATCATCCACTCTCGTTCGACAAGAAGATGTGGGAGAACGTCAACAAACGCAAAGGTAAGTACGGTGTAGACAATCGCAACAAGAGCGAAGAAGAAATTCAGATCGAGAAGAACCTTCAACGCAAGATTTCGTTGCACGAAGACAATGTGCCACTTGTTGATGTCATCCGCAAAATCAAGGCAGTCGCCGATATCAACATCGTCTTCGACGAAGCGGGTCTGGAAGAAGAAGGGGTCAGCTCCAACACGGCCATCTCGATCGATGTTGACAGCATTACGGTCAAGAGTGCATTGAACCTGATCCTGCAACGCTTCCAGTTGGGGTACATGGTTGGTGACGAAGTCTTGAAGATCACGAATCACGTTCGTCAACGAGGCGAATTGATCAATGCAACCTATAACGTTGCAGATCTGGTCGTCACGATCCCGAATTTCGGTACGGATTCTTCCGCTGCGTCGCCGCGATTCGGTGGAGTACCTGGTTCGAGCCAGGGCTTTGCAAATCAGGCGTTTCTCAACAATGGTCTCACCGGCCAGGCATTCGCACAGGTTGGCCCAAATGCCAATGGATTTAATATTCCTGGCGAACAAGATTCTCGATTGAACGGTGCACGCCGAAGTACGGATTTCACGGAACTGACAAATCTGATTACCTCGACAATTTCTCCGGATACCTGGGAACAGGCGGGGGGACAAGCCAGGGTTCAACCGTTTGAAACGACATTGAGTCTGGTCATCCGCCAGACGCAAAAGGTTCACGAAGAAATCGCGGATTTGCTGGCTCAGCTTCGTCGACTGCAAGACTTGCAAGTCACCATCGAAGTCCGGTTCATCACAGTTGCTGACCGATTCTTCGAGCGAATTGGGGTCGACTTCAACTTTGATATCAAACCAACCGTCGGATATCCAAAGGTTGACAACAGCCTTCTGCCAATCCTTCCGTTCGGCTCAACACTCGTTCCACAAGCAGGCCAGAACTTGTTCAGTCAAACAGGACAAGCGGGTGGTCAGAATGGTGGCGGCGGCGGACAGCAAGGTGGTCAACAAGGTGGTCAACAAGGGCAGCAAGGCGGTCAACAAGGTCAACAAGGTCAAACGTCTTCGACAGGTCTGTTCGATGCACCTCCACAAAAGAGTTTAATCAACAACCCTGCCAGCAACACGGTCGTCGGTCTGAAGTCTCCGACCAGTTTCACACCAGACCTGACAATTCCGTTCCAACAGGGGTCGTTCGACGTCGGGATTCCAACATTCGGTGGTTACAACCCGACAGCCGGTGTTCAGACAGGTATTGCGATCCTGAGTGACCTTGAAGCCTTCTTCTTCATCTCGGCGGCCCAGGGTGATTCGCGTACGAACTTGTTGTTCGCTCCTAAAGTCACAACGTTTAACGGTATCCCAGCGACGGTTAGCGATACGCGAAGACGTCCGTTCGTGACGGGTCTCGTTCCGACCGTTGGTTTTGCCGCAGTCGGATACACGCCGATTATCTCGATCATTCCTGAAGGGATTACGCTGACCGCGACACCGGTTGTGTCAGCAGATCGTCGATTCGTACGTCTGACGCTGATTCCCAACTTCTCAAGTATCACCGACGTCTTCTCGTACACCGCGACGGGCACGAACGCTGGTGCTGGCGGTGGTCAGGGCGGCGGTGGTCAACAAGGTGGCCAGGGCGGCTTCGGCGGTGGCCAGTTCGGTGGCGGCGGCGGTGGTGGTGGTGGTGGTCAAGGTGGCGGTGGCCAGTTCGGTATCGGCGGTGGCCTCGGTAGCATGCAACTGATGCAGACCCTCTTCACGCAGCAAGGTGGCTTTGGTGGCGGTGGTGGTGGCGGTGGTCAGGGCGGTCAGGGTGGCCAGGGCGGTGGTCAGCAAGGCCAACAAGGGGGCCAACAGGGACAGGGCGGTAGCGCAGGTGGAATTGCTGTTCAGCTACCCGTTGTCGAAGTCATCACCGTTCAAACAACAGTAAGCGTCCCTGACGGTGGTAGCGTGTTGCTGGGTGGTGTTAAGCGACTTAAAGAAGGCCGCACGATGGCGGGCGTGCCAATCTTGAACAAGATTCCTTACGTCAGCCGATTGTTCAAGAACAGCGGTGTTGGCCGTGAAACAGAAAGTCTCATGATGATGGTGACTCCACGTATCATCATTCAAGAAGAAGAGGAAGAATTGCTCGGTATCCCACGTAACAACTAGTTACGACCGTGATGTGTGGGTTATCCGATTGAAACTCGGATGACCCGCAGTCGAGCAGAACGATTCTAAAGAAACCCCCCCGAGGCTCTGTCGCAAGTCCTCGGCCGCCGCGATCCTACCGGGCTGGATCGCGGCGGTTTTTTTCTTTGGTGTCTGTTGGCGAATGAAAATGGGAACAAAGCTGTGACATTGCTGGAAACGAAGGTATAGTTTCTCGAAGTTTGGTCACGTAACGATGCGGCTGGGGCTGCATTTTACCGGAAATATTGCCATGAAGCTCGGCGCGACTTTGCTCGTTGGATTATTGCCGTTCGTCTGGATCGTGGAAGCGCAAGCGGAGATCGCTGTGACCACTGGTTATCACGAACACGGGTTGAGTTTTACGTTCAAGTCGGTTCCGGCTCCCGCGAGTAACGACGCAGCGACCGACGCAACGTTCAGCCTGGTCGATGGCAATCGAGACGTAAATGGGGGTGATCTTGGCGTACTGCATGATGGTCGAGTTCCTGTAAACCACGACCAGCCGTCGGCGAATTTTTTCTTCGGTGCGGGGACCGATGGCGGGCGGATTCAGATCGACTTCGGCAAGATAATTTCTGTTAAGCAAGTCAACAGCTATTCATGGCACGGGATGACTCGTGGACCGCAGGTTTACAAGCTGTATGCAGCAAACGGAACTGCTGACAATTTCAGACCCGCACCGAAAAAACGGACTGATCCGGCGACGTGTGGCTGGACTTTGATCGCGAGTGTCGACACGCGACCAAAAGATGGTGACGGGGGTGGACAATATGGCGTTGGAATCACAAACGGCGACGGAGTTATCGGGAAATATCGCTATCTGTTAGTCGACGCTTCCCGGACTGAGGCTCATGATCCATTCGGAAATACGTTTTTCAGCGAAATCGATGTGATTGACGCGGATGGACCGGAGCCGATTTCGACTGTGCAGAAGCCGGTTCTCACAACGTTTGATTCCGACGATGGAAAATTTCATTACACGATCGATGTGACCGAGGCGCCTGATATGGCCGACTGGGCCGGAAAGGAACTCAAGGGGGTCATCCAGGAGTGGTATCCGAAAATTGTTGCGATGTTGCCGAGCGAGGGATATACAGCCCCGTCAGAAGTGACATTTCGATTTCGCGGCGACATGGGCAATATTCCTGGCTCGGCAACGGGTGCGAGTGTGAATCTGAACCTGCGATGGTTTCGTGGCGAACGAGATCGGGAAGCTCTTGGCTGTGTCGTCCACGAGATGGTTCATGTTGTCCAGAATTACTGGCGTCAACGACGTGATCGGACCTCTTCGCCGACACCGGGTTGGCTGAGTGAAGGAATCCCGGATTATATCCGCTGGTTCCTTTTCGAACCGCAGTCGAAAGGGGCTGAAATCACCAAAGGGAATCTCGCGTTAGCGAAATATGATGGCAGCTATCGTGTGAGCGGCAATTTTCTGGATTGGGTGACCAGGACGTATGACAAAGAGATTGTCCGCAAGCTGAACGCCGCCGCTCGGGAGGGAATCTATACCGAGGAACTTTGGAAAGACCTGACCGGCAAGACAGTGAAGGAACTTGGTGACGAATGGAAGTCGTTCCATGAAAAACGCCTGAATGAAAAATGAGGTTTAACGCGCCAATGAAGTTGGGAGGGCGTTACGTTCTGGGGTCGGGAATTCAAATTTCAAAATTTCAAAATTGGCCAGACAAGCGGTTTTCATCAACGAATTGACCGACGCAGCCAATTTTGAGATTTGAACGCCCGACCCCCTCTTGCAAAGGCTTGCAGCATTCCTTGGGTTCAATATCCTTTCTCGGCGGCTGGAAGCCGCCGCTACGTGAAAAATCCTTTTCCTTTGAAGGGTGCGGGACCGACGATGCCAACCAGCCAGGCTGATTCAATAATGAAAATGCGATTTGCCATGATCGGTTGTGGTCGCATGGGTCGGCACCATAGCGAAAAAATGATCGAAGACGGTCGGGGCGAAGTTGTAGCGCTGTTCGATGCCCATCCGTCGATGGCCGAGCGTTTGAAAACGGATTTGTGGCCTTCGGCGTGGGTCGCAAAGACGTTCGATGAACTGATGTCACGCGAGGGAATTGATGCGGCCATCATTTGCACTCCGACAGCAGAGCATTATCCCAAGTCGAAATCATGTTTAAGTCGCGGTTGGCATGTGCTGTGTGAGAAGCCGCTCGCTTCGAATCGGGAGCAGATTCTTGAGCTTATTCGGCTGGCGGACGACGCCACGTCCAAAGGGCAGGCGTTTACGCTCGGCTATCAGCGACGCTACACATCGTTGTTCCGGACGCTTCGTCGAGAAGTTCTGTCCGGAAAATGGGGGGCAGTGCAGGCTATCATTTCTAACAACGTCGAGTACTGGCAGTCGACAATCGGTGGCACGTGGCGAGATGATCCGGGTCAGAACCCGGGCGGTTATGTCACCGATGCTGGTAGCCACAAGCTTGACGCCCTGTTTTATGTCACCGGGCTGAAACCTGTCGAAGTTTTTGCTCGCAATCAGAAGTGGGGAAGTCATGTGGAAATCGTGACCAGCGTTTCTGCCCTGTTGACTGATGATGTCACGTTGACGATGGGCTTTATCGGAAATGCACAATACTTGAGTGAAGACCTGCATATTTATTGTGAACGAGCTGATCTGATGCTGCGACATGACGAACTGTGGATCGACGAGGGGGGACGGCGAGAACGATTGGCGGCCGATGAACCGGATTCGAATCCCGTTTCGGGACTGCTTGATATGGTCTTAAAGGGTGAACCGGATCGTTCACCACCTGCATCGGCGTTGCCGGTTTTTGATATGACTCAGGCGATATTGGCGTCGGGCCGGACCGGATCGACAGTAAAAATTGCGTGAGCCGATATTATTCTCGTGGCGCGATCAAAAGAGCACTGGCGAGCTAAGTCGCACGCCCGTGGCACACTGCCATGATGAAACGGCCGAACTGGCGTAAGGTCATACTGTTGCTCGTTATGTCCTGAATGGCACGCAAAACTTAGGGTGGCACGGTTTTGGAGTCTTCGACAAGGCCGTGTCTTCATGGATCGATAACGTCTTCGACGAGCACGGCTTTACCGAAGACGGTAAAACCGTGGCACCCTTTTTCACGGCTATCTGTTCCCAAGGCACATCGTCCCCAGCAACGCAAACAGCCCGACTTCATTTCGTTTCATCAGTCCTGTGGAACTCCTGCCCGACGCCTCAATTACCCATTCTGCCTGAAGTGTTGAGCCGTCAAGACATCTTGACCGAACTGGGATCACTTCATATACCGCGCGACATGCGTTATGCCCCGCTGACTGCGTGTCTGATTTTGATCGCTGCGGCGTCAGTGAATGCATCTCCGTGGAGTCGGATCAAATCAAGCTTCACGTGGGGCGGTGGACGTGGGCAAGCTGACAGCTCGCAATGGGCTGAAGAGCGGGAATTGGGACCGTACTTGATTCGGTCGGAGTTTCCTCTTCAGGACGTGCATGGTCTGGTTCAAGACCTGGGTGACCTGCAACAGGATCTGGAAGAAACACTCCGACTGAAATGCCAGCCGGAATCAATTCAGATTCATCTTTTTCAAAGTAAACGCAGCTACGACCAGTACTTGCGGGTTCGAATTCCCGAAGGGATCAATCGCCAGGCATTGTATGTCCCGGGCACCGATCCCGGTACCGGTCGGATTTATGCGTATCGCCAGCGCGATCTGGAAACTGATGTTCGGCACGAGACGACTCATGCGTTGCTGCATACGGCACTTCCCTACGTCCCGATCTGGATCGACGAGGGGTTGGCGGAATATTTTGAAATGCCCGGGTCATCAAGAGAGAAAGGACACTCGCATCGGAAAGAATTGCGTGACGCGATTCGGTACCAGGGATGGCGGCCAAATATTGAAAAGCTTGAGGCGAAGCGAAAACTGCTCGACATGAATGGTAAGGACTATCGCGATTCGTGGGGCATTGTCCATTTTCTGCTTCACGGTCCAAAGGAAGCGCGAATGGCCCTGGATATTTACTTTGAAGAGATCAATTCGGGTGCCCAGGAGACGCCGTTAAGTAAGCTGTTGCGAAAACGGATTCCGAATCTGGATCAGGCGATTATCGATCATTTGAAGTGACGAACGGCGAAACTCAGCCGAACCAATGTGGATCAGCCAACCAGCGAAGGCGTCCACCGTGCCTGACAATGGGGCCGCTGAATTCCACTCCGGCAATCGTTCCGGGCGAGTAATGAATCGTGCCGCCGCCGATCATGTCAGCCAGACAACGACTCATGTCTGGCTGATGTCCGACGCAGACGATCCGTTCCGCCGCCGTGCTGGCGACTCGACGAAGCAATTCATCGATGTCGATCCCTGGAGAAAGGGCTTCTTCCAGGCGAACCGTCACGATATCGGCTCCGATTTCTGCCGCGATTGTTTCCGCAGTTTGTTGTGCACGAACCAGCGGACTATGCAGGATCAGTTCTGGCGGTTCGACACGTTCAATCAGCCATCGCGTCAAACCGGTCAACTGCTGTCGACCGGTTTCCGTCAGCGTTCGGTGAAAATCCGAACGCGCCAAATCAGGATCAACGGCTTCTCCGTGTCTTACCAGCCAGAGTTTCAACATAGTTGTTGCTCACAGACGAAGATAATGTCACTCAGGCAATGTCGGAACTGGAGGCGGAGACGGTTCCGACGGTTTCTCGGGTGTAGGGCCTGCTTCCAGCGACGGAGGTGGTTCGATCATCGGTTGTTCTTCGATCACCGGCGCGTCAGGCGGAGCGATTGCAGGGACTTCCGGTTTGGATTCCGGAATGACTTCTGGTTTTGATTCTTGAACCGGCAACGGAAGCGGGGTCGGTATTGGAAGCTCGAATTTTGGCTCCGGCTCGGTCACCGGTTTTGATTCTGGCTGAGGTTCGACCTTCGGTTCAAGCTTTGGCTCAGGTTTCGGTTCTTCTTTAGGAGCGACCGCAGGAACGTCCATCGGTTTTGAAGCAATCATGGGAACTGGCTGAGCATTAGTGGCCGGCTTGACTGGCGTCGCAGCGGTGGTCGAAGGCAATGTGGAAGGAGCTTTTGTTACGACAGGTGGAGGCAGCAATGGGATCGCCGCAGGGTTCTGTGTAATCGGCGGGGCTGACTTCGCAACAGGGGTCTGTTGTAGAGTCGGTGCTGCTACTTGAGCTGGCGGCACTGGTTGGACAGGTGGTTGTGGCTTTTGAGCCATCTGTTGTTGAACCGGCGGGCGATAGGTTCCCGACGCAACATAAACCTTCGGATCATCAACGATCCAGCGAGTTGACCAGGTACGCCCATCATCCTGGTTCACGATGTTAAAGAAGAATGTGCTCGTTTGTTCGCAACGATACCCATACGGGAAATTCGAATAGAGGTGGTCTTTGGCGGTCAGGTTTGCGACACCTTCATGGGCGTAGTAATGGACTTTTCCATCGGGAGTAAACGATAAACCCAAAGTCCACCATCCTGGACGAGTAATCTTGGGTCCGGGAACATCATTGCCGTTTTGATCGGAACGGATCAGGATCGTGGCGTAGTCTTCTTTCTCACCCGACTTTTGTTTCAGATGGAGTTGGACGAAAAAGCCCGGCCAGTATTGCTCGAGCTTTTTTGTGGTTCCCATGGATTTGAAGAAACGCCCCATTTTTGTTGGCTTATCAATGGTCGTGTTACAATCGGCGCGAAAACCAAAATGGCTACCGTGTCGCTGTTCCCATTTGTCGAATGGCGGAATATAGACGCGAACGACGTAGCTGGGGGTCCAGGATACAGGCATCATGTATCCAAGTTTTTGCTGTACGCCAGCAATCAGGTCATCCTGCTGAAACGTGGCCGAAGTCGTTCCTGGAACACCGGAGTGCATGGTCTGCATCGCCAGAGCCCCGGTACTGCCGGGCAAACCACCGGGAGGCGTCTCAACCCGACGCACAAAGTCAGGAGTGCCGCGATACAGGCTTTCCAGATACAAACGATTGTTCGAGAAGCCCGACGGATGTCGTTCAACCTTGTCGATGTTGGCACTCGACTTTGGCAAATTCAGATTGAAAGCCCAGGCTGGGTCTTCAAAGTCATCAAAGACTTCGATGATTTGTTGCCCGGTTCCCGGGACAACTTGCGCCTGAACGGGCATGATAAGGTGGGGAAAAGCGAACACGAAAATAATCGGCAACGTTAATCGAAGATTCATGTGAGGCATCCTGTTCCTCAAAAACTATTGCGAGCCATCACAAAGTGTGACGGCTCGGGTCGAGTCAATTTCAATACATCCATCACCGGCAACCTGTGTTTCTGGAACTCCAATAGTGGAATTCAAAAACAACTTTTTCGATTGAGGTGACTTTTCCGGCTGGGCAATCCTTTACGGCCGGAAACTAAATGATGCCATACAGTTCGGTTCTGAACGCCTTCGATGTATCGGATGCTCCGGGCACGTTGGTTCAGTGAAATCTGGCCTGGTCCGATTGGCTTGCCATGTTGTGAGCCGACGCCCGAAAAGTCGCGGTTTCTGCCAGAAACTTCGCAAGTCGTCATTCGCTTCGATTTTCGCAACATATTCACATTGGGAAGTTTGCCAATTGAATAATTTGTTAGAATTCACGCCTTAACATCTAGCGATTTCTCACTTTCGGATGTAATGTATTTTCAGGGATGATATCGAAGGGAACAGCGGCTTAGCTTTGTGGGATTATCAGTGGCAAAGAAGTGACCACAATTTCCCCTCGATTGTTGGAATGACAGGAGTTTGCGATCATGATGTGTCCGTTTTGTCGCCACGAAGACACGAGCGTCATCGATTCGCGCGCCAGTCAGCAATTCGTGATTCGGCGACGTCGGAAGTGCCTTAGTTGTGATCGACGATTCACGACTTACGAAAAGATTGAAGATTCTCCGATCAAAGTTGTTAAGAAAGACGGAACGCGAGTTCCCTTTCAGAGAGAAAAGATCAAGTCCGGGTTGGAAAAAGCCTGCTACAAACGACCGATCAGCGATGAGAAGATCGAAAATATCATTTCGGAAATCGAAGCGAATCTTTACGAACAATTTGATCGAGAAGTCCCGTCACGCGAAATTGGTGAAAAGGTCATGGAATCGTTGCGGCATCTGGACCATGTCGCATTCGTCCGCTTTGCATCCGTCTATCGTGAATTCCAGGACGTCAACGACTTTGTGGAAGAGCTTCAGCCAATCATTCGCGGTGACAGTCCTCGGTGATCACGTATTTCGCTATTTGCGCAACGGACTGACGGCAATGACTGCGACGATCACGTATGTGGCTCCGGCATCCTTAAGTGTCCTCGCTGCCGCATGAGCGGTGGAGCCCGTTGTTAAAATATCGTCGACGAGAAGTATAGTTTTTCCTGAAATTTGCCTCGTACGAGAGACCGCAAAGCTACCTTGTTGCTGCTGACGACGAAGAGGAGTAGGACTGGTCGCTTGTTTGGGGGTCCGACGCGACTTTAAGAGAATTTCACGGCTCCATGGAACATGAAGTCTACGAGCAATCTGTCGTGAGACTGTTTCGGCTGCGTAGTGTGGATGCAGAAAGCGTCTTGTCCAATGTTCCGGGACCGGAATGACAAGATCAAAGTCTTGTTCATCAAACTTCGCTCGTTTCTGGTAAACCAGGAGATCGGCCAGCCCGCGAGCAAGACTTCCCCCCCCGGAGGCTTTTGCACGAAGCGAGGCCAATCGCATCTGGCCGTCATAGACACCCAGGCGAATTACTCCATCGAAAGCGAAAGTTTCTCGATGGCACTGGCCACATCCGCGGGTCAGATCTGTGTAGGGTCCGACGGGAGCACCACAGCGGGCGCATTCAAGCGAATGAACCGGCTTCAGTTTCGATCGACAGGATTCACAGAAGTTGTGGCCAACAGGATTGACTTCCTGGTCACAAAACAGGCATGTCGGAGCGTAAACAAAATTGATCGCCGCGGAGAAAAACGGTGCAAGAATCGCTTCGGTTTTGATTTGGCAATACTTCATGGAATCGTTGAAACGGATCATGCTCAACTCCACAGGATCAGAACTGCCAAGATGATGAATTTGTTGTCAAAATTTGAATCTACCAAAACTTCAGCCAAAATTCTTCGGAAACCACGCTCAGTAGCACTCTTCAGTCACGCGCATCGACGAGCATGAAAAAGTCTTCGCGGAACGTCGGGATTGGGTCGATACGCAACGCAATCGCTCGGCTTGAGACTGGTCGAGCAGCAGGAATCCAATTACTTTATGAGACGACATTGCTCGCAGCACATTGCTTCGGATCTGTATCGAGTACTAATCATTCAGCCTTTCGACGGATACTGCAGTCCCTTCACGACATTTCCCTTTTTTTGAGAAGCCAATAGATGTTTCGATCAGTAGTCCTGTTGTCGTTTTTAGCTCTTGCGTCGTCAGTATCAGCACAAAATCGGGAATGGAAACTTGTCTGGAGCGACGAGTTTGATGGCAAATCGCTTGACTACAGCAAGTGGGAAGCGGAAGTGAACTCGTTTGGCGGGGGGAATCAGGAACTTCAGATGTACACTGATCGGAAGGAAAACCTCCGCGTCGAAGACGGTCACTTAGTATTGGAAGCACGAAAGGAACGTTGCGACATTGCTGGAACTGTTCGAGATTATTCGTCGGCCAGAATTCGAAGCAAACATCGCGGTGACTGGAAATACGGCAAGTTCGAAGTCCGTGCAAAACTGCCAGCGGGCCAGGGAGTCTGGCCCGCCATCTGGATGTTGCCCACCGACGAAGTTTACGGCACCTGGGCTTCTAGCGGTGAAATCGACATCATGGAATTTAAGGGCCAGGAACCCAATGTCGTTCTGGGGACGCTGCATTTCGGCAAAAAGTGGCCCGGCAACAAATACATCACCGGACAGAAAAAACTGGAGAGCGGAAACTTCACAGACGACTTTCACAACTACGCGGTTGAATGGGAAGAAGGCATCATCCGTTGGTATGTCGATGGTGAACTTTATCAGACTCAGAAGGAATGGAGTTCCGATGGAGGGAAATATCCCGCTCCGTTCGATCAGCGTTTTCACATGATCCTCAATCTCGCGATCGGGGGTAACTTTCTCGGAAACCCTGATGCCAGTACGCCTTTTCCACGACAGTTTCTGGTGGACTATGTTCGCGTTTACCAGCGAGCGTGAGATCGTTCATCAGAACTATTTTGCCGACGCGCAAGGATGAGATTCGTGGTCAAGTTTTTTTCGCGGATAGCAGGCCATGACAACGAATGAACCTAAGAAGCCCATGCCACCACCTGATCAGGGGCAAATGGCGATTGAACGGACGTTACTGGCTTACGAGCGTACACTTTTAGCATGGGTTCGGACGGGAACATCGCTGGTAACGTTCGGGCTGACATTAAACAAGTTTTTCGAATACCTGCACGAGCAAGACCCGTTACGGCATCCCCCTCATTTTCTGGGAGCTCGTCCGACAGGTTTGCTGATGATCGTGATCGGAGTGGTCACACTGGCCATGGCTTGCTGGCAACATCGTCAGAGAACGAAACGACTTCACGCTTACGATCCGTCGCTTTCTTTTTCACCTGCTTACGTGCTGGCAGCGCTCATGAGCCTTCTAGGTGCGCTGGGACTAATCGCTCCTTTCGTCAGTCATTGACAATTTTCGTGCATGAAATGGTTTGTTTGCGTTTCCCTTAAGCGTCCGGTCGCGCTACAATCCGATCCCTTATGACCGGAGCCGATATGTTGACACCCGCCTTGCAAGACTGCCGATTTCTCAAAGCTGCTCGACGTGAAAAGACCGATACCACCCCGATCTGGATCATGCGCCAGGCAGGACGGTATTTGCCCGAATACATGTCCGTTCGAACCAAAGTCACCTTTATTGAACTTTGCAAATCGCCTGAGCTGGCGGCGGAAGTGACGTTGACCGCTCAGCGAGTGCTGGGTGTTGACGCCGCGATTCTTTTTGCCGACCTTCTTCCCATGCTGGAACCGATGGGAATCGACCTGGAATATGCCAAGGGCGAAGGGCCGGTCATACACAACCCGATCCAATCGCCCGCAGACGTTGATCGTATTCGAGAATTGGAAGAAGTTGCATCACTGCACTTCGTGTTCGAGGCGGTTCGAAGGATTCGTCGCGACCTTCCTGCCGATATTCCGCTGCTTGGTTTTGCCGGAGCCCCTTTCACATTGGCATCGTATGCGATTGAAGGTGGTGGATCGAAGAACTATGTCAAAACCAAAACGATGATGTATACGGACGAGGGTGCCTGGCGAACGTTGATGGAGCGGTTGTCTCGCAGCCTGATTCGGTACATCAACGGCCAGATTAATGCGGGTTGTCAGGCGGTGCAATTGTTCGACAGTTGGGCCGGTTGTTTGTCGCCGGACGATTACAAACGTTACGTCATGCCCTACACGAAGAGTGTCATTGACGGAATTCGACCTGAAGTTCCAGTAATCAATTTTCTCACGGGGAATCCTGCGTTATTACCTTACTTGCGCGAAGCGGGAGGGAGCGTGATCGGCCTTGACTGGCGAGTCAACCTGGCGGACGGCTGGAAGACAGTCGGCCACGACGTGGCAGTGCAGGGAAACCTCGATCCCGTTTCATTAATGGCCGATTTGCCCACCCTGAGACAGCGGGCCAAAGCGGTACTGGACGCAGCGGAAGGGCGTTCCGGCCATATCTTTAATCTTGGGCACGGTGTCTTTCCTGAAGTTCCTCCTGAGCACGTTAAGGCACTTGTCGAAATGGTTCATGAGATGGGACAACATGCTTAAGAGTGAGGGTGCGAAGCGAGTTGCCGTCATCGGCGGCGGGCTGGCAGGTCTTTCAGCAGCACATCGCCTGATCGAACTCGCCCAAGAACGGAACGAGGCGATCGAAGTCACGCTTTTCGAAGCCAGTTCTCGCTTGGGGGGGCTGGTCGGGACCGAGCAGATTGGTGGATATCTGGTCGATACAGGAGCCGATTCGTTTCTGACGAACAAACCTGCCGCAGTCGGCCTTTGTCGTCGACTTGGCATTGAAGACCGACTCGTGTCGACAGATGCTCGCTACCGGGGAGCACTCGTACTTCGCGAAGGCCGACCGCTGCCCATACCCGAAGGTTTTCAGTTACTCAGCCCAACAGCCGTCTGGCCTGTGATCACGTCTCCTTTGTTCTCGGTCTGGGGCAAGTATCGATTGTTGTCAGAATGGTTCGTGCCCAGCCGACAGAGAGACGCACAGAATTCCACTCATGGACCAACCGCGACGGGGGGTTCAAACAAAGCAGCGATCATCGACGAAAGTCTTTCCGACTTCGTTCTGCGACGATTTGGACGTGAAGCTCTTAATCGCCTGATTCAGCCGCTGGTTGGCGGAATCTACACTGCCGATCCCGAGCGATTAAGTCTTGCGGCAACCATGCCTCGTTTCCTGGAAATGGAACGCGATTATGGTAGTCTGATCAGAGCGTCGCTCAGTAAAAAAATGAAAAGAGGGAATAAGGGAACGTCGTCCGATACGACAGCCGGTGAGGAGCCAATCGATTCGTCGAGCGGAGCTCGGTACGGATTGTTCGCGGGGCTGAAGGGTGGGATGGAGGATCTCGTCAGTGCACTGCGAGCAAAGGTGGAATCCGCCTGTCGTGTCCGGTTGAACTGCGGTATTTTTTCAATTTCTGCGCATGATACTCTCGAAGAAGTCTCAAAGACTGAGGGTTCTCAACGATATTTGCTGAAGCTATCGGACGGTACCGAAGAATCCTTTACGTCGGTGGTCGTCGCTGCATCGGCCGTTCGAATGGCCGTTATTCTGGAGTCACTTGATTCAAGGCTCAGCTCCGAACTTAGAAAACTCGAATATGCATCAAGTGCCATCGTTGTCTCGGGGCACCGTCTTTCTGACGTCCGCGACCCACTGAAAGCCTTTGGGTTGGTAATCCCACATACCGAAGGTCGAAGGATTATCGCGGTTTCGTTCTCAAGTCGAAAATTTCCGGATCGTGCGCCGGCGGATCATGTCTTGTTGCGAACCTTCGTCGGTGGTGCGATGCAGCCGGAACTGTATGAAAAGACCGACGATCAGATTAAGCAGATCGTCAGGGAGGAACTGGCTGAGGTTCTTGGTGTTCAGGGTGAACCCGACTTCATGCGAGTTGTTCGATATCCAAGTGCCATGCCTCAATACGTTGTCGGACACCTTGATCGTGTCGCGCGGATTCAAGAATTGACCAAACAGCACACGGGGATCGCGTTAGCCGGAATCGCATGCAACGGAGTTGGTGTCCCCGATGCGATTGCAAGCGGCGAGGGTGCAGCTGAAGTCGTCTGCGGGCGATGAGAAATCAGCATCAATCAACTCATGTGATCTGATTTGAACACCCGTCAATGCTTATGATGCTCGTGATCGAGAGCATGATCCCCTTCATCTGCGACAGCGGGAACTGGACCTTGCAACATCAAGGGAACTCGCAGTTCGGGAACTTCGCGATCGTCCGTCTTAATACGCAGCAGCACTTGCGTACGTGCCGGCGGCAAATCTCCGGCGATCGAAACTCTGACGGATTGCTGAAACAGCCCGGTCTGTGTTCTCGACGATTCCCCGATCGCGGTCTCGACGAGATCGCTATTGATCGAGACCTCAGTGATTTCAAACCGTGTTCCACGTCCGTCCGTAATCATGAAGTCGTACGTGGTCGGTTCGGCCCCTTTGGGATGGTAAACGATCAGTGCCGGAGGAGACACTGTCAATGTCGTTGTCGGGATATCGAGTTTCAGTGTGAGCTGCGTTTCCCGGGGTTCGGGGTCGGAATACTTGACTGCGACGGTGTACTCGTGCGGTCCAGGCGTGGAATTCGCGGGCTGCATCCGGACGATCACTCGACCAAATTCCCCGGCGGGAATGACCTTGTCATGGTCCCCCTGAAGCAACGGCGTCAAGCATCCGCAGCTTGGAACGAGTGAATTGATTCGAACGGATTCAGATCCTTTATTTTGAAACACGAAGATCGCATTTGCTTCACTCGATGCGGAAATCTTTCGCAGATCGACTGCGTATTGATGAAAGGCAAGTGCTGGCTTGGGCGGAACTTCAATGGAAAGAGGAATCGACTGAATTCCGGTGTGAAACAGAACTGCGAGCGAGAGAGGGCAGAGGGCCATCACCCATGTCATCAGTCGAACCGTTACTCCCGTTGTCGACTTCATAATTGCGTTCCCGATACTTTTGAACAGTCGTAACTTGAACTGAAGGTGTTGGTCACTTCTTGGGAGTGATTCTCGTAATGCAAAAGATCTTACGTCCCGGTCTTTCCGAAGGGATCGTTTGAACGGTGGATTCGCCGATGACCGCTTCAATCGTTGCTTCCATCTTTCGATGGCCCGATGTATTCAATGATGAATCCGAGTCATTCGAGGCATGGACTGACACTGGGTCAATCAATTCGATAACCAATTCAAGGCGGTTCTTGTCGTGCTCGATAGGTGTGACGAACACTTCAATGATCGTGCCGGTTCGCCGAAATTTGCTGGCTGGGCTTCCATCAGACGACGGGAATGAGAATTCGTCCCCCTGATGGAAATGGCCGATTTCATTCACCCGAGTTAAAAGGGTTACAGGTTCAAATAAATAAGTAGCGTGTTTTGCCAATACGGCCTGATTCAATTCTTTGCAGAACGCGTCTGTATGTTGGCGATCCGGCAAACCGTTGTGCAGGATGGAATCCGCGGGAAGCTTTTCCGTTTGAACTTCGATGACCTGGCAGCGAACGTTTAGTGCAGTCTGATTTTCGGCCAGGCGAGCCGATTGATTGGCGAGCCGCTGATGTTCTTGCATAAATCGTTGAAGTAATTCGCTGCCTTCAGTATCACCGTTCGTCTTCAGCTTTTCGGACAGGCGCTGCAAATGCTCAAGCGACGGTGGGGGAGATGTTGGCGCAGGCTGCCCTCGATATTCCGGAAGCGCCATCGCTTCACGTAAAAGTTTTGGCGAAACACGCTGCTTCTTCACACCCCGTGCGGCTGGGGTTTCGTCAGACAATGCGGTGGCCGTGACGACCAATAATACACCGCAGCTACAAATCCATTTTTGAAGCATGTGCAAATACCCTTTTGCCCAAACCGATCCGAGATTTTTCTTGGCAACGAATCAATGCAGACCAAATTCGTCCAACGAACGAGCGCCTTGTATCACCAGTCGGTTTTCAGGGTCAACGTGAATTGTTTGGCAACTTGACGAGAAACTGTAGCGCGCTAGAATCGATGCCAGCCAGAAGAGCCCGGTGTCGGCCTTGATGGGCTCGGTGGCATAGACGATTTTCACGTGCGAATGAACTCGATGCGAATTCATCGCCACAAAAAACCGACACGACTCGAATGAGTGACGAAAAACTGAGACGCGGCATTATCGTTGAAGCCGCTCGTATGATGTACTCGCGTAGCGAAACCGAGTATTTCCGAGCAAAGATGAAAGCGGCACGACGACTTTGCCGAGGCTGGCTCAAACCTTCTGAACTTCCCAGCAACGCTGAAATTCGCGATGAAATTCAACGGATGGCAAATTTGTTCGAGGGAAATTCTCGCTATGACCGATTGCGCGAGATGCGTGTCGAAGCACTACGCATCATGCGAATGCTGGCTCATTGTCGCCCCAAGATTATCGGGAGCACCTTTACTGGGCATATTCGACAGGGGTCGGATATCGATATCCACGTATTTGCCGCAAGCGTCGAAGCCGTGACCAGCAGTCTTGACGCAGAAGGGATTGACTACGACGTTGAGCGGAAGCGAGTTCGAAAGCTCGGCGAAGAACGAGTTTTCACTCATATTCATATTCGTGATCGCTTTCCAATTGAATTGACGATGTATTCGCCCGACAAAGCAAGCTTTGTTTTCAAAAGCTCAATCACCGGAAAAGCGATGGAGCGAGCGACACTTGCTGAATATGAAGCATTCTTGCGAAATGAATACCCCGATTCGGACCTGGAAAACGAACTGGCAGCGGCAGAAGCGGCGATTGATCGTTTCCAGGTGTATCGGTCGCTTCTGATTCCCCTGGAAACTGTGATGCAGGATGAACACTACCATCCTGAGGGGGACGTTTTATACCACCTTCTTCAGTGCTATGTTCTTGCCAGGGAAGAACTTCCGTATGATGAGGAATTCCAGCTTGCAGCTTTACTGCACGACGTTGGTAAGGGACTCGATAAACACAATCACGTTCAAGCCGGATTGGAAGCGCTTGACGGTCACATCACACAACGAACAGCATGGCTGATTGAACATCACATGGATGTGCATAAAATTCGCGACCGGACAATCGGTCACAGGGCACATCTCCGATTGAAAGAGTCTGACGACTACGAAGATCTTTTACGGTTGGGTGCCTGTGATCGGGGTGGCCGAGTGTGCGGGGCGGTCGTGCCCGATGTCGAAGATGTCCTTGATGAACTACGAGAATTGGCCCGTATGTACGGGTGACCAGGATACGTAAATTTGGTGTCCGATGACAAAATCGAAAAGAAGTCTTTGCGGTCCGTTTGCAGGTAACATCGGACTGCGCGTATGATGCTTACCCGTCTTGGAATCGGCCAATCTTCGTCGAGCCCAATGACAGTCATGATGAGCCGCAAGCAATAGATGAACTTCAGAGATTCAGGAGACAGTGAAGATGGCGAAGCCTTTGAATATCGGCATGGTTGGATACGGATTCATGGGACGAACGCACTCCAATGCGTATCGTAAAGTAAACCACTTCTTTGACACCGATCATCAACCGGTACTGAAGGCCGTCTGCGCTCGCGATGCCGAGAAGGTGAAATCATTTGCCGATCGTTGGGGTTACGAATCGATCGAAACGGATTGGCGGAAACTTGTCGAGCGAAAAGATATTGATGCGATTGATATCTGCACCCCTAACAATCTTCACCACGACATTGCAATTGCTGCCGCTGCAAATGGAAAGATGATTCTCTGTGAGAAGCCACTTGCGATGGATACGGCGCAAGGCGAAACGATGTGTCAGGCAGTCGAAAAGGCAAAAGTCCTGAATACGGTCTGGTACAACTATCGTCGAGTCCCTGCCGTCACATTCGCCAAGCAATTGATTGATTCGGGAAAACTGGGTCGGATTTTTCATTATCGAGCCAATTTTCTGCAGGACTGGACAATTTCAGCTGATCTTCCGCAGGGCGGCACAGCCTTGTGGCGACTGGATGCCGCCGCCGCTGGAAGCGGTGTGACCGGCGATTTGCTGGCACATTGCATCGACACGGCCATCTGGTTAAACGGCAACATCCAAAACGTCACGGCAATGACCGAGACGTTCATTAAAGAACGTAAGCACAATTTGACGGGTAAGGTCGAAAAGGTTGGCATCGACGATGCTTGTGCGTTCTTGTGCCGATTTGGAAATGGTTCGCTGGGCTTGTTCGAATCGACGCGTTATGCACGTGGACACAAAGCTTTATACACGCTCGAGATCAACGGCGAACACGCCTCGATCAAGTGGGATCTGCATGATCTGCACCGACTCCAGTGGTTCGACCACAAAGACCAAGGCAATCTTCGAGGCTGGCGATCAATCCACGTCACCGACGGCGACCACCCTTATATGAGCCACTGGTGGGTTCCTGGTCTTCAGATTGGCTATGAACACACTTTTGTTCATCACGTTGCCGACTTCCTGGAAGGGGTCGATAAAGGTATTTCGGTGGGTCCAACATTCCGTGATGCTTTGGAAACCCAAAAGATTTGCGACGCGGTCCTTTCCAGTGCCAAGTCGGGCAGTTGGACTGATATCTAATAGTAACTGGCTCTGGCGCTGGTATAATTCAGCGTACTTCAATGATTTTCGGTTTGGGACATAGATGATGGAACGACAGCCAATCTCTCGAGAAGGCTACGACAAAAAGAAGGAAGAGCTTCGGCAGCTTGAAGAAATCGAGATGCCGAAGATTGCTCAAGCGATCGCTGACGCGCGCGCGGAAGGTGACCTTCGTGAAAATGCAGAATACCACGGGCAACGGGAAGCCCAGGGAATGCTTCAGGCGAGGATTAACTCTTTAAAATCCACGCTTGCCGATTGTTTCATCGTGGACAAGTCCAGCCTTCCAAAAGGAGTCGTCACCTTTGGAACGCGTGTGACCGTAAAAGATCTCAGCGATAATTCGATTGAGCAGTACGAGTTTGTCGGTCCTGGTGAAGAAGACTACACCAGCGACGTGATGAAAATCCTTACCGCATCGCCACTAGCGACGGCACTGATGCACAAGAAAGTGGGCGATCACGTTCAGTTTCAGGCACCAAGAGGAATCACGAACTTCGAGATCACTCAAATCGAAGAGACGTGATTCCTCAATAGCCGGACGATCGATTATCTTTTTACAGCAGCGTTTCGAGCAGCATTCGAATTTTTCTTAATTCCAATGCTCGATCGTTCCCTTGAAGATAATCGGGAAGGATTTCCACCGAGAGAGCTCGGTTGTAATTGAATCGGCGTAATTGGCTGATGATTCTGCTGTAGTCAACTTCGCCCAATCCAACGGGAACTTGCACCTGACTCGGTGTGGTATCCCGCAAATGAGTGTGGTAGACATACGGATAGACTTGGTCATAACTTTGTCCGGCATATCGCCCACAGATGTAATAACTGACATCAAGTGTCAGCCCCAGACCTGGAACTGCCTGACATAGTTCGACAGCTGTTTGCGGGTCTTCCGTCAAATGTCCTGTCTTCGTTTTTAGCGAAAGTCGGATTCCAGCAGAGTTTGACGCAGCCAGTCGACTTCGCAAACGATCGATTTCCTCGTTAAAAGGTGTGCCAAGCGTGGCCGCCGGCATGGTAATCTGGGTAATTTTCAACATTTTCGAGACTTTGCAGAGGTCCTCAAATACGTCCAATTGGACGTCCTCTTGCAAGTTGAAAGCGACCGGGGTCAGGCGAGTGGTCTCGCGATAGAGTTGAAAAAACTTCGTGGGTGATGCAACGATCTGCGAGGGTTTCAGGTGATCGCTAGCTTCATTCAGCCAAAGTTCGATCTTATCGTAACCCAAGTCGGCCGCGTTCTGGCAGGCGGCGGCGAAATTGACATCGGAAAAACACTGTGATGAGACGGCGACGAACACTCCCTGTCACTCCTTTGATCTGGGTGATCACGGGCAAAACGTCCGGGTCAGATCGGACTTCAAAGCGTTTTGCCGCGATACGAAATCGTTTGTTAAAATACTCCGTTTAGGGGATTTCTGCAAGAACGGGTAGTCGTACTTGAGATTCCAATTGGTACTTCTTTGAGGAATCTCCGTACTTTGATGGGAGAAACGCCGATAGATCTGCAATGGAAGTACGCTTCGTTCAACGGCGAAGTGGCATCGTCAGCCTCTACGGACGGAGAGACAATATGCAATTTCGCGGAGTTTTAAGTCTGGTGGCATTGGTCGCTGTCAGTTGCTCAATTGGCTGTTCAATGACCAACCCGACCGTTCGCGGTCAGGCACCGGACAGTAGCGGTCCAATCATAGGATCAGCGCCTGGGTATGGGGATTTGATGAAAAAGCCCTATTTAGGCTCACACGATCATCATGATTTCAAGCCGCTCGCCAGCGCGGCGGATCACAATTACGGTTACGAAGGGGGCTTTTACCAGGGCCCCGAAGGTTGCTATCCACCAGGAAAGCAGGCCTACACAGTCGATGCGTCAGGTTGTCCAGCCTGTCAAGATGGAAGCGCTTGCCCCCAGGACGGATGCCGACGTTGTGGTCGTGGATGTGGATACCGAAACGGAATGCCAACGCATGTCCAAACTTACCAATACGACTGGCCACAAAATATGGTCTATCCACAGCAAGGCGTGCCGGCAGGAATGGTTCAGTACCCGTATTACACGCTTCGTGGACCAACGGACTTCTTCATGAAGTGATTCAGGTGATTGAAGCCGCTCAAAAAGCCGATTGAGCTTTAAGATGACGTCGAGAAAGCACACGCGATTGCGTGTGCTTTCTGCATTTTCCGTCGCAACTGATACTACAGTGGCACTGTCAACGGACGACCATTATCCTTGGGGGAAATGCTCAAGATGTATGGGGCGGCAACTCGACTCCACCGTTCAGGTGACGGATACTGTGCCGCTCCGTCAGCCCAGCAAGACTGAAGCATTTCGGTATTGATAATCCCCGGATTGAGCGCAACCGCGACCATTCCGGAGGGAAGTTCCTGAGCAAGAGCCTGTGACAATCCTTCAATGGCATATTTCGTGGCACAGTAGGGAGCAACTTCGGGCGAGGTTGAACGCCCCCAGCCGCTGCTGAAATTTACAATCGTGCCTTGGCCCCGCTCGATCATTGCGGGAACAAAATGCCGAATGACATTCGCCGTGCCGACAATATTGACGTCAACGATCTGCTGAAACTCCTCGGCGGTAATCTGCCACAAAGGAGCATTCCGGTTAATAATCGCCGCATTGTTGACGATCAGATCCGGCACAAGGCCAGAGTCGATGACGGACTTGGCCCATTCTTCAACTTGTCGATCGTCTGAGACATCGACCGTATCAAACCGATGAGGTTTGCCGAAAATCGCATTCACTTCATGAACTGACGTTGCGATGCGTCCGCATCCAACAACAACGTGCCCCGCTTCAATAAATCGCTCGGTCATCGCACGTCCACATCCGCGAGTCGCCCCGGTGACGACGATTGTTTTATTGGAACCTGATGCCATTTGATGAATCTCCTGAAAAGTCGCATTAACGATGAGAGTTTTGCTCGCAACCTGACACACTGGCGAAACTCGGGATGCCACGGTTTTGGAGTCTTCGACAAGGCCGTGTCTTCATCGATGGATAACGTATCCGAAGTGCACGGCCTTACCGAAAATGGTAAAACCGTGCCACCCCTTTTTTCAGTACTTTCTGTTTCAAAAGCACTTCGTCCCCAATACCGCAACCATCCTCCCTTCACGTCGTTTCATCAGGTCAGCCTCCCCTTCCCGTTAACTACTCGACAATCCGAGCCACAGGCAGGCTATTTCCAAATCGCCGAAAATCCTTGAATGTCCAGACAACCTTTTTGTCGGAATCGACTTCAACAAGTTGAGGATTGTTCTCACCGCCGTGGCAGTTCACGATCAACGTATTGCCGTTTGAAAGGCGTTCGACCATCGTCACCCAGGCGAGCGTAATTCCGGGAAGCTCTTTTTCTTCGACTGACCAGACGGTCTTGCCCTCCTTATTGACTTCGATCACTCGATGTCCATCTCCCATGCCGATCAGAGTATTGCCATTTTTCAGACGAATCGCCGAATAAACTTTCGTTCCGGTTTTGTATTCCCAGACGATCTTGCCGTCGCCGTCATATTCACGGACGACTTTGTTGTCCCCTTCATGAGCCACAAGATAGTTGCCGTTTTCCAGCTTACGAACCAGTCGCGTATCGGTATGGGGATTAGTGTGTTCAACTTTTAATGGAACCTGCTTATGAATCTTGCCTTCGGCATCGACTTCAATGATGCGAGCCGGTCCGCTTTCCACGATCATCGTGTGACCATTGGCGAGCCTTTGAAACGCGTGAACTTCAACCCGCTTTCCCTCGTTTCCATTCTGCTTGGCAGCGTCATACTTCCAGACAATTTTGTGGTCTGGTGCCATTTCGACGATCTCGGTCCAGTCGGTCTGAAACAAAATATTTCCGTTGGGAAGCTTTGCCGCATCGTGGATATTTCGAATCGGCGTTTGCCATTCGATATCGCCCTTTTCGTTGACCAGCGCGAGTGCTTTCGCCGAATAGTCACCGATCAGAACTTTGCGTGGCCGTCCGGTGTGAACCGATGAATTATCTTCGGCAAACAGCCCGCACACCGAAGCGGCGAGCAACGACAGTATCAGCCCGAAAAAACGAAATGAGCGCATGAGGAATCTCTCGTTTGAAATGAAGTTATTTGGAAGCGGTGAGGATTGTAACTGGATGTCAGCCGAGAGGCTCGTCTGGCAGGCATTTTCGACGGAATTCTTTGAGCAACTTTCAGACAACTTTTTCGTAATGTACCGAAATACGTGGTGCATTCGGGCTAGTGCGACAGCTAAGCTGTCGGACAACTAAAGACAATCAGACCCAACTCGAATCGTGACGCAGATGCGTGAATCCAATTCTCGACACGTTTTTTCGGCCAATCTCGATAAACCCAAAAACTCAAATCAAATGCGGGCGCTAGCTCGCAAATGAACTTTTAAAAGCCGAGGCAGATATGAAATCCTTCTGGTTTCGTCGGTCTTTATGCTCGCTGACTGTTGGAGCCTGCTTGATCCTGTTCTGCATTGCGATGCCGCCACAGGCACTTGGACAATTTGGAAATGGCGAAGAGAGCTCTGGTGCGTTCGCAGAACAGGAACCTCGCAAGCCACTGCTCGCTGAAGGTGAAAAACCGCCGAGCCTGTTGATTGAGATTCCCGATGAGCCAAAGACCATCGATCCGGCGACTTTGGTTCCTCCCGCATTGTCGGCCAATGTCACGGTGAGCTTCGAGGAAAAGCCGATTCGCGACATTGCGAAATGGTTGCAGGAAAAACAACAGATCAACGTCCTGATCGATTACCCGGCCTTGGCTGATGCGGGGATTCTGGCGGGTGAACCCATCACCGATCTTTCCGACGACGCACCGCTTTATTTGCTGCTCAATCGATTAGAGAGCATGAACAGCTTGGTTTGGTATTTCGAGGACGAAACACTGTTTATCACTTCGCGTGCTACGGCGGACGAACATTTAACAACGAACCCCTATAATTTAGGTGACCTCTTTGACAATGGTTACAAATCTCAAGCCATACTCGGAGCCATTCGAAGTACGACAGGACTGAAATGGGAAGACGATGATGGCGAAGGTGGGGCTACTGTTCTGCTGGGAGATGTCTTATTCGTCCGCCAAACCGATTCCGGGCATCAGCAGGTCGCTGGCTTGCTTGCGGCAATCCGACATCATGGCCGACAGACGTTCGCGGTCGATCCACCACAACACGACATTCTACGTCAAAAACTGAACGAACCACTCAGCATCGAATTTGACGAGATACCGTTGAACCAGTCGATCAATGAACTTGTAGGACAGGTCGAGGTGGATATCCGCCTGGATGTCGGCGCATTGCACGATGCAGGTATTTCTGAACGATCGCCGGTTTCACTGAAAATGACCGACCGTCCGCTCAATTCCATTCTTCGCGCACTCTTGCTGAAGCTTCAACTGACATGGGTTTTCCGCGACGGAGTTTTGGAGATCACGACTCAAGAAAAAGCGGATGAGCTTCATAAGACGGCGGTCTTCGACACCCGCGATCTTTGTCGTAATCAAAAGGAATCGTCGGGATTGATGAATGCGATCCGGACGCAGACACGAAGCAAATGGGCCGACGATGATGGTGAAGGTGGGGCGATGATTTCGCCGAAGCCTGGAGTGCTGGTGGTTCGAAATACCGAGCGGACACTGGACGATACGGCAAAACTGCTGGAAAGCTACCGGACGGCGCTGCGGATTTCAAAACCTCGCGAAAACGCGGAAGCGGATCCCAAGGAATTGATCACTCGCTATTACCGAATGCAGAAGGATATTGCGAACAATCTCGAAAAACTTCTCCCCGAGTTGATTCAACCTGAAACATGGAGGTCAGCCACGCGACCCGATGCCAACGGCACGATTCGCACGGTGGCGTCGAAATCGGAATTGGTCAAAGCTCATTCTCCCGATCCCGTTCCGAAGCCGAACCCTGTTGTTCCCGAAACGGTCGTCATTCCGAATTCGGTCTTAATCATTCGCCAGTCTCGTGAAACCCACGACGCGATCGCCAAGCTCATCAACAAGGTCCAATTCGGTGACGCCGTTGAACCACATGCTGGCGGTATCGGCGGAGGCATGGGAGGCGGTGGCATGGGCGGAATGGGTGGTGGTGGCATGGGCGGCGGCGGTTTTGGCGGTGGTTTTTTTGCGGTTCCATCGAAGTAATAAATGTCGTTTTGCATCGCGACTTGCAGTCAATTAACCCTCTTTCAACAGGGATTGAACACCGTGAAAATCACCTTAATACTGGCAGTACTCACTCTGAGTCAGACTCCGATTCTGTTCGGGCAACCGGTTGTCGCACCGATCCAACGTGACAAAGAACCGGCTGTTACGGGACCGATCAAGATCCCGAACGAACCAAAAACGGTTGACCCTGCGACACTCGTCACACCTCAGCTAGCGGCAAAAGTGACAGTCAAATTTAACGGTGACCCGCTGAAGAAAGTCATTACCTGGCTTCAGCAAGATCAGAAGATCAACGTCCTTGTCGATTACAAAGCCTTGTCCAATGTCAAACTGCTGGATACCGAGCCTGTCACTGAAGAACTGAACGATGCACCGCTCTACTTATTACTGAGTCGATTAGAGCAACTCGGACTGGCATGGTACGAGCATGACAATTCCTTGATCATCACGTCTCGCGAAGAATATCTGAAGCATGATAGTTCGGTTGCGTATAATCTCGGAGATCTTTTCGACCTGGGGTATACACCGCAGGACTTGCTCACCGCGATCAAACGCTGCAGCGGCGGGCGTTGGAAGACGGTGCATGGAGGCGATGAATTTGGAACCGCCGTTCTGCTCGGTGACGTTGTCTTCATTCGTCAGACAGACGACGTCCATCGGGAAATTGCGGGGTTACTTGTGGCGATTCGCAAGCCTGCACGACGCACGTTTACGCTCGATACACCACGACACGATGGGCTGCGAGCGGCACTGGAACAGAAGATCGACGTCGATTTTCATGAGACGCCACTCGTCGTCGCTGCCCAGGATCTCTCTCGATTGTCACAGATCAGCATTCGACTTGATCGAGTCGCTCTCGCCAAAGGTGCCGTTCGGGAAAGAACACCGGTCACGTTGAAGCTGGCTGATCAGAAACTGCATGCGGTCCTGCGAAGCTTACTCTCGAACATGGGCCTGAGCTGGTATCTGCGTGACGACGTTCTGTGGATTACAAACAGCGATGCGGCTGGTGAATTTCAAAAGACCGCAGTCTACGACGTTCGTGATCTGTCCGCCGATCGCGACGAGGCAATCGCATTGAAAGAGGCAATCCTGAGCCAGACACGCGCGAAATGGCGACCAAATGACGAGCGAGGCGGCATCATTGATATGCCCCGGCATGACATTCTTGTTGTCAGGCACACGGAAACAGCCCTGGACGAGGTACTGCAACTCTTGGAAAACTACCGTACGGCATTGAAGACTTCAAAACTTCGGGTTACCCCCAGTCCCAATCCCGATCAAGTCATCACAGGCTATTACCGGTTGTCTTATGACATGGCTATGGATGTGGAAAGAGAGTTGCCGGATCTAATTATGACAGAGACATGGAAGTCAGAAGATCGACCAGATGCCGTAGGAACGATTCTCAAAATTAGAGCCGAACCGTTACCGCCAGACGCCAAGGGCAACAAGGGTGAACAAGCCGTTCTGGTGATCAACCAGACTCGTGCTGCACACCAGCAAATTGGTAAGCTGATCCAGACGCTGATCAGCAGCAAGGCGGTTGATCCCGAAGCATCTGCTGACACTTACAAAAAAACAGATCGCACGTCAGGATCTTTCGGTCGAAGGCTGATTCCCAAATCCGCCGAGTGAGCATTAACTATTTCAATCGAACGGAATCGTTGAATGTTAAACGGAGTTTTTGCGCTGCTGGAACGATCGCTCAGAATTGATGCCCGATCCTGGCCGACGCATTTAACTCGACTGGGCTTGATTGTTGCTATCTATTTTGCGCTGTACATGACCTTGGTCACTTTAGACCAATTCGGAGCACCTGGTCTGCGGTTCTTCGAAGGGATTGCATACCTTGATGTCCTTTTCATGACACTCATGGGATTCGGACTCTTTTCAACCCCGATCACGGAAGAAAAAGAAGAAGACACACTTGGGTTGATGTTGATGGCAGGGATCAGTCCGCTGGGGATTTTGCTGGGAAAATCGGGCGGTCGATTGATACAAGCCCTGTTGCTGATTGCCGTGCAATACCCGCTGATGCAATTGGCCGTCACGATGGGGGGCGTCTCCAGCCTGCAAATCTCGGCAGTCTCTGTCGCGTTGTTAGCTTATATGGTCTTTCTCGCCGGGCTTGGATTGTTCTGTTCAACTCTGGCGCCAAGCAGCAGAAAAGCGTCAGGATGGGTAGTCATCGGGTTGGCGCTGTATTTTGTTGTGCCATACGTGGCCAAAGAGATTTTTAACGAGCTTTCGCTCGGAAGCATGAGCATTCTTCTTCAACTTTCCGACATCCTGTCAACCGGATTCAATCAATCCCCTTTAAGTATCCAAGTCATCAGTAACGCGACCGCCGGGATGATCTTCGCGGGACTTTCGCTGTTGCTTTTCGGTGTGACCGCTCGAAGCCCGTCGACGGAAGCCGCCTCACGTGGAATGGTGTCCGAACGTCGCGCGTTCTTTCGTTTCCATGCTGGTCGACCCCAGATAAATCCGTTCATCTGGAAAGATTTCTATTTCGTTTCGGGTGGAATCGGGATGATTCTGATTCGGATCGCAATTTATGGTGGCATGTCATTGATTGTGTTGGCCTACGAGTTTGTACAAGAATTTCCCCAGCAAGACGAATACGTTGACGGCTGCCTGTTTTGGATGTCGTTTTTTATCGCCGTTGATGCGGCACTGGTACTGTCTCGTTCGCTGCATGACGAGATTCGAGGCCAAACACTGACGTCATTAATGATGTTGCCTCATTCATCAAATATCATGGTCTACTACAAGTTTTTAGGTGCTTTGCTGGGCTGGCTTCCCGGTCCGATCATCAAGCTCTTTTTCGCTCTCTGCACCGCCGCCGGGCGTGCCGAACTCTGGAATTTTGTCCGCAATGTTGATGACGGTTGGCTATGGCTACTTTTGTTTGCGTTAATCCCGCATTTTGCGGCTGCCGCGGCACTTTACGTTCGCTGGGGAGCAGTCGCGCTAGGAATCGGAATGGCTTTTGGCGTGTTTTTCATCATTTGTTTAATCGCATCGATTATTCGTCTTGGGGGGCCAACGAGCATAATTTTCACAGCCATGTTTGACACGTTATTGATTGGCATCTGTGTTGCGTGCCACCTGTGCGTTCTGTTACGTGTTCAATATCTGGGTTCTCGATGAACCACGCACAAAGGGATTGAACGCTTTGCCGTGACGGCCTACGATCTAGCGGGATGTGCAAAACGGCTTGAGAAATCTTTTATGCCACAGAAACTGATCATTGATGCGGACCCCGGTATCGGCGATGCCTTGGCGATCGCGATGGCGCTGGCTGATCCTGACTTGGATGTCATCGCACTGACCGCTGTAGGCGGTGCGGTTTCTTCAGTTCAGGCAGGACGAAATCTGCAGGCATTGCTCGAGGCACTTGATCCACCCAAATGGCCCCGAATCGGACAGCCTGAAGCGTCGCAACGAATGGCAGCGTTCGAGTCTTTTGTTTCGTCCTCTGAATGGATGGTTCAACAACGATTGCTGCACGGACAGGAAGGACTTGGTGAGTGGCCTGTCGCTGTAGCTGATCTGCATCATCCGCGTGATGCCGCAAAACTGATGACGGAATTGGTACGCGAATTCCCCGACGAAATCACGTTATTAACACTTGGACCTCTCAGCAACGTAGCATTGGCTGCCGATCGGGACGCTGGATTTCTGGGTGGCCTTCGTAGTCTTGTCTGCCTCGCTGGAACGGTTGCGAGCGAGGGAGACGTCACGGCCGTTGCGGAATTCAACGTGTTCCATCACCCCGAAGCGGCGCGAGTCGTGCTGAAATCACCGACCATGAAATCGGTTGTTCCTCGTGATGTCAGTCATCGAGCGATGTTGACATTCGATCAACTCGACCGGTTGGGGCTGTCCGAATCGACTCGCTACGGAGGATTGCTGAGACACCTGCTCCCGTTTTCATTACGGGCACATCGGCAGCATCTTGGCGTGGAAGGGATCTGGCTGGCCGAAGTCACGGCGCTCGCCGCTATCTCGCAACCCCGATTGTTCAAACGGACAACGTTATCAATCGACGTGGAAACGGAAGGTCTGTTGACGCGTGGAATGACGGTTTTTGACCGTCGACAACGACCCGCCTGGCACAATAACGTTGATGCGTTGCTGGAAGTCGACACACAGGGTGTACTTGATTATTTCACTCAAATGCTTCGCAAAGCCGAGTGACAAAAGGGATTGTGAATGCCAGATGCGACTTCGTCAGATCGATCCTCATTGAGACGTCAGTTCCCTGTCCTTCGTTTGTTTGACACAGCGGCCATCGCACTTTCGCCCGCATCGGTGGCGATCGCTGCGATCGCTTCTGTCATGATCTCCGTTTCCTCGTGGCTTGTCGGTTATCAAAGACCGATCACACAGTCGGCTAATTCGCTCAGCAATACCCTGGAACGCTGGTTACAACCAATCAATTCCGTTGCCAAAGCCGAATTCTGTACGTACGAGACATTCCTGCTTCCCTGGACTTCCCTGGTGTATCCCGCATCTTTGATGCTGGGTTCAACCGAGGGTGGGAATGAACGATTCGCCCAACTGGTCCAGATTCTGCTGGCATTGGGAATCTGGTCGCTGGCCGGAACGATACTTTGCCGACGTTCGGCAACGTTGTTTGTTGGCAACGACGAATCGAGCGTTCACAGTGCCATTCAATATGGTCTTGTACGGTTTCGAGCATCCGCCAGTGCTCCCCTGATTCCACTCTTTACGGCTCTGATCATCGGACTGCTGATTGCTGGAATCGGGTTCGTCGGGAAATTGCCATTTTTGGGATTGCTGTGGCTGACGATCGCTTCGCCCGTTGTCATGATCCTTGGATTCGCAATCGCATTTTTGCTGCTGGTGTCCACCATCGGCTGGCCGCTTATGGTTGCCGCCGTAGCAACGGATGATTGCGACAGTTTTGGAGCGTTAAGTCGAGCCTACAGTTGTCTGACAGGTCGCCCATGGCACGCTTTTGGGTTTGGGCTGATCAGCCTGTTTGTCGGGAGCATTCTGATGTCGGTGGCGAATCTGTTCATCGAAACCGCCATCATGTGTGCAATGTCATGCTCGGGATTCGGTCGTGGAGCAGAACTGGCCCAAAGTTCACTTTTGTTCCCCCTGACACAACTTTCTCACATCGTTTTGTCAGGAGTCGGCATCAGTTTTTTCTGGTCCGCCGCAACGGTGATTTACCTGTTGTTGCGTCAGGAGGTTGATCGGATGCCACTTGAGCGATTGGCACTGGACGATGACGCCCGTCCGGCACGCGATCCCTTGCCAGTCGTCGGCATTCCCGCGACAGACGCCAGGAAGCAATTAAATGGTCAGGCAACCTCAGAGGGTGAATGAGGCTCGTGTGTCTTTAAGGATAAAGGTTTGGGTTGTGTGCCACTGCATCGGAGTCTTCTCCGAGCAGTGTCTTCCCTGTTTTCGAGGCAATCGAAGAGCACTGGGTGACCGAAGACGACCATCCAATGGCACCCGAGTATTTCGAGTGGACAACGGACTAGAACTGGAGACCCATCTTGTCGTCCGAAAAATCGGAAGGTCTGATGCTGCGAGTCACCGACTTCAGCGAAACCAGCCGGATCGTGGTCGTTTTTACGCGCGAATTTGGCAAGATTTCGGCGTTGGCGAAAGGTGGGCGAAGATTAAAAGGGCCTTTCGAATCCTCTCTTGACCTTCTCTCGACTTGTCAGATAGTGTTCTTACGCAAGCACACATCTGGACTCGATCTACTCACAGAAGCAAAACTCGTTTCGCGGTTCCATCCACAAGAACGGGATTTGACATGTCTTTATGCAGGCTACTATCTGGCCGAACTACTTTTATCACTGACTGAAGATTACGACCCGCACCCGATTTTATACACGGCCGCGCAAGAAGCTCTGACGATGTTTGGAGCCTCGGAAACCAAGCTGCTCGGCGTGATTCGATTTGAACTTGTTTTATTGCGAGAACTTGGACAACTACCCGATTTTGAAAATTGTGCCGCGTGCGGCATTGAGCTCACTGAAGGACGAACGTTTGGATTTTGGGTGACTGAAGGGGGGCTGATCTGCCCCGATTGCCAGCGAGAAGACTACACGCAAATTTCAATACATGCCGGAACAGCCGCTGCATTGCGGTTGCTATCAAGTGAGAGCGAACAAGCCTGGAAGCGACTGAACCTGACGCCAGGTCAGTTGAAAGAAGTGAAACACGTCACGACTGCTGCGATTTGTAATGTCATGGGCAAACGCCCCAAAATGTTGAAATACCTAGAGCACTAACCAAGCCGACCGGCTTTGTCTCGGTCATGGATGACCATGGGCAATAAAACGATACGCCAGATTGCATGGATGCACGGACCGTTGGTCTATGGTGCGTTGATGTTGCATTCGGTTGCCGGGTGCTCAATACCCCTTGAGCGGTCCGCGTTGCTAAAGGATAACTATCCCAGCATTGATCGGGTTCAAGGCCCTAATGAACGATCATTAAGGAACTTCTTCAAAAAGAAAGAGGAAGAAGACCGGGTTGCTAATAACTCGTTGTCAGGAAAGTCGCTGAAGCCATTGCCAGGGACTGATGAATACCTTGCCGCAACCGACCTCTACAAAGACGAAAAATATCTCGAGGCGCAGAAGGCATTCAAGAAGGTCGCGAAGCAGTTCAAAAAGAGCGAAATACGCGAAGACGCATTGTTCATGGAGGCTGAATCAGCCTGGCAACAAGACAACTATTCGCGAGCACATGATGTTTACGCCGTCCTCCTTAAAGAGTACCCCTCGACACGGCATTTGAATGTCGTCAGCGAGAGAATGTTCAAGCTTGGCCGACTGTGGCTCGATTTCCCCGAAGTGGTCAAACTGGGCGAAATCCACCAGGTCAACTTTGACGATCCTGAAAAGAAACTCCCTTCGGAAGAACCCCCTGCACTTCCGAAATCAAGGCCGCTCTTTCAGCCAAATTTCACGAACAAAAAAGAACCGCTATTCGACACACCCGGAAACGGTGTTGCCGCATTAACCGCAGTTTGGATGAATGATCCGACCGGACCTTTAGCCGATGACTCCATGATGCTGGTCGCCAGTTACTATGCGAGAATCGGTAGCTATGTTGAATCCGATCGATATTTTCAGATGTTGCGGGAAACGTTTCCTAATAGCCCTCACGTACAGAACGCATTCTTGCTAGGTTCGCACGTGAAGCTGATGTCTTATCAGGGGCCAGACTACGAAAGTCGGACACTTGACGAGGCTCAAAAACTGAAAGAAGCCACGTTGCGGCTGTATCCCGGCATTCCGGAGAAAGGGCGCCTTCAAGAGGAACTGGCACATATCGAGGACTCCAAAGCCCTGGAAACCTACTCCCAGGTCAATTTCTGGTTGAGAAAAGGAAACAAACGGGCTGCGGCAATCTATTGCCATCAGACAATTGCCAAATACCCCAAGTCGCAATACGCGAAGAAGGCCCATGCCAAGCTGGTTGAACTCGGACCGCAATACGCCAGTGGTGCAGTCTTCCTGGCTCCTGTCGATCCGAAGAAAACGTCGATCCTGGATGCAATTACGCCAAAATTGCCTGCATATGAATTCAAAGTAAAAAATCCGCTTGTGGGTACTCCACGCGACAAATCCAACGCCAGCCCAAAGACGAATTCCAAAGACGACAACAGGCAGCCAAAACAAATCGAAGAGTCCAATGACGCCGAGCCAGAGGAGTCGTTGAAAAAGTCCGAACCGACGCCGAAAGACGAACCGGTGAATCCTCCTAAACGCCGACGTGGTTGGTATGGAGACGAAGGAAGTCCCGATCGACTTCCACCCGGCTCTGAATCCGAAGCAAAAGAATTGAATTCCAAAGCTCCTGGCCGTGCGCGTCTGTAATGTTTGTAAAGTCGAAAAATGAAAACCGACAAACTTAATCTGCAAAGCGATAACCGCGCACGTCAGGGCGCTGTTTGCAGAAACTCTGTCGGTTCACAGAATGACTTGATTCAACACGGTAAGGTCATTCGTAAAAATGGCCAACGATCAATCGATCCCCTGTCAATTGGCAGACGCGTCTGTTTACTGATCATGATCGCGTCACTCTCAGGGTGCGGTTACACTGTGGGAAACGACTTTCGAACGGACATCAAATCCGTGGCCGTGCCGATCTTTGAGAATACAACAAATCGGCGAGGTATCGAGTTTCAACTGACCGAATACGTTCAAAAAGAAATTACCAAACGTGCTCAGTATCGACTGGCGAAGGGCCTTGAAGCGGATACGAAACTGACTGGTAAGATCGTCGCCTTTCGCAAAGATGTGCTGGGTGAAACAGCCCAGGACGATCCTCGAGAACTCCAGATCTCGCTGATGGTGCAGGTCAAGTGGGAAGATATCCGTACAGGTAACATCCTTGCACAAGAAGAGTTGCCCCTTTCTCCCGACGCGATTCCGATGACAGCTCAAGCCGAATTTGCCCCCGAGCTTGGTCAATCGCTCGCAACGGCGCTTGACCAGGCGATGCAAGGCATGGCCCGAAAAATCGTCAACCTGATGGAAACACCCTGGTAACGATGGGTGTGAGATCCAGGTAGGGTCGGTCGAGTCTTCGAGGCCCACCAAACGTTTCCAATGGAATTGG